>JBNKUM010000040.1:0-67804 GCA_050298595.1 Gammaproteobacteria bacterium | reverse complement strand
GGTGCGGTACTGGCCAAGATACTGGTGTTGATCTTTATCATCCTGTTTATCCAGAAACGACCGCGCGGCCTGTTTCCACAGAAAGGCAGGGCGGCAGAATAATGATTAGAAAACTGTTAGAAAATGATTTTGGCGGCAAGGTTTTTCTGACCCTGCTATTGGTTGCTAGTGTCTACGTATTGATCGCTAACCAGTTATTGTCAGCCGACAATATGTTTCATGTGCCGACCTATACGGTAACACTACTGGGTAAGTATCTGACCTATGCTTTACTGGCGATTGCTGTTGATCTGGTGTGGGGCTATCTGGGCATACTGAGTCTGGGGCATGGTGCTTTTTTTGCATTAGGTGGCTATGCAATGGGTATGTACCTGATGCGTCAGATTGGTGATCGGGGCGTGTATGGAAATCCAGTCTTACCCGATTTTATGGTATTTCTGAACTGGAAGGAGTTACCCTGGTTCTGGCTCGGTTTTGATCAGTTCTGGTTTGCCATGATACTGGTATTGCTGGTACCAGGCCTGATGGCATTCGTGTTTGGCTGGTTCGCATTCAAATCACGCGTCACCGGGGTTTATCTGTCTATCATTACCCAGGCGCTAACCTATGCCTTAATGCTGGCCTTCTTCCGTAACGAGATGGGATTTGGCGGTAATAATGGGTTAACTGATTTTAAGGATATTCTGGGCTTTTCATTACAGTCCGATAATGTACGCATGGTATTGTTTTTAAGCTCAGGCCTGGCACTGGCACTGGGGTATCTGGCCTGTCGATATATTGTAAATTCAAAACTGGGGCGGGTAAGTATAGCCATTCGCGATAGTGAAAATCGTGTACGATTTATGGGCTATCGAGTGGATTTGTTCAAGCTCTTTGTATTTACTTTTTCAGCCGTGCTGGCGGGTATCGCCGGTGCACTTTACGTGCCTCAGGTGGGCATTATTAATCCATCAGAATTCTCACCGATTAACTCCATCGAGATTGTTATCTGGGTAGCTGTAGGCGGAAGAGCTACATTGTTTGGTGCAGTGCTAGGTGCCTTTGTAGTGAATTATGCCAAGACCTATTTTACCGGTGCCTTTCCTGAGATATGGTTATTTGCGTTGGGTGGTTTGTTTATTCTGGTCACCATATTTGCACCGGATGGCATCATAGGTTTGTTCAAACGAAAAAAGAAATCTGATTCGATCAGTGATCCTCCAGCAGCCGAATTATCCAGGGAGGCTGCGAAATGAATAGTCTACAGTCTTTAAGAGAGTTCGCACGGCGAGATCAGGTTTTTAACTTTATGATTCGTGCCGACGAGATTACACCGGACACCTCAAAGGGTATGATCCTCTATGTGGAAGATCTGTCGGTAAGCTTTGATGGGTTCAAGGCGATCAATGATTTAAATCTTTATATCAGGGAAGGCGAGTTACGTTGCATCATCGGTCCAAACGGTGCAGGCAAGACGACATTAATGGATATCATTACCGGTAAAACTACACCCGATAAGGGGTCGGTGTTTTTCGGTCAGAATATCGATCTGCTGAAATTCTCAGAACCGGAGATCGCTCAGATTGGTATAGGCCGTAAATTCCAGAAACCAACCGTATTTGAACATCATACCGTTTTCGAAAACCTTGAACTGGCGATGGCTGCTAATAAGCGTGTCTGGCCAACACTGATTGCTAAACTGGGGGCAGAAGAGATAGACCGCATTGATGAAATTCTGCTGCAGGCAGGTTTGATCGATTTAAAAAACCACTCCGCTACCTTATTGTCTCATGGACAGAAACAGTGGCTGGAGATTGCTATGCTGGTAATGCAGCAGCCTCGGCTATTGCTGGTAGATGAACCAGTAGCAGGTATGACGCATCAGGAAATGGATAAAACTGCTGAGCTATTACATAGCCTGACGGGTAAGCATTCGGTGGTTGTGGTGGAGCATGATATGGATTTTGTGCGTTCTATAGCCAGCGATGTCACGGTGCTGCATCAGGGTAGTGTGCTTGCCGAAGGCACTATGGAACAGGTGCAGTCCAACAGGGAAGTGGTCGAAGTTTATCTCGGGGAGTAATGAATATGTTAAAGATAGAAAAGCTCAATCAATACTACTCAGAGAGCCATACCCTGTGGGATATAGATATGGAACTCGAAAAGGGTAAATGCAACTGCCTGATGGGTCGTAATGGCGTGGGTAAAACGACACTGCTCAATTGTATTATGGGGCTACAGGCGATTCGTTCGGGCAATATGAGTTTTGATGGTCATGATTTAATCAAGGCAAATGCTGAAAGACGTGCATCGATGGGCATAGGTTATGTACCTCAGGGGCGGCAGATCTTTCCCCTGCTGACAGTCAAAGAAAACCTGCAGATCGGTCTGGGCGCGCGTAAGGATAAATCAAAGAACATCCCTGACTTTATCTATGAGCTGTTTCCGGTGTTAAAGGATATGCTGAGCCGTCGTGGTGGTGATCTATCGGGCGGTCAGCAACAACAACTGGCGATAGGTCGCGCACTGGTGATTGATCCTTCCCTGCTGATACTGGATGAGCCAACCGAAGGTATTCAGCCCAATATCGTGCAGGAGATTGGTGACATCATCAAAAAACTGAGCAGTGAAATCGGCCTGACGGTTTTACTGGTCGAGCAAAAACTCCCCATTGTTCGTCGTATAGCCGATAACTTTTCCATACTGGATCGTGGCCGCAAAGTGGCTGCGGGTCAGATCGATGAATTAAGTGATGATTTGATCAAACAATATCTAACCGTGTGAGGTGATGCTAATGAAAAAACTGATACTACTGGGTGCTCTATTACCGCTGAATGCCATGGCGCATCCCGGTCATGTTGAATTGACCATGTCCAGTGCTGTGGGGTTTATGATTATGAGTGCCGTATGTGCATATGCCCTGCATCGCGTGCTAAGCTTAGCCAAGGAAAAATTAAAACGTTAAAACTCAATGATCCCTGCAGTTGCACGCACCCAGAATTGGTCAGCATATCTCGATCTTGTCCTGACTGCTGGCGAAATCAAAACTAATCTGATACCGAAACAGCGCTATGGACCGCTCTCGGTACAGCGCCCTTTTTATCCGGAACAGGGTTATTGCCATGTTTACCTGCTGCATCCTCCGGGTGGTGTCGTCGGTGGAGATCAGCTGGATTTAAGGGTCAGTGCTCAAGCTGATGCACATGCACTGTTTACTACACCTGGAGCCACCAAGTTTTATCTGAGTGCCGGCGATACCGCGCTTGTTAAACAACAGTTCAGCCTGCAGCAGGGTAGTTCCCTCGAATTTCTACCGCAGGAAAATATCTACTTTCCCGGAGCACAGGTTTATACCCATACGCAACTGGAAGTGGTGCAGGGCAGTGTTGCCATGCTATGGGAAAAGCACTGCTTTGGTCGTCCTGCCAATGATGAAAATTTCAGCCATGGCAAGGTCACCAGCGAGTTATCTGTTAAGCGTTATGGCAGGCTGCTCTTCAATGAAAAGCAGCACATGGATGAAGTAGAAATAAATCGTCCCAGCGGTTTAAGAGGTAACCCGGTTTGTGGCACTTTTTTAATCTATGCAGAATCTTTAACAGCTAGCCTGATCGATGAGCTGCGTGAGCTACAGCCACAGCAGGGCGTTTGCGGCATCACCAGAACCTATGATGAATTGCTGGTGGTGCGCTAT
This sequence comes from Gammaproteobacteria bacterium, assembly GCA_050298595.1. Taxonomy (GTDB): domain Bacteria; phylum Pseudomonadota; class Gammaproteobacteria; genus JACNJF01. The sequence continues at coordinate 64,131 of JBNKUM010000040.1, read as the reverse complement.
ATGGGCACCAGCACCTCAGACCTGAACAGTTATTTTGTTCAGTTGTGGGAAAAAATAAGAACCGTCGTTTTAAAACGTAACAGCTGTCATCCTCGGATCTGGAATACCTGACCGATGCGAAATTTCAAACCTGAAAACCAACAGGAAAGACTATGGAATTAACACCCAGAGAAAAAGATAAATTACTCATCTTCAGCGCAGGCCTGCTGGCCGAAAGGCGTAAAAATAAGGGCCTGAAGTTGAACTACCCTGAAGCTATTGCTTTTATCAGTGCCGAGATTATGGAAGGTGCGCGAGAAGGTAAAACCGTCGCTGAATTAATGGACTATGGGCGCACACTGCTCACAGGCGATGATGTGATGGATGGTGTACCTGAAATGATCCACGATGTGCAGGTGGAAGCCACCTTCCCGGATGGCACCAAGCTGGTCACCGTACATGAGCCGATCATCAGTAATAAAGCCCCTGCCTTGATTGCAGGTGAAGTCATTACTGAGCCAGGTGACATAGAGCTGAATGCCTTTCGTGAAATGGTCGAGGTCGAGGTTTCCAATACGGGTGATCGTCCGATTCAGGTTGGTTCGCATTACCACTTCTATGAAACCAACTCTGCATTACAGTTTGATCGAGAAATCTGCAAAGGCTACCGGCTGGATATTCCGGCAGGCACGGCGGTTCGATTTGAGCCGGGACAAAGCCGCACGGTAGCGCTGGTGAAATATGCTGGTGAACAGGTGATCTACGGATTCAACGCACAGGTAATGGGGAAGGTTGACTAATGGCTAAGATATCAAGACAGGCTTATGCAGAAATGTATGGCCCCACCACCGGGGATCGTGTTCGTCTGGGCGATAGCGAGTTATGGATCAGGGTAGAGGATGATAAAACCGTTTACGGCGACGAGGTAAAATTCGGCGGCGGTAAGGTGATTCGTGATGGCATGGGACAATGTCAGCGCGTAGCGGATGAAGTAGTCGATGTGGTCATCACCAATGCATTAATCGTGGATCACTGGGGTGTGATTAAGGCCGATGTGGGAATCAAGAATGGCCGCATTAGCGGTATCGGTAAAGCCGGTAACCCAGATACCCAGGCCGGAGTGAATATCGTTGTTGGTCCAGGTACCGAAGCGATTGCTGGCGAAGGTCAGATCCTTACTGCTGGAGGTATCGATTCGCATATACATTTTATCTGCCCGCAACAGGTCGATGATGCGCTGATGTCAGGTGTCACCACTATGTTGGGCGGCGGCACTGGCCCTGCGACAGGAACCAATGCAACCACCTGCACACCAGGCCCATGGAATATCCATCGTATGCTGGAAGCTGCGGATGATCTGCCGATGAACCTGGGTTTTCTGGGCAAGGGTAATGCAAGCCTGCCAGCGGCACTGGAAGAGCAGGTGAAAGCCGGTGCCATTGGTCTGAAACTACACGAAGACTGGGGCACTACACCAGCTGCTATCGATAATTGCCTGTCCGTAGCCGAGGCGATGGATGTTCAGGTCGCTATCCACACTGATACCTTAAATGAATCTGGCTTTGTGGAAGATACGCTAAAGGCAATGAAAGGTCGTACCATACATACCTACCATACCGAAGGTGCCGGTGGTGGCCATGCGCCTGATATTATCAAGGCTGCTGGTTTTTCTCATGTATTGCCATCATCGACCAATCCAACCCGACCCTATACAGTGAATACAGTGGATGAGCATCTGGATATGTTGATGGTCTGTCATCACCTTGACCCCAATATTGCAGAAGATGTTTCCTTTGCCGAATCGCGTATTCGACGCGAGACTATAGCTGCCGAAGATATTCTGCATGACAAGGGTGCATTCTCGATGATTGCTTCCGATTCACAGGCCATGGGTCGTGTAGGTGAAGTGATTACCCGTACCTGGCAAACCGCCCATAAGATGAAGGTGCAGCGCGGTAGTCTGGATGGCGATAGTGATAAAGCGGATAATATGCGTGTGCGTCGCTATATCTCCAAGTACACCATCAACCCGGCGATAGCGCATGGTATCTCGCATGAAGTGGGGTCGGTGGAAGTCGGCAAGCTGGCCGATCTGGTGCTGTGGAAGCCCGCCTTCTTTGGCACCAAACCTTCACTCATTATCAAGGGCGGCTTGATTATCGCAGCACCCATGGGTGACCCTAATGCCTCTATTCCTACACCACAGCCGGTGCATTATCGCCATATGTTCGGTGCATTGGGTAAGGCCAGAGGTAAAACCACCATGACCTTTCTATCCGAGGCGGCGATACAGGCCGGAGTGCATCAGCAACTGAATCTGCAATCGCTAATCGGTCATGTCAAAGGCTGTCGTAACATCGGTAAGTCATCCATGATTCACAATGATTATATGCCTGAAATTACAGTAGATTCGCAAACCTATCAGGTGCATGCGGATGGTGAATTGCTAATCTGTGAACCAGCCAGTGAATTACCCATGGCACAAAAATATTTTCTATTCTGACTATGTTACGTTTTACACAATTTACCGAAGCAGAGCTTAGCAGCTACAGCACGATTACTCTGCCGCTGGAGCTGCGCATCAAATCGCGTCAGAAAGTGATGCTGGACAATGGTGAAGAAGCCGGGCTGTTTCTACCACGTGGTAGCGTGATGCAACATGGCGATCGCTTACAGGCAGAAACAGGCGAAGTGATTGATATTGTTGCTGCCAGTGAAACCGTAAGTAGTCTCTATATCGATGATCCCCTGCTGATTGCCAAAGCCTGCTACCATCTGGGCAACCGCCATGTGCCATTGCAGATTACAGCCGAGTTCATTCGTTATCAGCATGATCATGTGCTGGATGATATGCTGCATGGCATGGGGCTGCATGTGAAGGTAGAGCAGGCTCCATTCGAACCGGAAGCCGGTGCCTATCACAGTCATACGACTTCCGGTGCTCACCAGCATGCGCACTGATCTGGCTCTAACCCGATTATTTCAACTGATTAGCCCTTCGTTACCGATTGGAAGCTATACCTATTCACAGGGTGTTGAATGGGCGGTTGAGGCAGGCTGGATTAAAAGCGAAGATGATCTGGATGCATGGTTAAGCGGCTTGATGGAAAGCAATCTATGCTATCTGGAATTACCAGTGTTATTCCGCATGATGGATGCCTGGACCAGTCAGGATATAGAGGGGATTCATCACTGGAATGAATACCTGCTGGCTAGTCGAGAAACATCAGAACTACGACAGGAAGAGCTTAATCGTGCGCGTGCTTTCTATCAGGTATTAACCTCGCTTGAACCTGCAGCGAAATCTCACAAGGATGAATTAATGGGCTCGCAGCACGCCTGCTTCAGTTACGCCTGCGTACACTGGGGTATCAATCAGCAGAATGCGGGTTATGGACTATCATGGAGTTGGCTGGAAAACACCGTACTTTCAGCGGTAAAGATTATTCCACTGGGGCAGAGTGCAGGACAAAGAGTGATCTTCAAGCTCTCTGAACGCCTGCCCTATATTATCGAGCAGGCTGCTTTGGTCGAAGATATGGATATAGGCAGTTCTTCCATGGCGATGTCGATTGCCAGTGCTCAACATGAAACTCAATATACAAGATTATTCCGTTCTTAAAATCAAACAGAGACAGGCAATAAAATGACAGATAAGCAACCCTTACGAATAGGCATTGGTGGCCCGGTAGGCTCGGGCAAAACGGCTCTGCTGGACCGGCTGTGCAAAACCATGCGCGACGATTATCAAATAGCGGTGGTCACCAATGATATCTACACACGCGAAGATGCCGAGTATCTGGTACGCAGCGAAGCGCTGGCAGCTGACCGTATCGTAGGCGTCGAGACTGGTGGCTGCCCACATACGGCAATTCGTGAAGATGCCTCTATGAACCTGGCTGCTGTAGAAGACCTGACAGAACGCTTTGGTAATCTGGATGCGATTTTTATAGAAAGTGGAGGCGATAATCTATCAGCAACTTTTAGCCCCGAGCTGGCCGACCTGATGATATACGTGATTGACGTTGCAGAAGGCGAAAAAATCCCACGTAAAGGTGGGCCGGGTATAACTCGATCTGATTTGCTGGTGATCAATAAAATAGACCTGGCTCCTTATGTCGGTGCATCGCTTGAAGTGATGGAAGCTGACACAAAGCGTATGCGCGGTGACAAACCCTATGTGTTCACCAATTTAAAGAAGGATACCGGGCTGCAGGAAGTCGTCAGTTTTATTATTGATAAAGGAATGCTGAACTGATCCCGTTCGGCGTTGAAAAGCTCGGCTTTGGTATCCTCAGCTCAGGCATCCTGCTTCGCCCTACCTCCTACTTCCCTGGAGTCGTGCTTCGCACTATCACCTAAATCCCTTTAGGCGTCCATGCATTCGCGAAATAACAGCATCCATGCTGAAAACCAAACAAGTGTTTTTTTAAATGCGGTGAATCAGCTGAGTTTCAGCTGTATTCAGGAAGGTTTAATAACCTTCGATAGCCTTAAATAAATTTTATTAATTTCTTTCTTTTTCGATTCAATAAAAGTTTTAGGGATTTTCATTTGTTTTGACACTTTAGCGAAATCTCCTTTAAACATAAGGTGTTCAGCATACAATCTAAAGGCGACCGCTTCCTTTTGCTTTTGATAAAATTTGTCTGATGAAATTGTATTTTCCGTTCCGATGTAGAATGATTTATAAACCCTTTCCTGTGGTAAACAAATGGTAACTACGAAAGAATATTCAGCATAGCGACGATTTTTTTTTGTTGATGTACTAAAATGAATCCCGCATGGCAAATTTTTACCTTTTAGCGTTTTTTTCTTAAGCCTTGCTAGAAATGGTGATTTTCGGCTCTCAAGTTGCTTTTCCCATTCTTCAAGTGCAGCTGATAACGCTTCATCGACATTGCCCCAGACATTGTCAGAAAACATTTTGGAATAATAAGGCTCTCCTTTTCGAGAAAACCGTAGTTGCCAACCCGTTGTGTTTGTATCATATCTTGAGGGATCGATACGAGTAATGTTCTTTGGAACCTTATACTCAAAACCATCTACCTCAATCCATCTATATATAGCATCTAAAGTAGTCACGTATTTATTAATCTCAAATGGTAGTGTTAAATTGTAAAAAATGAACAACTGTTTTTGGTTTTATTCCAGATCTATAGACACACTAGGCTGCTGTCAAGTGTTACCGAGAGAGCTACAGTGCTTTTTGTTGGCACGAACATCATCCGGATCGAACTTACTGCGGTACCCATTCCGAATAATTTCGTAGGTGACTATAGTTTCTCGCTCTGCCAGTAGAACCCTCTACATCGCGAAAGCTTAAACCTGAATTCGTAGTTTCATGCCGGCTCCTGATGCAAGTTATTGACCTATCAGCGGTTTTAAAAATGCTCACTTACCTTAAGATAAGTGCATGTAAACGAGCACTAAACCTATGGGTGAAGCTAAGATTTTTTAATTTTACCGTGAAATCAATCTCTTACGCCATGAAATTATGGATTCAGGTTAAACTAAACCGATGATTGAGTCATACTACATGACTGATGATCTCGGCTGGATAACGATATCTCTGGTAATTTGAGCTTTCATTATTCATATCATCAGTCTGACAGAGTACTCCTTAACTTGACAATACCTTATCATAGCCAGCCGTCAAATTCGGTACTTTCATTATGATATTAAGTTTTTTTATTACCTGACAGATTGCATAAGCAAGCAACGACCTCGCCGAGAAACTCAACTGTATCATACTCGAAGGCAGCGCCAAGGTGCTCTAGCCCCTTACTACCAACAAGTCTCGCCCCAGCTTAAAGGCACCAGATAGCAGCGAATGTGAGATGGACGGCTACCTGGCCTGTTTTTTCGAAGCCCTGGACGAGCACGATAAACTCTACGACTTTTATACCTGACCGAATTCGAGAAAAGGCATGACAGATAAATAAAGTATAAAAAGTATAATTGCTAGAAGAATAATAAACTGAACAGGCCTGCTTAATAGTCGCTGAAAAAATGTTTCAAACTCTCCTTCATCTATTTTCTGCTGTGTTTCTAGCTTTATCCGCTGGCTTCTTTTAAGCTGGTATTCATCAATTAGCAGCTTTGCCTGAACACATTGAGCTTCATCATTCAACCATAGCGCGTGCATGGATACCCCCCAGTTGCCGGCAGGTGACTCGTAAAAATCAATTTTATTTTCGGTTAGCAGATTTTTTATATCATCGGCTTCCTCGAAAGACACGGATTTAAGTTTAAAAATAAGTTTAGCCATTATCCTGGAATTATCTATATGTTTCTTTAGAAGGTTAATGGCCAGAATTATAGCTGGTGAACGTTGTACTGCAGAATAAATAAAGAAACTGAAGTATCTCTTAAATATAGGAACACAATATTTAATGTTTAATACCTCAATCCGTGGTTTCAGGTAATACTCAGAAATGGTGGCGAGGTCGATACGGATGAGATTGGGTGTATCAATTGCAATTAACCACTCATGGAACAGCAGAGACCTGCAGTCAATAACCCGGAACGATCGCTTCCAGGAGGGAGTCGTTCACATTCTGACCTTCTATGACTACTAACGACCCGGTCATTCAATTGTGGAGCTAAGGGGCTGCGCGCTTTTACTCAGTTCCGCTTGAGCGAAGGGTTAGAACTTGTGACCATGCTACTCAAATAGCTATATTTATACTTTCACACTAATGCGTACCTTTCACACTAATGCGTACCTTTGATTGGGTAAAATCATCAGCGCTGGAATTGATGATTTTTTTGCTTGCGTATCTACCTGCATTCGTCACCACTTCTTCTGCTCCAGCCCATAGTTTCCAGATCATGGATGATAAGATTAACCAATTTTCAACGACGTCTAATTCGCACCAAACCAGCACCAACAAGACCAAGCGAAAGTAGATATATCGTATGAGGTTCTGGCACCGTTACTTGAACAGAAGTTTCAGGAGCTATTTGAATTTGAGGATAAAGCGACGTGATAAGACCTTGATTTAGATTCAAAATATCCGACTGGATGCCAATTGAATAACTTCCCACAGTTGCGGCACTAAATCTTAGACTAGCTAATAAAATATCATTTCCACTTAGTCCAGGAAACGCCGACCCTGCTACATCCGTGTCTAAAAACGAAGCAGAGTCATCAGAAAATCAATATCGTCATCATTATCTAGATCAACGGCAGTTAAACCGAGGCCGTGGTCTGGTGTTGGTTTAGGGGCTTCATCCAGCGTAGTTAGAAAGCTCCACTGAAACTCGGTAAAGCCCGTCCGTGTAAATAGATAGAGTTTTGCAGGGTTTTCGTCTGTAGCCACAATAAAGTCCTGCAAACCGTCACCAGTAAAGTCAGCAATAGAATACTCGCCATAGTTGACTCCCAGGTCTTCGTTAATCAAAATCGGTATTTCAAAGGTTCCATTTCCTTCAGAAAAACGAACTTCGATAGTGCCTAGTTTATTGGCCGTCAGGATAAAATCCGAATTGAAAGAGAACAGACCAATGGAAAGGTCGCCATAGATGTTAAAGCCTGTAAAGTTCATCCACCTACAAGCTCTACCAGGTGAAAGTACCTGTTTCAAATCGTTCAGGCTTAGACTGCTTACATATCCTTCGGTGATCAACCTTTGTGCGTACTCACAAAACATCCCTAAATCAGTGGTAGTACCAGAATAAGACGTTTGACCAGGGTAATACCAGGAAGCACGAGTTGCACCAACTGTGCTGATGCCCCCATTCTTTAACAAGGAATAGCTAAGGTTATCGGAATACTCAGGATTGGATTTAGTCGATGAAGCCTTGAAGGTAAACCCTGCATGCGTGTCATCCAAAGTGGATGCATGAGTTATATCCATGATACCAGCTGTTCCTTCTTTCGACCCATAAGTCCACCAGATAATGGCCCCAAATGGTGATTCATTCCAGGCCTCTTTAACATTATATTCTGTGTTTGTGGTAGTCTTTGGAGGGTGGGCCAACCCGTAGTCGTCATCATAGACACGGTGATAATCCCAACCGTCTTTAGGTGTTACTATCGCATCTTTGATCGCTTCTCCAAGATGGTAGCCAGGTGTAATTCCTCACTGGGCGTCATTGGGAGAAGCACGTTACTACGCCATGAAGCCTCACTTTTTCTTGAAATCTCATGTTGATTACATGCGTTTTTGAAGGGAATTGGTTATTCTGTGTTTTACTTGAAAGATAGACGAACCGAGTGCGTAGGGAGCACTGTAACCAGAATAAGGGACATGCCTCTCAATAATAACATCCTGTAGTGGAACTGGATGATCAGGAGTAGTTGATCCACTGAAATCTTGAAGAGGTTGATTAAGGACGAATTGATAACTGACTTACGCATAAACTGAGCCGCTGATCCCTGCTATGGCTAGCAGAATACAGCCAATAATCTGCTTAAAAACCAAGCTTTATGCCCTCAGTAAATTAAATCTAGCAGGTGCGACTCATTCCCCTTTTCTCGCGAGCCTGCTGCAGTCTTTCGGCAATTTCATGGTGCTGTTTTGCGATTCGGGTAATCGTTTTGTGATCAATGCGTAGCACACTGCCTGATCTAATAGACCTGACTGTTGCCGTTCTAACCGAATGATTAAGCAGGCCCGTTTCGCCAAAAAAGTCACCATCAGTCAATTGGGCAATGAGCTGTTCTTCACCTGATTCATTAACCTTGAAAACTCCAAATAGACCATTAACGATGATATACAGTGCGTTACCATGTTCGCCCTGTTCCACCACGGTATCATCAGCCAGGAAGGTGATGAGTCTGGCTTTTTCGCTTAATTTTCTGGAGATTGAATCAGGCAGACCCTTAAACAGAGGAACGATAGTGATTAACTGCTGCTTATCAAGCTCCTGAACCGGTTTGCTAATTGGAGGAATGCTTATCAGCGCAGAGAGGAGTATCTGGCGGATGCTGGCGTAGGCCTTTCCTCCGATGGTGCTGTGCTGCAGGCTGGTATCTACATCCTGAATTGCCCCTCTGATTGCTGTGCGTAGTGAGAGGTGCTGCTCATAACGCCTGTAGAACTCAGGATAGTTCATTCTGGTTTCTGTAATACGCTTGATGAAAATATCAAAACGCTTCTGATACCCCTGCTGCAACTGCTTAATTTCATCAGTGCTGATACTGTCTATCCTGGCACTCTCATCAAGGGCGGCCTGGGTCATAAAGACGCTGGCAATATCTTTAATTAAATGTTGAGAGATGCGCCTGTTTTGATAGGAAACCAGCAGGCTCGTCGCCCAGTCGTGCTCTCTGAGTTGCCTTAAAATGCTATCTTCTAATCTCAGGAAGAGATTGTTCTTGCGTGCCTGAATGCTGTTTTCGCCATGTATACCACTGATTAGATGCTCTCTTTTGCGCCTTAATTCTCCTCTAAGGTCGAGAAAGGTGTATTGCTGTATCACACCCTGATGGTAGAGCTGGTTGAGTACGTTGCTCTCCACTCCCAACAGGTTGAGTCGTACAAGTCGTAGTCTATTCTCTGCTGAACTCTCCGGCAGGCTAGCCTTAAGGATAGTATCAGACTGTTTTTCTACCTGATGCAGACTGGTGTTTGAGAGGATTTTTGCATCACGAAATTTTGTGAGCAGTCGTTGGGTGCTCGCTCTGGTTTCCTCTATGCCCATCTTAAACTCGGCCTTTTCATATGGGTTCATCTCATTGATGCCAAGCATGCGGATTAACGAACGAATTGATGGGGCGTTAACCAGCAGGGTAAACAGTACAACCCCAAGGGTGAGGTTAATTAATAACTCTTTGCCGGGAAGGCTTTCAGGTATCGACAGGACAATGGCGATAGCGAGGGCACCTTTAAGTCCGCCCCACCACATCACATGCCGTTCACTGAGCGATATTTTGGGTAATTTAAACATCCATACGGTGAGAGGGACCAGTGTGTAGATGGCGCTGGCACGGGCGATTAAGACCAGGATAATAGCAATAGAGATAGTGTTGATATGGTCTATCAGGGAGGCGGTATCAATGGAAACTCCTACCAGGATAAAGAGCAGGGTGTTGGCAACAAATACCATAAATTCCCAGGTCTCTCCCAGAGCGATAGTCTTCTCCTGCGAGAGCCTGGGGGCACCGATAATCCCGAAGATGATGGCACTGGATACCACCGCCATAACGCCTGAAAGGTGGAGATAGTGCTCAGCAATGATGAATGTTCCATAGGCCATTCCCATGGATAGTGAGATGACGGCGCCTGTTGACAGGCGCATGCGATTTATGATGCTGCAGACAAAATATCCGAGAACAGCCCCGACAACGATACCGCCGAAAAAGACTTCGATAAATTGTAATAATCCAGCCGCCAGGCTAAAGCTGGCTGCATCATCGGCTAGAGACAACCCCAGTAAAATAGAGAAAAGGACGATGGCTGAGGCATCATTCATCAAAGACTCGCCCTCAATCAGTACTGTCAGTCTCTGGGGGGCACCTAATTCCTTAAAGAGGGATATAACAGCCACAGGGTCGGTGGCTGAGATAAGTGCTCCAAAGAGCAGGGCGGTGATGAGATCAATAGTAAATAGTAGCCAGATCCCTACACCAATAATGGTCGTTGAGAGGAACAGGGCGGGTATTGCCAGCATCATAACTGGGGCGATATCCTTAATTAGCTGGCGTGAGTCAAGTTTAAGTCCAGACTCAAAAACCAGTGTCGGCAGAAAGACAAATAACACCATCTCGGGTGTAAGTTTAAAATCTTTGATGATAGCGAGTGGTTGCCAGAGCAGAGATAGCTCGCTAAGGGCGATACCAATAGTGACTAGAAGAACCGTGTATGGGACAGGTGAGCTTCGCCCCATGCCGGATGCAAAAACACCGATGAGCAATAAAGCCATTAAGATAAGGATTGCTTCTGATAATGGCATGATTCCCTTTCCTCAATTAGCTTTATATCTATTAAATAGTAGCATAGTAAGCGATATATGAATCTACAGTTTAGCGGGCTGGCTTCGCTTGCTAGCAGTTGATGACTCACCGTAAATATTTAGAAAACCAATTTATTTCATAAAACTTAAAATCCTGTTAGCATCTCTACGGTTTTACATATATTAACTAGTTTAACTAGCGGAGTTGTTTATGAATAAATATAAGATTAATTTAGCTTCAATCATTATGGCACTGGTATTTATCGCCGGCCTGCCACAGGCCGCCAACGCAGGTATGGTTGGCACGCAAAATTTACTGCCACACAGCCTGACTCAACAGGACCAGCAGGCGCGCATGTCAATTCTAAACCAGCTGATAGACCTGGGTGTTGAGCCTGAAATGGCTAAGGCAAGAATTGATAGTCTGTCAGATCAACAGGTTGCGGATATCTCCAGTCAGTTATCCGATCTTCCTGCTGGTGCAAGTGCAGGCGGTATTCTGTTGACTATCTTCATCGTGTTTGTGATTACAGATGTGATTGGAGCAACCGATATCTTCCCTTTTATTGAACCTGTCAGATAATCTAATTTGAAGACTGGACTACAACACAGCCGCCGCCTGGCAGCTGTGTTGATTTTATTGCTGGGTATTTCCGCCTGTGCGACTACGCCGCAAACCCGGCAACTGCTTGACCATCCTCCTGATATTCCACCTCTGGTAGAGCTTGAGGAAGTTCCTTTTTATCCTCAACAAAAATATCAGTGCGGCCCTGCGGCACTGGCCACAGTGATTAATTACTATCAGCAATCCACCTCACCCGAGCAGTTATTGCCGATGGTGTACATACCACAGTTGAAAGGCTCACTGCAGGCTGAAATGCTCGCTGCAGTGAGGCAGTATAAATTGCTAGCGATAGAACAGGATGGACAGTTGAATTCGATCTTGAGTGAGGTGGCAGCAGGGCATCCGGTTCTTGTACTCCAGAACCTTGGCTATGGGTTTTATCCATTCTGGCACTATGCAGTGATTGTTGGCTACGACTTGGAGAATCAGCAACTCATTATGAGATCGGGTGAAATTAAAAGATTAGTACGTCCCTTTGGCGTATTTGAACGAACCTGGGAAAGATCGAGCTACTGGTCGGTGGTGGTGATTCCCCCTGATGTCATGCCGCTAACAGCTACCCAGGAAAGCTTTATCCAGGCAGCAGTCGCGCTGGAACCTAAGTTATTACCTGATTTAAATCAAAAGATGTACCAGAATGGTTTCAGGCGCTGGCCTCAAAGCTATATTTTGTTGATGGGGCTGGCGAATGCTGCTTTTGCTAAACAGGATTATGCACAGGCAGAATCTTTGTATTTGCAGGCGACACAACTAGATACACAGCGCGCTGAAAGCTGGAATAACCTGGCTTATGCGCAGCTTTTTCAGGGTAAGTTTAAGGCTGCGATTATGTCGGTAAATCAGGCGCTTGAGCTTGATCCGGAGAATCAGGAATTCCAGAGTAGTAAACGTGAGATTATGTCATCTGTGAAGAATCAATAAACAGCCCTGTCTTTATTGTGCGGGTAAACGGATCGTCGCCACATCTCCTAACGCCTGTTGCATTTCATTAATAGTGACATAGTTATAAATACGTGGCTCGGTGTAAATCGAGCACTTGAATTCAAATACCTGCGGTTGCGTTTCTGACTGGATACGCATAATGCTGGACAGATATTGATCGGATGGATCATCATCCAGCATATTTATTAACAGTATAGATGAAGCCAGCACACGCGGATTCGATGCAACATTTTCCATTCTTCTATTCGACTGGGTAACCAGAAAACGATCCGGCTGTATACTGCGTTCTGTCTCTAAAGCTGACGCAGGTTCGTACAAGCGGAACTGGCACCAGGGATAGCGTTGATTAAGTTCACTGGCTTTTAATGCCTTACCAAATTGAATAAAACTCCTGCTGTAACCCGGATAGACGCTGAGGGGTTGGTGTAATTCAATGATGCTATCCACAGGGGGGGTATAGGTGGGACGGTTTCTATCTATAGATCCGTTATAGGTCTGGCAACCTGTAAAAATTGCGACCAGCGAAAACCAGAAGATAATTCTTATCAGCATCATTTTATAGCTTTATTGATTATTTGGTTTTCGTTAGATTCCCTCAGTTGCAGGGAGTTCCAGTAGTGAACGTAATTCGCAAAAAATCAGAAGGTTCAAATAAAGGTATCCCCCAGTTTTTCACTACAACGCTGTATCGATGTCACCATCAACTTGCCGGACTGAAAGCGCTTCTCGATATCCTTGCAGAGAGCTTTGTTGATCAGGTTAGCGACACAACTGGGCAGATCAGGTCGCAGAATGCGGATATCCATGTGTTTTTCGTTGGTGATCTTGTACATTAGATTGGCCATAGAATCGCCCAGAAAAGGGAGTTCACCCGATAGCATTTGATACAGAGTGACGCCTAGTGAAAATAGATCGGAGCGTCCATCCACCTTGCCGCCAGCCAGTTGTTCGGGTGACATATAATAAGGACTGCCGAGTACGGTTCCTGTTTTAGTTTTGCTCGAATCTGTCAAGCAGGCCACACCAAAATCGGTTACGGTGGGTTTGCCTGTAATTTCGTCGTAGATAATATTCGCAGGCTTGATGTCACGATGAACGACATGGTTCGCATGTGCATAATCCAGCGCTCTGGCGACCTGTATGATTACTTTTAATACTTCTTCATCGGGTAGACGCCTGTCCTTTTTGCAATAGGAACTGAGATCTTTGCCCTCAAGGTAATCCATCGCGATATAGGCCAGATCCTGATCCTCCCCAATGTCGTAGATGGTCACAATATTAGGATGCTTAAGGCGGCCAGCTGCTTCGGCCTCACGGAAGAAACGACTCTTAATCTCTTCCAGTTTTTCGTTTTCAAATTCCTCAGTCAGCGATAGTGTCTTGATCGCAACAGTGCGGCTGATTCTGGGATCGTGTCCTAGATAAACTGTACCCATAGCGCCTTTACCGATCTCTCTGTCGATTTGATAGCGACCTAGCATTGGTTTCTGTAAGCCGGATTTACCTAGAAACAGGTTGGTCTTATTACCCGATGAGGTAGTACCGTTGAACACTATGGCGGTGGATGCCTCTCTATTACGTGAGATGCGCTCATCAATATCTCTGAATGCATCATCGTGTTGCGCGATAAATTCGAATACCGAAACAGCCTTGTTGAACTGGCGTTTGCGTTCATAATCAAGACCCAGGTTATATAGCTGGTGCAGCAGGGTTTGATCAATACGGCAGTTGCGATACTTTTCAAATGCCTGATCGAGCTGGCCCTGCGATTGATAAGATTGTCCCAGTTGATGATTAGCGTTGGATAATTCGCCATATACAAGGTCAGCACGATTTTCGATCACTTTTTTGAATCCGATCAGCAGGTGTCCAGATAGTAATGTCAGCAGAGCTGTCATCAGCGGTATCCAGGTCGATTCAGATATCATGAAAAAGAAATGCGCATTGAATAATGCGATGATGATCAACAAACTGATGACTAAGGCAGTACCCGTGGGCAAGCGCGGCAGGATGAACATCAGGTACAGTCCGACGATGATAATAGCCAAAGCCTGTACCAGAGTAGTCCAGTCCGGTGCCTTGTATAGTTCCTCGTTCAGCAGGCTGGATACGGTATGTGCTATCACCAGTGTTGGAGACATTGCTTCTCCGATAGGCGTTATGACAGGGCGTGCATGTTGTCTTGAGGTTACGCCAACGATAACAATTTTATCGCGTAGCGATGATTTATCCAGTTGATCTTCCAGGATGTCTGCCATGGAATAAACTTTGAAAGCGGGTTGATTATTCTTCTGCTTGTAATAACGCGGGTAGATATGCAACTGACGGTCGGTTTGTAGTTTCTTTCCATCCAGTTTCAGGCTGTCGCCTAATGTGGCACTGATGTGACTGGTTGCCATACGTTGATGCCGCACAGCCAGCATGAGTGTGAAAGAGGGAAGATACTGGTCTGCATAGCGTACTATCAGCGGTTGACGCCTGGCTGAGTCCGGATTGTCACCACCCAGATATATTACACCCGCGCCTCCCACCTCTTTGCTAAGAGTCTCTATCGGAGGGTAAACAATATCCGCCGTTGGAACTGGATTCTGTTTCAACCAGGGTAACAGTTGAGTATCAGGGGCTTTAGTATTTACATATTGCAGCGTGAATTTGTTCAGATAATCCGGCAATGGCCCTGTGGGTTCGGTCTCCTGGCTGAAATCTTTACCATAGGGTATTGCTAGCACAATACGACCGGAAGTACGGAAACGTGAAGCCAGAACCTGATCGGCCAACAATGTGGACTGTGTGGCTCGAAATGCTTTGAGAACTTTACCGTGCATAGCTCGGGCATCGGTCAAAGCCTGCTTAAGCTTTTCGATTTGATCCAGACTTCGATTATTTTGTGGGACATCGAAGGGAACAGTAAAACCAATGACATCGGGACGAGATCTGGCTAGCTTGCGTGTGGCTTCTGCCAGCAGAGTGCGGGGCCACGGCCAGGCACCATAAGTATGTAGTGAGCGGTCATCAATTGCCACCACTACTATATCCTTATTCGCCGGTTTGACCGATGAAAAGCGTAAACCCATATCATAGGCCAGCCATTCAATGGATTGAATGAAGCGTGTATTTGCAAGTAGCAGGAAGAGTAACATCAGCAATAAGCCGATAAACCAGTCTTTCTTCCAGAGAGACTTAGTCATGTGTATTCAGGTTAATTAGCGTAATGGGGACCTGGGACAAAGTATACATCTCGGAGCGTTTATTATTGATGTTTTATAGCAGATTTTTGATGAAAAAGAACGGGGGGATTACCTCTTTCAGGTTTGCCGTTTTGTGATTATAACTCGTAAACTTCAGACTCAGAGAATATCAGGCGACATTACGTGCCTTTGCCAGCCACGCTGGAGGTAATATCAGTAGGCGAATCAGCCTTCATCAATACTTTCGGTAACAGGGTTATTGATATATTCGTGTAAGCGGCTACCTGGGACTACCTAATAAAAAATGTCGGGATCCACCTGTCTGTTTCAAGAATTTGTTGTTCATAACGTGACATGACTTAACTCCTCATTGATTGAGTGTCAATCCTGGGCCAGGAGCTGTGATTAAGCTGTTAAGATGATGTGAAGATTTTGTGAAATTAAAAAAGATTTTCTTGCCAGCAATGGCTGTTTAACTGCTCTGGTGAAACCACCCCTAGCTTCTGATCTATCATCCACAGCTTGTAATAGCTGAGAGTTCTACTATTATCTATACAAAAACCTGCAGGGATAGTGATAGATGAAACACACACCGATAGTCCAGAGCAGAGAAGCTTATCTCGTTGACTCAATAAATAACATGTCAATTCAGTTGAGGTTTAGTGGTGATAAATACCACTCCAGACATTCCAGTTTTCTACAGGAAGTTATTGAAGATATGGAGCTACAACTCAATATGATCCGTGCAGGCAGGGGATTTATCAAGCCGAGAGGAATCACCAGTTTCTATTAAGCACCTCTATCTATAAATACAGATAGCGCATCCGTTCACTGCTTATTCGCTTCGTTCATCCTGTTAGGCGTTGCCTTCGCAGCGCTTGTAATCCCTGTCCTCAAGGAAAAATCTGAATTTTATGTGTCCAATATCAAATTTTGAATTAAGAGAGAACTTGTTTAACTTCCTGACGAGATCAGCTTCACAATTTTTAATAGATTAGCGTTCTAGAATTATCGATATGGAAACCACTAGAAGTGCAGCGAAATGAAATACTCACAAACAACCTCTAGCAGTGAAAAGCATCTGGTTGAAACGATCAACAAGATTTCTAGCCAATTGTATTATCGAATCGAAAAAAACCAGTCCCGACATTCCGATTTTCTTCAGGAAATCATAGAAGATATGGAACAAGAGCTTACCTTGATCCGAAGTGGCCGGAGATTAGCCGAATGAAGGAAAGCGGAAATGTAATTTCCACTTTCCTATCATAATCAACACGAGTTAACAGGCCCTAATATAAAGCTATGGATGCTATTTATTGGTTAACTACTTAATTCAATGAACCTACTTGCGCGAATCCTTTATGTACATGGATGAGCCGTTATTTCTCATCTCAATATTGAACAGCTCCGTAGCTCTGATCAGATCACTCATCTTTTTATAGCCATAGTTGATAGAGGAAAAGGAACTGTTATTTGAGATGTAATGCCCTACCTGTCCCATGTGTGCATAGCCGTCATCCTCTGAGGTTTGTTCGACGGCGGTTCTTAACAGTTTCACCAGGGCGGTATCACTTCTTAACTGTACTTTAGTTTTTCGAGTGGGTTGTTTTGCCTTACCTGTTTTCTTGTCTTCTTCTGGCGGGAGCAAGTTTTCGGTAAAGATGAAAGGAGAACAGGCATCGACAAAAGGTTGAGGGGTTTTCTTTTCACCAAATCCATAAACGGGGAACCCATTTTCCAGTAGCCTGAGCACGAGAGGAGTGAAATCGCTATCACTGGTCATCAGGGCAAAGGCATCTACATTGCCACTGTAAAGCAAATCCATGGCGTCGATAATCATTGCTGAGTCAGTGGCATTCTTGCCTTTGGTGTAGGCGAACTGTTGCATGGGACGAATAGCATTAGGATGCAGACGTTCTCTCCAGCCTGATAGAGAAGGGTTGTTCCAGTCTCCGTGGGCATGTCGAACATTCACTGTGCCGTATTTTGCCAGTTCTTCTAAAACACCTTCTACAGAATTATGGCTGACGTTATCGCAGTCAATAAGTAATGCAATCCTTTTTCTATCTGACACGGTTATTTACCTGAGTAGTGATGATGTCTTGTGATAATGATAGTGGATGATTACGCTGTCAAACAAACATGTTGAATCCAGGGCTATTTATCGACAATGCAATAGATGGCATCCCTTAGTGGCATTGCTTATGGAGGTATGTCGTTAGAATAACAGGATGAACTTTATATGGTGAAAGCTCTACGCACCTGAGCGAATACGTGCATACACGGCATCTTTCAGTTCGGCGCGTTCGTATTTCATTTTCTCCAGTGTTTCGTCTGTTACCGGTTGCCCGAGTTCTTCCAGTTTGCGGATTTCCTTATCGAGTTCGTTATGTCGCTTGATACTAGCTGAAAAATTGGGGTCTGCTTCGGACAGTTCTTTTAACCGCTGGTGAAACTCGGGGAATTCAGTTTCGATTTCGTGATGTTCTCCTTGCATGCTTGCCTCCGGCAGTTGTATTGAAAAGGAAAGTGGCAATCAGTATACGGCAAGCCTGAGGAGAAAGACAAATATGAGAGGACAAGGACATCGATGAAATCCAGGGCGTTTTATTGGTCTCAGTACGCTAGGGCCTGTTAACACGTGTTGATTGACACTGCTGGAGACCATTTTATCTTCCAGCAAGGCAGAAGGAGCGACTTGTAGTCATTCTACATAAGCGACTTATGTCCATGGAAGGACTGTATTTCGACAATGCAGGACACCTAAAGGGACTTAGGTGGTAGGGCGAAGCAGGAAGCCAGAGCAGAGCAATTGTCGAGATAATGCCGCTGGAGGAAAAATGGTCCCAGCCTTTATGCCCTTTGGGTGCTTCGGGTTGTGGCTAAAAATGTGCCACTCGTTGTTGCCTATAGGGATATAGGTAAGGGGCGAGAGCAGGATGCGGAAGCTTTGTAACTCCTTGATCTACATCACCTCAAATGCACTACAACTCGTCCAACTGTGGATTCCAGGTAGAAATACATGCGGTAGCCTCTCGCCTGCAAGTAGATAATGAGGCTTATATCCCGTTTGCCCGAAAGCTACACAAATATAAAACAGTATCTAAAGTGAAAGTAGAAAATTGAAATCAACTCTGACTCCTTAAACAGGTTCCATGAATTGTATTTGTAGCTGCAATAGTCGGATAGTTTGTTGCTATAGGTCTTTTATCAGGGTTTTCGATTAACTTATGAACTATTATATGAATGATAAAGATTAAATTTCAGGGATATGGACTGATGGAAACTGAAGGAATAAAGTGGTCAAGCGGTTATATACCACGCAAAAGAAATCCAGGCTCCAGTGTCTGTCGGGTCAATTATGCATTGCATCATCCCCCGGCATGTCAGCTGGGGGTGGGCCGTAGGAGAACCTGACCGCGACTCAGTCTATTTATTTTGCGCTACTGCGCATGAAAGAAAGAAGGTGATCTATATGAAAAGCCATTAAACGAATTCGATTGATTTAAGATGACCCCACATTGCCGATCCGCCCCCTGAGGCGTTGGTCGTGCACAACCTGATCAATTCAAACTCTGGAGGAGAAAATGAAACACTATTTAAAAACTGCGATATTGATGATTTCCTGTTTTATGGTGTATATAAATTCGCTGCCACTTTGGGCGGCTACGCCGGAAGAACCGTTGGTTGTAAAAACCCGTTCATTAAGGGGGACTTCATCTAACTACGACCCGAGCAAAGAATATAAATATCAGTTGTTGCAATTGATATTGGCAAAGACACAGCAAACCGATGGCCCCTTCAGAATTGAAACCCCACAAAATGAGGGTCCACAGGCCAGGGATGTTGATTTGTTAAAAGACGGCTATTTTGATGTGGTGTTAACAATGACATCGAAAGAGCGTGAGCAAGAATTTCATCCCATCCGAATTCCCATTTACAAAGGAATGTACGGCTATCGCCTCGCTATTATCAATGAAGGTGATCAAGCGAGATTCTCCGCCGTTCGAACATTGGAAGACTTTCAAAAGTTGTGGGCCGGTCAAGGTGAGCTTTGGCCGGACACGAAAATACTTCGCACTAATGGCTTCAAGGTGGTAGGAATTTCGGGCTATGTTGAACTCTTCGATATGCTAAAAGACAGGAGATTTGATTTTTTCCCCAGAGGCGTTCATGAACCATGGAAAGAGCTGGCTGACGTGAAACATCCCGGGCTGGTAGTGGAAACCGATCTGGCACTACACTATCCGGCTGCCGGCTATATTTTTACCAACAAGAATAACAAAAAGCTGTACGACAGGCTCGAACGCGGGTTCAGGATGGCTCTTGACGACGGTTCATTCGATACGCTTTTTTATAATCATCCTGACATGAAAACAGTTCTGGAAAAAGCTGATCTGAAAAACAGAAGGATCTTTGAACTGAAAAACCCGTTGTTACCGAAAGAAACACCTTTAAATGACAAAAGATTATGGTACACACCTTAATTGTCACTGAAGTATTCGTTTAATGAAAATGTTGTAGGCGCGGAATTTGTATCTGTATAAAGACACGATAGCAGCCAGGCTTTTAAAGGTAGTGTTTTCTTTCTATCTTATCCTGGCTGTAACCGTAACCGCTGCACATATCGTTGCGGAATACGCACATACGCGAAGTCTTGTTATTCAGGAACTGGAGATACTTACGCAGACTTTTAAACCTACTCTGGAACAGGCACTTTGGGAGATGAACGATATTCAACTGCAGTCTACTCTCACCGGAATAATGCAACTTCCCAATGTTGAGGGTATTGAGATTGTAAACCCTGAGGGAAAATATCTGGGCGAAATGGGGAAAACTTTACACCTGTCCTATTCGGCGGCAAGCAGTGGTTCAAATGAAAATCAAAACGATGTTTTAAGTTCTTCCGGCCTTTTCTGGAAAACGTTTCAGATAGATCATTTGCGGGGAGATAGATCATTTCATGTGGGCACAGTAACGATTTACTCAAGCAGAAATATTATTATTGATAAAGTAAAGTTCAGTGTAATAATCCTGATTCTGAACGCGATTATTAAAATTATTGGGTTCTGGATCCTGTTCCTGCTGATTTCCAGGTCTTTACTCAGCAAGCCTCTGGCTGAGCTCACACGTGCTGCAGAACAATTGCAGCTTGATAATCTGGAAAATATAAAAATCGATGTAAACACTAAAGGAAATAACGAACTAAAAATTCTTGAAAATGCGTTCATGGGCATGATCCATAATCTCCTGCAAACTCGGGCAAAGCTCTATAAAAATCAGGAGACTCTGGAAATCAGAGTTGCGGAACGGTCAGCCGAACTGGAACAGAGTCAGGAAAAGTTGAAAATTGCCAAAGAGAAAGCAGAAAATGCCAATCAGGCAAAAAGCACATTTCTGGCTAATATGAGTCACGAATTGCGCACACCTTTAAATTCAATCCTGGGATTTTCTCGCCTGATGGTAGATGAAAAAAATCTGCATACAGATCAGATTAAAAATCTGGAGATTATCAACCGTAGTGGGGAACATCTGTTGAATCTGATCAACAATGTTCTGGACCTCTCCAAGATCGAGGCGGGCCGGGAGGAAGTGGAGGAATCGCCGCTGGATTTGTACCAATTTTTACAGGAGCTCGTTTCCCTGGTGTCGGTGCGAGCACAGGAGAAAGGATTGGACTTTAAACTTGAACAACCCCCTGATCTTCCCCGGCATATCAGCGTGGACGGGGGTAAGCTACGACAGGTCCTGATCAATCTTATAGGAAACGCGATCAAATATACTACCCATGGGGGCGTAACCCTTAAAGTTGACTTTAGTGTATTGCACAGCGAGAACGAGGGCGAAGCCGGCTCTGCGTCACAAATCGATCTAAAATTCGCCGTCATAGACACAGGGCCTGGCATCAGTGCCGCGGATCGGGAACGCATCTTTACACCCTTTGTACAACTGGAGAATCGTCCATCTACAGAAGCTGGTACCGGCCTTGGGCTGGCACTATGCAAACAGTATACCGGCTTGATGAATGGAACGATTTGGGTAGCCGGTGAAGCTGGAAAAGGTTCGGAGTTTCACGTCGAAATTCCGGTTACCGAGCAGCCATCAATAGATATCCCTGTTAAGAAGAAGCGGGGGCGCGTGATGGGGTTGGCAGAGGGGCAGCCAAGCCATCGGCTGCTCATTGTCGAGGACCAGCCGGACAGCCGTCGGCTGCTTCATAAACTACTGGAGCCGTTGGGTTTCGATCTGCGAGAAGCCACTAACGGGCAGGAGGCGATTGCCGTTTTCGAACAGTGGCAGCCCGAACTCATCTGGATGGACTGGCGCATGCCTGTCATGGACGGACTGGAAGCAACCCGACGCATTAAGGCAAGCGAAAATGGCGCACAAACCCGGATCGTCGCCATCACCGCCCACGCCCTGGAAGAGGAACGGCGCGAAATCCTGGCGGCAGGATGTGATGGTTTTATTCGCAAACCCTATACGCAGGATGAAATACTCGATGCACTGAAGTTTCATCTTGGTGTGCGTTTCGTCTACTCGGGGGAAACCTCTCCAGCTGCCAGAGAAGTCCTGTTGGATACGGCAGCACTGGCGGGCCTGCCGGGCGAATTACTGAAAGGGCTGGAACAGGCGCTTACCCGTCTTGATGTCGAGGCGGTGAGCCGCGCCATCGACGAAATACGTGTCCATGATGCTGCTCTGGCAGACACATTAGATGTGGAAGCCAGCAATCTCCAGTATGGACGGATTCGGCATTTAATTCGTGATTACCATAATGGAAACGGTACAGGGCGACAGGTATGAATCATGGGCGCTTCAATCGGATACTGGTTGTCGACGACAGTACTGCCAATCTTCAGCTACTGATGAACCTGCTGACCGAGCAGGGCTATACCATTTATCCCGCTTCGGACGGAGAGCTGGCACTGGAGTTCGTCCAGTCTACCCTCCCTGATCTCATTTTGCTGGACATCAAGATGCCGGGGATGGATGGCTTTGAAGTCTGCCGACGACTCAAAGCGGACGATCGGAGCGCTTCGATACCTGTCATTTTCCTCAGTGCCCTGGAGGATGAACACGACAAAGTGAACGCCTTTCAGGCAGGTGGAGTGGACTACATCACCAAACCGTTCCAGCAGGAGGAGATGCTGGCCCGGGTACGCATACATCTGCGGATGCGGGAACTCACCGAAGGACTGGAACAGGAGGTTGACGCACGTACCGAAGAGTTGATGGTTGCCAATAAAAGGCTAGCGGAGGAGATCTCTGAGCGCAGGCAGGCCGGGGAGGAATTGCATCGGCTTACACTCTTCCAGCAGACGATTCTGAACAGCGCCCCGTACAGTATAGTCTCTACGACTCCTGACGGGATCATCACCGCCTTCAATCCTGCTGCCGAGCGCTTGCTGGGGTACACTGCGGCTGAAGTGGTTGACAAACAAACCCCAGTGATCTGGCATGACCCACAGGAGATCAGGCAACACGCCCTGCGCTTGTCCGAAGAGCTGGGCGAAAAGATCCCCCCTGGGTTTGATGTATTTACGGCTCGTCCCAAACGCAACCTTCCCGAAGAGCGCGAATGGATCTACATTCGCAAGGATGGGACAAGCGTGCCGGTGAATCTTTCCGTAACCATGTTGAGTGACGACGCTGATCATATCATCGGATTTGTCGGCATGATCTATAACCTCACCGAGCGCAAGCAGACGGAACAGGAGCTAAGGCGTTACAAGGATCAACTGGAAGAAACAGTACAACAACGTACTAATGAGCTGCGCCTGGCTCGCGATGCAGCGGAGGCGGCCAACAAGGCCAAGAGCGTGTTCCTCGCCAACATGAGCCATGAGCTGCGCACCCCTCTCAACGCTATCCTCGGTTTCTCGCAACTGATGCATAAGGACCTGTCGCTGAATACCAGCCAGCGGGAAAACCTGGAAATCATTAATAACAGCGGCGATCATCTGCTCAGGCTGATCAATGACGTACTGGAGATAGCCAAGATCGAGGCGGGCAAGCTGCAACTGGAGATCGCCAGTTTTGATTTGCACACTCTTGTACGGGAAGTAAGCGAGATGATGAGGCTGCGGGCGCAACAGAAGGGGGTGCAACTGGAGCTGGATCAATCGTCAACGTTTCCCCGCTACATTAAGGGTGACGAGGCGAGGCTACGCCAGATCCTGGTCAATCTGGTGAGCAATGCGGTGAAGTTCACCGAGCAGGGCAGCGTGACCATCCGCCTCGGCAGCAAACACAATTTACATCACCATCTGCTGATTGAAGTCGAGGATAGCGGTCCAGGAATAAGTAGCATCGATCAGAAGCGTCTGTTCAGGCCCTTCGAGCAACTGTCCGTAGGCGTTTCTTCGCAGGGGGGGACTGGCCTGGGACTCGCCATCGTACACCAGTTCGTGCAACTGATGCAGGGTGAGATCTCCGTTGAAAGCGAACTGGGCAAGGGGGCGCTGTTTCGCGTCAAGCTGCCGCTGGAAGAGGCCGATAAGGCGGAGATGATCCACCTGAGTAGTAAAATGCACGGAGCAGTGACAGGCCTCGCGCCGGGGCAAGCCAGCTGCAGAATCCTGATCGCTGAGGATCAGCGCGAAAACCAGCTGTTGTTGAGCAAACTGATGACCGACCTTGGCCTCGAGGTGAAAGTGGCGCAGAACGGCGAGGAGTGCATACAGATATTTAAAGGCTGGAAACCAGACCTGATCTGGATGGACCAGCGCATGCCAGTCATGGACGGGGGTGAGGCTACCCGGCGCATTCGCGAACTGCCGGGCGGGGACCAGGTGAAGATTGTTGCTGTTACCGCCTCTGCCTTAAAAGAGGAGGAAGCAACCTTACGTGCATCAGGCATGGATGACTACGTCAGCAAACCCTATCGACTGGATGAGATATACCAGAGCCTGGAAAAGCAGTTGGGATTGACATGGGAATACGCTGAGGAAGATAGTGAACGCGAAGCCCTCATGGTCGCGCCGTCCAGCGAACAGCTGCATGAGTTGTATCAGTTGGCCGAAGTAGGACTGGTGTTTGAAATACAGGAGATAGCTTCTCGTCTGCAAGCAGAGAATGAGGCTTATATCCCGTTTGCCAAACAGCTACAGAAACTGGCTAAAGGGTTTAATATTGATGGGATAAGCGCTTTTATAAAACAGTATTTGAACCTGGATTCCGCAGTTGACCGCTAAAGGCAATGATTCACCACATCAAAAGATCGATTTTATTCTCACCCATTGGTAAGTTCATTAACGCTACAGGAATTTGAGAAAAATCCCGGTGCACCCCGCAGCTTTGTCGTTCTTGTTAAGGATTAAGAACTATATTGATGTGAGAGATTTACACTTGATACATTAAGCAATGAACTTACTGTCAATCGGTAGAGGGATGATCGGTTTAAACAAGGGATTGAAAGAAAATATATTATCAAGATAGGTCAGGCTAACACAAGGCTGACCAAAGAAGATTGGAGATGGAGCAGTTAATCCTCTAACACTCTACCTCCATAACTACGTTCATTTTTCAATGGATATCGTACGCTAAAGAGCTTATATAGTTTTCTTTTCTACGCTGTTTTGCTAATTGTAAGACGGCTGCCTATCATCTAAATTATATCTGTGATTATTATTTTTTAGCAGGATGATTTTTATTTGATAAATCCGCAGATATCCGAGTTTAATTTTTCCGTTCGCTTTTCAATGATTTATTTAAAAGTCATTTATGAAAATATCTCATTCTTATAACTGGATGTGCGGAATTTTTTCCAATAATGGAATCAAGGATTAGGGTTTTCACTTGCGGTAAAAAAAGTCACGCGACTAGTGGAGATGCACCGAAGAATATCCAGGGTCTTGCTGGAGATAGCGCTGAGGCAATAATGGCATGGAATAATGCTAAAGGAGAGTTATTAAAATGATGGTTAAAGAGCTTGTAAAGGAGATAGGTTAGTGAAAATTCAAGGTTGTGTTTATGAAGGGATTTCGTCAGTTAGATTTTTTAAAGAGCTTACTCTTTTAGAGTCCGATAATACATTATACGCC
Source organism: Gammaproteobacteria bacterium (assembly GCA_050298595.1). Taxonomy (GTDB): domain Bacteria; phylum Pseudomonadota; class Gammaproteobacteria; genus JACNJF01. The sequence continues at coordinate 38,449 of JBNKUM010000040.1, read as the reverse complement.
TTTAATAAAAACGATATTGTTCCTTATTATACCAAAGGTATAAATGAAACAGTAAGTTGTTCTAAAGAAGGGATATGGATATATAACAGAAAGTTAAAAGTATCCCAGTTTTGGGATGTTTTTCAGCATGGCTATGAATTTAAAGATTTAGATTTTCGAGTTATTCAGCCTGAGTCTATCAATGGTTATTTACTTATTGATAATTTATTAGGTGAAGAGTTTTATCTTATTAATACAGCTAATTCAGAAAAAAAAATCATTTCATATAATGGTGTAATTTATGTTGAAGCTGATACTAACTATATTTTTTTAAGATCAACTTTCACTGATAATATTATCGCTTATGATTATGACTTAAACAAACATTGGGGTTTTCAACTTGATGGAGAGCACTGCATTGATTTTGAACTTAAACCCCAAATCCATAACGACCTTGTAATTATCAACCACGCTTGTGACATCATAGCCTTAAACAAACACACAGGTGAAGAGGTCTGGAAATACACTTTTGTGGATAATCCTACCAGTAATGTTCTGATGCAGGGAAAAATTTATGCAGTGTGTCAGGCAGTTCTATATGTCATAAACCCTGATAATGGTGAGGTCGAATGGAAAAAAGATACGGGTTATGATGAGTTTTTACCAGATTCAGGAAATTCATCCGGAGATATTAATGCTTGCGGAGTTTTTCCTTTTGGAGAGTATTTTTATGGTGTTGCAAGATGGGCTGAAAAGGGAGAAGTAATCCGACTCTACGATAAAGACCTGAACTTGTTACATAAAACAGGGCTGCTTGATTATCACATCGACCCCTGTTTATCGATTCAGCCCACCATTCATAATGGCAAAATTTATCAAACTGTCAGAAATGTACATGCTTATTCCGGTTCAGATATGTTGGTGCTGGAGATTACTGAAAATGAATTTGCTAAAGGTATAAAGGTAGCGTCAAGACCGGATGTCACTATGAGGGTCAGTCCGTCATTGCAGGAACCATACAAGCTACAGATTTTCCTTGAGACATCAACTCTGGATGATACTCTGCGCTACGGTGCACTATTGACAAAGGAGCTACATTATATAATGGATTGTATCGCAACCAGCAATATCGGAGTCAATGCTTTTGGCACCCAGGATAATAGAATAATTGAACTGATTATTGACGATAGTCAATTTGTTGAACAGGATAAAGATAACTATTTTGAAAGCTTTGAAGAAAAGTTAATAGCATCAATTAATACTGATAATAGAAGAATGGGTGATAAAAAGACATGCTGTCAATTTAAGCTGATCAGAGAACACAAACAAGACTGGGATGTGAGAGGTGAAAAACTCGACTGGCCAGCCATACGTGATCAGGAAGCACCATTGGGTCTTGTTACGGGGGCAGTTAGCAGTTCCTCGTCAATAGGCAACAGTAGATTTCTACAACTTCATCAGTTATAAAAATCGTTCCTGTTAATCATGTTATTGACGCGGTCAATCAGATGGTTGAACCTGGATTTCGCAGTTGACCGCTCGTATTAGTGAGTAACCCTCTGTTTCGTAAACGATCATGGTCAGTTTGTATTTTCACGTTCCTATGCTTACATGCATTCGCGAAATAACAGCATCCATGCTGAAAACCCAACAGGTGGATCCCGCTACGAGCTGAATTGCACGTTTGCACCGGCGTATCTCTGCGTTGCCTATAGGGACATAGGTAAGGGGCGTGAGCAGGACGCGGAAGCCTTGCCTATAGGGACATAGGTAAGGGGCGTGAGCAGGACGCGGAAGCCTTGCCTATAGGGACATAGGTAAGGGGCGTGAGCAGGACGCGGAAGCTTTGTAACTCCTTGATCTACATCACCTCAAACGCACTACAACTCGTTCAACTGCGGATTCCTGGTTGAATTGAATAGTAAAAAAAGCAGGCCTGTAAAAGGACAGGTTTTCGTTGTTTCACCTGACTTAGTAGAGGTGTCTTTACGCTTCAGGGGTATATAGATGGTAGGTGTTTTTGCTACCCCCTTTGGCAACATACATGGCTAAATCAGCAGTTTTTAGTAAAGTGGTAGCATCATTAGCATAATCGGGATAAACACTAACTCCTATGCTGGCCCCTACCTTAACTTCATGTCCCTGCAGCATGACTGGCTGTGACACATTTTCTATTATTTTGACAGCGATAATTGTTGAGATTTCTATCTCTTTAATATCTTCTAAAATTACTGCAAACTCATCACCACCGATGCGAAAGACCATGTCATTGTGACGTAAAACTTCCTGAAGGCGTTGCCCGATATTGCGTAACAAGTCGTCGCCGATATGATGGCCTAATGTATCGTTAACGATTTTGAAATCATCAAGATCGATAAACAACAGGCCACAATGTTGCTGGTAATGTAATGCAGTGCTGACAGCCTGTTCTATGCGTTCCTTGAAAAAATGGCGGTTGGGCAGCCCGGTTACTCCATCATAAAAGGCCATGTCCTGAAGATGGTCATCACGTTCCTGCACTTTGCACATCATGTCGTAAAAGGCACGTGAAAGATCACCTATCTCATCAGTGCGCTCTACCATAGGGCGCACACTGTAGTCCTGATTTTGGGTCACACGCTTAACTGAATCCATTAAATGCTTTAATGGTCTTATGATCGAATTTTCTAATTTTATAGCTAGCCATAGTGAGAAAAACAGGCTGACAATAACCGCTGCAGTAATGACGCCTATATACAGGAATATGCGCTGGTAAACTATGTTGAGGCTGGCTTCTAGTGATAATGTGCCGACGAATTCAGATTTTAAAAACACCGGCTTGGTTAATTTGAAGCGGTCCCATGTCAACTGTTCTTCAACCTTTGGCAGTGGAGGGGGATCGCTGGCTACTATGACAGAGATATCTTCGCGTTTGAATGTTGCCAGTATCGTCCCATCGGGTAGTGTTAACGAGGCATACAGTATGTCGGATGATGCCTGCAGGGTCGCCAAAGCCTCTGTCGCAGTGATGTTGTCGTTGAAGGCCATCGCCGAGGCAGCATTATCACTAACGATGTCAGCGTTAACGTGGATAGCCTCCAGGGTCGCTTTGCGAAGAGCAAAATATTCGTAAGCAGACATTACTAGCAACACTGGGGATAAAGCGATTATTAGAACCAATACATTGATTAGAATTAGCTTTGTTTGAATTAGCTGATTGCTAAACCATGTTTTCAGCTTCATGAGTTAACAGGCCCTAAGTTTACTTTGCAAGACGTAACAAACGGGAGCTGATATTAAGTTTAGCACTTTGGGCGGCTTCTGTATTGATTTCAAACACCAGGCGTTGGCCTTGTGGGCGTAAGAATATGCTTGCTCCTGCTTTGGCCAGCTGCTCGTCATCCGTGACGGTTAATATGGGTTGAGTGGATATTTCACTTATCAGGTCCGAGAGGTTTGTATGAGTCATTTGTCCGATGAAAATAATATTGCAGTTTCCTGTTTGTTCAGCGCTCACTATAGGGCGAGTATTGATGGGTCTATTGTTGATCTGTTTTCCTTGAATGGAGTCAAGTGCTTTGCCGAAATCCTCGTCAGCTATAAAGCATAAGTTAATACTGTTGCCCAGGGTATCGGCTGGCCATTCGGTCAATAATGCAAATTTGTATAGATAGGCAGCCTTCAGGGTATATTCCGGTAGCGCCTCGCGTGCATGAACATAGCTGGCATGGCCAAAACCGAGCAGGCAGCATGACAGGAGTAGCAGTTGGCGTAGGTTCAGGCTCATCTGAAGTTGTACTCCAGTTGTAACCAGAAATTACGCCCTTCTAGAGGTAAGGCGGTCAATACAGGGTGAGTTTGTACATCCTCCCGTTGGGTATCGAACAGGTTACGTATGCTGAATCTGATATCGGTATTTGGTAATACCTGGTTGGAGCTTAGCGTAAGGTTGGCTACGGTATCTGAACTGACATCGTTACCCTCAATATCAAGACGATCACCCGTAGTTTGTAGTTCAAACCCTAGCATGGCTTTGTTCTGGAATAAGGGTTGCGCCATATTCAGTTTGGCCAGCCAGTGTGGTGAGTTGTATAACCATTGGCCTAAATCATCTTCTGTGACCTGGTGAGCCAGGCTGGCATTCAGCCTGAAGCCATCGCGGCTAACATGTTCTATCCCTATCTCCTGCCCGAGAGTGTCCAGCTCGTAATAAATTGGCGCAATGGCATCCGTGATTTTATTGCGATAGAGCGAGGCAGTTAATCGTGTTTTAGACCTTATTTGCTGCTGCCAGACCAGTTCCAGGGTCGATATGGCTTCCTGCTTGCTGGGAGGGTCAAAGTAAAGATAGTGGATATCTTCCCAGGGATTGATGTTGCGAAATGCCCTACCGTAGGAAAGTTTGAATATCGATGCTGGCCAGGGCTGATAAATAGCGGCAATACGTGGGCTGAGAGAGTTCTCTAAATCATTTTTGCTGCTTAAAGGGGCGGCAAAAATAGAGTTTCTTAAAGTACTGTCATACTTAGTGTTATAGTCGTAACGTAATCCGGGGACCAGTGTTAGTTTGTCTGTTACTCGGTATTCATCCTGAACAAAAACACTGGTGGTCGTTGTATGGTAATCATTTTGCTCGTCAAAGAAGTAATCATATTCAGGATCTGATATATCGCTACTAAAAGATTGTTGATAATCGTCTCGATACTCTATGCCAAATAAAAATTTATGCTGTTCAAACCAGCTACCGATAAAGGTGAAACTGACCCCTCTCCATTCACCCTGTGACGCTTGATTTTCTCGGTATTCAAGTGATTTATTATCTGATCTGTAATCATACTGTCCGAAATACAGCTGGGTAGAGAGTTTTAAATCTTCATCCAGCTCGCTATCATGATTGAGCTTGAGAAAGCTGTTTTTGTCTGAAGCGTAATTCCTTGAAGTCAAAGCGCCCGGTTCGAAGAATGTCATGAATGCTGTATCGTCTAGCTCACGCTGACCAGTAGCCAGTTCCAGTGTCCAGTTATCAATACTGCCCTTGAAAAACAGGCGTTCGCTGGTTGTTTTTTTTACAGGAGAAATCGCCTGGTTTGTATAGGGATCACCGGAGTATGGTTCCCAGTCATCCAGTTCTGGAAATTTAACGCTGAAGCCATCATCTTCATATTTTGATGCAGAGAGTAGAATTTCTGCGCCATTATCAAATTGCTTACCATAGCTCAGGCGTGCTCTGCGACTATTGTTATCACCAGCGTCGACGGCTAGTTGAACGCTATCAAAGTCTCGACCGCGTTTAGTCCTGATATTGATGACGCCGAGAAATGCACTATTGCCGTAGGTGGTGGAACCTGGACCGGGAATGTATTCCACACGATCGATCATATCGACATTGATTAGTGCGTCTTCACCGAGGAAGACCTGATTGTAGACATTCTCATTGGTGACATAGCCGTCGATGACCAGCATGATGCGTCCAGCATAATCTCCGGGCGCGCCGAAGCCGCGTCCACCAAGATACTCGAAATTCGGTGATGAGGTGACATACAGCCCGCGCATACTTTTTAGAATGTCAGATAAGCTACGGTAGCCAAAATCATGAATGTCCTTGGCGGTGACGATTGAAACGGCTGAAGGGGCGTCGCTGATTTGGCGTGCAATACGACTGGCTGGAATGAATTCGGTCTCTAGTAACTGTTCTAACGATATCTGGGTAATATCGATTTTTTCGTCCTCACTCGCTAAAGCAAGCGCCATGCTGTGACACTGCAATAAGGCAAGAATAAGAAGAATGGATAGACGATTTGTCATTAGGTTTAAATCAGTTATTACTGTATTGCAGGTTGAATAGTAAAGCTAGCACAGGCAGGGCTTGATATGTCTATCCTGTGTTTCCCCCGCCCCAAGTCGTAAGGAAACATTGACTGTTGACGGTAATTTTAATGTCATATCTATGTTTAGCGGAGCGTCTAGCTTTTCTTATAAACGGTGAACTGCTATATAAATACTTTTTTGAGGTATTTATATAGCAGATTTTTTGAATGAATCTGAGGATTATTAGTGGCCTTTATAAAGGATGTCAATCATTTGTCTATTAGGGCCTGTTAACACCTGTTGATTGACACTGCTGGAGACCATTTTTTCTTCCAGCAAGGCAGAAGAAGCGAGTCGTTCTACATATAAGCGACTTAAATGCAGGATGTCTAAAGGGACTTAGGTGGTAGGGCGAAGCAGGATGCCTGAGCCGAGGAAACCATAACGGTGACAATCAACAGGTGTTAACAGGCGCTAAGTCTACTTTGAAAGACGTAACAAACGAGAGCTGATGTTAAGCTTAGCACTTTGAGCGACTTCTGTATTAATTTCAAACACCAGACGTTGGCCTTGTGGGCGTAAGAATATGCATGCTCCTGATTTGGCCAGCTGCTCGTCATCCGTGACGGTTAATATGGGTTGAGTGGATATTTCACTTATCAGGTCCGGGAGGTTTGTATGAGTCATTTGTCCGATGAAAATAATATTGCAGTTTCCTGTTTGTTCAGCGCTCACTATAGGGCGAGTATTAATGGGCCTATTGTTGATCTGTTTTCCTTGAATGGAGTCAAGTGCTTTGCCGAAATCCTCGTCAGCTATAAAGCATAAGTTAATATTGTTGCCCAGGGTATCGGCTGGCCATTCGGTCAATAATGCAAATTTGTATAGATAGGCCGCCTTGAGTGTATATTCCGGTAGTGCCTCGCGCGCATGAACGTAGCTAGCAAAGCCGAAACCGAGCAGGCAGCATGACAGGAGTAACAGTTGGCGTAGGTTCAGGCTCATCTGAAGTTGTACTCCAGTTGTAACCAGAAATTACGCCCTTCCAGAGGTAAGGCGGTCAATACATCGTGTTTCAGCACATCCTTCCGTTGGGCATCGAACAGGTTACGTATGCTGAATCTGATGTCGGTATTTGGTAATACCTGGTTGGAGCTTAGCGTAAGGTTGGCTACAGTATCTGAACTGACATCGTTACGCTCAATATCAAGACGATCACCCGTTGTTTGTAGCTCAAACCCTAGTGTGGCTTTGTTCTGGAATAAGGGTTGCGCCATATTCAATTTTGCCAACCAGTGTGGTGAGTTGTATAACCATTGGCCAAAATTATCTTCTGTGACCTGGTGAGCCAGGCTGGCATTCAGCCTGAAGCCATCACGGCTAACATGCTCTATCCCTATCTCCTGCCCGAGAGTGTCCAGATCGTAATAAATCGGCGAAATGGCATCCGTGATTTTATTACGATAAAGCGAGACAGTTGATCGTGTTTTAGAGCTTATTTGCTGCTGCCAGACCAGTTCCAGGGTCGAAATAGCTTCCTTTTTGCTGGGAGGGGCGCTGAAAATATACTTGATATCTTCCCAGGGGTTGATGTTGCGAAATGCCCTACCGTAGGAAAGTTTGAATATCGATGCAGGCCAGGGCTGGTAAATAGCGGCAATACGTGGGCTGAGAGAGTTATCTAAATCAGTTTCGCTGCTGAAAGGGGCGGAGAAAATAGAGTTGCTTAAAGTACTGCCATAATTAGTGATGTAGTCGTAACGTAATCCGGGGACCAGTGTTAGCTTGTCTGTGAGTCGGTATTCATCCTGAACAAACACACTGGTGGTCGTTGTATGGTAATCATTTTGCTGGTTAAAGAAGTCACCAAATGCAGGATCTGATAAATCGCTACTATAGGATTGTTGATAATCGTCGCGATATTCTATGCCAAATAATACTTTGTGCTGCTCAAACCAGCTGCCGATAAAGGTGAAACTTACCCCTCTCCATTCACCCTGTGATGCCTGAGTTTCTTGGTACCCATCAAATGATTGATCATCTGATCTGTATTCATACTGCCCGAAATACAGCTGGGTAGAGAGTTTTAAATCTTCATACAACTCACTATCATGATTGAGCTTAAGAAAGCTGTTTTTGTCTGACATATAGTTCCTGGAAGCAAAATCAGCCGGTTCGAAGGCCGTCATGAATGCAGTTTCTTCTAGATCGCGCTGACCTGTAGCCAGTTCCAGTGTCCAGTTGTCAACACCGCCCTTGAAAAACAGGCGTTCGGTGGTTGTTTTTTTAATAGGAGAAATCGCCTGGTTTGTATAGGGGTCACCGTAGAATGACTCCCAGTCATCCAGTTCTGGAAATTTGACGCTGAGGCCATCATCTTCATTTTTTGATACAGAGAGTAGAATTTCTGCGCCATTATCGAATTGCTTGCCAAAACTCAGGCGCGCCCTGCGACTATTATTATCACCAACGTCGGCAGCCACCTGAACGCTATCAAGGTCTCGACCGCGTTTAGTCCTGATATTGATGACGCCGAGAAATGCACTGTTGCCGTAGGTGGTGGAGCCTGGACCGGGAATGTATTCCACACGATCGATCATATCGACATTGATGAGTGCGTCTTCACCGAGGAATATCTGATTGTAGACATTCTCATTGGTGACATAGCCATCGATGACCAGCATGATGCGTCCAGCATAATCTTTGGGGGCGCCGAAGCCGCGTCCACCAAGATACTCGTAATTCAGTCCTGAGGTTACATACAGCCCGCGCATACTCTTGAGAATGTCAGATAAGCTACGGTAGCCAAAATCATGAATGTCCTGGGCGGTGATGATTGAAACGGCTGAAGGGGCGTCGCTGATCTGGCGTGCAATACGACTGGCTGGAATGAATTCGGTCTCAAGTAACTGTTCTAACGATATTTGGGTAATATCGATTTTCTCGCCCTCACTCGCAAGCGCGAGTGTCATGCTGTAACACTGCAATATGGCAAGAAGAATAAGAATGCTCAGACGGTTTTTCATTGTATCAGGGCTGTTATTTCCGTATTGCAGGTTGAACGGTCAAGCTGGCACAGGCAGAGCTTGACATGTCTATCCTGTGCTTGCTCCACCCTTCCATGTCATAGGGTATACATTGACTGTTGACGGTGATTTTAACGTCATATCTATGTTTTGCGGAGCCTCTTGTATTTGTTATAAGCTGTAAACTGTTGAAACAGATAAAATACTTCGTATGGGGTATTTATATAGCAGTTTTTGAATAAATCTGAGGATTATTTAGTAGCCGTTTTTAAGAAAACCTGGGTCAGAGAGCAATATTCGCTAATATTAGAAGGTGTTGCTCTCTGACCCGGTTTATTCATGGCGTCGTTTCGTTGGCTGAACAGGGTTTGGGCATCTGCCAGATATTTGAGTTTATTGCCCAGAAATATATAGAGCGAGGTTCACTGCTGGAAGTGCTGCAGGAGTTGCGCGGACGCTCACGATCATTTTCGCTCTTATATATGCCGCATCGACGACGCTTAGCGGTGTCCAGAGCCTTGAGTGATAGCTTGGTTGCAGCGGCTGAGATGCCGGAGTAATTCCGATTGATCAGAAAATCCAACAATCACATCAACTTCGCTTCCGGCAGTTGTCGGATGCAACAAGTAGAGAGCTGCTCCCGACTTTTCGGAAGGTATTAATTATCGTGACATCAATGTTTAATTAGAGATCTATCATGCTTAAAGTAAAGATTTTATTAGTCATACTGTTATCCGTTTTCAGTTTCAATACGATTGCAGATGAATATTCAGATTTTTGGGACTGGTTTCAGTCCAATGAATCTAAATACTATAAATTTGACTTTGGAGACTTAGAAAAACGAGAAAAATTGTTTGACCAACTGAGTTCTCAGCTTTTAAAAATTGATGAAAATGTTACATTTGAGTTTGGTATATTGCCGGACGAGAGAATTGGATTTCGTCATAAGTGCTGGAGGTATAAAAAGTTCTTTCTCCTCAGTAATAGCCCTGGTAGAAAAAGTGCCTTCTCTTGAAAACCGCAAATCAAATATTTGAGCAAGTAGGTTTTTTACTTTTAGACCAGACTTTAGGGGAGTATGTGATAGGTGCCAGAGTAGGTTTTGTAGAGTTTCAAAGGCTAGAGGGGGAGGTAGGAAATTCTTTTAAGTTATCTGATATTTCTCCTTTCTTTGAGTGAATGCAGATTTCAAACTATTAAACATCAAGACTGCCACTACAAGAGGATTAACCGGGTTCAGATATAAGGAAGCTCTGAATTAATCGGAGGTTCCATAAATTTAACCTAACCATTTTCTGCCCCTTGATAATTTGGAAAACCTAGATCAGAGAGCAATACTTTCATATATTAGCGATTATTGTTCTCTGCCCCGGATTTTTCTGTTTTTTTACAAACCTGAAACGCAGTTTAAGTTTCTGCCTGTTCCAGTCCGCCCTGGCGAATCAGCAGTTTTAGACGTTCGGCGTTATATTCGCTGTCGATTTGCTGCAGCCGCTCCTGTACCAATTGCTCAAGGTCACCGTTTAGATCTTCTACACGTCGCTGCCAATGTTCAAGATAAGCGTCTGTGCCGGCGAGCTTGCTGCGCATTGCGGCCTTGTCGATCGCTTCGCTAAAGCGCTCGGGCAGTATTTTTTTGGCAGTTTTGCGCCCCTGTTTTGCGATAATCTGGGCCGGTATATCACGCCAGTAAAGCACGGTTAGTTTTGCCATATTGTTGCCTCTAGCTGTTTGACCTTGTTTAGCCCGAATATCTCAGATAATACTATCGGAGTGAGATTATCCGGTTAGATATGCGGGCTGGCAGTGTAGCAGTTGCGGTTAACGCTGCACTATAATTTTACGATTCTGAATGATTAATAATAATGCGTAGTGTTGTCTATCCTGATTCTCATTGAGTCTCGTCTTAGACTGCCGCATTCCGGTTGGCGCGCAGGAAAGCGCGCAGATGAAACTGACTTTGCGCATCGTGATAACGCCAGGTTTGCCCCTGCGGACATCGATAGCGCGCCATACAACCATGCTGGTGACAGGCTGCATCCACATCGTGTTCAAGGTAACGGATGCAGGCGGGAACATCATAGCCCGACTCGGTCAATGCATTAACCGGACAGGTATGCAGGCAGGGTTTATCGCTACAACTATCACAAACTGATGCCACCTGCTGCGCTTTCAGCATGACACTGGTATCTGGTAATAACAGGGCGAACCGATAAGCGTGCCATAGTCCGTATTGCGGATGCATCATCAAACCCAGTGGAGATTGTTCGAGCGCTTCAGCGCTGCGAGCCCAGCGTTGGAATGGCAGGTAAGGCGGTCCATCGAAGGGAAATATTGCTTCTAGCTCGAAACGCTCGCATACCCCATTCGCCACCCGGCGACTCCATCGATCCAGCGGATGTGGCTGCCCGTCATGATACTCGGCCGCTGCAGAAAAATGTCCCCACATGTCCGCACCGACATTGCCTACGAGCGCAATCTTCGATGCGGTCAATCCGTATTGCTGCCGGTCATCTTGCGTAAGTTCTCCGATTCCGCGCAGCGCCAGTCCGCATTGTGACAGGTAGTCGTTTAACGCTTGCTGATTCACCTGCCTGGAGTCGCTCATAGTAGAATCCAGCTTTGTTTTCGGTCAGCAAGCGCATGAATCGCCTGCGCAAGGGCTTCGGACACCGCAATCATTGGGCGAGATTTATTGCACACAGTTTTCTCCTTTTGGATAACGCTGAACATCGCTCAATCAGATCGATAACATAACAGTATCATCACGCACTATGCGACGGTGCATCGGATTTCCAGCTGCAGGCAGGGCCAATGGCGGTAGCGACGATACGCGATTCGAGAAACAGCTCGCCATCTCCACTATCCGGGACATGAATATCATGATAGGCGATGGTAATTTCATGGCCGTGCGCACCGGCGGCACAAATTTGTTGTGTTGCTTGTGCACGCACCAGTTCCTCTCCGTGCTGACGGGCTTCCTCCAGGCTGTCAAACAACAGCGGATCACCGCCGTAGAATAGTTTAAATTCGCCCTGTTGTGGCTGTGTCACCATGACCTCTGCGCGCTGGATGATACTGCCCATGACAGCGCCATAGGCATTGGCAACCTCTGCATGCGGCGGTACCCGAAGATCCATCTTCATACTGCGTGCAACCTCATGGTAATAGGTCGCTGCTGGCGCGCCCACTGCGACAAGCGGGTAGTCACTAGCGAAATCTACCTTGAAAAGAGGCTTGTGGTTATCATGTGTTCCACCGTGCATGATCATGCGCGTCACCGCGTCAATTAAGTGTTCCAGGTTTCCACCACCCTGATTTGGCACTGCCACGTTCATCCCCACTGTAACGAGCAGCTGGCGGATTCGTGTATGCACCAGTTGGTAAACCATGCGGCTGGCGGACTCGATATCGCCTTCAGCCCATTGACCGAATCCATACAGATAACGCATCTGGCGCATCCATATGTGCGCGGCAAGCTCGGCCGCCTCGCTGCTCCAATGCGTATTCATACCCAGTACATGTACCGCATCGCTCGGTGTGAAACCGCTGTAAATGGCCAGGCCCAGGCGTTTCAGCCGTGCCAGCGCGCGGCCAAGATTGCGGTCGTTGCTCACAGCCTCATCCAGCTCAACAGGGCCGTCCGCGAGCAGTTCCCAGGCATCACGTTCGACCGGGTCCAGTTGCGCCAACAAAGCCGGGTTGTTTTCCAGACGCAGCACAAAGCGGTTGCTGCGCGCATTGATCATGCCGGTAAGTTGCGCTTGCAGACGCGGAATCACCTCCGGATACAGCTGACCCAACAGGCTGGTGGGCACCACCCGCCGAGGTCCTATAATCAGGCCGTCTGGTCCGCCAAAGCTGACTTCGCTATCACCCCCGAGACCGATCGAATTAACCTGCACCGCTTCGACCATCGGCTGCCAGTTGCCGATACGAGCACCATCGACGGAGAGCCGTGGCAGGCCGCCGCTGACCACCGCGACATCGGTTGTGGTGCCGCCCATATCGGCAATAATCGCAGTATCTTCTCCACTCAACGCGCAGGCACCGATGACACTTGCAGCCGGTCCGGAAAGCACCGTCCCAATCGGCTTTTCCAGCGCTTGCGCGAGGCTTGCCAACGAACCATCGCCCTTAACGATCATCAGCGGCGCATCGATGCCATATCGCTTCAGGATGGTCTGAACTGATTCGATCAGATCATGTATTGGCGCGACCATTCGAGCATTCAATGCGGCGGTCAGGGCGCGTCGGGGCGCACCAAGGGTAGATGCGAGTTCATGACCACAAATCACTGGAATATCTTTATCCAGCTCATGGATCAGGGCTTTGACACGTAATTCATGGCTGTTGTTACGGGTACCGAACTGTGACGACACGGCAAAGGCCGAAACCTGCTTACGCAGACGCTGTATCGCGTTACGGATCTCGTTGTCGTCGAGTGGTTGCAGTTCACAGCCTACCGCATCGAAGCCTCCTTGCAACGCAACCAGGTATTGTGGCGCAAGTATCTGCAACAACCCTGTTTGCTCGATCTGGCGTTGATCGTAACCCGGTAGCAGCACAGCAACCGGAGGCCCCAGATCTTCGACGACGGAATTAGTGGTCAAGGTGGTTGACAGTGACACCATACTGACTCGCGCCAGACGATCGTTGTCAAACTGACCAATGACGTCACCAATTCCGTGAGTCAAATCTAATCGGGTGGTCAGGCACTTTCCCGATGCGATGATATGCCGCTCATCGTCAACAAGAACCGCGTCAGTGAAAGTACCACCGGTATCGATGCCCAGGCGTAAACTCATATTTTATTCCGCAAATTTTTTGCAATTTTAGCGCCGTTCAACAATCAGCATTACGCTGGGGACGACCCAGGAATGAACGTTCGCGACCTGGCCCTGGATACACACCCTGGCAGTAACTGGAATCTGATGCTGATGAGTAAATCAGGCTATAGGGAATCGAGGAATCTCCAGAAATCTCGGGTTCAATATTGAAGGGATAAGCGCTTTTATAAAACCGAACTTAAAGTGATTAATTATGTAGTGAATTGAGCTATATTCTGACTCTTCAAAAATATTCCATGAATTGAATTTGTAAGAGCAACAGACGGATCGTTTGTTAGCGAAACCCTGATTTTTTATACCAGTTATCGAATGATTTATGGTCTATTCTTAAGGGTGATAAAGATTAAGGGTGATAAAGATTATGTCTAAGGGATATGGACTGAAAGAATAATGTGGGTTAAGGCTCCGCTTGAGCAGACAAAGCAATGATCCTGTGAAATATTGCAACTGATGCGCTGGCCTGTTGTAGCTTGCTTTCGCTTCGGACTCTCGGCTTCATAGAGGTAGAGAATATGACTACTGGATACAGGCAATACTGGCATGAAAAGATCTGGTACGGCATGGGCATCGCCCTTGCCGTGCTCGCGCTTTATGCCAGCAGCCTCTTCAGCTACCTGCTATTCCATAGTATCATCGAGATCGTCACCGTTGCCGTTGCGTTCATGCTGTTCGGAGTGACATGGAACACCCGTGAATATCTGGCCAACGGCTATCTTCGCTTACTTGGCATTGGCTTCGCTTTCATCGCCCTGATCGACATGATCCATACTCTGACCTACAAAGGCATGGGTGTGTTCCCTGATAGCACCAATCTGCCTACTCAACTGTGGATCGCAGCCCGCTATCTGCAGGCGGCTACCCTGGTGGCAGCGCCGTTTTTCGTTAGCCGCAAAATCAACGATCACGCCGTCATCGCAGCCTTTGTCGGTGCGGATCTGCTCCTGCTGGCGTTGATCTTCTCCGCTAACTTCCCCGACTGCTATGTCGACGGCAAGGGGCTGACCGAGTTCAAGATTAGCAGCGAATACGTGATTACCACGCTGTTGCTGGTATCGCTCTACCTCTTTTACCGAAAGCGTGATCAGTTCAATGACACGGCCTTTCGCCTGATGTCTGCTTCCATTGCCTGCATGGTGGTATCCGAGTTGGCCTTCACCGCTTATGTGAGTGTGTATGGCTTTGCCAATCTGGTTGGCCATATCACTAAGCTGGCGGCTTTCTACCTCATCTATCGATCAATACTCGGAACAGGATTCAAGGACCCTCTCACCCTCATTTCCCGGGAATTCGAGGTGGCGGAGCTACGGCTGCAGGAATCGGAGAAGCGCCTGCGGCTGACGCTGGAAGCCAGCCAGATCGGTATCTGGGATTGGGACGTAAAGAATGATGACTGGTTCGCCTCGCCCACCTACTACAGCATGCTCGGCTACGCGCCGAAGGAGGGGGCCACGAACCAGGATGAATGGATGGGACTTGTACATCCAGATGACCGCATGCAGGTGGCCGAGAAGATGCAGGATGTAATGACACGTGGACGAGACGAATACCGCTACGAGGCGCGGATGCGGCACGCCGATGGAACATACCGCTGGCAACAGGTGATGGGGTTCGCTACTGAGCGCGATCAGGAAGGCAAAGTGGCACGTGTGCTCGGTATCGGGATGGATATAGACGAGCGCAAGCGGGTAGAGCAGGAGATGCAGGCGAGCAATGAAGAGCTTGCACGTTTTAACCGGGCCGCCACGGGGCGCGAGTTGCGCATGATTGACTTGAAACGAGAAATCAACGAACTGTGCGAGGCCAGCGGTCAGGCACCGCGTTATAAACTGGACTTCACCGAAGTTCCAACCCCAGGTCCATCCCAATGAATACTAACAAAACCAGTATCAAACAATTGCTGAAGGCCATGATCGAAACTGATCGCGAGGGGGCGGCGGTGCTGATAGATCAAATTATCCAGCAGGGAATGCCCCCCGACCACGTTATCACGGACATCCTTGGACCGGTGCTCGTGCGGATAGGAATCCTGTGGGGGAAGGAGTCGGTGTCGCTGGCGCAGACCTTCGTGGCGGCAAAGATTTCCGAAGACGTGCTGCTGCGCTGTATGCCAGAGGCAGGGACTAGCGCGCCACATAAGAGCCCGGTGGTGATAGGCAACATCGAGGATGATTTCCACAGTCTGGGGCGGCGCATCGTGGCGACTTTCCTGCGCGCCGCCGGCTGGGAGGTTTATGATCTGGGTAACGATGTAATGGCGGAAGAGTTCGTTGATAAAGCCATCGAGGTGCAGGCCGCAGTGGTGGGGGTGTCTGCCATGATGCAGACCACTGCTCTCAATATTCGCAAGGTTCGCTCCCTGATCGACGAACGGGGTTTGCAGGACCGGCTGAAACTGGCAGTGGGCGGCGCGGTTTTCAACTGGCGCCCGGATCTCGTTGCCGAGGTGGGCGCGGATGGCACGTCCGAAAACGCCGCCGAAGCCGATGCCCTTCTGCGCAGACTGCAAAGCGAAGCGAAAGCAGGGACTCCGTCATGAACGCCTATCAACGGGTGATGAACACCTTGCAGGGCAAACCGGTGGACCGCGTGCCGGTATTTGCGGTCCTCGGCGCTTATGGCGGTAGACTCACCGGCACCGATCTGCGAACCCTCTACAGCGATATTGCGGCCTATGTCACTGGGCAACGTGCTGTTCAGGAGGCCTTCGGTCTTGATATGGTGTTGGCACCATTCGATTACAGCGCCATCGTGGAGGCGTTTGGCGGTGAAGTGGTCTGGTTCGACGAGCAGCCGCCCAACCTGAAGCGTCCATCTGTGACCTCTGCCGCAGCGGCGCTCGCGTTGCCGTTACCCGACCCGCTGCGCACTGGACGCCTGCCATTTATTGTGCAGGCAACGCAGCAATTGAGCGCCATTTACCTTGAACAGGTACCAGTGTTCGCAGCGCTGCCCGGCCCTGTTGCGTTACCGGCACTGATTATGGGGTTGGAAGCATGGTTGGAGACCCTGTTGTTCGATGAAGCCGCAGCGCAGCAATTGCTGGAATATTGCGGCGACTTTTTCGTCACCTGGGCCAATACGCTACTGGAGGCAGGTGCCACCGCCCTGATTGTTACCGAAGGTATGGCGTCGGTGGAAATCTCCCCGCGTAGCCTGTTCGCTGAAAAGATGCTGCCGCATCTACGCAGCATGTTCGCGCGCGTGCGTGGCCCGATGGTGTTCCACCACACGGGTGGGCGCGTCAATCCTATTCTGGACTTGTTGCCAGGTTTGCCGGGGCTGGCCGGGGTTGTGGTCAGTTCCAGGGACGACCTGGCAGAAGCACGGCAATGCCTTGGCCCTGAACTACTGTTGTTGGGCAATCTGGACAATCTGGGTTTCCCCGCCGCCAGCGCCGCAGAGATCCGCGAGCGCAGCCTGACCTGCCTGTGTGACGCTGTACCTGGTGGTCCCTTCATCCTGGCCAACTCGGGTGCAGACATTCCCCTGAGCACGCCGCAAGAAAATCTGCGGGCCATGATCGCGGCCAGTGAAACCTACTCTGCTGAAAGGAGTCAAGTATGAATCCCTCCACTACCTGGATCAGTTGCGGCGTGTTGCGCGGCGAGCTGGAGGAACTCCACCGCAGCGGAAGGCTAGATGGTAACTTGCAGTTTCTTGACTCCATGCTGCACATGCATCCGCAGACGCTGGAGACGACCCTGAGCGCTACGCTGGAGCAGTCTGTTGCCAGGGGCGAACGCGTGGTCGTGGTGTATGGAGATTGCAGCTGCCGCATGCTTGATCTGGTACGCGACTTTCAGGTCGGGCGGGTGCATGCCGTCAACTGCGCGCAAATGCTGGTGGGGCGCGCCCGTTATCACGAATTGATGCAGGCGCAAGCATTCATCCTGCTGCCGGAATGGGCGCTACGCTGGAAAGAGATCATGCAGAGGGAGCTGGGTCTCTCCTCGTCAGTGGCGCGGGACCTGATGCGGGAAAATCGCAAGGAACTGGTCTATCTGGACACTGGACTGGCCCCGGTACCATGTGCGGAGCTTGACGGATGCGCGGACTATAGTGGATTACCGTGGCGTGTTGAGCCGGTCACGCTGGATCATTTGCTGGAGCTGCTGCTAGAAGCCGAAGCCTCAGTCTGTTCGCCAGGGGAAGAATCGTCATGAGTGATACAGGTCGCAGCAGCCCGACCCACGCTGCCGATCAAATTATGGCAGTAGAGGTTTTCTCTCAGGTGCTCGCTGCCACCGATGCGAGCCAGATGGGAGAGAAGCTCACCGAGCAACTGCGTGAACTGACTGGCGCCCGCACCGTCATGGTCATCGCTCACGATGATGAACTACATACGCATGAGTTGCTGCACGTCTGCCCAGCCCGGCGTAAGACCTTATTTTCCGCTGCCGGTATCGATCTGCTTTGTACGCAAAACTTCTCGGAAATTTTACCCGGCCGTGTGGAGGATTTTCCGCAGAATCATCCGTTGCGGGCACTGCTGTTGGATCTGGGTATTGAATCACTGCTGCGCGTCCCGTTGCATGCGGGACGCCGTCTGGTGGGCATGTTGTTGTTGATGGACCTGCCAACAGTGGATCGGATTGATGAGATGGACAGGATTGTTAGCCACCTTTCCCCCGTGCTGGCGCTGGCGCTGAGAAATGCCCTGGCCCAGCGACGCATAGAGCAGCAGGCGCAGCAGCTTGATGCACAGACGCGTGGACTGGAGCAGCGCGTGGCGGAACGCACTGCAGAACTACAGTCCACCAACGAAACGCTAGTTGCATCCCGCCTTGCTGCGTTCAATCTGATGGAAGACGCCGTTGAGGCGCGAGAGCAGGCGGAGCTGACCGCCGCCGCCCTGCAACAGGAAATTATCGAGCGTAAGATCTCCGAAAAAGCATTGCTCCACGAGCAGACATTGCTGAACCGTATCATGCTGACTAGCCCGGTCGGTATCGCGATGGTAAACCGTGAGGGGAAGATCACCTTCGCCAACCCGCAGGCAGAAAACATCCTCGGGCTGAGCAAGCAAGAGATCACCCAGCTCAGCTACAACTCTCCCGAATGGCATACCACAGCCATAGATGGCGGACATTTTCCAGATGAGGCGCAACCGTTCAATCGTGTGATGGCAGCACGTCAGGCCGTATTCGATGTCCAGCATGCAATCACCTGGCCGGATGGTCGCCACGTGCTGCTATCGATTAATGGTGCCCCTATCTTTGATGCACAGGGCGAGATCGAAGCTGTGGTCTTTGCGATCCAGGATATCACCGAGCGCAAGCTTGACGAAGAGAAGCTGCGGCGCAGTGAGCATGGTCTGGCCGAAGCTCAGCGCATCGCGCATCTGGGCAGTTGGGAGCTGAATCTATTGAATAATGTACTGATCTGGTCGGATGAAATATTCCACATTTTTGAAATAGGCAAGGAAAAATTCGGCGCCTCCTACGAAGCCTTCCTGGACGCGATCCACCCGGATGACAGGGAGATGGTCAACAACGCCTATACCGAGTCACTCAACAGCAAAAAGCCCTACAACATCGTACACCGACTGCAAATGAAAGATGGCCGGCTCAAATACGTGCACGAGCGATGCGAAAGCTTTTTTGACGCTGATGGCAAACCGTTGCGTTCCGTCGGTACGGTGCAGGATATCACCGAGCAGAAGCTGAGAGAGGATGAACTGCGTCGCTACCGTGACCATCTCGAAGAGGAGGTACAACAACGTACCACGGAACTGATGCTGGCGCGCGATGCAGCGGAAGCAGCCAACAAGGCGAAGAGTACCTTCCTCGCCAATATGAGTCATGAGCTGCGCACACCGCTCAATGCCATCCTCGGCTTCTCCCATCTAATGCATAAAGACCGGTCGCTGAGTGTCAGCCAGCGAGAAAACCTGGAAATCATCAACAACAGCGGTGATCACCTGCTTAAACTGATTAACGACGTACTGGAGATTGCCAAGATCGAGGCGGGCAAGCTGCATCTGGAGATCGCCACCTTCGATCTGCACGAACTGGTACGCGAGGTGAGCGAGATGATGAAACTGAGGGCGCTACAGAAGGCGTTGCAACTGGAGCTGGATCAATCGTCTGAGTTTCCGCGCTACATCAAGGGCGATGAGGCGCGGTTACGGCAGATTCTGGTTAATCTGGTGAGCAATGCAGTGAAGTTCACCGAACAGGGCAAAGTGACCATCCGCCTGAGCAGCAAACACAATGCACATCACCATTTGCTGATCGAGGTCGAGGATACCGGTCCTGGGATTAGCTCTATCGACCAGCAGCGCCTGTTCAAACCCTTCGAACAACTGTCCACAGGCTCTGCTGCACAAGGGGGGACGGGCCTGGGGCTCGCCATCGCGCGCCAGTTCGTGCAACTGATGGGGGGAGACATCAGCGTTAAAAGTCAAACGGGCAAGGGGACGTTATTCCGCGTCAAGTTGCCGCTGCAAGAGGCCGATGAGGCGGAGGTGATCCGCCTGAGTGGCGAAAGAGACGGCGCAGTGGTAGGCCTCGCGCCAGGGCAACCCAGCCACCGCATCCTGATCGCCGAGGATCAGCTGGATAATCAAATTCTGCTCACCAGGCTGATGGCTGACCTTGGCCTGGAGGTGAAGGTGGCGCAGAACGGCGAGGAGTGTATACAGATCTTCAAAGACTGGAAACCAGAGCTGATCTGGATGGATCAACGCATGCCTGTCATAGACGGGGTCGAAGCCACCCAACGCATTCGTGAATTGCCGAGCGGGGATCAGGTGAAGATCGTTGCCGTTACCGCCTCCGCATTAAAAGAGCAGGAAGAAATCTTACGCGCATCAGGCATGGATGACTACGTCAGCAAACCCTACCGCTTTGATGAGATCTACCACTGCCTGGAAAAACAGTTGGGATTGATATTGGAATACGAAGAGGCAGATAGTGAACACGAAACAGTTCTGGTCACGCCGCCCAGCGAACAGCTGTCCGAGTTGTATCAGTTAGCCGAAGTAGGACTGGTATTTGAAATACAGGAGATGGCCGTTCGTCTGCAAGCAGAGAATGAAGCTTATATCCCGTTTGCTCAGCAGCTTGTGAAACTGGCCAAAGGTTTTGATATTGAGGGGATAAGCGCTTTTATTAAACAGTATTTAAAGTGATAGAACATGTAATAAATTGAACTACATTCTGACCCTTCAAATATATTGCATGAATTGAATTTGTCAGAGCCATAGACGGATAGTTTGTTTCCCAAATCCTGGTTTTTTTGCGAGTTATTGATTAATTTATGGTCTATTCTATGAGTGATAAAGGTCATGTCTAAAGGATATGGATTGAAAGAACAAAGAAGTTAAACAATAAAAAAGATATGAAAAGAAATGATGATATCTCCCAGTTGAAAAGGATGAGCCCACTGCGCAGCTTTTAGCTGGCCTGGCACAGTGAGACTTCGATAAAAAATGCCTTTGTGTAATAAAATTATACTATTTGATTTGACAGTTAGTGAATCTAACTCATTGATTCTAGGAGAGGTAACAGACCCTATTGATGGGTCCATTTCGGAGAACTAATCAATGTTGATGCTACTTTTTATTTCTTGTTCCCTCTTGCGCGAATTTCCTAATAGATGGATAGCGATGAAAAGGGGTATCTTTTCAGGCCTTCCTGTTCGAGTTGCTGTCAAGATAGCGTTGGTGCCCGGCCTGATGTTGCTGCAGTCTGTTATGGCTAGTGAAGTTTATGCCGTTGCAGAGACGGCGTCTGTGAAAGAACTAGCTGATATGGATATCGGGGAACTGGTGAAAGTCAGGGTTTCCCCCTTCGTTGTTTCCACCAGTCAGGATAAAGGCTATCGCGCGTCGAACTCCATATCCGGTTCCCGCTTCGACGCGCCGATTCGTGACCTGCCTTTCGCCATCCAGGCCTTTACCGAGTCGTTCATCGAAGATCAGAAGCCGGCGAACATCTTTGATGTCGCACGCTACTCACCAGGCGTCACCTATCGCAGCAACGATTTCAACGAGGGTAATGCCAACCTTGCCATCCGCGGCTTCGCCGTCAGTGGCTCACCCGGCAATATCCAGATTCTGCGCGACGGTTTTCATGGCCCGTCGATCTTTGACTTTACCAATATATCTCGCGTGGAAGTGGTCAAAGGCCCAGCCTCGTTCCTGTACGGCCAGGTTGCTCCCGGCGGCATCGTCAACGTCATTACCAGGGACCCACAGCCCCGCTATGCCGCCACTGCGGATGTCAGCAATGGTTCTTACGACGAATACCGGCTGCAAGCCGACGTGACCGGACCGGCTTCAAAAACGCTGTTCTACAGGCTCTCGGCCTCCTACGCTCAGGACATGCACTACTGGGATCCCTATGATGCGCACTCGACAGTCGTCGCCCCATCCCTGCTGTGGCAGCCCAATGATCGCCTGAGTGTTTCGCTTAAATATGAAAATTTCAGCAAGGTGGAAACACCGCAACTTATGCAACTACCCGGCTACGATGGCCAGAGTGGCGTGCTGCCGACCGCATCCGATCCCAACCGCCAGGGGGAGCTGGCCGATGTGCCGGATACCTGGAACAGCATGTCCTATGCCGACTTTCGCAATAGCGACACAGAGAGCCTGAATACCTCGCTGAACTTCAAGGCAGACGATCACTGGAACCTACGAGTTGGCTACGCCCACCAGATATACGAAGTCGATGCGCTTTTTTCCGGCAACTTCGGCATGGCCAACAATACAACCACTCTACAGGGCCGACGTGTCAGAGGGCAGACCTACACCAACTGGGGTGACATCTACGAGGCTGAGGCCGTCGGCAAATACGAATTCGGCCCCACCAGCCTGCGTCTGCTGCTCGGTGCCCAGTACGTCGACCGCCGATTCGATTCCTGGGCCGGTCAGGCCCCTAACGATCCGGCGCTTGGAAGCGATCCGACTGCATCGCCGTTTCCGCTGTGGGATCTGAGCGATCCCTCCAGTTGGGATCGCACAGGCACCTTTCCACGCTCAGCACTTACCGAGAACGCATATGACCGCAGAGTCGACTACACCGACAAATCGATATACGGCGGTAGTACCTTCGGTTTTTTTGATGATCGTCTGCTGGTTCTTACCGGCTGGCGTCAGACATCGACGGAAAGCCAGATTATCGACAATTTAACCAGCCTGAGCCAACCCCGAATCACTGCGAGTGCGGTCACGCCACAATACGGCGTGCTGTACAAACTCACCCCTGCTATCTCGGCATATGCCTCCTATTCAGAGTCGTTCGTTCCCGGTTCACAAATCCTCGATAACCCTGATGGCTCGACCTCAGCTGCCAGGCCGACCTACGGGCAGGGTTACGATATCGGCGTCAAAGCAGATCTATTTGGTGGCCGTCTATCCGGTACGCTCACCCTCTTCGATATCCGCAACCGGAATATCGTCAATGATCTCGCTCACACAGACGCCTTTGGCTCGGTGGTGATTTATAACGTGCAGAGCGGTGAGCAGCGTTCCCGCGGCGTCGAACTGGATGCCACGGCCACACTGACCGACAACTGGCAGCTCTACTTTTCCTATAGCTATATGGACGCCAGGATCACCGAGTTCAGCGGCAACGATGCGGCTGTTCTTGCGCAGGATCCCTCCACGCTGGATGCCGCAGGGCAGGAAAATTACAGGAATGTAAGCCTGTTGCACAACGCCCCCCTGCAAATGAGCGCACCACATATGGCCAACCTGTGGACGCGCTATGACTTCAAGGAAGGTGGACTTTACGGTCTTTATGTTGGTGGCGGTGCCAATTATGTTTACGACCAGACGATCCTGCCGGGTGGCCCTGACTCAACACATCAGACCTATACGCTGCTCAACGTGATGCTTGGCTATTCCTGGGCCAGGCGCGACCAGCGCATGAGTGTGGACCTCATGGGCAAGAACCTTACTAACGCACACTATCGGCCCTCGCAAAGCACTCGCAGCCGTCCGCGTGAGTTTCTCCTTACCTTTTCGTCAAAGTTTTGATTCAGGGTCAGGTATGAAAACGCAGTTCAGATACTCTTGTTTGCTACGAGGCTCAAGGGCAGGGCTGAGTGTGATTTTTCTGCTATTCATACTGTCTATGCCAGGCCATGTTGTGAGTGCGGAGTTGGTGGTGGATAACCCGTACAGAGTCAAGGCTGCTTTTTTGCGCAACTTCGCTCACTACGTGACCTGGCCAGATGAGGCATTTTCCGGTAGCGATTCGCCCTGGTGCATCGGCATTCTGGGTCGGGATCCCTTTGGCGAGATTCTGGAAAAAACCTTCGAGGGCCGTAGCGAACAGGGCCGTGCGTTTGAAATATTCCGCGCAGATACGCCGGATGAGTTACCACCATGCCAGATCATCTTCATTGCATACAGGGATGCGGCGCAGCGTCATTCGGTTCTTGATAAATTGAAAAACAGGCCGGTACTGACGGTCGGTGATGCGCCGGAATTCCTGCGAGAAGGTGGGGTAATAGGGTTTAAGGTCGTGGATAGGGTGTCTATGGGCATCAATCTCGACCAGGCCCGTGCTGCCGCACTGAAGATACAGACCAGAATGCTGGAAGTTTCCAGTGATATTCTGGAACACGGCAAACTCCGCCACGTGAGATAAGATGTCTATCCAACTGAACATACATAACAGACTGGCACTCGTGCTTTGGGGCACAGCCCTGCTGGCATTTGTGATGGTCGGCACTGGGGTAGTGCTGTATCAGAGCTTTACCCTGGAGCATCGCACCCGCCAGATCATGGAACCTTATGCACAACTGGTCTCCGTTGGCACGGATGCGGCGGTGGTATTTGAGGATCCCGTCCGTGCCCAGGAGATTCTTGATACCCTGCGTGCAAATCCGCAGATACGGGAAGCAGTCATTTATCTGGATGGCGGGCGGATGCTGGCTCGCTTCAGCCGTGTACCAAACGCCTCCCCAGCGCCTTTGCTTACCAGGCCGGATGGCCTCTATCTGGAGCTTAACACGGCGGAGCTGCTGCAAGCGCTTCCTGGAGGAGGGCGTCTGCGACTTAGCATGGGGCTCGAACAACTTAGTCAGCAAACGCAGCAGGCCCTGTGGATATTCGGCATGGGCGTACTCGTTCTGCTTCTGGTCACGGTTGCCCAATTACTGGTTTTGCGGCGTACGCTTACGCGTCCCATTGCAAAACTGACACAGGCGAGTGAACTTGTTCGGACCAGTGCGAGCTATACGCATCGCGT
Source organism: Gammaproteobacteria bacterium (assembly GCA_050298595.1). Lineage (GTDB taxonomy): Bacteria > Pseudomonadota > Gammaproteobacteria > JACNJF01. Next base: position 13,603 of record JBNKUM010000040.1, on the reverse strand, counting down.
TCCCGCAAACGGCACAGATGAAGTGGCTCAGCTAGGCAAAAACTTCAACGCCATGATGGAGGTTATCCAGCAACGAGAAGATGACTTGCGCCAGCTTACGATCTTTCAACGCACGATTCTGGACAATGTGGCCTACGGCATCATTTCCGCGACACCCGAAGGAATCGTCACCAGCTTTAATCCTGCTGCCGAGCGTTTGCTGGATTACTCAGCAGAGGAGATAGTCGGTAAGCAGACGCCTGGTTACTGGCACGATCCAGAAGAAGTTGCGCGCTATGCCCAACAGTTGACCGACGAACTGGGCGAAACGATTCAGGTGGGGTTTGACGTGTTTACTGCCCGCCCGCGGCGCAATCTTACCGAGGAAAACGAATGGACCTTCATTCGCAAGGATGGAAGGCGAGTGCCGGTGAATTTATCCGTGACTGCGCTGCGGGACGAAGGGGGGGAAATCACGGGATTCGTTGGTCTGGTTTACGACCTCAGCGAGCGTAAACGAGCGGAACAGGAACTTTTGCGCTACAGGGAGCACCTTGAGGAAACTGTCCAGCAACGTACCCATGAGTTGCGCCTGGCACGCGATGCAGCGGACTCGGCTAACAAAGCCAAGAGTGCCTTCCTGGCCAACATGAGCCATGAATTGCGTACCCCACTCAACGCCATCCTCGGTTTCTCCCAACTGGTTCGCCAGGATCAGTCCCTAAGTGCCAGCCAGCGGGAAAACCTGGAAATCATCAATAACAGCGGTGATCACCTGCTCAAACTGATCAATGATGTACTGGAGATTGCCAAGATAGAGGCAGGTAAGCTGCAATTGGAGATCACCACCTTTGATCTGCACAAACTGGTGCGTGAGGTGAGTGACATGATGAGTCTGCGGGCGCAACAGAAGGGGCTGCAACTGGCTTTGGATCAATCGTCAGATTTGCCTCACTTAATCAGGGGGGATGAGGCGAGATTACGGCAGATCCTGGTTAATCTGGTAAGCAATGCGGTGAAGTTCACCGAACAGGGCGGTGTGACCATCCGTCTGCGTAGCAAACACAATGCCCATCACCATCTACTGATCGAGGTCGAGGATACAGGTCCGGGGATTAGCAAAAAGGATCAGCAGCGTCTATTCAAGCCTTTCGAACAACTGTCTTCAGGCTCTTCTTCGCAGGGGGGGACGGGACTGGGACTCGCTATCGTGCATCAGTTCGTGCAACTGATGGTAGGAAATGTCTCTGTAGAAAGTAAACCGGGTAAGGGGGCTCTGTTTCGTGTCGAGCTGCCGCTGAATGAGCCTGATGATGAGGCGGAGATGATCCGCCTGAGTGATGAAAGTCACGGAGCAGTGGCAGGCCTCGCGCCGGGGCAGGCCACCCGCCGCATCCTGATTGTCGAGGACCAGCGGGACAATCAAATCCTGCTCGCCAGGCTGATGACCGACCTCGGTCTGGAGGTAAAGGTGGCGCAGAACGGCGAAGAGTGCATACAGATATTCCAGCACTGGAAACCAGATCTGATCTGGATGGACCGACGCATGCCAGTCATGGACGGAGTCGAGGCCACCCGTCGCATTCGCGAATTGCCGGGCGGGGAACAGGTGAAGGTCGTCGCCGTTACCGCCTCTGCCTTAAAAGATCAGGAGGAAGCCTTACGCACATCAGGCATAGATGACTACGTCAGCAAACCCTACCGCTTCGAAGAAATCTATCACAGCCTGGAAAAGCAGCTGGGATTGACATTGCTATACGCTGAAGCAGAAAGCGAATGCGAGGCAGTTTTGGTCATACCACCCAGCGAACAGCTGCATGAATTGTATCAGTTAGCTGATGTAGGACTGGTGTTTGAAATACAGGAGATAGCTTCTCGCCTGCAAGCAGAGAATGAGGCTTACATTCCGTTTGCCCATCAGCTACTAAAACTGGCGAAAGGGTTTGATATTGAGGGAATAAGCGCCTTTATAAAACAGTATTTAAAGTGATAGCGGGAGTAGTAAATTAAAATACATTAACTCTATGAACTTGAGCGAATACGTGCATACACCGCATCCTTCAGATCGGCGCGTTCGTATTTCATTTTCTCCAATGTTTCGTCTGTAACCGGTTGTCCGAGTTCTTCCAGCTTGCGGATTTCCTTGTCGAGTTCGTTATGTCGTTTGATAATTACAGCGAAATCCGCATCGGTTTCGGACAGTTCTTTTAATCGCAGGCGAAACTCGGGGAATTCTGTTTCGATTTCGTGATGTTCACCTAGCATGTTCACCTCTGAGAGTTGAATTGGAAAGGAAAGTGGTAATTAGTATATGGCAAGGCCGAGGAGAAAGACAAATAATTGAGGCGATATACAATTATGATCTTAAATTAAATCAATCCATCGAGACAACCCAATTGAGGAAAAACCAGGAGAGATTATTGGTGCTTTAATTTATCCAGATGATGGTGAGGAGATAGAGCAGTTACATAGTTGCGTAGATACAGCAATGTATAAATTAAACAAAGTCGTAAAGCAAACGCTAACCCTACCTTATAGCACAGATTTTTTTGCTAATAGTAAGCCCGGAGTAGTGATTCATTTTGGTGTATTTAATGGGTCAGACCCGGTCAGTGAATAAATTTCAGAATTTGTGCCAGTATCATACTACAATCTCTAATGGTCAGGTTCTCTATCGATTCAAAAGGTTGCTTGTAAAATCAATTTTGAAAGAACTCGTATGCTTCATTTTTGTTAATAGGGCTAAAATGACCTTATGGTAACCCACCCTCAATCTATTGTTTTCAGCGCGAGGGCAGGCTCACGCGGGCCTTTCATTGTTAATATCAATAGTAGGACTTCAAAAGTGCTCAGCCTGACATCGACAACTGGGATGAAGCTGAGGGGTGTATGAAATATGCTGTAGTTTTTGCCAGGGCACAATCCCTGACCGAATCTACGTTTTAATCGGAGTGTTTCTTGACGCTTTGAATATGACCTGTTTTGTAGTTGGGTTTATGGTTTGTTTGTTATTCGATCAAGTTTTGGGACAGATTTAAGATCCTATGAATAAAACCTTTACTCAAAAATGGTTAAACCTGCTTTGTGCACAGTTGTCGGGTGTTGAGTCAGCTCTGCTTATGGTGCCGGATAGCAAGCATAAGCAGTTAAGACCATTGGCAAAATGGCCTGCAGATCAAAATAAGATTGACTATTTCTCAGGCGTCATGAAATACGCCTTAAAGAAGCGCGAGCCTGTTTGTTTCCCAGAAGCGATAAAAACCGAGGATCAGGATTCAGATCTGTTTGCGTTACCATTTTACCTGAAATCCAGATTAGTGGGCGTGCTGTTAGTGCGTACTAAAAGTACCTCAGATACTGGAAGAGAAGCTGTACAGGAGCTGTTAAATAAAAGCATCCAGTGGTTGAGGTTGGTATCGACTTCCTCTCAGTATAATGATGACAACTTCTATGCTTCAGTGGTCGCCTTGCTCTCAGCCTGTTTCGAGAAGAACTCCTATCAGCAAAGCCTGATCGCTATGGTCACTGAACTTACGTTGATGTTCAATTGTGAACGTGTGGCTTTTTCTGAGTATAAGGGGTATTACAGTCAGGTTGTCGCGCTTTCCAATAGTGCTGATTTCGATACGCGCTCAAACTTGATTCAAAAAGTGGCAGATGCCATGGATGAAGCTATAGAGCAGGATAGCGTCATCTTGTTCCCGAATCCGGATGCTCGTTACATTCAACGATCACATCAGGTACTCGGTCGCATAGATGGCTTTGGTTCCATTCTAACCATTCCTCTGATGCACAAGGAACAGCCTTTTGCTGCGATCTCCCTGCTACGTAATGAAGAAACCCCATTCACCGAAGAAAACAGTCGATTATGCCAACAGGCTTTTCTGCTACTGACACCCTATCTGGCGTTAAAGCGGGAACAGGAAAAAAATCTGCTGCAGAAGAATATCCAAGCACTCAGACAATCAATGCAATCGCTGACAGGTGTCCACCATCTGAAGGCGAAGTTAGCCATCATCATGCTGGTATTACTGGTTACGGTGGGTAGTCTGGTTGATGCAGACTATAGAGTGACCGCTGATGCGATTCTTGAAGGGCGGGTTCAGCGAGTGGTTAGCGCACCGTTTGACGGGTATCTACTATCCGCCGCTGCGCGCGCCGGGGACACGGTTCGCCAGGGTGACGTCATGGCGAGCCTGAATGATGCCGAGATTAATTTGCAGCTGGCCAGGCTACAGGGGAAGCTACAGAAAGCACGACGTGAACATCGAGAGGCTCAGTCGACACGCAACCTGGTCAAGGTGCGCATCATGGATGAACAGCTCAAGCAAATCAGTGCCGAAATCGAACTGGCCCAGCAGCAGCTCGACCGCGTTAATTTGACCGCGCCATTTGATGGGGTGGTTATTGAGGGGGATTTGGCGCAGTCGCTAGGATCACCCATAGAGCGAGGGGAAAGCCTGTTTAAGATCGCACCGCTGGATGGGTATCGTATTATCCTCAAGGTGGATGAAAAGCAGATTTCTAAGGTTCACCCGGGACAGCAGGGGCAGTTGATCCTGCCCAGTCTGTCCGATGTTGAGCTTCCCCTGAGCGTGGAAAAAGTCACTATCGCTTCACGCGCAGAAGATGGCGCCAACATTTTCCGGGTGGAAGCCTCGTTGAACAAGGCCACCGATTTTCTGCGCCCTGGTATGCAGGGTGTCGCTAAAATAAACGTTGGGCGCGCTAAGCTGTTGTGGATCTGGACGCACGATTTTATCGACTGGGCCAGGCTCTGGTTCTGGTCATGGTGGCCATAGGGGCGGGCAGTCATGAATGATGGAGTGATTAGCCCCCTGTGGTATCGGGTCAGCAATTTAAAACCCCGATTACATCAACATGTCGTGATTCATCGGCAGCAATATCGTGGCCTGATCTGGTACCTGTTGGAAAATACAATGACTGCTCGCAGTCACCGTTTTAACCCTGCGGCTTATCTGGTTATCGGCTATCTCGACGGCAAGCGCAGTGTGGAAGAAATCTATCAACTGGTCAGTGAACAGCTTGATGATCAGGCACCGGGCCAGCCTGAGATTATCCAGCTACTCGGCCAGCTGCATGCAGCCGATCTGATCCAGTCAGATTTTGCTATCAATACCGAGGAGCTCTTTGAGCGAAAGGAAAAACACCATAAAGACCGTCTGTTGCAACGCCTTCTCAACCCGGCTGCATTAAAGGTTCCATTGTGGGATCCGGAACATTTTCTGCAACGTCATTTCGATAAGGTGCGTTGGGTTTTTACACCCTGGATGGCGCTACTGTGGGTGATCCTGATGGTTTACAGCCTGTCACAGGCGTTACAGAACTGGCCGAGCATCAGTCAGCATTTCGCGATTAATGCGTTGTCGCCCTACAACCTGTTATTGATGTTTCTGTTATATCCGGCGATTAAAGTTCTGCATGAACTCGGGCATGCTTTCAGTGCCCGGCTAGAAGGTGGTGAAGTGCATGAAATGGGGGTGACTTTTCTGCTGCTGATGCCAGTTCCTTATGTCAATGTATCTGCCGCCACACATTTTCGTAACAAATATAAGCGCATGTTGGTCAGTGCAGCCGGTATACTGGTTGAGTCCTCCATCGCGGCTCTGGGCTTGCTGTTATTCCTCGCGACCGAACCAGGTCTGGTACATAACATAGGGTTTGACATGTTTATCATTGGTGGTATCTCCTCGTTGTTTTTTAACGCGAATCCACTGTTAAAATACGATGGTTACTATATTCTGTCTGATGCGATTGGTATCCCAAACCTCTACCAGCGCTCAGCCCAATACTGGCAGTATATTTTCAAGCATTACCTGTTAGGACTGAAGCAGCTCAACTCACCCGTTTCGGCAGATGGGGAGGTCTACTGGTTTATCGGTTATAGTCTTGCGTCACTGATTTACCGCTTCAGTGTTTTATGGTTCATCTTTGTACTGGTTGCGGAAAAATTCTTCCTGCTGGGTGTGATGCTGAGCCTGTGGCTAGTCAGCCAGCAATTGCTGTCACCGCTATACAGGGCATTGCACTTCATGCTGACCAGTCCTGGGGTGAAGAAGCATCGAGGGCGTGCGGTACTGGGGTCAATGGTGTTAGTAATTGTACTGGTTGCTCTTATTGGCTTTGTCCCTATTCCTTCATATACCTTAAGTGAAGGTGTGGTGTGGCAGCCGGAAGAGGGATTACTAAAAGCCAGGCACGATGGTTTTGTTGGACAGATAAAGCGGGATAACGGGCAGCAGGTGCAGGAGGGGACCACCGTATTGCAACTGATTGACCCCTTTCTGCAGAGCAAATTGAAAATTGCCGAAGCCAGGTTAAGTGAGCTTAAGATTCAGTATCGCTCCAGACGCATCGAAAACCCGGTTGAGGCGGGATTGATCAGGGAAGAGCTTGGTATAGCTGAATCTGAATATTCCTATCTGCTGGATAAGTTGAATTCAATGTCGCTGAAGGCCAATGTCGGCGGCACGCTGGTCATTCCACAGGCCGAGGACCTGCCGGGACGTTTCGTCCATCAGGGTGAAGTGCTGGGCTATGTAGTTGATAAACCAGCTTCTACCGTGCATATGGCCGTCAGTCAGGACCATATTGGGCAATTACGCCAACAGATCAAGGACATCCGTATCCGTTTTGCCAATGATACCCAAAGGGAGTATTCAGCCAGTATCATCAGCCAGGCACCGGAAGCGACCAGTCAACTTCCCCATGCGGCTCTGAGTATCGACGGGGGCGGCTCATTTATTGTCACAGGGGATAACAATAATCCATTACTTGCTATGCAGAAGGTTTTTCTGGTTGACCTCCGGTTTGATCCCGAGCAGCAGAATATTCCTTTTGGTATGCGCGCCTATGTGCGGATCGATCATGGTGGTGAACCTTTGGCAACTCAGCTTATGCGCCGCTTGCGTCAAATATTTCTGAGGCAGTTTAATGTCTGAATTACACCTTCGCCCCGGTTTGCGTCTTGGCAGTTATCCGCAGAAAAAGGCCTCCGATCTTAGCGAGCTGGAGCAACAGGTCAGGCATTTTTTCATGCATTTAAAAAAGCGCTTTACGCGCAAAAAACATAGCGTGCAATGGGTGGCTCAACGAGTGCATGAACAACAGGCGTCGCTACTGCCAATGTCGGAACAGGAGCTCACCGACAGCATCCAGCAACTGCGTGAACAGCTCTATCGCCAGGGACTTGACGAAGCATTGATGTTTCAGGCTTTTGCACTCATCCGCGAAGCAGCTGGGCGCACCCTGGGGCAGAGTCATTATGATGAACAACTATTCGGAGGCTGGTTGATGATCAACGGTATACTGGCAGAAATGGAAACCGGTGAAGGTAAAACCCTGACCACCACCCTGCCAGCCTGTACAGCGGCTTTGGCGGGGATACCCGTTCACGTCATTACCGCGAATGACTATCTGGCAGCGCGTGATTGCGAGATCATGCAACCCCTGTATCAACGCCTGGGACTTAGTGCGGCTGCTATTACCGATGGCATGGAGCTGGAGACGCGTCAGCAGGGATATCAATGCGATATCGTACATACCACCAATAAACAGATTGTGTTTGACTATCTGCGTGATCGTATCGAGATGGGGCAGGACACCGGCCGCCAGCGTTTTGAATGGAGACAGTATCAGCGTCAGCGCGCCGCAAAACAGCCTTTGCTACTACGCGGACTGTGCTTCGCCCTGATTGATGAGGCTGACAGCGTGTTGATCGACGAAGCGAAAACCCCATTGATTATAAGCCGTACACTAGCTAATGATGAATCCAATGAAACCTATAGCGATGCGCTCTACCTGGCCTCAACCCTGTTTCCGGACCAGGATTACCGGCTTGATCAAAAAGCACGCCAGGTTGAGTTAACTGAGCGCGCTGAGCACAGGCTTGCTGATTTAATCCATAACCTGCCTGCACAATGGCGGCATAAACGCAAACGCGAACGCCTGGTCACTCTGGCACTTAGCGCCACGCATTTTTACCTGAAGGACAGGCATTATATTGTCCAGGATGGCAAGGTGGTAATTATCGATGAATCCACTGGTCGACTGATGCCTGATCGCTCCTGGGAACAGGGCTTACACCAGATGATCGAAGCCAAGGAAGGTTGCATCATTAGTGAGCAACGTGAACCACTGGCGAGGATTAGCTACCAGCGCTTTTTTAGTCGCTATCTGCGTCTTGCGGGTACTTCGGGAACCCTTGCCGAAGTGTCCAGTGAATTACGCCAGGTGTATGACCTTGATGTCATCAAGGTCCCAACCCATCAACCCTCAAAACGTCACATGATGGCGCAAAAGCTGTACCGAAATGAGGATGAAAAAAAACAGGCTTTTATTGAGCGTATTGGCGAACTTTACCGGCAGGGGCGACCGGTGCTGGTGGGTACCTGCAGTGTCGCCGAATCAGAACAGGTCAGTGCCTGGCTACAGCAGCAAGAACTTCCGCACCAGGTCCTCAATGCGCGCCAGGATAAACAGGAGGCGGAAATTATCAGCCAGGCTGGCCAGTCTGCTACCATTACCGTTGCAACTAATATGGCGGGAAGGGGGACGGATATCGCTCTGGCGCCCGGTGTGGCAGAAAAAGGCGGCCTGCATGTGCTGGCACTGTGTCGCAATGCCTCGCGTCGAGTTGATCGTCAGCTTTACGGGCGTTGCGCCCGCCAGGGTGATCCCGGAAGTAGTGAAGCCATATTATCACTGCAGGATCCGCTTTTAATGCAATACTATTCTTCTGCTATGCTCAGGCTAATGGCCAGGTTCGCGACGGATCATGCTCCAGTCAAAGCCTGGCCTGGAAATCTGATACTGTATCTGCCACAGAAAAAATATGAGAAAGAACAACGTCGCATCAGAAATCAACTCATGAAAGAAGATAAACGATTGCGGCGTGTGCTGGCCTTTTCCGGCTGTTTTGAATAACTTGCGAAAATACTCAATGAAACTGAAAATTACCACATTGCTATCACTTGGCCTTCTGCTAAGTTCAGACCCGGCCTTAGCTGATAAGGCTGAACTCGATTGCCTGGTTCGACCTGAGAAGTACATCGAGTTGAGTAGTCCAGTGGATACCACCCTGAAACAGATGTTAGTCAAAATAGGGGACAAAATCACTAAGGGGCAACCTCTGGTTCAGCTCGAAAATTCGGTTGAGATCGCCAAGCTCGAGCTAGCTCAACAACAGGCGGAATCCTGGAGTGAAGTGGAAAACAGACGAGTACAGTTGGAGTACGCTAAACGAAATCTGAAACGAGTGCAGGATTTATACAATAAAAACTCTGTCTCGCTATTTGAAAAAGATAAGGCGAATACAGAGTTTGAATTGGCAAAAATCGAACTCATCAAGGCGAAAGAAAATAGAAAGCTGGCTCAGTTAAACCTGCACAAGGCCGAGGTGGAACTGGCCTTGCGTACCCTCAAAAGCCCGATTGATGGCATAGTGGTGGATAGTTACACCCATGCCGGCGAATCGGTGATTGATCGTACCATTATGAAGCTGGCTCAGATTGACCCCTTACGTGTGGAAGTGATTGCTCCCGCGCAATACTTTGGCCTGATCCGTAGCGGAATGAATGTAGATGTCTTTCCAGAGCAACCCGTGAATAAATCCTTTAAGGCCAGGGTTAGTGTGGTTGACCAACTGATAGATCCAGCCAGTGGCAGTTTTACTGTCCGTATGATTCTACCTAACCTGGGTGAAGGATTAGTACCTGGTGTTAACTGCCGGGCGCGTTTTGATTTTGAGGCGCCACAGGCTGTAATCCGTGACCATTAACTCACCAATCAAGTTCCCCCCCTGTTTGACGCCTGTTTATGTGATTAGCTTCTCACTACTATAGTTTCTAATTACCGTCTATCCTTATTGCCCTGAAACTTCAGGATGGCAATCTATACTTAATCTGTTCAGCAATAACAAAAAAATAGCTGATCGAATAAGTAGTTTTTGTATATGCAATCTATTAGCCAAGCAGTATTTCCATAGCGAGTATTCATGGGATCTATGAAACATCGGTCTATCCGGAGGGAGACCACATTCATTCTGGAGGAGCTGGAACCGCGTCAGCTGTTTTCGGCAGGGCTGGAAGGCGTTATCGATACGCAGCTTACTTCCGTTGCCAGCGCCACCTATCTGGATGTCGATAGCAGTCAGCAGCATAACGTGATCTCGGAGTTTGACGCAGGCACGGAGCAGGCTGAGCAGCATTTCAGTCACGAACTCGTCGTTATCGATAGTGCTATTGATGGTTACCAGAACTTCATCGATGATATCAATAACCAGTCTGATACCGGTCGTCACCTCGAAATCGTTGTGCTCGATAGCCAGCGTGATGGGGTCGAACAGATATCCTCTATTCTGCAGCAATATGAAAATCTGGATGTACTGCATCTCATTGCGCATGGTTCGGATGGATCAATAAAGTTAGGAAGTGGCTCTCTGAATAGTGACTCCCTGCAGGAAAATCGACTGAATATTTCACTTTGGGCTAATTCCTTCGCAGAATCTGGCGATATCCTGATCTACGGCTGTAACCTGGCCGAATCGGAGGTTGGGAAAACTCTGGTTAATGACCTGAGTGACCTGACAATGGCTGATGTTGCCGCCTCCGATGACTTAACCGGTCATAGCAGCCTGGGCGGGGACTGGATTCTTGAATATCACCGCGGTCAGATTGGCAATGATATCGCGCTGAGCACTGGATTCCAGGATACCTATCGCGAGACGTTGGCGACCTATACGGTGACCTCACTGGCTGACTCAGGTGTAGGCACACTGCGCCAGGCCATTCTGGATGCCAACAGCGTTGGTGGTGTGGATACTATCGAATTCAGCGTGGCTGGTACGATTTCGCTGCAAAGCGCATTGCCAGGGCTAAACGATCAAATCACCATTGATGCGACCACCGCACCCGGATATATCGATACCCCCCTGGTGTTTATCGATGGAAGCGCCGCTGGTGCCAGCGATGGACTGGTCGTCAACAGTGGCGCGAGTGGCTCCATCATCAAGGGGCTGGGCCTGTACAACTTAAATACCAGCAATACCAACGGTATCTGGCTCAATGGCGCCAGCAATGTCACCTTACAGAGCAACAGCATTGGCCTGGATGCCAGTGGCAATGTCGTGGGTAACAATGGTGGCATATACCTCAGCGCAGGCGCGAGTAATAATCTGATCGGTGGTGACACTGCGGGTGCTGGCAATGTCATCACTGGCTGCGGTACTGATGGAATTTTCGTTAACAGTGATGCTGGTAGTGCTAATACGTTTCTTGCTAACAGCATTTTTGGGAATAGTGGCCTAGCGATCGACCTGGCAACCGATGGGGTTAATGCCAACGATGCTGGCGATGCCGATAGCGGTGCCAATGATTTGCAGAACTTCCCAGTGCTTGCCGCGGCAGGATCAGATAGTAGCAGAATCGTTATTTCCGGCTCGATTAACAGTACAGCCAACACCACATTACGCATCGAGTTCTTCGCCAATGCAGCAGCTGACGCTACGGGATATGGTGAAGGACAAAACTACCTGGGCTATACCACCGTTTTGACCGATAGCAATGGCGATGCCAGTTTTGTTGCCAGTTTTGACCAGGCGGTGACAAGCGGTCAGGCCATTAGTGCGACCGCTACGGTGATTAATGCAGACAGGAGCTATGGTTCAACTTCTGAATTTTCCGCCAATGTGAGTGCTGATCAGGCTCTGATCGTCGACACCTTGAGCGATGTAGTAGACGGTAGCTTAACTTCGGTGTCCAACCTGATCGCAGACAAGGGGCTGGACGGTTTAATCTCCTTGCGTGAAGCGATCATAGCCAGCAACAATACAGCCGGTCACCAGACGATCTTCCTGGCGGCGGGCAACTATACATTGTCGCTGGCTGGTCTTTATGAAGATCTGGGAGCGCTCGGTGATCTGGATATTACTGGTGATATTACCATACAGGGTGCAGGTGCAGGGCTGACCACCATAGACGCAAGCTTACTCGGCGATCGAGTTTTCGACGTCAAACCAGGCGCTTCGTTAACCCTGAAAGACCTGACCGTCACGGGTGCTAATACCGTTAACCAGACTGGCGGGGCTGTTTCTAATGCTGGAACATTGGTCGCCAGTGATGTTGTATTTCGCGGTAACACGATTAGCGGAAATGTGGGAGGCGCTCTGTACAATGAGGGCAGCATGACGCTGGATCGCGTTTCACTGTACAACAATACCGCAACCGGTGGCGGAGCCATTGCCGTGAGGTCTGGTGTACTGAACATGACCAATGTCACCGTCAGTGGGAATACCGCCGAATTTGACGGTGGTGGTATTCGTATAGCGGGTGGTACGATCAATATTAATTACAGCACGGTGGCATTTAATTCAGCCACTAACGGTAATGGGGGAGGTCTCTATCTTCTTTCTGGTACTGCAAACATAAGTAACTCAATCTTCGCTAACAATACCTCCCTGTGGTATGCGGTTGATGTCAACGGTGCTGTTACCAGTAATGGTCACAATATCTTTGGTGACTCTACCGGGTTTACGCTTGATGTGACTGATCAGAGTGGTGATCCTAGTTTGAGCCTGCTGGTGCAGGATGCCGGTACTGGCCAGTATTTCCATGCGATTACAGGCTCCAGTATCGCCTACAATGCTGCGGGCGGTTCGGCACCTGTCACCGATCAGCTTGGTAACCTGCGAGAACTCAGTGCCGATATCGGTGCCTATGAGCATACCGCCAATTTTGCTCCCATGATCATCAGCGGTGCCAGTGTTGATGCTGCTGAAAACCAGACCGCAGTAACGACCGTCACGGCCACAGATGTGGATGGCGATCCGCTCAGTTACAGTATCACCGGCGGTACAGACAGCGCACTGTTCAGTATCACAAGTGGCGGTGTGTTGAGCTTTTACAGCGCCCCCGACTTCGAGCACCCCAGCGATGCCGATAGCAATGGCGTTTATCAGGTGCAGGTCTCAGTCGACGATGGCCGGGGTGGCTCTGCAGTCCAGCTGATCTCGGTTGCAGTGACCAATGTAAATGATGCTCCACAGATTACCAGCAGCGCGATCACCAGCGCCACTCAGGACAGTGCCTATAGCTACACCCTCAGCAGCAGCGATGACGATGGCGATGCACTGAGCATCAGCGCCACCACGTTACCAGCCTGGCTCATGCTCACCGATAACGGAGATGGCACCGCGCTCCTCAGCGGCACCCCGGGCAATGCCGAAGTGGGTAACCATAATGTCGTGATCGAAGTGACCGATGGAGTCCTCACCACCACCCAGAGCTTCACCATCAATGTCGCGAATGTGAATGACGCGCCACAGATTACCAGCAACGCCAACGTCAACGCAGCCGAAAATCAGACTGCAGTAACGACTGTCACGGCCATAGATGTGGATGGCGATGCGCTGAGTTACAGTATCACCGGCGGTACAGACAGCGCACTGTTTAGCATCACAAGCGGCGGCATATTAAGCTTTAACAGCGCTCCCGACTTTGAGAACCCCAGCGATGCCGATAGCAATGGCGTTTATCAGGTGCAGGTCACAGTCGACGATGGTAATGGTGGCTCTGCAGTCCAGCTAATCTCGGTCGCAGTGACCAAT
>JBNKUM010000039.1:0-6579 GCA_050298595.1 Gammaproteobacteria bacterium | reverse complement strand
GACTCTAACTTTCAGGCCAATTTTGACCAGTTGGATGCCACACTTAATGCAGAGCATAGCGCACTGGTTAATCCCATCGTCACTGTAAAACATGGCAGCAAGAAACACGACTGGGAAATCGATGCGATATCGGGTGCAACCATTTCATCCAAGGCAGTCGGTAAAGCGCTGAATCAATCTGCACAGTCATTGCTGCCTCTGGTTCAACCTCTTCTTGCGCAGTTAAACGAGGCCGGTCATGAGTAGACCCCAAGACAATAGCATCACCTGGGAAACCTTCAGCGAAGGCCTGTGGGCGAATAATCCGGTTTTTGTCATGCTACTCGGTATGTGCCCGGTACTGGCGGTGACCAACTCGGCGATTAATGCACTGGCCATGGGGCTGGCTACTACCTTTGTACTGGTTGCATCCAGCACCATCGTTTCGCTGCTGGGTAAGTACATCCCCAAACAGGTACGCATCGCGACCTATATCGTCATCATCGCTACCTTCGTTACCATGGTTGATTATCTGATTCAGGCAATATCACTAGATCTGTATAACGCACTGGGCGCTTTCATCCAGCTCATCGTAGTGAACTGTATGATACTGGGTCGCGCTGAAGCCTATGCCTCCAAACACAGACCACTCAAATCTATTATCAATGCTTTGGGAATGAGTGCTGGCTTTACCTTCGCCCTATTATGCCTGGGCGTAGTGCGCGAGATCCTCGGTGCAGGCAGCCTGTTCGGTATTCAATTATTTGGCGATAACTTCCAGCCCTGGGTGGTGATGGTACTGCCTGCTGGCGGGTTTCTGGTGCTGGGCGCCTGGTTACTGATATTCGACTGGTTCAAACAGCGTCAGCAGGCGACTGGCCTGATGGGAGAACAATCACATGCAAAATGATTCGCTCAGCTTTATCTTTTTAAATACTGTACTGGCCAATAACTTCGTGCTGGCCATGTTTCTGGGTCTATGCCCTTTCCTTGGTGTTTCAGGCAAGCTCAATACTGCAATCCCCATGGGCATAGCCACGCTGTTTGTGATGCTGGTGAGCTCGGTTTCTGCCTACGCCGTCAATATTGTCCTGGTTGCACTGAATATCGAATTTCTCAGATTAATCGCCTATATCGTCATCATTGCCAGTGCCGTGCAACTGGTTGAGATGACCCTAAAGAAATACAGCCCGGCACTGTTTCGTTCACTAGGTATCTTCCTGCCCCTGATTACCACCAATTGTGCGATTCTGGGCCTGGCATTGTTCCAGACCTTTAAAGGTTACAACCTGTCGCAATCGGTAACCTATGCCTTCGGAGCCGGATTTGGCTTTACCCTGGCGATAGCGCTGATGGCAGGATTACGCGAGAAACTCACGCTATCTAAATTACCCGGCGTGACTCAGGGAGCCGCACTAAGCCTGATGTTAGGGGGCCTACTATCGTTGGCATTTATGGGCTTCGCAGGTCTCGGAGGAAGTCACTGATGTGGCAATATATCATCGCAATGCTGATCGTACCGGTACTATTAATCGGCTGGTTGCTAATGCAGCAATGGGGTAGAAATTTTGCCCGCGCCCATCCCGAACTGGGAGAATTCCGTGAAGAAGGCGGTGGCTGCGGCAAAACCTGTGGCTGCAAGGGCAAAACTGCCTGTAAAAATAAAGAATCCTGATTAAATAAGCTTTAACCATCTCAAGATTTAAAACATATTAACCACAGATTATGGACGTCCTGCCCTAATCTGTGGTGGGGATTTTTTTTGTGCATTAATTCACTGAGTCTCAGCCACATCTATCACCTTTGGACCATTTCACCCTGATTCGATTGGTATTAACCTTATCCGTTTATAAACTGGATTGATCGTGGTATTTTCCACATCCATTATCTAATAAAATACTTTTGATATAAGCTAGGCAGCTAAGCAGTCGGCTTTAACTTATTCCACCAGAATAAAATTATTGAGGAAAACATGGCCAGGTCCGAGCAAACTTTTAGACGTTTCAAAGATGGTGATTGGAAATATAGCTCCATGGGCGAAGCAATCTTTGAACAGGACACAACATTCAAATGCCCTACCTATGTCAATCGAACCCCACCCTGTCAGGGAAGCTGCCCATCGGGTGAAGACATTCGTGGCTGGCTGAGCATTGTTCGAGGAATCGAGAAACCACCCGAAGGTGTCGATAAATTTGAATATGCTTTCTACCGTTCAACCGATGCAAATCCCTTCCCTTCTATCATGGGTCGTGTCTGCCCTGCCCCCTGTCAGGAAGGCTGTAATCGCAATGAAGTTGAAGACTTTGTTGGCATCAACTCGATCGAGCAGTTTATCGGTGACTATGCGCGTGAAAAGAATCTGAAGTTTAAATTGCCTGAGCAGGAAACAGGAAAAACCATCGCCATTATCGGTGGTGGTGTTGGCGGTCTGGCCTGTGCCTACCAGCTGCGTCGCAAAGGTCATTCCGTGACGGTTTACGATAGTCATAGTGCATTGGGCGGCATGATGCGTTATGGCATACCCGGTTATCGTACCCCGCGTGATGTAATGGACCATGAAATCCAGCGTATCCTGGATATGGGTGTCAAGACTCAAATGAATACCTTTGTTGGCAAAGACATCACGATGGAGCAGTTACGTAAGGACAATGATGCAGTCGTTATCGCCATCGGCGCACAGGCAGGTCGAAATATCCCCATCCCTGGAGGCGACGCACCTAACTGCATCACTGGTGTGGCTTTTCTGGATGCCTATAACGATGGTCGTCTAAAATTCGTTTCCAAGCGCGTATTGGTTATTGGTGGTGGTGACACAGCCATGGACGTCGTTTCCGTTGCGCGTCGCCTGGGTCATATCACCCACACTCACGAAAATGAACGTACAGAAAATGTAGTACTCAACCAAACCGCACAGGATGTCGCTTCAGCAGCAAATAAAGAAGGCGCCGATGTTTTACTGGCCTATCGTAGACCTGTAGATCAAATGCCTGCAGCCTTACACGAGGTCGAAGCTGCTGAGCGTGAAGGTGTAGAAATCCGTGGCAGCCTGGTGCCAATTTCGGTAGTGACCGATGCCGATGGCAGAGCTACCGCTCTGCGTGTCGCCAAAGCAGACTGGAGTTCGGGCGAGATGGTTATCATCGAAGATTCAGAACACGATCTGGAATGCGACCTGATCGTATCCGCGATTGGTCAGGGCGGTGACCTGACCGGAATGGAAGCGCTGGATAATGGACGAGGACTGATCTCTGCTGACAAATACTTTCAGGTCCCTAATGAACAGGGCCTGTTTGTCATCGGTGATATCGTGCGCCCTCACCTGCTAACCACGGCTATCGGCCAGGCTTCTGTTGCTGCCGAAAGCATCGACCAATACCTCTCCAGTAAAGTGTTTGGCAAGCGTCCCAAGGTAGATGTTCACCACTTCGATTTACTCGACAAGCTGAAAGAAAACTCACTGGAACCTAAAGCCTATTCTCATGAGGAAGTCTGGGGCACCAGCGAAGCCGATTTCGCGATCCATAACTACGAGGACCGTTCACAGCAGGAAATCATTGCTGCCGACAAATTATTCCTCGGACATTTTACTGATACCCCTCGTAACCTTCGCCCTGAAACCTTAATCAATGCCGATGAAGTCATCGACTCTTACGAAGAACGTTTTCAGGGTCTGGCGCAGGAACAGGCAGAACAGGAAGCCGAGCGCTGTATGAGCTGCGGCATGTGCTTTGAATGCGATAACTGTGTCATTTACTGCCCACAGGATGCGGTATTTCGAGTCAAAAAAGACAAGGCTACTATGGGCCGATATGTTGATACCGATTACACCCGCTGTATCGGCTGTCACATCTGCTCCGATGTCTGCCCTACCGGTTATATCAATATGGCTATAGGCGAACATTAGGCGTCTTTCACAACATGCAAATGCCGAGCAAACTGCTCGGCATTTTTGCTTTTGAGGTTTATCGGCACTATTGCGTAGAAAACCCAGGCCTGCTTACTTCTTCTTTACTAATCCATAAATTAATAAAAGTAATTTGATTTCAGTAGCTTGAACACACACAATGCCGCTGAAATTATAAGCATATAAATTTTTTAACTGAGGAAAACAAATGAAACTGATTTTATTAGGCGCACCCGGCGCTGGAAAAGGAACTGTAGCCAAGCTGCTAACCCAGATCGATGGTTCAGTACAAATCTCAACTGGAGATATCCTGCGTGCTGCAGTTGCTGCTGGAAGTGAACTGGGTAAAAAAGCCGAAGCCGCCATGAAAGCTGGTGATCTGGTTTCCGATGACCTGATCATGGGCATCATGGGTGAACGCCTGAAAGAAGACGATTGCAAAAACGGATACCTGCTGGATGGTTTCCCTCGAACCATCCCTCAGGCAGAAGCATTAAAAGTTTTACTAGAAGGCATGGGTGAGAAACTCGACGCTGTCGTCAATATCGATGTACCACGTGATGTCATTCTAGACCGCCTGACCACACGTCGCACCTGTACTGATTGTGGTGCTATCTACAACGTTAAATCCAACCCGCCCAAAG
This sequence comes from Gammaproteobacteria bacterium, assembly GCA_050298595.1. GTDB lineage: Bacteria > Pseudomonadota > Gammaproteobacteria > JACNJF01. Next base: position 2,052 of record JBNKUM010000039.1, on the reverse strand, counting down.
AAGAAGGCAAATGCGATAAATGTGGTGGCCCTGTAGTTCAACGTGATGATGAGACTGAAGAAGCCATCAGTAATCGTCTTGATGTATACAACGAGAAAACTGCGCCACTAGCAGGCTTCTATGAAAACGAAGGCATGCTACTGACTGTCAGTGCTATTTCCAGTGAAACTGTTATTGATGCGATTAAGAACAAGATTGGTATCTAAAGCCAACTCACTTAAGTGATATATTGAAGCCGGCTTTTGTCGGCTTTTTTTATGGGTTGTAGTAACCACTAAGAGCACGAAGGACACGAAGGACACGAAGGACACGAAGGACACGAAGGACACGAAGGAAATTATCATAGATCATTTGCTGATAGTTCCTTCTTTTTAAAATTCTCTCAATCAGGTTTTCACTAAAAATTGTAAGCAACTCAATATCCGGAAACTTTCCGCCTATCCCGGTACAACCGTTTCGATATATTCTGTACGTAGAATATACTAAGTTTTTAAAATTGTAAGGAAATAACAATGAATATTGGTCGTATACATGCTTAAAAATTCGTTTTTAATTTCCGGGATAGGCCGCAAGTTGTGGTAATTTAATGCTGCAACTTGCGGCCTATTTAGAATGTTATCATTGGAGTACATATGGCAAATCCTCGTGTTTTTATTAGCTCGACATGTTATGACCTGTCAGAGGTTCGTGACGCGCTTGTTGATTTTGTAGCCTCCTATGGTTTTGAGCCAGTTCTTAGCGAGCGCGGTGATGTCTTCTATCACCCAGATATTCACACACACGATAGTTGTTTAAATGAAGTGGGAAATTCTCAATTATTCATACTGATTATTGGGGGACGTTTTGGCGGAACGTACGTTGCTGACACTTCCAAATCTATTGTTAACGCTGAGTATGCGGCAGCCAGGGAAAAAAAGATTCCAGTATTCACTTTCGTAAAAAGGAGTGTCTATTCTGATCATTTTGTGTATCAAAAAAATCGAGGCAACCAAGTCTTAAATGAAATAATATATCCTTCTATAGACAACAACGAGCACGCGTCCAAGATTTTTGGATTCATCGATAAGGTTCGCTCATCTCCCGTCAATAACGGATTTTTTCCATTTGATTTTGCACGTGATATCACGAATCTTCTTAGGAAACAATGGGCGGGCATGTTCTATGAGTTTCTAGAGCACCGAGCCTCATCAGACCAATTAGCTACTGCAACGTCACTTCTTAAAAGCGTTTCTGTTGCGGGGGAAAAGGTTGAAGAACTTGTTAAAAGCCTCTACCGGCATTTAGATGCTACAGGTGCTGATGTAAAAATAGATACTGTGGAAAAATTATCAATCGCAAAACAGTTTTACTATGAAGCGGTGGATGATGATGTAATCCTTATAGCTCATAAGGAAAAATCAGAGCTTGTTGACGCCTTAATAAATTCTTCGAGAGATGGTGAATGGTACGAGTACATTGCTGCGGCAACTGGCGGAAAAATAGAGACTAGAGAGTTTGAATGGAGAAAAGAAGAAGAGAAAGAAGTTATTCATATAGCTTGGCCAAGTGGGGACGGTATGCTTGTCGATTGCCCCAAGGATCCAAATGACGAAATAAGCAAGCGCAGTCGAAAACAAGCAGAGCGTTTCATTCAAGTTAAGCAGTTAACGGATGAAGAATTGAAGCGGGTACTTAGTGAAGTCGAATCACTAAGCGAAGAATAACTGGGAATAATTGAAGACATATATGGACGCCTCCCTACTGTCAAGACAAACGTGTCCTTAAACTCAAATAATTGAGTTTTTTATGATTCTGTTGATGCCTTGTTTTAGAATAATTGAAGACATCACCCATCAATTGAAAAGAAAATTAATCTTAAGCTATTCAGCTACGGCTTCAGTTAAAAGAAAGCATCAGATATCAGGTCGGACCTGAATGGCACTGACTTAAGCATTATCGTTGCTTTTTAGGATGTCCATATTTTCGCACAATTTCTTTAGCCTGAATACGTGGCATAGTGAGCAGAGGAAAGGGTTTCGGCCTTCGTTTAACCGCTCGCGGTTCAATACGTCC
>JBNKUM010000038.1:0-28726 GCA_050298595.1 Gammaproteobacteria bacterium | reverse complement strand
GTACTATTCAAACGGTAAGCGGCTCGGGTAAAACCGCCCCCATCAACTACCGCAACAAAGGCACGTAATAATTCAGGACTCAGGTCTCTAGTATTCATGATTCGAATAGGTGTTATTCAATTAAATCGTTTCTCTAATAGCCTAAGTAAGACTACGCTGTTTATCTATTGAGTCAATCACTGGAGAACCCCGTATGCCTTATCTACACCTACGCATCGCAGCGGCCGAATCATCAGCCCATACAGAAAGTATCGCTGCCAGTCTGATGGCGCATACCCGAGATATTCTCGGTAAAAATCCCGAAGTCACAGCAATCGATATCGAATATACTCGGCCAAGACAGTGGTTTGTTGGTGGGATTCCGGTGAGTGACAAAAAGGAAATTACATTTTTTCTGGACGTCAAAATTACAGAAGGTAGCAATACCAGGAAACAAAAAGCGCAATACATAAAGGCAGTGTTTTCTGATATGCAGGAGATACTGGGGGCTCTTACAGAAGCCAGTTATATCGTTCTGCATGATGTTCGAGCCGACGCCTGGGGATTTCACGGGAGAACTCAGAAGTCACGATTAAAAGAGTCAAAGGAACTCTGAAAGGGAAAAATAACTATGTCTATCATCAAACTCTATAACCTGCCGCGTTCTGGCAATAGCTACAAGATACGACTCATGCTGTCGATACTGAAACTGGAATATGAAACCATCCTTATCGATAGCAGCAAGGGGGAAACCCTGACCGATGAATTCAAGCAGATAAATCCACGTGGCCAGATTCCGGTTTTGATCGATGGCGATGAATTGATCTGGGATTCGATGGCAATACTGGTCTATCTGGTGCGACGTTATGGTGATACTCAATGGCTGCCAGCGGATGCTCTGGGTGAAGCTCGCGTGATGCAATGGTTGGCGGTGTCGGAAAATGAATTGCTGTATGGACTCGCACGTGCGCGTGCAGCTTTGTTGTTTAAACGACCATTTGATCTGGCGACCTGCTATGCAGATGCGAAGCCGGGGCTTGAGGCGATGGAAAGGCAATTAAGTCAGCATGACTGGCTGGCAGCGGAGTATCCGACGATAGCGGATATTGCCTGTTATCCGTACGTCAGGTTGGCGGATGAGGCAGAATTTTCTTTGGAGCCTTATTCGGCGGTATATGCCTGGTTGGAACGGGTGGAGACTATTCCTGGGTGGGTGCCGATGTTAGATAGTTGATCCAGGTTTCCCCTGACTTATTATTTAACTCAACTTTCTGGATTATTGTTTCTCAAGCCCTTATCCGGTCAGGTGCTATTTTTATAAAAAGAGATTACATCCCCGGGCTCTGTAAACGCTACCTCCCTGTAGTACTCGTGCCTCACGAAGTTTATGCCCTTTGGGTGTTCGCAATGACCGTATCACCCAACTACGCAATCGACTCCAACATAGTCCGAATATAAATCTCCCTCAATCGAAGTGTCAGCTTCCCAGGCTTTCCATCCCCAATAACCCTCCCATCAATACTCGTCACCGGCATCACAAACGTAGTCGCTGAGGTAATAAACGCCTCTCGTGCCGCATAAGCCTCATCCATACTAAATAAGCGCTCTTCAATACAAATATTCTCTTCCTCAGCCAGTCTCAAAACCGCCTTACGGGTTATGCCGGCTAAAATCTCATGCCCCAGATGTCGTGTCACTAATGTGCCATTGGCATCAATAATGTAGGCATTGTTAGAACTGCCCTCAGTGACATAACCATCCTCCACCAGCCAGGCATCGTCGGCTCCTGCATGTTTGGCTTCCATCTTTGCCATACAGGGAGCAAGCAATCCTACGGTTTTGATATCACGACGCTGCCAGCGTATATCGGCTACCGAAATCACCGACATGCCAGTATCGGCCAGCGGATTTTCAATAACATTTTTTGACTGGGTAAACATTACCAAAGATGAAGGAACACCTTTTGGGTAGGCAAAATCACGATCTGCAGCCCCACGTGTCACCTGCAGGTAAACCAGTCCCTGCTCGATATGATTTTTTTCTATCAGCTTTTTCTGAATGTGTTCAATATCACCATCGCTGGCAGGTGCTGCCATATCCAGTTCTTTCAGCGAGCGATGTAGACGCGCCAGATGCCCTGCATTATCGATTAGCTGCCCCTTGAGCACCGAAGTTACTTCGTATACTCCGTCGGCAAATAGAAAGCCCCGGTCGAAAACCGAGATTTTGGCCTCATCTTCAGGCAGGTATTCGCCATTTACGTAAACAATACGATTCATTGTTTGATCTCCAGAATATTCACAGTTAACCCCATAATTCAGCTTCAGGAGGGTACATCAGGTTGTCGCTGAATTTCAGGCCGGGTTTTCGGTCACGCTCCAGCAACAATGGCCCATCAAGATCGACAATGGCGACATCCTGTGCCACTAACATGGCAGGAGCCATGGCCAGGGAAGTCGCCAGCATGCAACCGACCATAATCTGTAAACCCTCTTGTTCTGCGGCCTTCCGCAGCTTAATAGCCTCGGTTAATCCGCCAGTTTTGTCGAGTTTGATATTGATCATATCGTATTTGCCGACTATGTCCGCCAGTGAATCGCTGGCATGGCAGGATTCATCGGCACAGAGGGTTATAGGTCTTTCTACTGAGCGCAGCAATTCGTCATTTCCCGCCGGTAGTGGCTGTTCAATCATGGATACCCCAAGTGCTTTTAACTGAGGCACCATGCGCTGATAACTCTGTGCATCCCAGCCTTCATTGGCATCAACGATGAGTTGGGCATTGGGTGCTGCTGAGCGTACTGCCTGAACCCTTTCTATATCACCCTCACCCGCCAGTTTAAGTTTTAGCAGGGGGCGAAAGGCATTATCCAGAGCGGCCTGGTGCATATTTTCAGGACTATCGAGTGATAGCGTATAAGCAGTGGTTAGAGGCTTTAACGCGCCTGGCTGGAGGAGTTCCGCTACCCGTTTGCCGCTGCGCTTTGCCTGTAAATCCCACAACGCGCAATCCACCGCATTACGTGCTGCACCAGCGGCTAGTCGGGATTGCAGTTGATATTGATCCATGCCCTGACATATATCTTCTGCAAGCGCTTCGATTTGTGCGATGACTGATTCGCAGCTTTCACCATAACGTGCATAGGGAACACATTCTCCATGGCCACGCAAAGGCCCATCACGCAGCTCGACCACGACCACCCTGGCCTCGGTTTTGGCGCCACGCGAAATGGTAAACTTGCCGCGAATCGGCCAGGATTCGGCGGTGACCTTAAGATCGATCATGTCTGGATTAAACCAGCTGATCAACGATGCGAGCCACACCTTGACGTACTGGATCTACCGTCACCAGTCCATGTTTGTGCTCAGTTTTCTGCAGGTAGGCTTCGGCTTCCTGTTCGGACATTTTTGAGGTATTCACCGCAATACCGACAAATTTTGCATCCGGGTTGGTGAGTCTGGCAGCTCGCAGTGCAGCATCCATCGCATCTTCAAGACTGGGTAGCGGGAAGGAGGGTAGCCCGCGCATGTGAGTACGCGTCGGTTCGTGACAGAGCACCAGTGCATCCGGCTGAGCGCCGAGGATCAGGCCCATGGTGACACCAGCGAAAGAGGCGTGGAATAGTGACCCCTGTCCTTCCACCAGATCCCAGTGGTTCGGGTCATTGGCCGGGCTTAGCCACTCCACAGCGCCGGAGATAAAATCAGCCACTACCGCATCGATAGAGACGCCTCTGCCGGTAATCAGTATCCCAGTTTGACCGGTAGCGCGAAAATCGGCATTCATACCGCGCTGGCGCATTTCTTTTTCTATCGCGAGGGCAGTGTACATCTTGCCGCAGGAACAATCGGTACCCACAGGTAACAGGCGTTTGCCAGGGCGTTTTACCCCTGCAGCAACCTCAAAGGTTTGCGTAGGATGGCGCACATCGAATAGCTGGCGACCCAGACGCTCGGCGTCTGCCTTAAGCTCGGGGACATCGACCAGCTTATTATGTAATCCTGCTGCTACATCCATACCCTGAGCGAGCGCATCCTGCAGGACCTCAATCCAGGCCTGAGAAATCACCCCGCCGCGATTAGCCACGCCGATAATCAGAGTTTTGGCTCCAGCGGCTACGGCATCGCTGATGCTCATATCCGTCAACCCCAGGTCAGCATTACAGCCGGGCATGCGATACTGGCCTAAGGCATTTTCAGGTCGCCAGTCACAGATACCCTGAGCCACCTTGGCGGCGAGAGGGTCGGCGGCATCACCGAGGAACAATAAATATGGTGTTTGTATCATCATGGTTAAATCCTCAATACTAGATATCAATGCTGAGGTGTTTACTGTAGATCACTGTTGTGATTAGAGCTATCGCTATTTGTTTAGGCGTAGCTGAGCATAGTCAAGAAATTATCAAATACCATGACTGCCATCATAGGCACTCACTGCAGGAGAGTCCCAGTTGTTCAGGTCCGGGTGACTGGATTTAAAGATCTCAACCTGCAAAGGATAACAGGCCGTGCTGTCATCACTATGACTGCTGCCACAGTCACCACCCGGGCAGGTCGACAATGCAGCAAGCAGGTCGATTTCAGCAAAAAACTCGATGCAGTCTCCAGGTCTTACGGGGCTGGCTTTCATGAAATACTGATGCGTATCCTGCGTGAAACCTGTACACATAAATACATTCAGCACATCGTGTACATGAGTCTCTGCTTCAGCTAATGACATTTTTGTGAAATCAGCCAGCGCTCGTGTCAGGTTGGAATGGCAGCAGTGATGGTAATCCACAGCATTCAAAAGTCGATTGGTATAGGGGTCGCAACGGGTGCCGATGACATCGTGCACACCGGCACCATCGTCATCCCAGCCATACCATTCCAGGCTGTCGTAAGTAATGGTTGCCAGTGGTCGCAGATGCGGCAGGTTGCTCCACAGGCGATGACCACGAGTAACATGACTGGCGTGTAGCTGGCGGGTTTTTCCGCTGAAAAAGCGTTCGTTTAAATCATGTCGATTCCACAGGTTAAGGTCACCTACCTGTGGGCCTTCGACACTATTGATACGAAAAAAATGTCCAGCCGGAATTGTAAAGGCTTTGGCATCACGAGGCGGAACGATGATTTCATCGATTTTACTCAACTGGTTACGCGCCTGTTGATATAGGTCCATATCAGGCGCGGGCAACTTATCTACCCGGTAACAGATAATGGGCTGTGACGATCTGCGATTGTCGGCATCATCGGGTTGTTGCATGATATTTCCTGTATTTTGGGGGCGGAGTGCTAATGAATAGAAAATTAATAATAATGCTTGTTTGTGTTGCTGCGCTGAATTACATTCCGATTTTGATTATACCGAAATCTTATTGGCATGCAGTATCAGAATCAAACACGCGGTATCCAGTTAATGCTTCTGGGCTGTATTATTCTTCCTATGATGGATGCTGCTGCCAAGTCTATGGGTGAAAGCATTGCATCCAGTTTGATCGTGTTAGCACGTTTTGCATTTCAAAGCCTGTTCCTGTTGCCGCTGGTTTGGAAAACCTTATATATCCCCAAAGGCAGGGAATTGATCTTGCATATAAAGCGATCTTTCAGCCTGTTTTTCGCCACCCTGTGTTTCTTTACGGCCATACAGGTAATGCCTATAGCCGATGCGCTGGCGATCTTTTTTGTGATGCCATTGCTGGTCACCCTGTTAGCGCCGTGGATTTTGAATGAAGTCGTTGGCTGGCATCGATTGCTTGCAGTGGCGGTGGGTTTTTCGGGTGCAGTCATTATCATCCAGCCGGGCCAGGAGCTATTTGGCTGGCGCACCTTCCTGCCGCTACTCACTGCTCTGGGTTTCGCATTCTACCTGATGTACACACGAAAACTCGCGCGTAGCGGTGAAGGTGGTGGCATCAAGCCTTTAACCATGCAGTTCTATTCCGGCATATTTGGCAGCGTGTTAACCCTGTTATTTGTGTTAGTGATGCAGCCTTTTGATTACGAAATTTTTCATCTGGCCTGGCCCGAGGCATGGCAATGGTGGCGCCTGGGTCTGGTTGGCCTTCTGGCTGCGATTGGGCATCTGGTAGTTACCTCAGCATTTCGTCATGCTGATGCATCAATACTGGCTCCTTTTCAATATTCGGAGTTGATCGCTGCAACACTGCTGGGCTGGTTACTGTTTGATGATATTCCACTGCCCACTACCTGGACTGGAGCCGCGATACTGGTTGCTAGCGGATTGTATATCTTTCACCGTGAACGAATCAGGCATATACCAGAAATTTGAACGTTCTGTTTTTAGCCAGCATTCCATCCAGCACTGAATAGACGCGTTTTAAAAAATCAGGTTGATTCATAAAGCGACAAGTTATCCACATAAATACCCAGGGTCAGACAGGAAAGGAGTTTATTCCTGCAACCGACACAGAAACGAAGGCGAAGGTAGATGCTTAAAAGGGACAGATTTTTTGGTTATGAGTAGATAACTATAGTTTCCGCCTATAGAACGTATCGGAATTAGGTATTGGACAATTATCGGGTCCAGTTAGATAGTTTCACGCAACCGGTGTATAGCTTATGCATCGTGGGTTTGTACCAATAGATGCCACAACTGCGGTTGAAGGTAGCGCGGACTTTGAGTGAAAATAAAATGAGGATAAACAAATGCATATAGAACCCGGCGTCGTTGAAGGCGCAAAAATGACTCTTGGATATGTTACCGCTGGAGGAGCCATGGCTTATACAGCGAAGCTGGCAATCCAGTCGATAAAGCAGGACGGTTTATCGGCAATGGCTATACGTACACTGATAACAACAGTATCAGTTTTCTGCTTTTTTCAGGTATTTCCACATTATGCTGTCGGTGTCTCCGAGGTCCATCTGATACTTGGGTCGACATTGTTTCTGATGTTTGGCGCAGCGCCGGCTGCTATCGGTCTTGCTTTAGGCCTGTTGACTCAGGGTGTATTTTTTGCACCGGGCGACCTTCCACAGTATGGCATGAATGTCACCAGTCTGCTGGTACCTTTACTGGCAGTCAGCGCTCTGGCGCATCGTATTATTCCGGCCAATACAGCTTATAAGGATGTTACTTATAAACAGGCATTGTCTCTGTCGGCAGCTTTTCAGGGTGGTGTTATCTCCTGGGTAGCGTTCTGGGCAGTTTATGGCCAGGGTTTTGGTGCCGAAAATATGGCTAATGTTGCAAGTTTTGGTGCTTCCTATGCACTCGTGATCCTGGCCGAGCCATTAATCGATCTTGCTGTACTGGCAATGGCGAAGTCACTACATGGCCTAAAAGACAGCGGTCTTTTCCATAAAAGGCTTTATCAAACAAATATTTAAAGCTAACCACACTAACCCCCGGATAATACTATCTGGGGGTTAGTGTGTTCTCATTAATGACGCTTTTATTTACCAGTCAACTGAACACACTCTCCCCAGAATTATCTGCCTCAAGCTATCCCTATCCCATATTAACCATCGGTACACCTTCCTCATCTTCGGCAACTAAAGTTCTTTTTTGTGATTCTGGCGAGCTGGGCAAGGAAGTTGTTATTGAGTTACAGCGTTTTGGCTGTGAAGTGATTGCCTGTGATCGTTATGAAAATGCACCTGCAATACAGGTGGCTGATCGATCATACAGTTTTTCCATGCTTGATGGGGATGAGCCACGCGTGTGATTTTAGGTCGGCCTATCCCAAACATTATGCAACACGGTCCTTCAGCATCAGCGGTTAACCTGGTGCAGGGTGATTCTAATACTGTACACTTCCGTAATCACGAGACCGCACTGGAAGATTCTGATACCCAGATACGCCAGTTTGGAAAACCTGAAGTTAAAGGAAAACGTCGTATGGGTGTTGCTCTGGCCAGGGCTGCGGATATTGAAAATGCTAAACAAAAAGCTCTGAAGGCGGCTTCAGCAGTCAAGGTTGATTTGTAGAAAAGGCACTTATTTTGCAGTTTGGTACATTGATCCTTTTTAATCTATCCGTAGCCAATATAAGCGCCAGGATATTGAAGTTCACGCACCGCTGCTAGAATAGCCGGAAAAAGAATGGAAACAGGAGGTCGAACAGACGATATTTCGTGGCAGTCCCGCCATGCAAGAGATTGTCTTTTATCACAAGTTGTCGAAACCCTGCTACAAACGGATTTAATTTAAATTTCTGGTATCGCGGTCTTGCGCGATTTGCAGGCATTCTGTATCCGCATGGATAAATGCCGGTATACTGTCGCTTAAGCTTCTATCTTGGTAGCAGAGAGCAGGCAAGAGCTTCATTGGGGGGGGATCCTGAACTGGGATTTTGAAAACGTGATTCTCTCGCATGGAGAATGTATCTTTGGAAAGGGACGAGAGTTTGTAACAGAATCCTTTTCCTGGCTGATGCACGATAGATAGCTATTGTTCACGATTTGATCAGAAGCTCTCTTAATAAAGTTGGAGGAATAAATGATAAGCTCAGAATTTCTAATCACATCTTTAATCGTGGTATTGATCCCTGGTACGGGTGTTATCTATACCCTGTCAACCGGATTGTTTAAGGGGGTCAGAGCCAGCATGTTTGCAGCGTTGGGATGTACAGCAGGCATAATCCCATCCCTGATTGCATGCATACTGGGCTTAGCCGTTATTATCCATACCAGCGCTATCGCTTTCACAATCATAAAATATGCGGGGGTTGCCTATCTGTTGTATTTAGCATGGTCAATGTGGAAAGAGACCGGTGCTATAAAACTGCAAAATGAAAAGTCTGGAATAAATGGTTTATCGATCAGCCTGAAAGCATTTCTAATCAATATCCTAAATCCAAAGCTAACACTTTTTTTCCTCGCGTTCCTACCGCAGTTTATTCCATCAAATGCAAAAGTACCTGTGATCAACATGCTAGTACTGGGTGGAGTCTTTATGCTGATGACATTGACTGTTTTTATTCTATATGGACTGCTAGCAAATAGTGCCAGTCGATTTATTGTTAACTCACCAAAAATAACAAAATATATTCAGCGCACATTTGCGCTTAGTTTTGCACTGTTAGGCTTTAAGCTGGCATTGTCTGAGCGTTGATAGGAGAGTAAAGTAAAACACGCTATATCGTCAAACAAGCCATTTGCATGGGAATACAAAATGCCTGTAGCCAATTGTTTAGTTCAAAAGGGTTGTTATCAAAAAGTTCGCAGTAGCGAAAGCTTGATTGAACTGTGGGCGGCAGAATCAGGCTTGTCATCCGAACATATGACGGTCAATATAACCCAGTGCCTGGAACAGCGCGGCAATGCCTATAACATAATGGCCGTTTTATACCTGCCATCAATGTGGTCTAAACAGGATATTAATTTATTACAAACAGGATTAGCATATGCGCTGACCCGCTACTTTAATATCGATATCAACACCGTTCATGTAATGACGCATATTGTGGAATCTGGAATGGTTGTAGAGAAGGGTGAGATTGTGGAATGGAAATGAACCTGCTTGTTCTCTGATTATGGGTTTATAAATAATGACACTGCCAGAAAAAGAAATTTCCTGCCCTTATTGCGGTGAAAATATAACCATATTTATCGATGACTCAGTTGATAATCAAAGCTATATAGAAGACTGCCTGGTCTGTTGCCAACCTATAAACCTAAATGTTTCTATTGATGTTGAAGGCATGATTTCACTATTGATTAGTAGAGATGATGAATAAATAGGGGGGCATATTTTCAAAACAGTTTTTCAGCAAGTGGTAGCAAGCTATGGACCTGACAGAAAAGGCTAAAGAGTCACTTTATGAGCTAGAGCTTTTTTTCTGATTCATACACTGCTCTTCATGCCAATAGTGCAAATTGCTATCAAGTTGCTATAGTTAAATACCAACCATGGAAAACACGCCAGCACTATGTCAAATCACTCAATAGACATTGCCCTGTTAACCGATAATATTGCCCAGCAAAATGATCTGCTTAACCTGCAGAATCAAATTCTTGATAAAATAGTAAAATCTCAGAAACCTTCTCTCTCCTTACTCGATGATCTCTGCCGTTGTGCGGAAGCTCTGGTACCCAATGCGCTGGCTAGTATCATGCTTTTTGATGAATCACAATCTGCCCTGACTGTAAAGGCAGCCCCTAGCGTACCTCAACCTGTGATAGATGATTTACAGGGTTTGAGGCCTGCATTAGACGGTGGTTCCTGTGGGCATGCTGTTTTTACTGGTGAAGCTACTTACGTTTGCAATACCTTGCAGGATAAAAGATGGGGAAGTATTAAAAACGTAGCTGAGAAGTACCAGATATCTGCCTGCTGGTCACAGCCAATCTTTTACGATGATGATTCTGCGATTGGTAGCTTCGCACTGAGTAGTTTTGAGGTGCGTGAGCCTACAGCCTTCCAGAAAGGCCTGCTTCAGGTGTGTGCAAATATGGTGAGTATTATCCTACATCGAAATGAGCAGCAGGAACAATTGTGGCAGATTGCTCATCATGATGCGTTGACCGGGTTACCAAACCGACCTTTTATTGATTCACAAATCCAGCATGCAATCAGCAATGCGGATCGTAATCAGAACAGTCTGGCGTTAATGTTTATTGATATGGATAACTTCAAGGATATTAACGATAGCTATGGTCATGATTTCGGTGATAAAGTTTTATTGCGCTCAATGGAGTGTATCAAGAGCTGTCTGCGTGAGGGTGATATCGTAGCACGTCATGGTGGTGATGAATTTTTACTGATACTGGAAAACTTTAAAAACAAGCTTGCAGTTGAGATGATTGCAGAAAAAATTCTGAGTAAATTTAGTGAGCAGATGGAGTTTGATGGACGCAAATTAACCGTGCAGTTCAGTATCGGCATCAGTCTGTATCCAGATGATGGTTCAACGTCAGCAGAATTGATGAAAAATGCGGATATCGCCATGTACCAGGCCAAGGCCTCAGGTAAAAATGCAATTCACTACTTCAGAAAGGAGCTGGGCGAGAAGATATTGCAAAAGGTACAGCTGGAACAGGAAATCCGCGCAGCGCTGACAAAGGATGAATTTGAACTCTATTTTCAGCCGCAATACAGGGGTGACAACAATGACATTGAATCATTAGAAATGCTGATACGCTGGAATCATCCTGTAAGAGGTTTTTTACTGCCAGGCGAGTTTATTCCAATTGCCGAACAGTCACAACTTATCAACGAATTAAGCCGGGTTATTTTTGCAAAAGCCTGTCGACAGGGAGTCGAGTGGATTAATCAGGGTTTTAGTCTACCGAATATTTCACTGAATCTGTCGGTGGCTCAGTTAAAACCAGGTTGTGCCGAATGGCTTGTCCAGCTGCTGGATGAAACTGGGTTTCCAGCACAAAAGCTGGAGTTGGAGATTACTGAAACGCTACTGATGAAACGGGGTGATGAGGGGATTGCCGAACTTAATAAGATGCGTGAAACGGGTGTTTCATTTGCAATGGATGACTTTGGTATCGGCTATTCATCGCTCAGTCAGTTGAAAAAATTACCCATAGATAAGCTCAAGATTGACCGTTCATTTGTGATGAATCTGGAACAGGATGAAAAAGATCAGGCGTTAGTAAAAACAGTAATCACCATGGGAAAAAATCTGGGTATGAGTGTGGTTGCCGAAGGTGTTGAAAACAGGCAGCAGCAGGATATATTGCTGCAGTTCGGCTGTGATTTGATTCAGGGTTTTTATCGGCAAAGACCGGCTAGCGTGCAGCAAATTGAGCAATTGCTCGAGCGAATATAAGCTGCATTAATGTAGCCACAACACAATAAAGAATCTATTACGCTCGCAGATGGTATAGCCAGTCAGCCTTAAGATACAATAGCGCAGCTTCGTTAGTTTGATGCCATCGTCGAACGCTGGCCAGATTGGAAAGTATAATTACGAAGGAGTTAACTACCGTACTATGATATCAACACGCAATCAAATCATTCAATTTATAGAGCACGGGAATATCCCGCAGGACAAAATCGCAACCGCTCTAATTGCAACTAAAGTCACACCTGATGTCAGTAGCTGGCAACTTTTTCTTGATCGGCTATTACTCTGGTTGGGTGGACTGACACTGGCTTTTGCGGTTATGTTTTTTATTGCATTTAACTGGACGGCATTGGGTTATTTTGCAAAGTTTGGCATGGTAGAGGCCTTGATTGCTCTCGCTGTTGGCGCTTATTGTTTGCTGGGGGAAGAAAAAATCGGCGGCAAGGTGTTGTTGCTAATCGCGACAATATTGTTGGGTGTATTGCTGGCATTGTATGGGCAGGTTTACCAGACTGGTGCTGACCCCTGGCAGCTCTTCTTCTACTGGGGTCTGCTGATGCTTCCCTGGGCAATCATCAGTCGCTTTGCCGCTATCTGGATAGTCTGGGTAGTGCTGATGAACACGTCAATAGCTTTATATTTCAATACCTTCGGGCGTTCGTTCTGGTTTATACGCAATGATCTTGATTTGTTATGGCTGATGTTCGGCTTTAATACTCTGGTTCTGGTGATCTGGGAATTATCAGCCAGGCGTTGGGACTGGTTGAGTGAACGCTGGGCGATTCGCCTGATTGCTGTAAGTAGTGGAAGCTCTCTGAGCTGGCTGGTTTTGAATGCCATTATTCAGGAGAAACCCATGCAGATGCCGTTTAGCATGTGGCTGGGATGGATGCTATTCATGTATCTGGTTTATCGAAAACTACTTCCCGATTTATTTATGCTCGCAGGTCTTTGCCTGTCAGCTATTACGATAGCAATTCCCTCAATGGGCATGGTACTACTAAATGACTTTGATCTGGGTGGACTCTTTGTGTTAGCACTAATAGTCATAGGTATGGGCGCTGGTGCAGCATTCTGGCTGAAAAGCGTGCATCAGGAGCTCCATTCATGAAGCTGCAAACACAACAGTTATGGGCGTTATTGCTTGAGTCCAATCTGGTACAGGGAGCCCTCCCATTAGCAATAGAAAAACTACAATCACCCTGGTATGTAAAAGTATTACTGGCATTTTCAGGCTGGATAGCCTCCTTGTTTTTGCTAGTTTTTCTGGGCCTGGTTTTAAGTGACGTTTTTGACAATAGTTCAGCAGGTTTATTCGTTGGAACTGTCGTCATCGGCATTTCTTTTGCTGCATTGCGTTCCGCAAAAAATGAATTTGTAGAACATCTGGCTCTGACAGCCAGTTTAGCGGGACAGGCGCTGCTGATCTTTTCTATCTATGGATTGGTTGATGATGACAGTGCATTGTTCTGGATGTTTGTGGCTGTGTTACAAATTCTACTAACCCTACTGATCCCAAATTTTATCCATCGAGTATTAACCTCTTTTGCAGCAACCTGTTCTTTTTCAATATTTATGGCCAGGATGGGATTACCTCAATTTATTACAGGGACTGTGTTGCTGATGATAGTTGTGTGCTGGGTTAATGAATTTCGATGGGTAAGATTAATGAGTGCTTTCAGAGCAATTGGTTATGGCCTGATACTGGCATTACTATTGTACAAAGGAGGCCTTATGTATGGATTTATATTCAATAACTTTTTCAGTTTGTATCGCTCTGGAGAGTTATTACTTCCGCCCTGGCTCGGAAATGTCCTGATCGCTGTGGTAATGCTTTATCTGGTGTGGAATATCCTGCAAAGATACTATGCAGATATGCTTGAAAAAATTCCCGCAACAGCATTACTGGCAACCCTGCTATTATGTGCCGCCTCCTTTGAAATGCTGGGACTAAATGTGGGTATAGCGATTCTGTTACTAGGTTTTCTGGGGTCAAACCGAATACTCATCGGTATGGGTATAGTGTCGTTATTATTTTTTATCTCATCCTACTATTACTTTCTCAATGTCACCCTGCTAGAAAAATCACAGTCCTTGTTTGTGATTGGTATAACACTACTCATCATGCGCTGGCTCATGTTGAATATTTTAATCAGGAAAAAGGAGGCGGAGCATGCGTAAGATAATTGCTCTGCTAGCGCTGGTGCTGGTACTGGCTGTAGTGAACTGGTTGATATTCGCAAAGGAAAAACATCTGGCAGAAGGCAAGGTCGTATACCTAAATCTCGCACCTGTTGATCCGCGCTCTTTAATGCAGGGTGATTATATGGCGCTGCGTTTTGCAATGGCTAATGATGTCAATGACGCGCTTCCAAAAACACAGGAATATAACTCAAGGCGGCATAACGCTGATACGTCCGACGGCTATGTAATAGTTACTCTGAATGATAAACACATTGCTACCTTTAAAAGCATTTATCAAGATCAGGTCTTATCTGAAGATGAAATGCTGATGCGTTACCGTGTTCGTAATGGAGCAGTAAAATTTGCGACTAACGCCTTTTTCTTTCAGGAAGGACATGCAGAATATTATGAAAAGGCAAGGTTTGGACAGTTTCGTGTAAACGCTAGCGGAGATTTATTATTAGCTGGCATGTATGACAAGGCATTAAATAAACTGGGACCGGAATAAAACTAGTTAATAGCATGATCAGGAATGAAATATAAAGTTTTCAGGACATACCCAATCGATTCAGGATTGTGTTCAGGATGTGGATGTGACTCGGGACATTCGTCAGATTCCAGTGGTTTTTTTGAAAATTTTGGTGGAGGCAAGGATTGTGGTGGAGATTAGAGGCCTAAAAACATCTTCACCAAAAATTGCTACCAGTCAGCCAACTGAGCTGGAACATTAAACACCAGTAACACAGAATTAACTATGGAAAATGAAACTTCAGTAGAAAGACTAGCCTTGACATCCGATCAGAATACCATAGCGACTAGACCCGTTATGGTCTCAGTAATTTGCCTCGTTGGTATTGCACTAGCAGTCGGAAATATAAGTTTTCGAACCTATGGCATTCTAGCTAGTACGGATGATGTATGGTTTTTGTTTGATTGCTTTGCAATACTGTCTTCAATTATTGACCTCATTAGCTTTTCCCTGATATTGAAAATGAAAAAAGTTGGGGTCTATTGCTATGTGGGTTCAACGGTGTTTAGCCATCTGTTGCTCATATATTTTCAAATGTTTAGCCTTGCTGGGGCGGGTTTTCAGACCTTAGTAGTGATTTACCTGCTTATCGTATCGAAAAAATGGAAAGCTGCTTAGCAAGCCCATTAAAAAAGCCTGCTTCGATCATCGGAACTTGTTTTAGAGAACATTATGAACATTCAAGTACAAATTGTTAATGCTTTTACAGATGATGGCATTGGTGGAAATCCCGCTGGAGTGGTGTTGGATGCTGATGATTTAAATGATCAGCAGAAGTTAAGTATTGCCTCCAAAATAGGCCTTTCTGAGACAGCATTTGTTTCTAGCTCAAATTCTGCCACATTCAAGTTAGACTTTTTTACCCCAACTCGACAGATAGCACATTGTGGTCACGCGACAATTGCAACCTTTAGTTATCTGAGAAAACTTAACCGTATACAGGAAGGTGCCTACTCAAAAGAAACGATTGATGGTAAAAGGGAAATTTTAATTGATGGCGATAGGGCATTTATGCAGCAGCTATCTCCAAATTATCAGGATATTGGGAATCAAGTAGACTCTGTTTTAAATTCGTTAGGTATTTCAGATCATTACCTTATCGAAAATATCAGGCCTGTTATCGTTAATACCGGCAACTCATTTGTGGTTATTTCAATGAAAAATGAAGATGCAGTTTTGCAAATCACTCCTGATTTTGATGCTATCAATCAAATCAGCGAAGATTATGATTTGATTGGTTACTACATTTTTTCTCAATCAACCAGGAAGTCAGGTAGGGCTGCTGGAGCAAGAATGTTTGCACCACGCTTTGGCATCAATGAAGAGTCAGCTACCGGTATGGCAGCAGGCCCTTTAGCCTGTTTTCTTTATGACAAGCTGAAAATAGGCCAGGATGAATTTTTAATTGAGCAGGGCCACCTGATGACGCCTGCGTCACCGAGCCTGATCACTGCTAAACTGAATTTGGTTGATAATAAAATTACTAAGCTGATGGTAGGCGGAGAAGCCATCGTCATGAAATCAATTAGGATAAATATCTAAAAAATGATAGCGTGACAGTAAGTCACATTAATCATATTTTTATGTTTTAAAAATAGAATGAATACGCCGCGAATAAGAGAATCGATTATTGATGATTATGAATATTTGCAAGAGATCTATGCTCATGTAGATCAAACTCATCATGATGCTCATCCAGAGCTATTTAAACCCGCAAGTGAAATTAAAAGGCCACTTTCATATTTTGGAAGTTTGTTAAACGATAAAAATATAAAAATTTTTGTAGCCTGTATTGAGGATGAGATCATTGGCTTTATTCATGCTGAAGTTAAAAAAATGAATCATCCCGTTCTGTATAGCTACCAGTATGGTCATATAACAGATATTGTTGTTAAGCCAAAATATAAAAGAATGGGCGTCGGTAATATTTTATTCCGAACTGCAGAGCAATGGTTTAAAGAAATGGGTGCAAAAGAAATCAGCCTTACGGTGTTTAGCTTCAATACTGAGGCTATGTTTTTTTATCATAATAATGGCTTTAGAAATAGACACTGTACATTAGTAAAAAGTATTGATTAAACTAATGGACACTGCACTAGAACCTGAAAACTATTATTGCCATTATCCCGGGATCCGCAGTTGAACATTTCATACGACAGTTTTCTTGTATTTCCTTTGCGTTACTTGGCGGTTCAATCTTTTTTATTCATGCCTTAACGCATCGATCGGATCCAGCCTTGCCGCCTTACGCGCAGGGAAGTAACCAAACGCCACACCAATCACCATAGAGAAGAGGAAGGCGAAGAAGGTCATCCCCACTTCCACCACAAAGGGCATCCCTAAAGCGTTGGCGATAAACCAGGTGACAGCCAATGCCAGTATAATGCCGAACAGCCCGCCGATGGAGGAGAGCACCACCGCCTCGACCAGGAACTGGGTGAGCACATCCTTTTCAAGCGCACCGATCGCAAGACGAATACCAATCTCTCGGGTACGCTCAGTAACCGACACCAGCATGATATTCATGATACCAATACCACCCACCAGCAGACTTACTCCCGCCACTGCACCGAGCAGAGCAGTGAGCACCCTGGTGGTGTTGGTAAGGGTGCTGGTGATTTCCTGCAGATCCATCACGCTAAAGTCGTCATCCTCACCCGAGGCGATGCGACGGCGTTCACGCATCACACTGGTGATATCTTTTGCCACCCTGGTGGTGGAGACGCCGTCGCGTGCGGAGATGAGGATGCGATTGACGTCCTGATTACCGGCAATACGCCGCCAGAAAAAACGCAGGGGCAGGATGATGGTATCGTCCTGATCTGAACCACCCGCCGACTGACCTTTGCTCTTCAGCAGACCAATTACCTCGCAGGAGACTTTTTTCAGGCGGATTTTGCTACCAATCGGGTCCTGTGCACCGAACAGTTTCTCACGCACCGTTTCGCCGATGACACAGACGCCTTTACCACCACCTAGCTCGTTAGTATTGAAATAACGTCCCGACTTCAGGCTCCAGTTACCGACGGTAAAATAACGATTGTCGCTACCGTTGACGCTGGTACTCCAGTTTTCGTTACCATATATCACCACCATCGCCTGCGAAGAGCTAGGAGCTACCTCGGCGATACCGGGCACATCACGCGCCACAGCCTCCACATCTGCCAGATCGAAGGGTGACCCTTTGGTGCGCTGGCCGTGACCAAGACGTTGACCGACACCGAGAAACAGCAGGTTGCTGCCGAGGCTTTCGATTTGCTGTTTCACCTGCAGCGTCGCGCCACTACCGAGGTTGACCATGATGATCACCGAGGCGACCCCGATGACGATACCGAGAGTTGTCAGAAATGAACGCAGCACGTTGCGCCGAATAGAGCGTAGCGCCAGTAACAGGGCATTCCACAGCATTAGTGTATCCTCCCCTGCTGTTTATCATCGGACATGCGGCCATCACGGAAACTGATCACCCGCGCGGCATACTCTGCAATCTCCGCCTCGTGGGTCACCATCACAATGGTGATGCCGAGTTCCCGATTGAAGCTGGTAAGCAGCTCCATGATCTCGTGGCTACGTTCAGTATCGAGGTTACCGGTGGGTTCATCGGCCAGCAGTACGGCGGGGCGGGTAACAATGGCGCGGGCGATGGCTACACGCTGCTGCTGTCCACCGGAGAGCTCGCCACGGGTGTGGTTTTCCCAGCCCTTGAGGCCGACCTGATCCAGTGCTTCTCTGCTGAGGCGGTGACGCTCCTCGCTCGGCATGCCGCGATAGATCAGAGGCAGCTCCACATTCTCCTGCGCTGAGGTACGGTTGAGCAGGTTAAATCCCTGAAAGACAAAACCGAGATAATTGCGCCGCAGCAGGGCGCGTTGATCATTACTCAAGCCGCCCACCTCGACTCCCTGAAAGTGGAACTGCCCATCGGTGGGGGTATCGAGACATCCCAGAATATTCATACAGGTCGATTTGCCCGATCCACTGGGTCCCATGACCGCGACGAACTCGCCCTGTTGAATGCTCAGGTCGATGCCATCAAGGGCTCGCATCGCTGCCTGCCCTTTGCCGTAGATCTTGGTAACGCCCGTAAGCTCGATCAGTGATGCACTCATTTTCTATCTGCCGTACTGTCGGTGATCAACGCCATACCGACTTCCAGCGCTCCGCCAGTGATCTCGGTGTGGATACCATCACTGGCACCAATGGTGATCGTTAGCGCTTCCGGCTTACCGTCACGCAACAGCCAGACCTTGCGCTCATGGCTGTTTTCCTCGACCTTCTTGCCGCTACTACGCGACATCCGTGGTCGACGGAACAAACGGCTGAAAATACTGCCACCGCTACTCTCTACCTTGCTGGCAGCCGTCGGCGGGCTATAGCGGAACACTGCATTGGGGACCAACAGTACGTCCTGCAGATGACGGGTGCGGATATCGGCTGTAGCAGTCATGCCGGGAAGCAGTTGCTGCTCCGGGTTATCTACGGCCAGTACTGTTTCGTAGGTCACAACGCCGTCCACCGTCTGCGGCGCGTGACGTATCTGTGTGATGGTGGCTTCGAAGCGTTTATCCTGATAGGCATCTACGCTGAACTGTGCTTTCATCCCATCCTGGATACGACCGATGTCAGCCTCATCAATGGCGACCAGCAATTCCATCCTGGTCAGGTCTTCCGCCAGAGTGAACAACACCGGTGTCTGTAAGGAAGCGGCCACGGTCTGTCCCGGCTCTACCTTGCGATCCAGCACGATACCTTTAATCGGCGAACGGATCGTCGCCTTTTGCAGATTGGTCTCATAGCCTTCCAGGGTGGCCCTGGCCAGTGCGACCTGGGCCCTGGCGCTGGCCACAGCGGCAACAGCGCGGGAGAGGGCCGCCGCCGCAATATCGACATCGTTGGCGGAACACATCTTGCTCTTTGCCAGCTCTTTGCAGCGCTTTAACTTGACCTTCATCTCCTGCTCGGTGGCGAGCGCGTCCTGCACCTTGGCATCTGCCTGTTGCAGCGATGCCCTGCCCTCGGAGATACGGCTTTCAAGCGAGGTGGTATCAAGCTGTGCCAGTATCTGATCCTTCTCTACCGTATCATTGAAATCGACTTTAATGCTGGAAATGGTACCGGAGAGTTCACTACCCACGTCCACCTGACTAACCGGTTGTAGCGTCCCTGTGGCAGTTACGTTAAGCGTCAGATCGCCACGCTTCGCCTCGGCGGTTTTGTAGGTAACAGCTCCATTGCTATTGGAAAAAAACAGATTGAAGAGCAAGAACAAAATCAGCAGTGTCGCAACAGCACCACCCCACATCTGCCAGCGCGGATGCTGTTTACCGCTTTTCTCCAGCAACAGGGTCTGGCGGATCGACTTTTCACTCTTTTCCATGGGATACCTTTTTAAACACAGTTCAGCACAAGCGGCATTATTACACAGTTACAGGCAAGCAGAACTCCACACATAGGCCGCCCTTGAAGTATAAGAAAGAATAAACGCCCTCCCCTCTGCATATCAAGGAAGAAACCAGGAGTTATTGATCCACTCGTAACACAAGTCTACCCAGCCGTCATCGATTTAAGCCCCTGGTTTTTCCGGCTGAAACTGTCCTTTTGCGAATTTCATACCCTTGCTACCCCGTCAGGAAACAAGTAGCCGAGCAGCCTGTTCTACCGGTTTCAATGATTTTTTGAAGATTGATGAGTAAATCCCTGCATCTTTATTGGTAGATTAGTGATTTGTTGCGATCTTGGTATATTTAACAAAAATTAATAACTGGATACTTTGTACTTGCTATCAGAGCAGGTGAACTGTGCCGTTTGCTGATGAGTTTTGAGAGGGGCCGTCAGTGTCTGAACTCTTGATACTTGATTAAAAGCATCGACTGACAGCGCTGAGTAAGTTAAATTATTGATTTAAGGAGCAAACGCTTTGATAGAAGCAAAATCTCTGGCAGGTTTAGGCGATGATAATACTGTAGATGAAACACTTTTTACGCGTATTGCATTGGATCTTCAAGCACAGGGTTACAGTATCTGTCCGCTCGCTTTACCGTTGGAGCTTGCTGATTCACTGTATAATCATCAGCAGACTATGGATGCTGAAAAATACGCCAGGGCGGGAATTGGGAGAGGTGATGCCTATCTAACCAACGAGTTTGTCAGAACCGACGTCATCTGCTGGATCACTGGAGAATCGTCAGCGGGAAGGCAGTGGCTGGGGTGGACGGACAAATTAAAAAAGTTTCTGAATCGGCGCCTGTTTTTGGGCCTGTTCTCTTTCGAAAGCCATTTTGCCCACTATGCGCCTGGCGATTTTTATAAAAGGCATTACGATGCTTTCAGGGGGGAGTCGAATCGTGTGCTAACCATCGTTGTTTACCTGAACCCCGGCTGGCTTAACACTGATGGTGGTGAGCTGGTGATGTACCTGGATGATAGTGACAAAGAGGGAATAAGGGTACTGCCAATGATGGGCAGTATAGTGGTTTTTCTGAGTGAAGAGTTTCCGCATGAGGTAGTCCCAGCTACACGCGATCGCTATTCTATCGCAGGATGGTTCAGAGTGAATAATTCAGTATCAGACAGGGTAGATCCTCCGTTGTAAAGATACGCAGCTCATTAAGGGGGCATAATCGTTGATCGAAGACCCCTTGATACCGGCTCGCAACACTTTGGAACCGCTTTCGATAAGGTGAGTCTGAAAGCTTATCTATGCAATAATCGATCTAGATGTTTTTCAATCCAGGATCGCCTTGAAGCAACGGATTCAGGTATAAGGTAATGAGAATTTGTCGCTGAATATGAGGCCCTGTAGATATGCTTAGCAACCAGAAGTTTTAGGAGTTATTGCTATTTCACCGCCACCATGAAAAGCATCTGTATAAGCTACAGAACAGTTAGCCGGATCTGTTGCGCTAACAATCTCAAACAGGGTAGTACTATTTGATATCTCAGATATTCTATAACCCGTTGTGATGATTAAAGCATCAATTTGCAAACCCACTACCGTATTTCCGGCATCAGGCCAACCATAATTGAATCGATAGGTATTACCATCATCCATAATGAATAGCGCCGTCGAAGCATTCTCATCGCAAGCGGGTGTCACTATACACTTAACATGAGCAATCTCGGCAGTAGAGCGAAGTTCACTAGCTAGTGCTTGAACTGTAGCCACTCTCGCATTTGAACCTAGTGATACAAATTTACCGAGTGCTACGGCAGATAAAATGCCTAAGAGAACAATAACCACCACCAGCTCAATAAGAGTAAAACCAGATGCTTTTTTCATATTATTAAACCTTCATATCAGAGATTCTGTCCAGGTTGCTTAGCCCCAGCCAGGAATGTAAAATGCCAAAACACTAATGAGTACATATATACATCTAATATAGCTATAAAGGGTTAATGTATCCAATACATTACGGACATTCGGGTCAGAGTTGTGTTTAGATAAGGAGCAAAAAGGTTAGTCGATAGGCGGTTTAAAAGACGAGCGCATCACTTGTGTTGTTTCTCTGGATTTGGGTTTAGCCCGTGGTTTTCTTACAGCCTGCAAGCATTAATGACTCCGACACTTATACTGTCGGTCGGCGTGGATATTGGTGATTTACCTCAAGCTGAAGATTCGGACTTTCTTGCGCAATACATTCCAGAAACTAACAGCGAATACATAGTCTACCCATATGACGCATACTTCAGCTTCATCAAGCTATCTATCAGGCGGTGACGGGAATTCAGGAAGCCAGGGCAGGTTGCAGCAAATACAAAGGAAGAAAATCAAAAGGGCAATGCCTGGCTTCAGGCTATAATCGGTCTGGCCGGTCCTCGTTATCATCAGCTTCTTCATCCTCCTGTTCCCAGCTGTACTGCTTACGCGGTGCTGCTGGGTCATGCTGCCTGAGACGGAAGGCAAGCATTATACCTATCAGAGCACCACTCAAATGTGACTCGAAGGATATGTCCTGCTGGATGGGTAAAACCCCCAAGATCATCCCTCCATAAAGAAAAAATACTACCAGTGATAGCGCTATGGCTCGCCGGTCCCAGCGAAGAATACCAACCGTAAAAACAAAAAACAGCATACCGAAAGCGAGTCCGCTAGCCCCAATATGATATGACTCACGGGCAAACAGCCACACGCTAATACCGTTGCCTAGATAAACAACTGGCAACAATACTCTGGCAGCGCGTGGATAACCGTAAAGAAGCATGGTCCCAATCAAAATGATAGGTGCTGTATTGGCGAACAGATGTGCGAAGGAGCTATGTATTAAGGGCGCACAGATTATTCCGATTAGACCGGTCGCACGGCGCGGGTAGATACCGAGCCGGATAAAATCGATAGCTGTAAAATATTCTGTAAATTTTAATACCCATAGCAGTAGCGTAAATAACAGCGCAACGGTAAAAGCGTTACTCAGTCGCCGCTTATCTTCAGAAGGGTCAGGCCAATTGTGAGTATCCATATTCAAATGAAATTTGTATAAATAAGGGACTCTATCAGGTTTAAGGCACCTCTGATTAATTAAGTTTTGTCTCTGCGCCTTGATTGGATATCAGCCTGAGGACCAGGGATACAACGTAATTGATCAGAGCTACCTATAATATTGATTATCCCTGTATGCGGTATGCTAATTTTTGTGTAAAAGTTCCATAAAAATATAGTTGTTCATCCGCGTTCGGGATTTTTTCGCTCGCATAATTATGAAAAATTTCGGCAATTTGACCATCCCCCTTGGGGGTCAAGCTGATAAAATGAACGTCGCATTTCAATACTATTAACCAGGCAAAAATAACTGCCTGATTAATATAAGGTAGCGAGACGTACCTTCATTAAGCTATGACTAATGCGAGCCAATAAAAGCCAGGGACTACACGTATACTGCTTATTTATTGGGAGATATTTTAATAGACAGGAAGAAAATAGAACATTAAATAACCCTCTACACACCAGCTAATAGAGATACAAAATGTATAAGAAAATTATAGGGAATTCCCTGCTCGTCGTTATTAGTCTTGTTTTTGCTTTTGGCATCTGCGAGATTGTCGTGCGGATGTTGGGTCTGGCCCCAGAGGTTGTTTACGTCGAAAAATGGCGAGTGCGCCAGTCAGACAACCCTGTAATCGGTTATGAGCCTATACCCAACCTCAAAGGTGAAAACCTGTCTGTACGGTATTACGGCTACCGCGGTGCGAGTAATAATATGGGCTACCGCGACTATGATCACAGGCTTATAAAAGAACCCGGCAGCAAACGCGTAGCCGTTATCGGCGATAGCATAACAGCAGGCCTGTGGATTAACGAAGACAAAAATATTTTCACCACAATAATGGAAAATAGCCTGAATAAAATGGGCCACAAAACTGATGTTATGAATTTTGGTGTGTCGGGTTACAATACTCGCCAGGAGGTGGAAACGCTAAAAGTACGAGGGCTGCAATACAAGCCAGACCTGGTAGTAGTGGCCTATTGCTTAAACGACCGGTCACAGGACGATGGTAATATTCTCGGGTTACTGCTTGCAGAAGAACGCAAAGTTTCGGGCAATAGCGTGTTAAGTCGCGCACGAGTAAATCCCATTGTTAAGCAGAGTGATTTCCTGCGTATGATTACCTACAAAGTACTACCACCATTGTTTACGGAAGATACCGTTGCAGCTGAAAAAAGTGGGGACGTCATTAAACAATTTTACTCCGACACAGTTGAAGACTCGTTTGCAGAGCTGGCCCAGCTAGGCAAAACTCACAACTTTGAAGTATTACTTACAGTGTTCCCTGATTTTGATAAAAATGATCAGGGCTTAGAGGGCGAATACGCTTTTGCTGAAGAGCACAAAAAAATCGAGGCAATTTCTGAAAAGCATGGTTTTCACCATTTGGATTT
The DNA here is from genome assembly GCA_050298595.1 of Gammaproteobacteria bacterium. Lineage (GTDB taxonomy): Bacteria > Pseudomonadota > Gammaproteobacteria > JACNJF01. Next base: position 4,416 of record JBNKUM010000038.1, on the reverse strand, counting down.
ATTAGAAACTTTCCGAGAATGTAAAAAGAAAGCGCCAAAAGGCAACACCATAAGCTACGATCGCTATCACCCCAACTCTCTTGGCAACCGTTGCGCAGGTGAAGCTATTGCTGAAAAAATTCAAACCCTTTGGACGGATAATACATAACACAGGCGCATCTTATCTGGACGACAAAAAAAGCGAGCGCCTTTATGGGATCTCGCTTTTTTTATTTTGCTGAATCAAAGCGAAACTCAGAAGTACGCCAGCTAGAAAAGAGTATAAATAAAGGGGGCAACAGCCGATCCCTGAGCAAAAACAATTAAAACACCCAACAGCAGTAATACCGCAATAATAGGGCCTAACCAGAATTTCTTACGGGCTTTCATAAAGCCCCACAAATCAGCCAGTAAATCAAACATCAGTATGGATTCTCCATATGTTTATTGTCCGGCTTTGTACTGGTAACGCGGTAACTCTGGCTATCGTCTACTGTCTTTTCCAGCAAGCGTTTACCAAACAACCGTATAACCCAACCGACCGGTGTTACGATAAGAAAAAAAATGATCCCTAAAATAATGCGGGAGTTAATCAAGCCCATAATCGCGCCAAACTTCAGCCATGGTCGATAAACATAAATTAAACTTCTAGTATGAACAAGCGCCCAAATTATCAGTAACGCTGCGATTATCCAGGGCCAACGAGGTATAGCGTGATCAAAAATCCAGGGTAAAAGTAAACCAAACAAGCCAACCAATATCGCGCCAGTTACAAATCCAAATTCACGCAATTGCTTTAGTGTGGGGTTATTGTTCGTTTGCATATTCATATACTTTCCCAATTAATCCAGTTCAAATTCATTGCGCCAATCCCCTTGCTCTTCCCATTTGGGTTGCTCCTGTTTATACATCAGAAAATTTTCTACGACTAAACAGTCCATTTCAGTGCGCATAAAACAGCGGTAAGCATCTTTCGGCGTACACACAATGGGTTCGCCACGCACGTTAAACGATGTATTTACCAATACAGGACAGTTAGTTATTTGTTCAAACTGATCGATCAAATGATAAAAACGTGGATTGGTCTCACTGTGAATCGTTTGTACACGCGCAGAATGATCTACATGAGTAACAGCAGGGATTTCGGAGCGTGGTATATTCAATTTTTCGATACCAAACAGTTTTTCCTGTTCTTCGGTTATGGCAAAACATTTTTCCTGTTTTACCGGTGCCACCAACAGCATATAAGGGCTGCGCTCATTAATCTCGAACCACTCATTCACTTTTTCAGCCTTTACGGCGGGTGCGAACGGTCGAAAAGATTCTCGGTATTTAATTTTTAAATTCATCGTCGATTGTGTTTTTGGGCTACGTGGATCGCCCAAAATTGAGCGCCCACCTAAGGAACGCGGCCCAAACTCCATTCGGCCCTGGCACCAGCCAATAATTTTTTCATCTGCTAAAATTGTGGCCAGTTCTGGCATTAACTGTGCGTCGTCAAGCCGTTGATATTTTGCACCACATTTATCTAATGCGGTTTGCACTTCGTCGTTGCTAAATTTATTGCCTAAATAACTGCCCTGCATGGAATCCTTCAGATTCACTTTGCGTTCGTTACCTAAATATTCGTACCAGACACTAAGTGCTGCACCCAAAGCACCACCTGCATCTCCCGCTGCAGGTTGAATCCAGATATTTTTAAAAGCGCCTTCGCGAAGCAAGCGCCCATTTGCTACACAATTTAAGGCGACGCCACCAGCCAGACATAAATTATCGCAGCCGGTCTCGAGCTTTACTGTGGCAGCCAATTTAAGAATTATTTCTTCGGTGACCACTTGAATAGAACGCGCAATGTCCATTTCTTTTTGCCGTAATTCCGATTCAGGTTTTCTAGCAGGTCCTCCGAATAGATCGCAGAATTTTTTATTCACCATGGTTAGGCCGGTAGCATAATTAAAGTAACTCATGTCCAGCTTGAAGGTGCCATCTTCTTTAACATCGATAATATTATCAAAAATTAAATCGACATAAGTGGGCTCACCGTAAGGCGCTAAACCCATTAACTTGTATTCACCCGCATTCACTTTAAATCCTGTGTAATAAGTAAAAGCGGAATACAGTAACCCTAAGGAGTGAGGAAAATCGATTTCCCACTGAGGCGTTAAACTGTGCCCTTCACCCAACCATACCGTGCTGGTAGCCCATTCGCCTACGCCATCCAGACACATCACTGCAGCCTTTTCGTAGGGGCTTGGATAGAACGCGGATGCGGCGTGAGAACGATGATGGTCGTTAAATAAAAGCTGCGGTAAATCGTGCTCTTTAATACCATTCATGGCGGCAAGGGATTTTTTTAAGGTTGCTTTTAAAAAAAGTTTTTCCTTAAGCCACACGGGCATAGCCGCCAAAAACGAATGGAAACCTCTGGGCGCGTAGTGAATATAGGTTTCTAGCAAGCGCTCAAATTTCACCAGAGGTTTATCGTAAAAAACAACCTGAGTTACATCTCCAAGCGTAATTCCTGCTTCTTGCAAGCAATAGCGAATAGCATTTTCAGGAAAGCCGGGGTCATGTTTTTTTCGGGTATAACGCTCTTCTTGCGCAGCGGCGATTATTTCACCGTCAACCACCAGAGCGGCGGCACTGTCATGGTAAAAAGCGGAAAGGCCAAGAATTATTTTTTTGCTATCAGTCATTATGTCACCGACGGTACTACTCGTCGAAGTTAATTGGCGGGGTCATCTTATTAGTTAAGGCTTAGGGTCAGTATATTATCAGCCAGGGATTAAAAATAAATCAGGAATAAGTTGCAGTTCAGCGAACATTTTCTCAAAGATGAGCCTGCTATACCGCTGGATGTTATGACGATGAAATTAAAGAGCTTGTCATTATATGGCAGTAAGAAGGTAAAACTGGCTTTGGTATGGATAGAGGCGATATTCGCATCTGCGCAGAAATACTGATTAGAGGGGCTCTATCAGATGATTTTAATCAGCCTTCGGACTGTGTTTCGACGATAATTCTGGGTAATTTGGGTAACCCCATTGGGTGTACTGGAAGAAAGAACTTCAGAAATTGTGTACGTTATTAAACTTATATTAGGAAATTTAATCAGCCTTATTTGTAGATTTTATAACGTTCATATCTGTAATTTAATCTTAAGGAATTGCTTTTAAGCTGAATTATTATAGCCTGGGCACAAGAACTAATACTCATAACGGGTTCTGCGATAAGGAATAAAGCAGAAAAACCCCTTTAAGAAGCACGAATCTATCGAGATTTAACCGCCTTTCAAAACCGATTCAGTGAACTTCGTCACATTTTTGCAATTTAGTAAGCTTTTCCGTTATATTACGCATATCTGAAAAAGGCAAACCAGTTGAAAGACTGGGACGCAATGCCACGGGTCTAAGGTGAATTTCACTAAGACAGCCGGGTTACCAGAGATCATAGAAAAACAGTAACTGGTTGGAATTAAGTCGTATCACTATTCTACTGGAAATGCCTGAAGGGATTTAATTGGCACTCTCTGTTTGTATTTCTTTTTGGTAGCCACTCCGGCTCCACATTCCCGTTTTTAAATTCAGAGTTTATTAACAATTTCGAACTGATATTTGTTTTTTGAGTTCGACTCATTTTACAGGTCAGGTACAGAATGATGCGATATTCTAATTTTAAATTTATCCTTTTTTCAATCATGCTTTCGTGGTTTCTAACGGGATGCGATGGTGAAATGACGATTACAACAAGGGATGGTAGTGACGACGTAAGTGCAAGAGTCACACTTGAAAGTAATCTAACCAATATCAGTAATAACGGGAGTGTTACATTAACCTGGATGGTCGATAATGCCTCTAATTGTGTGGCTATTGGGGATTGGTCAGGGAATAAGTCGGTCACTGGTTCTGAGGTGATCGATCAGCTGAGTGAGGACAGCACATTTACTCTGAGCTGTATGAGCGAAGCTACGGCAGTCAGCGATACAGTTATTGTTTATGTTGGAGACGTAGTCGTACCAACCCTGACATTTTCAGCTTCGTCAAGCGCGGTTAATATGAATTCTTCAACCACGCTGAGCTGGTCCTCCACCAATGCTACTGAGTGTACAGCTTCAGGAGACTGGTCAGGCAGCAAAGCTGCTTCAGGTTCAGAAGTGATCAACTCCATAGTCAATAACAATACCTTTAATCTTTCCTGCTCAGGTCCGGGAGGAGTCGTAAATGATTCGGTTAGCGTCACTGTGGTAGCAGATACAACCCCAACCTTAAGCCTGACAGCAAGTCCTTTGAGTGTAGCGTATAATGGCGACACAATATTAACCTGGAGCAGTACGAATGCCAGTAGTTGTAGCGCTGCGGGTGACTGGTCAGGATCAAAAGCAACTTCAGGCAGTGAGACTATCAATGCCTTAACTGCAAATCAGGTTTTTACTCTTTA
>JBNKUM010000037.1:0-21642 GCA_050298595.1 Gammaproteobacteria bacterium | reverse complement strand
ATGATGACTATCGGCGTTTGAAGGCGGAGCTGCAACACAGGCTCTCATCGGAATTATCCACCGTATTAGTTCCATTGTTTAGTTTTGTTATGTCATAGGGGGTATAGAGCGCAGTTTTTTTTGTAACATGTTTCTCTTTATTCTTGTTCTGTTCATAGAAAGCGAAATATTTTGATGCTTGAGCGGCTGTGCGTTATTGACCCCGGTGAGGGGATTTCTATATTCTCAGGTACTTAAAGGAATGCCCTTCACGTATTTCTTGTCAGCAATTGAACCAGATCTCGAGTATATAAATCTACTCTTTGCTCAGGAAGGAGCACCTGGTCCCACTTGAAGTTGTGCAGGGTAAGCAATTATGGAAACGAAACTGGAAGTTCTCATAGATTGCGCAAGATCTCAGGAGAAATCTTTTGTATTAGATTGAATAACTGATAGGCAGACCTCTGCAATCAAAAAACTTACTGCGTATCTGGGCACCGGTTACGAATTTTTAACTGATCTGAGTAGTACTCAAGTATGAAGTTACGCCATTACATATTCGCATTTTTAGCAGGTTTTTCGATTTTTATACTTGCAAGCAGCTCCTATGCTGCCCCAGGTGAACTTCCAAAATCCCCTCTTTTTATTGCCACTTCAGTAGAGCCCAATGTGCATATTACCTACGATGACTCGGGTAGCATGGACTGGGAAATGATATATCAGAACAATGAGGATGATGATACAGATTTTACCACCGATCAAGGCCTTCCTATAATCGCGGATTATTTGCGGGGATATATAAATCCTGACTGGGACTACCCCGACTGGGGAAACGGCATATTTGTCATACCCCCCGCTGACTATACCAATGATTCCGCTACATGGGATGAAAAGATCTGGGTTCTGCGCAACCATAATGGCAATAGACTCTATTACAATCCATCCATTACTTACAAGCCCTGGCCGGGTGTCGATGAGTCAGGAAATGCGCTTTACCATGACGCTTCTCCAACCAAGGCGCTCAGAGACCCAAACAACTCGTCTGGTGACTCTGTCGATTTAACCAAGGTTATTACATACACAGAACCTGATTGTGACTGCGAGAAGGATTTATTTATACCGGTTTATTACACCTGGCAGGATGATGATGACGGAATATTTGAAACATCCGATCCGCATACCTTGATTGAAATAAAACAATCGACTGTCAGTTATCCGTCAGAGCGCAGCTATGAAAATGAACTACAGAATTTCGCCAACTGGTTTCAATACTATCGAAAGCGGGAGTTTGCCGCCAAAGCTGGACTTGGCACCGTAATCAATAACAGTCATTCGATTCGTATGGGGCTACATTCACTTCACCAGAAGCATCTGAAAGACTCTGCCAGTATGACCGATAGCTCGAATAAAAGTGGCTTGTTGACAAGTCTGTATGCAATGACGACAGGCAGTAACACTCCTGCGCGTACAACCCTGCAGGAGGTCGGCGACTACTTTATGCAAAAAACGACGGAAAATGGCCACATACCCCCCATACTTGACAATGACCACGGTGGGCAATGCCAGCATAACTTCAATATTTTTATGTCTGATGGATATTGGAACGGTAATGACCCTGATGTCGGTAACGCGGACAGTAGTGAAAACAATGATGGCGGCTTTGACGGTGATGAAAATGAATCTAACGATGGGGGGAATTATGAGGATGGAGTCTCGAATACGCTGGCTGACGTAGCTATGTATTACTATGAAAACGACCTGAGAGACGATTTGGATAATAAGGTGCCGCAGTCAAAAGTGGATAAGGCTACACATCAGCATCTCGTTACCTATTCACTCGCTTTTGGTTTAAAAGGCACACTGAATCCTCTGAAAGATGACCCTTTAGATTCCGAATTCGAGTGGCCCGATGCCACTTCAGGTGATCGTCAGAAAGTGGACGACATGTGGCATGCGGCCTACAACGGGCGCGGTAAATATCTTAGTGCTCAGAGCCCCGAAGAATTTGTAAGCGCGTTAACCGATGCTCTTGAAGATATTTCCATCCGTACCACGATCGCCTCAGCAGTAGCCTTCAACTCGGGCAAACTGACGACTGATTCAATTGTCTATATAGCACAATTCAACCCGGATAACTGGCAAGGCAGCCTCGCGGCGTACCCTATTGTGGACACTAACCTGGGCACCCTGGCTAGCGAACCCAAATGGCGCGCGGAAACTGAGCTGGATACAAGGGATCTTTCAGCCAATCCTCGCCAAATAATTACCTATAATGGCTCGCAAGGTGTGCCTTTTAGATGGGACACCAATAAATTAAGCGAACAAATGCAGAATGATTTACTCACCGATCGTCTAGGCGCAAAGGGTAAAGCTGTTTACGGTAGGCTTCGTCTGGAATACCTGCGCGGCGACAAAACCTATGAAAACAAAGCGTTCGGATCCCGCAAGTCCTTATTGGGTGATATTGTAAACTCCAGTCCTGTTTTCGTCGGTCAGGCTGGACTGAGCTGGCCGGATGTTGAACCATTTCCGTCAACCAGTGGATCAAGATATTCTAATTTCAAGCAGTCCACCGCTTCCAGAGATAAAATGGTCTATGTCGGTGCCAACGACGGATTTCTTCACGTATTTAAAGAAACCAATGGAAAAGAAGTCCTTGCCTATGCTCCCAATATCCTGAGCTCATCCGCGAGCCACATGGGATACCACTACCTAACTGAAGGAGATTATCAGCATAACTGGTATGTCGACATGACCCCCACCATCTCCGATATATACTTCGGCGACGAATGGCACACCGTTCTGGTTGGAGCTCTGAGAGGTGGAGGACGAGGCTTGTATGCACTGGATATCACCAACCCATCGAATTTCAGCGAGCGCAAAGCCGATGAAATCGTGATGTGGGAATTCACCAGTAGTGATGCTCCAAATCTTGGCTACACTTATAGCCGACCAGTGATCGCCCTGGCTAACAATGGTAGATGGGTGGCAATCTTTGGTAGCGGGTACAATGATTCCGGAGACGGCAAAGCAAAGCTGTTTATTGTCGATATCGAGAAAGGAATGGATGGCTGGGACAATGGGGACTTTATCGAGATCTCCACTGGCGCAGGCTCTGCCGAAAACCGCAATGGCCTGGCTTCCCCGGCACTTGTCGACACAGATAACAACGGCACCGTCGATCGTGTCTATGCCGGCGATCTTGAGGGGAATATGTGGGCTTTCGATTTATCCGCCCCCTCTACCTCCCGGTGGGGGGTAGCTTTTGGGAGCGCTCAAACACCAGAGCCTCTGTTTAAAACAGCATCAGGACAACCGATTACAGCAAAACCGATTATCACAAGACATCCTACGATCCCGTTTGAAAGCAACTCCAATGCACCTAACCTTATGGTTTATTTCGGTACCGGACAATATCTCGTGAACGGTGATAAAACCTCTAAAGGCACCCAGTCTTTTTACGGTGTTTGGGATAAGGGGACGAATATTGCCTCCAGCGCTTCACCACTTAGCCGCGCTTCACTGGTAGAGCAGAAAGTCACTACAAACAATGGAGCCCGGTTTATTTCTCGTAACGCCGTAGACTATTCCAAGGTTTGGGGGTGGTGGTTTGATCTGCCAGATACTGGTGAACGGGCCGTTACCAATTCAATCGCACGCGGGGATGTTGTGTTTTTTAACAGCTTTATATCGCAAGTCGATCCTTGTTCGGGTGGAGGCTATGGCTGGCGATACGCCGTCGATATGGCGACCGGAGGTTCTCCACTCGAAGTAGTAACCGACTACAACAAAGACGGAGTTGTCGATGAATCAGATATGGTCGATGACAAAGTACCTGCTGCCACCAAACAAGACGGCTATCTGCCCGAACCAGGATTTATTGAAGACATTTCTTTCACTGCTGACAAGCCGACAAAGGTTGTCGCATTACCCAATATACCCACAGGCCGATTTTCATGGCTGGAGTTACTAAAATGAAAAAAAGGCATTTATTTTTTCTGGCAATAATATCAAGTTACGTGTTGATCAGTTCTCAGGTCTATGCCTATAAGACGGGGGGGATTATTTACGAAATAAATAGAAAGTTCATAAACGTTAATGATCTTCAGTTACCTCTGTCACCAACGGTTGCAGTCACCCGAGCAGATAAAAGCCCTGAGCTTTTAATTAACCTGAAACCTGGGGACAGAGTTAGAGTAGAAACAGTGCTTAGGAAAAAAAGGTATTATGTAAAAAGCATTCAACTACTGGAAAGCAGTAAACCCTGACCACCTGATCTTGCAAATCTTAGCTATTACAATTGTTCTATGTTGTCGCTCTAGTTGCGTCGTTCAATTTGGATTTTTCTATTGCTGCCATTAAAGGTATTTTTTGTCCAGTTATAGGTAGCGGTAAGTACATGGATTCAAGGGGCGAATGAGTCTACCTCTTTAGTTGCAGCGTTAACGCAATGGTGGATCGAATTCTCAGCTTGAAATATGGGGGCAGGCCTTTTATGATTGTCTGACTTCGTCAACAAGGAGAGTCGAAATGCCTAAGCAACTGCATTCTGTCACTGATCTTGATTTTCAACCCGACGTAGCTTTATACCTTTCATCCGCCGATTGGCGCAATCAGTTTATTTTTTCTTTAACGGGTCAGACTACTATCCTTGCTTCTGAGAAGGGGCAGCGCAGCGGCTAGATCGAATTAACAGTATGGCTGTTGTTACTAGCCTGGTTAGTATCTGAAAATATCTTTCCATTCCTGATTTTCTTTATAAGCGGCAAATACGGAGATTTTACCGATGAATAAATTTTTCAAAATAATCCTTTCACTGAGTTTATTACTAGCGGTGCACAGCTCTGCTAGCGCAAGTGTTTTCCGAACAATATTCAATACAGATACACAATATTTAGTTGTTGAGATGCTAGATGATGATCTGGCGCATTTAGAGTTCTCAGTGCGAAGCAAACAACCGTCAACTTATAAACCTCTGTATACATCACCCATGGTGATGAAAAATGATTACTCTGGCCCTTCTAGCCTATCTACAGACGGCAACATCATCGAAACCTCTGCGATGAAACTTGAGATTGTCAAAAATAATAATCAGATATGCGTCAGGTTCATCGACAAAATGAAAGCAAATGAGCGCTTAACCACGGTTTGCCCAGTTAACCTGGATCAGGGATTGAAAGGTATAGATATCGAACCGGGCAAAATTCAAAATATTTATGGGCTCGGTCAAAACCTGAGCCAGGTTGCGTTGGGAAAAGCCGATGGCGATCGTATTAGTCAGGGGGGCGCAAGGGAGGGAAGTTACAAAGATAACCAGCCTCTTGGTAATGGCTTTGAAGGCATAGACAATGGGGGAATGGTTGGTAATGTTCAAATCCCCGTTTACTATGCGGTAGGTCCTGATAATCTCAATTATGCCCTGTTCATGGACAATGTTTATTGGCAGAAGTGGGATTTTACCAAGAACTGGTGGCAGGCCAGAATGTACGGCGATCAATTGCGTCTGTATTTTATGACTGGCAGAGATTTGCCTGATCTGCGCGCCGACTTTATGCAGCTTACCGGAACCCCACCGGTGCCACCGCGCAAATCTTTTGGTTTGTGGGTTTCTGAATTTGGTTATGACAATTGGGATGAAATAGATACGCTAATAGCGGGTCTTCGCCAGGATGAATTTCCGTTAGATGGCTTTGTACTCGATCTTAACTGGTTCGGTGGCATAGCTACTCAGGATGCTTCTAAAAGTAATATGGGACGGCTTAACTGGGATGAAAATCAGGATGAGCAGGATCAGCAAAATTGCCTTTTGGGCGAATGGAAGGAGTGCGGAAAAACGATTACCTATCCCTATTTCTTTGCAAACCCTTCGTCCAAAATAAAGGCCTATGCTGATGATGGTATTCGACTCACTGCGATCGAAGAATCGTATCTGGCCAATACTGTTGACACCTTTACCGAAATGCCGTCAGATTTGACAGCTTACAAGCGTACCAATGGTAACTGCGATCCAGGCAATCAGTTGTTAAACGATACTGTGACCGGTTTTTGGGGCAAAGGGCGTATGATCGACTGGTCTGATCCTGTGGCTGGACAATGGTTGCACGATAATCGACGCTACCCAAATCTGGTAAAAAAAGGTATCAATGCCCACTGGACCGATCTGGGAGAGCCTGAAACGTTTGATGCGGGAGCTTGCTACGAAGGTGTGGAAACCACTGTTGATGGACTCAAGAATCAACACCCAGATATTCATAATCTACATAACCTGTTGTGGAATAAATCGATCTGGGATGGTTATGTATCCATGCAAGGAACAATGGATGATTTAGGTATTACCAATCCCAGGCCTTTTATTGTAACCCGTTCAGGAGCTGCTGGAACCCAACGCTATGGTACGGCCATGTGGTCAGGAGATATTGGTTCCAGACTGGAGTTATTAGCCAGTCATGCCAACGCCCAGATGCAAATGTCATTCTCGGGTATTGACTACTATGGCTCGGATGTCGGAGGCTTCCGCCGAGAAGTGATGCCCGGCAATAAGAATATCCCTGGACCTTTTTATACTGCTTATCAGGATGAGTTATTCACGCAGTGGTTTGCCAATGCAAGCTGGTTTGATGTGCCAGTGCGTCCTCATACTGACAATGAGTTTAATACCCCTGATAACAACCCTAGCTGTGCCAGCAATATCGGTAATAGACAGCCTTCCTGTTACGAAACCGCGCCTGATCACGTGGGGAAAAAGCAGAGTAATCTTGCCAATATTCGCCAGCGCTATGAGTTACTGCCGTATTATTATTCACTGGCATATCGGGCCTACCTCGATGGTGAACCCTTGATTCCGCCACCCTTGTTCTACTACCAGAACGATCCTGGTTTGAGACTGGTGGGTAACGAAAAATTAATTGGCCGAGATATTCTTGTTGGCATGGTGGCAAAGCATGGCGAGTACGAGCGCAATGTTTACCTGCCCGCAGGCCAATGGGTTAACTACTATTCTCAGGAGTGGGTTGATAGTAAAGGGGAGACTGTCATAAACATACCCACCTATCGGGATGGTATTTTTCGATTACCTGCTTTTGTCAGGGCAGGGGCGATACTGCCTCAAATGTATGTGGATGAGCATACAAAAGATGCGTACGGTGATCGCAGGAATGGTTCTCGGCATGATGAACTCATCGTAAACGTGTATGCCGACGAAACCCCCTCGGCTTTCACGCTGTATGAGGATAATGGCTTGACGCTAAACTATACCGATCAGGGGCGTCCTTTATATGAGTACCGCACAACCAGTATCTCCCAGCAGCAGACGGGCAACATAGTAAACATCTCGATTGATTCTGCGATTAATCAGCAGGGAATGGAGAGCGTTACCACGCCTTATCCTGGTGCAGTCATGAATCGTGCAAACATCGTCAAACTGGTGGTGAAGAATGCTTATGCAACATCTGTTACGCTTGATGGCCAGGCATTGCCTGAAAAGAATTCTGAGGCAGAATTCAATGCCGCTAGCAGTGGTTGGTATAATGCCGGTGAGAATCTGGTGCTGGCAAAAACAGACAAGATGGCTGTCAGTACACCAAAATCCTTTTACTTTAGACTCAAGACAGTTACTCACCCAACAACATCGGTGAACTTTATCTGTGATAGAGGTTTTACCAGCTTTGGTCAAAGCATCTATGTTACAGGTAACCTTGCTGAGTTAGGGAACTGGAACCCGGCTCAGGCTGTTAAGCTCGACCCCAATATTTACTATGACTACATCATGCGTAGCGATACGAGCCTGCCTGGCCCAACAGCACCTGTATGGACTGGTGTTATCAGTAAGCTACCCGCAAATACAGCCATTGAATGGAAGTGTATACGACGAGAAGAGGGCGATTCTTTTAATAACGACACCGTCACATGGGAAGCGGGTGCCAACAACAGGCTTAACACGACAGTATATGGTTATGCCGGACATAGTTATGGCAAGATGTAAGCGGTGTTTTAAAGATCCTGTATGAGTAAATAGGGGGGCTGTGATTAGGCGAGTGGCCCCCCAGATGCTCAAGGCAAAACTGAATCTCCCGAACGCTCATAACGACAGGTATGGTTTGATAAGGGCAACAGTGTTAATTCCCTCGCAGTAAGCTGATCAATTCACGAAACCGGGTTAGCAACACCGCTGCAAAAATCAGCAGGCAGCCAAGCATCTGCATCACGGACATGTTTTCCCCAAACCATCCGGCTGCGAGCAAGGCAACCCAGACCGGCTCAAGGGTGAGCAATACGGCAGTATGGCTCGCCGGTGCCAGACCATGCGCCCAGATCTGCAGCAAAAACCGCAGGCTGGTTGCCAGCACTACGCTGGCAGCAAACCATCCCCAAATCTCCGCGTCACCCGGCCAAGCTATGCCTTCGACTATCGATGCCAGTAGCAGTAACACAACGCCCACGGTACACAATTGAATAGTCGTTAACGCCAGCGGGTGAATCGATGCGGCAACGCGAGTTGTGACATTGATGAATAACGCCATAGAAACTGCCGAGCCTATAAAAAGATATTCACCGGTGCCAAAATGAAACTCACTATCGGCGGACAGCAAATAAAGACCCGAGAAACCAATCGGCAAGGCAAGCCACACCCTGAGGGGCGGGTAATCATGAAAAAAGACGGCCATGACCGGAGCCAGCAGAATACCCAGGTTGAAGATGAATGCACCCACTCCAAGATGTTGTGACCAGTAAAGCCCCTCGATCCACAGCATCATGGTTAAGCTAAACAAAAGGCCAACAGTCAGCGCAGCTTTCAACTGCTGTCTTTGTATAACGCGCAATTGCTTCACAGCGAACATCGACAGGATGAGACCGCCGAGCAGGAAGCGTGAACCCATGAATGTCAAAGGCTTGAAGCCTTCCAATGCCTCGCTGGTGAATATCCACCCGGCTCCGGCAATCAGGGTGACAATGATTAGAATCAGATCGGCCTTGTGATAAGCATGTGGCAAGATGTTGTATTCCAGTTGAAAAATATTCGGGTACTTTACTCTGCCCGAGATAATCTCCCAACTATTCTTTGAACCTGGAATCCTCAGTTGAACATGGATTTGTGTGAAATCCTGGTGTCCCTGGCAAGGCTTCGTTCGCCGTTAATGGCTATTCCCTTAACACTTAAAGCTTGAGGAGGGGATAACGACTGATATCTTCACACTTTAGCAGTTGTCGGCTTGTTACACTTCTTTACATCTTTATACATTTATCTAACAGAAATATTGACTCCATTGCACCAAACTTGTCTTATAAAAACCGGGTTAGTTCATGATTGGTTTACGCATTGTAGTGGTTTGACTGGAATGAATCTAACCCACTGATGGGCACACAACGAGAAAATGGGTAAAAAAATGGACACTCAATATATTAAAAGGCAAGCAACCGTTTCGATGAAACGGACACTTAACGGTTTGGGTAAGGCATTACCGCTGATGCTGATATCTGTCTGTACATCGCTTTCAGCTCAGCAATTAACTACGCAATCAGAGGTTGAGGTGATTGAGGTCATCGGCACGGCTCAAACACCTCCAGCTACTCAAATAGACCCTGAGGTTCAGAAGCTACTTAATGTAGCGGGGGCTGCGAGTGATCCGCTGGCGGCACTACAATCTTTACCTGGCGTCACCTTTGGTAGCGATGATGAGACCGCACCAGCGGTACGTGGTTCGGCACCAGAGGATAATACCTATCTAATCGACTTTATCCCTGCGGCCTATGTATTTCATTTTTTTGGTGACAGTATCTTTAACGAGAATATTATCCGCAAGTTTGACCTCTATCCGGCGGCGTATGGCAATCGTTACAATAATGCAACGGGTGCTGTGATTGACATTCAATTGCGCGACCCAAAAAATCAGGCACTGGAAACTACACTGGATTACAGTTTTCTGCGTACGGGTATTTTTGTCGAAAGCGGCATTACCGATAACCAGGCGATGTACTTTTCCTATCGTCGTAGCCTGATCGATTTATATCTGGATACCGGAGACGAGGAAGATGGTATCACCATCACTAAACCGCCTGTGTCTGATGATTACCAGTTCAAGTATGTATTGAATCAAAGTGAAACCAGCAAGCTTTCCTTTGTGGCATCCGGTGCCAGCGATAAAGCCGGGGCTAATTTTTCTGAATCTTCTGAACAAGCAGCCAGAGATCCTGATTTTCTTGGGCCAGCATCAATTACTCGCAGTTTCGACAGTCAGGGATTAATTTGGGATTTAGGGTTTAGTGATAGTGGTGCGAGTTTAAAAACCGCTTTCGCTCATAGTATCGATGAAACCAATTTAGATTATGGTTCTAATCAATTTGTGACTACCTCACTGGACATTACTACCGTGAAAACAGAATTCGCTAAACCTCTTAGCGAGTCGCACTGGCTGGTTACCGGTGGTTCAATAGCTCAGGTCGATTTCAGATACGATCTGGATGCCAAAATTACCCCTTGTAGTTATTTTGTTCCAGACTGTTCAACAACTGATGCGCCGCGCTATCAGCTAAAGGATACTCAAAATGTAGTGTTTAGTGACTTCTATGTGGAAGATGAATGGTATATCACCGATCAATGGCAGTTGACACCGGGGGTACATTTCTCAACCGATGACTATCTGAACAATGATTTTGTCGAAGCGCGCATGCGTACACGTTATAACCTCAATGAAGAATGGGCTCTGAGTGCTGCAATTGGTCAATACCATCAGTTTCCAGGGATTGCAGAGGTCATGCCGACGATTGGTAATAAGGACCTGGAGTCACCAGAATCTACTCACTATGTCATAGGTGTTGAGCAAAAGATATCGCCGATCTGGAACTGGAAGTCAGAGATCTATTACAAAGATCTGAAGAATCAGGTGTTAAGCCTGACCGAGGGTGTGGATGCAGATTTTGAGAAAAACTATAGCAATGATGCCTCGGGAGAAGCCTATGGTATGGAGTTATTGGTCAACCGAAATCTGGCCGATGGCTGGTATGGCTGGGGCTCGGTAAGTATTTCAAAAAGCGAGCGCACCAATGAGCGTACAGGTGAAACCCAGGCGTTTAATTATGATCGGCCCGTTATTGTCAATCTGGTGGCTAACTATAAGATAAATGAATTATGGAATGTGGGTTTTAAATGGAAAGCGCAGAGCGGAGCGCTTTACACGCCCATTATTGGACTGACTCCAAGTAGCACACAGGCGGGTGTGGAAAACCCGGTATACGGAGAGGTGAATAGTGAGCGCCTGCCTGCCTATCATCGCCTGGATATGCGTATAGAGCGGGTTGATAACTACAGTTGGGGTAGCATGAGCCTGTTTGCCGATATTCTGAATGTCTACGGTCAGGAAAATGTTCAGGGCTATAGCTATACACCCAAAGGAGATAACCTGGCAACTCCACCTGCTGGATATGCGAGTAATATTCCAGTGACCAAGGAAGTAGGTATTGAAGGGTTTATTTCTATAGGTGCAAAAGTTACGTTCTAAAAACAGGGATGTTGTTAAAAATGAGCAGGCTCATGATCCCTGTATTTATTATTCTGATGTTGCCGGGTTGTAGCCTGGTGGGGTATATGCTTGGTAAAGAGGTGGATCGGTCTGCGCCAGGTGATTCCGTCGATAAACATAAATTCGAAACTCAATACATGCTGGAAGGTATGGAAATTGATATTGAAATTGCCAAAGCAATTCTCAGTCAACCGGAGCAGGAGCCGGAATTTGTAGTCGATACAGGCCCCTGTAAGGGACAGAATACAATACAGGTATGCTCAATAAAGAAAGGCTGTAGCTGTGAAAAATATGTCAAGAGTCATTACAATATTCTCGATGTTCGATAAATAAATAATTTAAGGATAAGTATCCAAATGCAATACAGAAAAATGAAAATCCTGTTATCTGGGATTGCACTGGCTGCATTGGCAGTCACAAATCCAGCGCTTGCAGATACCTTAGATAAGATTGTAACAACCAATCAGGCCAAGGTTGTGGAAGCTGCTAAATCGCAGAAAGATATCGATCAGGTTGCAGAGGTCTCCAGTCAATTGCTACAGCAGTATCGCGAGGTTAATGCCCAAAGCGATAGCCTTAAAATCTATAACCAGCAATTAACAAAACAGATTGCCAGTCAACAACAGATCGTTGACGATCTGGATCATTCGATTTCTCAGGTTTCCATTATCGAAAGGCAGTTGCCTCCTTTGATGATGCAAATGCTGGAAAAATTACAACAGTTTGTTGCACTCGATGCCCCTTTTCATCGAGAGGAACGACAGCAGCGTATCCAGCAGTTGACAGACAATCTGCAGCGGGCAGATATCTCTAATGCAGAAAAATTCCGGCAGATACTGGAAGCCTACAAGATAGAAAATGAATATGGCCGCAAGATTGATAGCTACGAAGATACGGTTGAAATCAATGGCCAGCCGCGTAAGGTGAATATGCTCAGGGTTGGGCGCATTGCACTGTTATACCAGACCAGGGACCGGGCTTTGTGCGGTCTATGGGATCGAAAAGAGAATAAATGGATGCCGTTGGATAATAACGAATATCGCAATGCAATTGTTCAGGGCCTGAGAATCGCAAAAAACCAGGCGGCGATAGAATTGCTTCAGTTGCCTGTTGCGGGAGTAAGCCAATGAAACACATACACATACAGGTTGTGATGCTTCTACTTGGCGGATTTTTATCATTCGTAGTCAATACCGTACAGGCACAATCAGCTCAGAGTCTTGATCAGTTACTTCAGCAGGTTAAGCAGTCGAAGCAGCTTTCTAGCAAGCTGAATAAACAACGCGAAGCAGAATTTTTGCAACAGAAAAATCAGCAACAGCACAGGCTGAAGCAGGCGCAGATAGAACTTAAGCAGCTTGAGACGGCCAGTGCAGAACTGGAGCAGCAGTTTGCCGCTAACGAACAATTACTGCAGGCTAAACGTCAGCAGTTACAACAACGCATGGGCACTTTAAAAGAACTGTTTGGACACCTGACAGCTGCGGCAGGTGATTTTCGTAGTAACATAGAAACCTCTATCATCAGTGCCCAGTATCCAGGGCGTGAGCAGGTGTTTGATCAGTTAATCGATAAAATGAGCAATGCTACCCTGTTACCCGAGGTGAGCGAAATTGAAGCCCTGTGGTATGAAATGTTAAGAGAGATGACCGAATCCTCAAAGGTTGTCCGCTTCGATGCCGAAGTGATTAAACCCGGTGGTGAAACCCGTCAGCAATCCATTATTCGCATCGGCACCTTTAATCTGGTGAGTGAAGAGAAATATCTCAGTTATTCATCCCAGAGTAACAGCATCGGAGAATTAAGCCGACAACCTGCTTCAAACTACAGCCGTGCAATCGGACAACTGGAGGCATCAACTACTGCTTACACCCGTGTCGGGATAGATCCAACAGGTCCCAGTGGTGGCAGTTATTTATCTGCATTAGTCGATACGCCAACATTGCTTGAACGCTGGCATCAGGGTGGCATCGTGGGCTATATCATCACTGCGATAGGTGCGATTACTGCCCTGATAGTAGTCTGGCGAGTGGTGGTGCTGAGCCTGATGGAATCGGGTGTATTAAAGTTATTAAAAGCCAAAACTCTGGATAAGCAACAAAGACTTAACAATGCGTTAGGGCGAGTCTTGATGGTACATCTGGATAATCCATCACTGGATGCAGAAACGCTGGAAGTCAAACTCAGTGAAGCGATTTTGAAAGAACGTCCGGCGATTGAAGGATATCTGCCAATATTAAAAATCGTCGCCATGGTGGCTCCACTGTTAGGCCTGCTGGGGACCGTGGCAGGCATGATTATGACCTTCCAGTCGATTACTATTTATGGCGCAGGAGACCCCAAAGCCATGGCGAGTGGTATCTCCAGTGCACTGGTGACCACCGTGTTAGGCCTGCTGGTTGCTATCCCCACGGTATTTGCTCATTCACTACTCCATGGCAAGGCACAGAATATCCTGCACATACTGGAACAGCAAAGCATGGGACTGATCGCCCGTCATACCGAGTCACAGTTATCCACCAGGGGCTGAGCATGAGACTCGACGAAATTGTGATTCTATTACTAGACTTTATGCATAAAGGCGGCGAAGTCATGTGGCTGATTGCATTGCTGGCAGTACTTTTATGGATGCTTGTTTTCGAAAGGTTGTGGTATCTGTCTAGCGGAATTGCCAGGGAATTTCACAAAGTAAAAACTAACTGGTTAAAACGACAGGATCATCATTCAAAATCGGCAAGGCATATTCAGACTGCTGCTATTGCGCGTTTACATCAGAAAATCGACCTGAATATCAATCTGGTAAAAACACTGGTTTTACTATGCCCCTTATTAGGTTTGCTGGGCACTGTCAGTGGCATGATATCGGTATTCGATGTGATTGCTTTCACCAGTATGGGTGATGTTAAGCTAATGGCGAATGGAGTGTCTCGTGCCACCATACCCACCATGGCGAGTATGGTGATATCGATTTCAGGCTTGATGGCACATACCTGGCTAAGAAAGATAGCGAATAGCAGAAAACAACAGATTAACGATGACTTTAGCGGTGAACAACATGCGTAAAGGATTGATTCAAAGAGCAACCCAGAGCGACGAATCGATGGTTGATATGACGCCCATGCTGGATGTGGTTTTTATCATGCTGATCTTTTTTATCGTTACTGCATCCTTTGTAAAGGAAAGCGGTATCGAAGTGCAACGACCACAGGCAGATACTGCCGAAGCCAAAGAAAATGCCAGCATTCTGATTGCCATCAGTGCCACCAATGAAATCTGGATTGATCAACGCAGAATAGATATTAGGTCGGTACGTGCCAATGTAGAACGCCTGCATGCAGAAAACCCAAAAGGCTCAGTCATCATTCAGGCTGATGAAAGCGCTACGGTAAAAACCCTGACTGCGGTTACTGATGCCTCACGTCAGGCGGGTGTACGAGATGTTTCTGTCGCCACCATGAAACAGTAAGTAGATATGTTTTTGCGCCAGTTATTATTTGCAGGGCCTGCGCTACTGGTGACGGCGGGTCTGTTCATATTGATGACGTCCATCCTGCATCGTGATGATTATCAGGCTGATGATCAGTCGAAAATTCTCGCTGCTGATTTTCTGATGCCCGAGCGCAAGATAGAAACCATGCGTCAGATTGAAAAACCGGATAAGCCTGAATTCAAGGCTGAACCACAGCTTCAATTACCCGAAATTGCCTTATTAAATAATCAGCTTTCAGTGAGTAAAATCCCAAGCTTCAAACTGCCCAGGATGGAGGCTAATGTAAAGATCAATATGAGCCTGCCGCAACCATCGGGTGATAGTGATTATATGCCTGTATTAAAGGTGGTCCCGATATATCCGCAGCGTGCAACTAAACGCAATCAGGAAGGTTATGTGATCGTCGAATTTACCGTGACACGTAGTGGTGGAGTACGCGATGTCAAAGTGATCGAATCTAAACCTAAATATGTATTTGATAATGCGGCCATAGAAGCGGCGCGAAAGTTCAAATACAAGCCGCGAAAAGTTGATGGTGAGCCAGTAGAAGTGCAGGGCGTACGAAATGAATTCACTTTCCGGCTGGAGGAATAAGGCATGCGCAGCGTTGTATACCTGATTCTATTGTTGAGCCTGATTTTCCCGATTATTTCGACTGCAAAAACTGCGCCGGTTGTCAGAGAGCGCATACTGACACAATTGCAGAAGTCGCAAAAAATGATCGAGGCTGGAGAGTATGGCCAATCTTATGAACTGTTGAATAAACTGAGTGAAGCGGACTTAAGTAACTATGAATACTCACAGGTTTACAAATTGCTGGCCTATCAATTCTATCAGGCTAATGAATACAGTAAGGCTATACCTTACTACGAGAAAATCCTGAAGCTTGAGGATCTGCCGCAGTTTACTGTGGATGAATCGCTTTATAGCCTGTGCCAGTTATATTTCTCACTGGAAGATTATGTATCCGCTGAAAAAATGTTAAGCCAGTGGTTTGAACACAACCCTGATCCTGGTGTACAGGCATATGAATTACAGGGGCAGATTTACTACCAGCTCAAGCAGCCAGCGCAGGCGATTAAGTCGTTAACAAAAGCCATAGCAATCAATCAGCAAAATAATAAACCACCGCGCCAGAACTGGTTGCAAATGCTGCAGGGTCTATATTACGAAACAGGAGATAAACACAGCACGATAAAAATGGTTGAGCAATTAATTCGCTACTACCCTAAAAAAGTTTACTGGTTGCAGTTAGCCGGTTTATATGGAGAGCAGGAGCAAACAGACCGACAACTATATGTTATGGATGCTGCATATACTAAGGGGTTGCTGAACAAAGAAAGCGAGTTAAAAAATCTGGCCTACCTGTATATTGACCAGCAGGTACCGTATCAGGCTGCAAAAATTTTACAGAAGGGGTTAGATTCAAAACAGATAACTTCCAGCGAGAAAAATCTACAATTGCTGGCGAATGCCTGGCGTATGGCAAAAGAAATCAAACACTCAATAGAGACGCTGGAACTTGCCGCAAAACAGGCGACACATGGGAATCTTTATGCTGAGCTAGCACAGTTATATTTATTTGATGAACAATATGCGCTGGCAGAAGCTGCTGCAAAGCAGGCCATAGAGAAAGGGGGTTTAAAACAAATTGGCCAGGTGTATAACACACTGGGTATTAGTTTATTCAAACAGCAGAAATATGTACCTGCAAAGCAGGCATTTACTCAAGCCAAACAGGACCCCAATGTTATTAAGACCGCTTTGCAATGGGTAAAGTATGTGGAAAGTTATGAATAAAAAAGATAGTTTGATGTAGCCATGGCTTGATCTGACACGCTATGGAAACAGGCTAAATCAAGTATGACATAAACAAATCCGGAATTTCGTCTTAACACCACTTTCTTTTTACTGAAGCCGTAGCAGAATGGCTTAAGATTAATTTCCTTTATCAATCGTTGGGTCTATAAATATCCCATCCTGATTCCTGGGTTGAATCAGTAAAAATGAGATCAAAGGCCAATAGAGTCATTTATTTCCTGTTTGTCTCAAGTAACTGATTCACTTCTTTAGCCAGTAGCACTTCATGAGTCTGGGAATAGTTTTCGCTGTTTTGGTCAATTTGATCCAGTTTGTACAGGTAGTTAATCATCATACCGTAGGATTGATCAAAGCCCTTGGTGGATATATCGCCCATCCAGTTTATCTGTTTAACCTCTGCGCCATTGCTGATATGAAAATGCGCTACCGGATCCAGCAAACGTTGTTTTTTGGAATGTTTAGTACTCAGATAGATGGCGCATAGATGTAACATCACCGGTTGTATGGCATCCAGAACAATAATATTTTTATGCCAGTCCGGACATTCCAGAATATCTTTCAGGTTGTGAGAAACAGAAAGGGCCGTGGCTGCCGTGTGAATAGCATCCAGTTTCTGCTCATTAAACTCAAATGCTTTGGGTGAATCCAGTTTGCCTTCCAGCCATTTTCTGAATGTGGGAATAGGCGATAAAGTTGAAAATTGTTTGAGTTGAGGCAGTTCCTTTTTCACTTCGCTCACGACGCGTTTGATTAGAAAATTTCCAAAGCTGATACCATTCAAGCCTTGCTGAGCATTGGAAATAGAATAAAAAATAGCGGTATCGGCTTTTTGGGTATCCTGAATTTCTGTATCGGGATCCAGCAATGCCTGTACATTATTTGCCAGACCATTAACCAGTGCGACATGAATAAAAATTAAGGGTTCTTTAGGCATGTTGGGATGAAAAAACGCAAATAAGCGTCGATCTTCCGCCAAACGGTTTTTTAAATCCTGCCAGCTGGTGATTTCATGCACGGCTTCATACTCAATCAGTTTCTCCAACAGGGAAGCGGGGGAATCCCAGGTGATTTTTCTGAGTTCTAAAAAGCCCACATCAAACCAGCTGCGCAATAAATGTTTGAGATCGAGTTCAACTTTGGACAGCTCCGGGTCAGAGAGAGCGCCCAGAGCAATAATGTCTGCACGCATATCTACCAGAAACTTGATCCCCTCTGGCAGTGCATTAAATAATGTGAATAAGTTAACTCGCGGAGCGAGCAATGCTATTCGCAATTGATGTCGGAGTTTGGACAGGTTTTTATCCGCAGAGGCTTGCTGGTAGTTGCTAATGGCCTGATTCACCTGATCGTCCTGGACATCATAGTGGGTCGCTAACAATCTGAAGAAGTGTTCTTTGCCTGTTTGATCAAACGTCATATAGCTGCGCCCGATACGCGTGGCTATATTTCGCGCTGAGACCTCACCAGTGTGAGCCTGCAGTGATTGATCAATGGCTTCAATCAGTTTTTTCCGTTGCACTTGCGGCAGGTCCGGGGCCAGCCGAAGTTCCTGTTGTCCAGATAAGTTTGAGCTAAACTCAGACCAGGCCTTGCGAATTCGAGTTAAAGTGCGATTAAAAAAGGAAGTGGATTCATTGTTCATGATTGAAGTCTGCATCTTGGGTAGTAGATCAAGTTAATCGAATCAGGTTAATTCAGATAGCTCAGTTGGTTGAATTCATAACAGGAGAGCAGATCATTATGCTGTCCCGGGCTTTTTAAGGCTTTGGTTAATATCAAAGTATTGTCCTGTTTGGGATTTGCGTTGCTTTTATAAAATCCCAATTCGTGACACCAAAACTCTGTCCGTTTAACAACCTCATCCCAGTTCTTGCTGATGACCTGGTCGATATACATTTTCCTGTAGCCCATATCCTTCACCCGTTTGATATCGGTGCCAGCTGCGAAGGCCTTGCCGTTGCCGGTCAGGACCGTGCAGCCGATGGCGTCACCATTGTCGATCTCGTCGAGTGCGTGTTTGAGTTCAGCGAACAGCTTCGGGATCAATGCCTTGAGTGCCCTGGGTCGGTTCAGGCAAATAATGGCAACGTCGTCCTGTTGTTCAAAAATGATATTTTCGTAGGTCATGCCTGGATTATCTCATTTAGAAGAATCAAGTTAGAGCTTGATAAGGACGGCAAACTAATCGAACTGCTCGACATCAATACCCATGGTCGCGTCGCTACCGGCCATGATCGAGGGTCGCAGGCCCTCGCTGCGCGACAGGATTTGTTCGGCGTAGAAGCGCGCGGTCTGGATCTTGTTTTGATAAAACGGATCAGTCGAGCCGCCCTGAATTCGCTCCTGCGCAATCATCGCGCTACGCGCCATCAACCAGCCACCGACGACATGCCCAGTCAGCATCAGGAAATTGACCGAAATCGATCCGGGAAGGCCTGGATCCTCCCCGGCCTTGGCCAGGTAGTCCTGCGCGCAGGACTCTAATACTTCAAGTGCGCTGGTTAAACGGGCCAGAATCGACGACATCGCTGCATCGCCGGCTTCGCTAGTCGCAACGAAGTCACGGATCTCGTCGACCAATTCTCCCAACGCCTGACCCTTGTCGCGCAGGATTTTACGCCCCATCAGGTCCATCGCCTGGATCCCGGTGGTGCCCTCGTAAATCGTGGTGATACGCGCGTCGCGGTAATACTGCGCAGCGCCGGTTTCCTCAATGAAGCCCATGCCGCCATGTACCTGGACACCAAGGTAGGTGGCTTCCTGCGCCATCTCGGTACACCAGCCCTTGACCACCGGGGTCATCAGTTCGACCCGGCGTTGATGCTGCTGACGTTGCTCAGCATCGCTTGCCTTATGCGCCAGGTCGTAAGACGCCGCGGTAGTATAGGCAATCGCACGACTGGTCTCGCTGATTGCGCGCATCTGCATCATCATCCGTCGCACATCCGGATGATGGATGATACTGACACGACCCTCATGACCATGGGCAAAACCCTGGATACGATCTTTTGCATAAGCCAATGCGTGTTGGTAGGCGCGGGTGGACAGGCCGACGCCTTCCATGCCAACTTCAAGCCGAGCGTGGTTCATCATCGTGAACATACAGGCCAGACCATTGTTCTCTTCGCCGATCAGGTAACCTATCGCACCATCATTATCGCCAAAGCTCATGACGCAGGTGGGCGACGCGTGGATGCCCAGCTTGTGCTCCAGTGAAACCACGTTCAGGTCGTTACGCTCACCGAGGCTGCCATCATCGTTGACCAGGAATTTCGGCACCAGGAACAGCGAGATCCCCTTAACCCCTTCCGGTGCATCGGGCAGACGCGCCAGCACCAGGTGGATGATATTCTCAGCCATATCATGCTCGCCCCAGGTGATGAAGATCTTTTGCCCGCTGATGCGGTAAAAATCCCCATCGGGGACAGCCTTGCTGCGTACTGCCGAAAGATCCGATCCGGCCTGAGGTTCGGTCAGGTTCATGGTGCCAGTGAAGCGGCCTGCAATCATCTCGGGCAGGTACTTCTGTTTCATCGCGTCGGGTGCATGCGTCTTCAGTGCCTCAATCGCCCCACCGGTTAAAAGGGGGCAAAGCGTGAACGCCATGTTGGCCGAGTTCCACATTTCAGCCACTGCCGATTGCATCAGGTAGGGCATCCCCTGTCCATCGAATTCCGGCGGCTGATCAAGCCCCATCCAGCCGTTTTCGGTGAACTGACGATAAGCATCGGCAAAGCCCGGTGGTGCGCTGACCTTGCCATCCTCCAGTTGCGCGCCATGCTGATCGCCGCTTTGATTCAACGGTGCGATGACCTCGCTGGCGAATCGACCCGCCTGCTCGAGGATCGCTTCAACCATATCCGCGGTGGCATCCTGGTAACCTGGAAGTTGATTAAGCACATCCAGATTCGCCAGTGATTCGATGACGAACTGCATATCTTTGGTGGGGGCTGTGTAATCTGACATTAGTAGGTTCCTAATCAATAAATGTGGTGGTTTCAGCAACGCTGGCGCGCTCCGGCACGATCTGGTTTTCCGGTTTGCTTTTATCCTCGTAACCGAAGGATACGCCGAACATATTTTTGGGATAATCTTTTTGGGACACCCATTTTTGAAGCTCGACACTACTACAGATCAACACTAGAGATCAACGTTAACGTAAAATCCATTCACTCAACGCAAGGAGTGCATTCTGCCTAAAGTCAGCAAGACTCAGGTTTCTCTCTCGGCCACCCCTTATTACCTCTGCACCTCTCGCTGCCTTCGCCATCATGAATAATCACCAGGGTCTGTTAACACTATCTCAAGAATGAAGAACTCAATACTTCAAAGCAAAAAAACCTGACTGAATGAGTTGAACTATGGCGTACTTGATTAAGCCTGTGTGTCTATAAAGATTGTCATGCGATAGCATTTATGTTTATTATATCCACTTCAATGCTGGCACTGATAAACCTGCTAGTCACCCAGCGACAGGAAAAAGTATAGTAGTACTTTCCTCTTTATCTCGACTGTAAATCCTGCAGTAAAACCCCGTTTTTTTTTGCCTTATAACGACCTGTTTTTATCTACATACGACGGCGCAGCTGTCATCCTCAATAAGACTTTGATTTTATTATTTAAGCAGATTAAATTCGCGGATTGCCATTTTTAGCCCGTAAATCATAAAAATATAACCATAGAGGTAAAGTATGTTTGGTAGATTCCTGAGTATGTCCCGCCGCATACGTAAAACACCATTTTCCCGCCGCGTAGAAGAGGCTGGCGTCACTTCCTATACTTCCTATAACAGAATGCTTTTGCCTACTGTTTTTGAATCACTGGAGAAAGACTACT
>JBNKUM010000036.1:0-12014 GCA_050298595.1 Gammaproteobacteria bacterium | reverse complement strand
ACCATCAAACTCGTTACTCGAAAAAACGCTGTCCAGAAATTCTGAATTTGAAATATCCCCTTCAACAAAATCACCATATTTGACTGCGTCACGATAACCCGTAGATAGATTATCCAGCGTCACAACATGATGACCAGTTTTGCCCAGCATTTTGACCATATGTGAGCCGATATAGCCAGCTCCTCCTACTACTAACACCTTCATACTAAGTAAATAATTTCGTTATTAAATTTGATGGATCTTATCATATAGGGTATTGCAAAACAGAATCATCTCATGTTCATTGCGAGGGTTTTCGAGTCCTTGATTGAGGGGCTCTAAAAACAGAACCTGGTGCTATGGAGGTGTAGAAAATTACTGACAAATATTAAAAACAACTTATAACATACTAATCAAATCGTTACGGCCAAATTATCGCCAGATCCGCCTGAATATTGCACTCAGCAATATCGAAATCAAGAAGCTCATGGCTAGCATCAAGTCTTTTGATATAGCTCCCTTCGAACAAGTCGTACACTTTCACAACCTGAGCTTGAGGATCAACTATCAGGTAATACCTCCCCCCTTCTTCTTCATATATTTTTAATAGAATTTCTACGATAAGTTGAGGGGCTTTGGTTAAATAATTCCCCGTAATATCACAGACAATCAAATTATCAGACCGCAAAACAGTATCATCAATTTTCCAGTCAACGGGTAGTAAAGCCTGGCAAACCTTACATGAAGTTAGGGCCAACTCAAATTGAGCTGCAACTTTTTGACTTATCGATTGATGCAAAAATACTGGGGGCTGGGCTCTTCGCATAGGCTATACCATCAATAAATTCCCAATCCCCCCAACACTGGTAATCATTCCAGGTATAATGGGGTAAATTGGTAATATCTGGCGAACCCATAACTATCCTCTTAAATTACATTCACCTTAACACTAGTTATTTTTGCATTTGGTGATAAAGAATGCATATTTTCTTTTATATATCCCGTAGATCAAATATGAACACACAATATTAGGGTTAGTAGTATAAGAGTACTTACTATATTTCAATGATCTTTTACCTATTCGGGGCGACCAACCTGTTACCAAAAAGTAAAGCCAATCCAATCAGCATAATCGATAATATAGATGGCTCAGGCACAGCCAGGGGTGATGCAATAGCTATTCGATCAATATAAAACTCTTCACTGGTTCGAGTGACCCCACTGATTGCTGCCGCATGAAAGAGTGAAAAAGAATCAATTAACTCATCAGAAACAAAACCAAGAAAAGGAATATCAGATTCCGACTCTCCAATAATATTGTCAAGAATCCAGTTATCCGTTCCTATCGATATTGCTAACTCATCAAGAGCTAATGACGAGGCGTTGCTAAGTGAATCATTTTGCAACCCAAATACAGCAAAACCCCACGAACGAGTAAAATTAAAACTGATTGATAACTCATCGTTACCGGAAGAATCCACCTCAGACTGAAAAAAACCATTACCCGCTAATCCTGTTGGCCCAGGATCACTGCCTCCACCATTCACGCTAATTGACAACAGGCCCATTTGATTGTCGACAGAATCAGAGAGGAAGTTTGTGTTACCCCCTTCAAATTCTTCAAAAATCAACTGTGATTTACTAACGCTTGTACTCCAGCTATCAAAATCAGTGAATACAATTATGCTCGCGTGAACAGAAGAAAAAAGAAATGAGAATAGTAAGAAAATGTATCTTGATTTGATCATAACATACTCCTTATGTCATTGAATTTTAGACTCTTTGTGGATTTTAAATACTATCTAAAATATGGAAAATTCAAATGTTTTCTATTAGCCCTTAATTACGTACTCAGATAGCCAGCAGAGCTAAAGAAATATGAAAGGGTGAAATAATGAGAACAGGTTTAATACTAAACATAACTAACTCCTTGTTGATTAATCGATAAATCCTTATTAGGCGACTAAAATACACCCATGAATTTCAAATTGCAACCTACTCAAATACCCAAATCCATCGTAAGTAGTAGAGCGAAGCACGACTCCAGGGAGGGAGGAGTTAGATCGAAGCAGGATGCCTGAACCGAGGAGGCCAGAACCGATGCATAGGAGCGTTTTCAGCATGGATGCTGTTATTTCGCGAATGCACGGATGCATAGGAGCGTGAAAAGATAAATCGAATGTAATCGCTTACACAACAGTGGGTTACCCAATAATGCGAACAGTCAACTGCAGAATCTAGACCTCATTTTCGCCAGAATTACCTGAAATTTGCACTCACTAATATCGAAATCAAGAAGCTCATTGCTAGCATTAACTCGTTTGATATAGTGCCCTTCGAACAAATCGTATACTTTCATATCCAGAGATGGGGGATCAACGATCAGGTAATACCTCGCCCCTTCTTTTTCAAATAATTTGAATTTTTCAGACCTATCTTTTTAGTAAATATAGAACTCTTCGCAGGTTCAGATTTCATCGCTGACTTTAGCCGCTTGAAAAACTTGAAAAGAATCGACATATTCTGGATTACCCGGTCACACCGGGTAATGACGATAATAATGATGCCGAAAGACCCTGTTACGCCGGATAATGACGATAATCACACCGAGAGAGCCGGTCACACAGGGCAAACAGTATACGCCCTAAAAAGCGTCATCCTCGAGCTCGACCCGGGGATCCATCTAACCGAAACTCCTCTCTAGGTTACCCGATCACGCCAGGTAATGACGAAAACTTCAGAACAAATCCAAATATAAATCAAGCCACTCAGGATTCATACCTTCAATTAATTCCAGTTTCCACTTTCCACTTTCCACTTTCTATTCCATTTCTTTAGGTTTTTTTCTCTTCGAATGGCGCTTTTCATTTCCTCATGCTGCTCATATCAAACCAGAGTTTTAGCGGTATATTTATGCGTAAATCCATCGATAACACCCTCCTTATGTTGCCATCCCCTCTGAACCAAATTTGAAGTCACTCCGATATATAAAGCACCATGTGAAAAAGGCACAGCACCAAACGCCGCTAAACGAAGTTCGAGCACCAAGAAGTCTCAATATTTAATAAATAATCGGAAATCATCCGATTAACAACTCAAATTTTCAACCAGCTTTTCCCTGCAACCTTTTAAGCATTACACCAAAAGGCATTTCGGTCCACTTTGCGTGCATATTTGAACCAATATAGTCCGAACCTCCTACCACTTACACCTTCATTTTTAGCATTTCCTTTGCCCGTATATTGGCAGCTCAGTTAACAGCAGCATCCTGTTGAAATTGCCTAATAAAAAGAACAACTTCTCGATTAGTAATATCGCTTAGGTCAATATTAATGCCAGTTAAAACCCATCGAAAGTATCTGAATTTAAATGACATCTGAAAAGGTCGCCCATTTAAACTTTTACCGTTAAGCAATATCTCCCCGAACGATCCCATTGAGAGGTCTTCACCTACAAAATTCTTTGACTTTATATTTTCAAGATAATTTAATGAAGCTCTCTTCTTTGATACTTTACTAGACTGAAAAACCCTATTTAATCCATCTTTAGACAAAATTGCCCCTGTAAAATCTTCGACCATTTGTATAACTCTAGAAACCTCAATCATTAAGAGCTGATTTGAAGTATTCGTTTGATTTTTTTGTGAGAGGGCTCTAAAAATAAGCTCTGTTTTGATTTGCTCGTTAATACTCTGATGTATCGAGCCGAAATCGACGTAATTATCCAATATCTCAACATCTTTGTTCTGGATAGAGCTTTTAATCGCATTAATTGCAATATTTGGCGAATATAAAAAATAAACCACAAAAATCGCAAATAAATAGGAGACAATAGCAAAATTTCTTGAATTCAATTTTTGCCTTAAATTATTAGTTATCGAAACCAATGGATAATCGCCTTAGCTAGAGCTGTATGACATTTGATTTGACGGCTTGTTTTTTTAATTCAAAAGCGAGGGTTAATTCATCCATAACATCACATTGTGGCGTATAACCAGATACCGTTTTTTGTAGAATATCTCTGACACCGGCATAATCACCTTTATCGGTTACAGCCTGTAAATCATGGATCAATGAGCTTAACTCTTTCCAATCTATTACTTCCTCCTCAGCGCGCATTATCTTTTCATGCTCAGTAGGTGAAACATTATCTCCTATCAGCAATTCTTCATATAATTTTTCACCGGGACGAAGCCCTGTAAATGTTATTTCAATATCTCCGTTCGGGTTATCTTCATCCTGAACCTCAAAGCCACTTAAACGAATCATTCTTCTAGCTAAATCAATAATTTTAACTGGCTCACCCATATCAAGCACAAATACATCGCCACCTCGCCCCATCGCACCCGCTTGAATAACTAATTCCGCTGCTTCTGGAATGGTCATAAAATAACGAATTATTTTACTGTCTGTAACCGTAACGGGGCCACCATGAGAAATCTGTTCCCGAAAAAGCGGGACTACTGATCCAGACGAGCCAAGTACATTGCCGAACCTAACCATAGTAAACCGAGTTTTCTTTGATAATTTTTTATCGAGACTTAATGCCTGCAATATTAATTCCGCAAAGCGCTTA
This sequence comes from Gammaproteobacteria bacterium, assembly GCA_050298595.1. GTDB lineage: Bacteria > Pseudomonadota > Gammaproteobacteria > JACNJF01. Next base: position 7,460 of record JBNKUM010000036.1, on the reverse strand, counting down.
GTTGCCCCCATAGTATTGGTTGGCCGTACGGCCTTATCGGTGGAGATCAACACAAACGTCTCCACATCAGCCTCAACTGCCGCCTGTGCAGCCCTTAAAGTCCCTAAAATATTATTATAAACTGCTTCGCCAGGGTTCCTTTCTACCATAGGCACATGTTTATAAGCCGCCGCATGATAAATGGTCTGGACGCAAAAGGCATGACAGACCTCAGTCATCCTTTTTAAATTAGCCACCGACCCTAAAACAGGTATTAACTCAACGCTAGTAGATAATTTCCTTAACTCTTTCTCAATTGCATAGAGCTGAAACTCACTTTGCTCGAACAGTATGAGTCGGGTAGGTTTATGAGTAATAATTTGACGACACAATTCTGACCCAATGGAACCGCCTGCCCCCGTCACCAGAACCACCTTCTGTTTGATGTTTTTATTTAGAAGTTCTAAATTCGGTTCCACCGAGTCTCGTCCTAATAAGTCGCCAATATCAATTTCTCGAATATCTTCAACCTTAACCTTCCCCTGAGCCATTTCAGAAACACCAGGAATCGTGCGGACATGAACCGCATAGGGTTCCAACATTGCTATTATTTCCTGTCTTCTTTTTTTTGAAATTGAAGGTAATGCCAGCAAAACCTCGTCAATGCGGAACATTTCAATTAAATAGCTTAAACGTGAAAACCCATAAACCCTAAGCCCATTGATATGTAAATTATGTAATGCCTGATTATCATCAATGAAAGCAATAGGTATCTGCTCACACCCCATATTGAGAGCAACTGCAAGCTGCATACCTGCCGAACCCGCTCCATAAATCACGACATTTTTTCTGGCGACAGCGCTTCCTTTGACTCTAGAAGCTATTTGACCAATAAACAGCCAGCGAGCAATCATTCGGCTACCCCCAATAAAGAGGATTGCCAGAAGACAGTTCAAAACATATACAGAACGTGGAACGCCCTCAGTTTTCAGCATAAGAACCAGTAAAGACCATATAGCGCTGTAAAGCAGAACTGATTTCACAACAGCCCACAGCGCTTTAAAGCCAATATAGCGAATTATGGCTTTATACAGTCCAAATCTAATAAAAATAGGGGTAGAAATTAGCGGTGCCGCAGCAAATATCCATATTTGCTGCAAAGGAGGTACATAGAGCTGATCTAATCGAATTGAAAATGCCACAAAAAGTAATGTGGGCACCATAAAAAAATCCAATGAAAGCAACAGGATACGCTTTTGCTTTCGATTCAACTGAATGAACCAGCTCAGGAGGTTAGTTTTCATATTTATTAGTCTTCAATCCGTAAAAGTCAACTGGCTTATTTCAGTAAACAGGTATTCAGTAAGCGATAATAGAATTATATACCGCTGTAAAAGTTAAAAGAAATACTAATAATTACTAATGTGAGACACCCGAACGTTGTATCACTTTGAAGAAACTCATCCATCGCATCTTTAGATCAAACAAAAATGATTGCCTTTGTAAATATTCTAAATCTAAATCCACTTTCTGAGGAATGGGCAACTCATCTTGACCGTTAACTTGAGCTCAGCCAGTTAAGCCAGGGATAAGTTGATGCACTCCCTGTTTCTGTCCGTAAAACTATTAAATCATCCTGATTGAACAAGGCTGGTCCAGGCCCTATAAAAACTCATATCCCCCTTCAGAATGCACAAAAGTTGAGGTAATTCATCCATGCTGGACTTTCGCAAAAAATTTCCTATAAGAGTTAACGCCGCTCCCTGATCTTTCAACAAATGAGTAGCTAGTGTACTGTCCTAAACTGTATGTAGATTATAGCGAGACGGGAAATAGTTATATGCAAGGCGTCATCCGCAGGGAATGGCATGCCCTTTTCAAGGATGACAACGCAGCAGATGGCTGTTTCCCGTCTCGCCCGAAGGGAAGCCCCCAAATCCCCCAATCCGGCGTTGCAGTTCTTGACAAGGGAGGCGCCATTGCCTACGAACTGCGCCTTGTCTTGGGAAATTTGGGGGCTTCTATAATCTACATACAGTTTAGGACAGTACACTAGTGCTGGAGCATCAACTTTCATGCTTCTAAATTATGGCATTCTGAAAAATGAATTATTAATACCTACACTATCAGACCAATATAATATGAGGCGCTTTGATGTTATTTTAACCCATACTGCGACGAAAAATATCGGTACAAAAGGCTCAATTAGGCCAAACTTTTGAAAAATCTAATTTAACCTCGCATTTTAAAATAGAAAAATCATAGGTTTCCTGAAAAAAATCGCCAACTTTTTGATATTGACCGTCTACCCATCGGTAAACTTTTGTTTTTTTAAGCACTGGGTATACGAGAACATAATTTTTTACCGCCTCTTTTTGGTACAATTCAAACTTTAAATTTTCATCTCGTTGCACAGTGGAAGGCGAAACTATCTCAACAATTAATTCTGGCGTTCTTGTTAATTTTTCACCCTGATGGTGGCAAGCAACCAGAACATCTGGTCTGATGACCGAATCATCCAGACAATCCAAACAAGCTCAACAAAAGCTTCGCATTTATCACAAGTACTTAGTTGATTTTCTATCAGGATTAATATTTTTTTCAATACGTTGGTGAGTTACACTTGGAGATGGAGACATGGCATAAGGAGCACCATAAATCAGTTCCTAATCACCTTACCATGACTCATAATCTTTCACTGTATAGTGTGCCGAATAAGCTAATGTCATTACGCCCCAAATCCTGCAAGCTAGAGTAAACAAGATAATAACTGCAAAACCTGAAAAAACTACCTCCCCCTACCAGGCAATCCAATAAAAACAAGGAAGAATATGAAGAGCTCACTGTAATAATAACCGCCGCTCTGGATTACCCGGTCACGCCGGGTAATGACAATAATCGTGATGCCGAAAGACCCAATCACACAGGGTTATGACGATAATTGCATTACCGAGATCCGGTCACTCTTGTAAATGTCCGGCCTTAATAACTCGTCATCATCGGACTCGATCCGGGGATCTATTCAAACTGAAGCCTCTCACTAGATTACCCGGTCACGCCTAGTAATGACGATAATCGTAAAACCGAAAGGCTCGGCTACACAGCGCAACAGTATTCACACTAAAAAAACACCGTCATCCTCGGGCTCGAGCCGGGGGATCCATCTATACCGGAACCCTGGAGCTCTTAATTAAGAATATTCAACAGAGAAATTGGTTTCAATTATTAATCCCCTTGTAAACGCTCCTTAGATATAGCCACATGGGAACACATACTTTAATATTAAAAAATACTATCTGATATCTCCTAAACTGAGATTTCACAATTATAATTTCAACTCTATCTACCTGGAAGTTTTATGACCACAGCAATTAATACTGCTGAATTTACATCAAGCGCACTGGAAAGGGTATTCCCTGCCAGTTATTGCCGAACGGAATCTAGCTGGGTTGGCTGGTTAAGTCTTATTGCCCTAGTTTTGTTGCCCACCACTATTCTCATCTCAGAAGATGCCACACGACTGGCCATCTATATTCTATTACTGACCAAGTTTATGTCATGGAAATATGTTGCTCGATCTATCCAGAGTACGTGGCTATATTGGATGGCATTGGCATTTTTTATCTTCATGATATCGTCAGTTGTTTATGCTGGTAATAATTTCACAATACCTTTTTCAGAGCACTGGCAGTTTACCGAGCGATGTATATTTTTGTTTGGATTCCTTCTTGTAGGTTGGTGGATGGGCGATTCTGACAGAAGCCTGACAACATTTATCTATCTCATATTTATAGGGCTTGTATTAGGTTTAATTAAGTATAGCTCATTAGCTGACTGGTCAAATATGCTTGAATTAAAGCGCGTCGATTTTGGTCTACATAACGCTGAACATTCAGCTTTATGGTTTGGTAGTGGGTTTATGCTGGCAGTTTTTCAGCTTACACGCAGATTTCAATCAAAAAACCAGAACTTGCTTAAAACACTGACAGAGTTTGCACTTCTTGTTCTCTTTTTGCTGGTTTTCGTTGCTACTCAAACTCGAGCGGCATGGCTTGGTGTGATTGCAGGTCTTATCCTGACAAGTATCCTGGTAATATTTTTTCGCCACACAAATAATCACACTAGTAGGTATTGTTATATATTTGGTGGCAGCCTGTTAGTTTTATCTATTGTTTTCACTTCGACATCATTTCATTTTCTTAATGGCCCTAGAGCAAAGATGGTACGGGACATTGAACAATCTACATTGTTTGTTCAAGGAGACGACAACGTAAGAGCATCAAGCATGGTAGTTCGCTTGTTTGAGTGGCGCTATGCTTTAACCCTGATAGAAGACAGGCCTATACTTGGCTATGGGCCAGCGACAAGAGCTGAGCTGCTAAAGAAAAAAGAAATTACAGACTTTATTGGCAAGGGATACGGACATTTCCATTCCAGCTATTTAGATCTGGCTCTGGGGTTTGGCCTGGCAGCTGCGGTCTTTTTTCTGCTGATGCTTGGTTCAATTTATTATCTGTTAGTACGTAAGTGGTTTGCGGGAGAGATGAAAGAAAAAATCTTTCTGCTTGGAACCACCTGGATTGTTTACTTTGCTGTGATGAATTTTTTTGAGTCGTATGCCTTCTACCGCACGGGTTATTGCAGTGTTTGCCTGTTTATTGGAATTTTATATGGCTCATTTGGCATGAAAAAGATCTCAAAATCTACATGATATTTTATCAGGTTTTACCCATAGCTTGTTGAATTGGATCTAAAACAAAACCCAACTCTGGATTACCCGGTCACGCCGTGTAATGACGATAATCGTGATATTGAAAGACCCCGTAACTCTGGGTAATGACGCAAATTTGATACCGAAAGACTCTACTACACAGCGCAACCGTATTCGTCCTAAAAAACACCGTCATCCTCGGGCTTGACCCGGGGATCCATCTAACCGAAGCCCCGCTCTAGATTACCCGGTCACGCCAGGTAATGACGTTAATTGTGATACCGAAAGACCCGGTCACACCAGGTAATGACGACAATCGTAAAACCGAAAGACTCTGCTACACAGCGCAACCGTAGTCGTCCTAAAAAACACCGTCATCCTCGGGCTTGACCCGGGGATCCATCTAACCTAAGCCCCGCTCTAGATTACCCGGTCACGCCAGGTAATGACGTTAATTGTGATACCGAAAGACCCGGTCACGCCGGGTAATGACGTTAATTGTGATACCGAAAGACCCAGTCACGCCGGGTAATGACGATAATCGTAAAACCGAAAGGCTCGGCTACACAGCGCAACAGTATCCACACTATAAAAACTCGTCATCCTCGGGCTTGACCCGGGGATCCATTCAAACCGAAGCCCCACTCTGTCTGACCAGTATAAAGCAGGACCTTTTGAAGTTAACTTCACCCAAAGTGCAACAAAAATTATTGGCACTACAAGAATACAGGAGGCAAATATTGCCAAAACAAAATCAAATGCTCTTTTCATAGACCTCAATCTTCTTCTACCTGTCTAACAACCCAACATCCGCCTTTCCTGTCACCTATTCGCTCAATCCAACCTATTCATCTTAAACCGAGATTCCGCAGTTGACCGCTCGCATAAAAGGGTATTCCACTGTTTCGTAGAGCATTACAGTCGATTTATCTTTCCACCGTGCAGGTGAGTCCCGCTACGAGCTGAATTGCACGTTTGAGTCGGTGCATCTCTGCGTTGCCTATAGGGACATAGGTAAGGGGCGTGAGCACGACTCCAGGGAGGGAGGAGGTAGGGCGAAGCAGGATGCCCGAGCCGAGGACGCGGCAGCCTTGTAACTCCTTGGAATAGCTCGCTATTCCGCGTCGTCACGCCTTGATCTACACCACCTCAAACGCACACTTCAACTCGTCAAACTGCAGATTCTAGGTTAAACCATCAACAGGGCTAGTGTAATCACGATGAACCACGGTTTTTAACAGTCTTCAGTCTTATACCTATCCACTGCCGACTTTCAACAGCGAAGCACCATGAAACTTCAAGCCTCATTTCCAGTGAATATTATACTCATTAATTTTGGTTTCATTTTTAGAGCAGCATTTCAAGACCCTGCAATAATTGCAGAAACGCTAACAGACCCATAGCCTCGACACCATTAGCTAATGGAAATTTGTCATCACCGGGATAGATAACAAACTTATGCGTCGCAGAGATATCATCACACGCATAATAAAAGCCTTTTGACAACGTAGGTGCTGATGAGCGCTTTACTTCTATCGCCCAAACCTGCTTTTCAGGCCCCTCTAAAACCAAATCTATTTCCGCTTGTGACGAGGTTCGATAAAAACTATACCGCCACTTATCCGATACTTGACCCAAAATATTCTCTATCACATAAGCTTCCCAACTAGAGCCCAAAGCAGGGTGTCCCAGTAAATTTTCAAAATCGGGGATCATTAAAAATCGATGAGCCAGCCCACTATCACGAAAATATAATTTTGGCGCCTTAACCAATCTCTTTTTTGTATTTCCCGACCAGGGTTGTAACTGACGCAACATATAAAAATCAGTTAACGTATCAATATAGCTTTTAACTGTTTTATAACTAACGCCTAAACTTTCACCCAATTTTGAATAGTTAACTTGCTGACTATTGTTATGTGCCAACATCGACCAAAGCCTGCGCATCGTCGTTGCACTAATATGCGGACCCATCAAGGGAATATCCCTTTCTATGTAAGATGAAATAAAATCACTTCTCCATGCCCAGCTTTCCTTATCTGAGGGTGCCAAATAACTATCAGGGAAACCACCTCGCAACCAGTGCGTTTCCATATCAAACATATTATCTTGTTGAGCCAGCTCCAGCACAGAAAACTGGCTTAACTCCAAAAACCTAACCCGGCCCGCAAGAGTTTCTGAAGAGTGTTGAATAAGGTCACGCGAAGCCGAACCCAGTAATAAAAATTGAGCCGTTTTTTCACCAGCTCTTTTACGGATATCTACTAACCCACGCAATACTCGAAATAGTTCTGGCTGCCTCTGCACCTCATCAATAATCAATAACTTATTCTCGAAGCGCCGTAAATAGGCTTCAACATCTGTTAATTTAGCCAAATCTGAGTCTAGCTCTAAATCTAAATAAGCTGTCTCTTTGCCCACCACTTGAGCGATCTGCAAAGCTAATGTTGTTTTACCCGCCTGCCTTGGCCCCAACAAAGCAACAACAGGCATATTCAATGTAAGCGTCCAGCGATAAGCACCTAAAATATCTGAATACCTTTCTCTAAACTATTACTTTTTTCAAAAGGTAACAGAGATGGGAAAACGAAAGCATCGCAGTAAATCAGAATGGCAGGAGCTGATCGAGCAACAAGCCAGTAGTGATTTAAATGCGGCAGCATTTTGTCTGGCAAATGGACTATCCAGTAAAACCTTTTATCGTCATCGTAAATTGTTAGCGGGTCAGTCAACTGATTTAGCTTCAGGCCCATTCATCGCGGTACAGAAA
>JBNKUM010000035.1:0-35885 GCA_050298595.1 Gammaproteobacteria bacterium | reverse complement strand
AATAGCATTTTCATACGAAATGCCATCTACGATTTCGAAGACGTCAGTAGTTGCTTTTATTCTAGGCAATAAAGAAGCAGGTAACTCTTTATGAACATAATTATTATATTTGACTTTATTCGGGTCCATTGTCATTTGTTTATCGGTAGCCATAGAAACAAATGACATACTAAATAAGGCAATAAGTATAAATATATTTTTCATTTTCCTTTATACATCTAACGCCAGCAATGAGAGGCTTGCCGGAGCGGTGTGAGGCTTGTGGCATCAAGCCACAAACGAAACGCTGGGGAGAGCATGTCCCTCTCAATTGCCATTGTTAGGCCAGCGACCTTGCAAGAAACTCAAAATTCTCATGATAAACCCTAGCCCACTTACCAAGTACGAACCTACTTGTTGCCCCTGGGTGGAGATACACTTTTTAAGGCCTCGCTATTCTTTTAACTGCTCTCTGATCCATGATAACTGATTGCTCGTAATATAATCACCGCCATCTGGGTAAACTATAACTATTTCCTTGTCTTCACCAAGCATTTGAATAATTTGCCCGCCAGACAACTTCATTTTTGGCCATTTGTCAGCTTTGAGCCATTCTTCTTTTTCCGCAACAGTTACTGCCCATTTTTCTTTATTTGGTGACCGAGTGAAAGCAGGGTAGAAATGTGTGTCGGATGCCTTTTCAACGATTACAAATACATCCGTCTTCCAAAATTCCACCAGACTTATTGCTGCATTTCTTTCTTTTCTAGCTTTAGCAAATGCCTCTTTTAGAGGGGTAGAAATTTCCGTTACATCGCTTTTTTCTAATGACTGACTCTCTACTTCTTCACTCATGGCCTTTCCATTTAATCCAATACTTAAAAACACTAAAGCTGAAATTGCTAATAACTTCACAAAAATATTACTCCTTTGACCGTGCCTAACGCTCACTTAAACGGCACGCGCCATGGCGATGAAGAAGCGGCACACTGGTGCCACGCGTCCGTTTTAAAGTGCTTGTTATAATTGTATTTCAGTATACCTCTGCTCAAGATGCAATTGCTCAAATATTTTTATTAATTCTTTTACAGAATTGTATTCTTTACCACTTTTATTAGGATATCGATGGCTTTCAATAGCTCTAAGCAAGCCTTTATAAACGCATATAAAATCATTGTCATTTAGCTTGAAGGATTTTTTACTACCACTCGTACTATAAAGGATATCCCCTACCTTGCCGCAGTTTTCAAACTCGAAGGAAATAGATATTAACGCTTGCAGCAGACTACCTTCAAATGAAAATTTAATTCTTGGTTTATTAATATTATTTTGCTCTTTTATTGGTTTTATTTTTCGTTTATTTTTTTGAGCATTGCCGATATGCCAATTCATCCAATTGTTTATGTCATTAATGGCAGTTTGCGCTGCTTCTCTGACTTTTTGATCTTTATCTTCTAAGCTATTTAAAAGAACTGGTTTGATAATGTTCTTTTCAATTTTATGATGAAATAAAGTAATCAAGGATAAACTTAAAATAGCATCTCTTCTTATAGAAGGATCATTATGTACTGATAGTTTGACGCAAATATCCTGAGAAAATCTCCAGTTATCATGTGTTTTTGCTAACGGCATGCAAAGGCCAGCTAAAATTGAGATATTATTCTCATCTATAGCATCTAATATTTCCCTATCTGATGGTAGTTCAAACATTAACTTAATTATAACAGAATGATAAACGAGACCCCCGGGTCTCATTATCATGTTTTATGTGATTATTCGCTAACAGTGACACTAAAATTAATGCCTCCACCTGTGATACCAGATCCGACTATCACTTTGAAACCAGCAGCTTCATCGCAAACCTTAAAACAATCAACTCCGTCATACTCTACTGCACTACATCGTAGACGCATATTTTTCCAGAAGGTCGGACCCTGGATAAATTGGCATGCAGAAAAACTAATACCGGTAGGCTCTAAGCCTTCTTTATATACGCCAATAGTAAATCTATTACTCATAGAATCGACAAAGTGATTAAATTCGGCATCAGAACCATCCCATTCTTTAAAAAACGAATTGGCCTTATCTATCTTTTTCGATTTAATCATAGTCCCATCTACTTACACATAATGACGCCATAATTTGTGGCGCGGCTTCTGCGCCATCAAATTGATGGCCTTGTTAACTATTATTTACTCAGTAAGTTTGCAATGGTTTCTTTAGCCAACATTACTGTTGCGATGGTTGATTTACTATTTGTGCCAAGCGCCCCTAACATTGAGATCGCCTTGTCTTGTTCTCCGCCTCTGCTAAGAACCAAAGCTTTATTAATCATTAATAATCCGTACGTTTCCGCATCGGGGTTAGCGCTTAATCCTTGCTCAATGGCCTGCATTGCAGTTTCATCATTTCCAGCTAAAGCGGCAAGTTCTTTCCATGCAGCCGCATAGTTTGGAAAGTTATTAATCAGCTTCAATATCAGTTCTGATTTTTCCTTCTTGTCCATCCACTCAAGACTTAGGTAAGCCATATAGAGCCCTTTTGGGTACTTCCCGCTACTCTCTCCTTCTAAAGTATATATTGCTGTTTTCGTAGTAAAAAATCCCCTAGATTCCATTTTATCTACTTTACGATATAGTTCGAGCGCCTTTTCATAATTATTCTTTAGCATATATGTGAAAGCCATATCGTAGATTGGATAAGCCCACTTAGGCTCTAGATCAGAGGCTTTTCTCAATAGCTCTATTGAGTTATCGTACTCACCTTGTTGACCCATTTTCCTGGCTTCGGCATGTAGCTCTTTTGCTTTACTTGAAATGCTTTTTCCAAGAGATATTTCCCAATTTGCTTCTCCTGAATAGTTTTCTAGTTCTGACTTGGTTAGGACATTCCCTTCACTGTCTTTATATACAATTTCCTGAGCCACTACCCCTCCAATCGAAAACAGCATAAAAACTAAACCTAATATTCGATATTTCATCGTTCCTGCTTCTATAGTTAACGTTTGCGCTCACCGGCGAGCGGTAGCGAGTCCGAGTGTAGCACCTGGTTAGCTTGTGTGTTCATTTAAGTTGTATATATTCGATGCCGAACTATTCAAATATGCACTTTTCATCTGTTTGAGTTGCCAGTAACCATCATTATCATCATCCATAACACCTTCTACGATTGAAAATAGTTTTATCATTTTATCTAGTGCAAAGCGCCCACATGAAGTTCGACACAACAGTTGAAAGCTTGCTGTCGGTTTACCACCGATTGAATTCTCAACTATTGATTTTTCCTCGGGGGCATATTCTGTTTTGTAATCTTCATATCGCCAGAATTGAAAATTTTCGCCTTCCTCAGATGAACAAGAACCATCGATAATTTTGATATCTTTAGCTCTACTTTCAATTTCTTCGTAGCTTGGGCCTTTGAAATGTATGATTACGCTATTCATTATTTACAAGCTAACAGAATGATAAACGAGACCTCCGGGTCTCATTATCATGTTTTAGGCATTTTCTCTAAAATTCCAACCTAAATCTAGCTTGTCCCAATCAATAGGTTCGTAAGAATAGTTTGCATCAAACTCACCGCTTGCCTTCACGTGAATGATGCATTCTGTAAACCTTTCTTTATTTCCGATTGCAACCTCGTCTTGAAGTCGCCTAAGAAGCACATCCAAATTGGTTATTGATGGGATTGATTTTTCTGTTAGTTTCTCATTCTCCAAAACTAGATAGCTATTTAAGAATTGGCTTTGGTTTCCCTCGACCTGATATTTAACAATGAATTCCAACCATTCATTTGGCAACGAGCCTATAACGCTATCAGTTATTTCTTGGAATATTTCCTTTTGCATAGCAAAAACTCCTTCTATTGCCTAACGCCCGCATAAAGTGCGCGAGGAACGAGCGTCGCATTTAACGCGCTTGTTAAGCATTGACTCGATCGCCGTGACTCTTAGGCTCTGACACCACCAAGAAAACAAGATCAACATTTCCTTAATTCATTAATTGATGTGGCTCCTTGGCTGGAACATGGAGACCGTTTCCTTTGCTTACTTCATGAACCTCACTCGATATCTCAATGTGAGCGACACCAGATAGTATGTAAAAGAATTGCTGTGAGTTATTGTGGTAATGGCGCAGCTCACACTCACCAGGTGATACTCTTTCTTGAATTATGCTAAGCGAGTCAGATTTTAAAAGATGCCACCCATCTGATCCATTCCCCCATTTATAGTGATCTGCGATGTCAATATTGATAACGCTCATAACTTTACCGGGTGCTTGACAGTTGCGATAACGAAACCGATTGTCTCGCTATTTATTTTCATGTGCATATTCTCTCATAAACAAAAAACTCAATGCCATTTTTTGTCATCTCCCCGGATCGAACAAACCCAGATGACTCATACAGATTCTGAGCTTCTTTCATTGACTTTTGAGTCCACAAGATCATTTTTGACCAATTTTTATCCGTTGCAAAATCAATAGCTTTACTCACCAGCCTACGACCGAGCCCATGCCCTCTATACTTAGGCCTAACGCCCAACAAATGCATTTCACATTCATTTTCTTTAGCCCTCACAATGGCTTGTGACTTTGGAGGAACAACAATCACCATTCCAGAAAATTCATTTTCTGATATTTCCTGAGATACAATAAGCGCCCCTCTATCTCTAACCTTGACTGGATCAAATACTGTTTTGGCTATCTCAGCAGAAGCAAAACCTGCTTGCACGTAAACTTGTGACAGCAGATCAAATATTTCATCATCTGACACGTCAAGATTTTCGGCGCTATCGACTATAAATTCCATTTGTGGTTACTCCGCTCATAACTGTTGTATTAACAAGCTTCTTGTCTAGCTATAATATTTTAAGCGACTGTATACTTCATTTTGTAACCACCGGTTATTTCAAAACCATTTTCTTTATAAAACGAAACTGTTCTATCAAACTCTGGGATTGGCGGAGTACATAACTCAAGCCTTACCCATTGCCTGGATTTCGCGTAACTAACAAGGCTTTCAAGTAACTCTTTGCCAATTGATTTCGACCGAAATTCTGGCAATACATAAAATTCTTGAATACTTCCAAATGTGCCTTCTGCGTAAAGCGAATGGCTTTCGCATAAAGCTCCGAATCCCACGATCCGATCGTTATTAAATGCAGCAACTACAGTGTATATACCCTGCTCCATAAATTTCTTGCACAGTTTTTCTGCTAAAGGAATATCCACATCAAAGTGCTTAATGCCCGTTCTTTCTATAATTTCATTGGTTAGGCAAACAGCCAACTTTGCGACATCGTTGGATTTTTCTTCATCTACTATTTTATATTCCACCGAACTCTGACTCCTGAGAACGCTTAACAGAATGATAAACGAGACCCCCGGGTCTCATTATCATGTTTCATGCATTACTTGCCTGCCTTACCTGCCTCTAAAATGGGAAGTCCTGCTTCAGTTGGAATATAAATGCGTTCCCCCTTTCCATCTTGAAGCCCTTTAATCCAGATATAACGAAGATACTCTTCATTGTTTTTGAGTGACTCTCCGATAATTCTATTTGCTTCTGCGGCTGCTTTGGCTCTTTCAATATCTGCTGCGCCCTCAGCTTTTGCACGGACAATTTTTGCTTTTCCTTCTGCTTCAGCTAGAGTAACTTTTGCCTTTGCTTGCATAAGAGCTGCTTGCTCTCTCGCTTTGGCCTCTTCAATCAAAATTTGCTTTGACCACTCTGCTTCTTTCAAGGCTGCTCTACCATTCAATTCCATTTTATACACGTTATATTTAGGCCATGCCCAAAACGCTAAAATTACTGTAATTAATCCGACAATCACAAGGAAAACTAAAGACCCTAAAGCAAGGGCTTGTCTCTGATACATTCACTTCTCCGTATTTTTATGCATAACGCTCAGCATAACCGGGCTACTGTAGTAGTGTTTTTTGTGTGCTATGCTCTTTTAGCACACAAAAAACACCGCGGAGATAGCTCCGGTTAATGCAATTGTTAGCTGCTGGGCCTCACCTTCATTAAAGCAGCTTTGCTAGCTGGTATAAGTAAAGGAGCTCCCATACTCTCTGTTTTTATAACAATATCCCTGATATTTCTCACTACATAGTCTTGAAGCCTAAATCCTCTTCCAGGCCATGCAACCATACCGGGACGACTTATAACCGCTAATGGTTGGCACCCGTTTTTACAAGAATAAATAGTATCATCACCATCAAGTGATAGAGTTGCCTCAGAGAGGTTCTGTTTGGTGCCACAAGCCGGGCACTCGGTATTCATGTCACTATCTCGGAAAGGACGATCACCCTTGAAATCAATGGCTTTTTCAAAGACTGTTTCTGCCTTCACAATATCGTATGTAATGCCATTATCCTTGTTATATTCAATTATTTTCTCCGATAGGAGGTTTACGATACGCTCTAAAGATACGTTCCGGTAATCAATGTAACCAGTCGTATTTAGTATTCCTTCTATCTCTGCATCATCTAATCGAAGTGGAAGAATATACTCACTATTTTCTTGGAATGCTCTAGCCTGAGCAGCTTTCCTCTCATGATTTGTCCATTGTTTCTTTGCATAATTTTCTGAAATCATCATCAAACAGAACTTTGACTCATCTCTGTATATTTTTGTTAGATGAACATACAGGTCTTTTCCCCATAGGTTGGCCTGCTCATATTCGTCATAAAAAACACTAACCCCTCTCGTAACGAGATTTGAGGCAATGGAGGATGCTATTTCTCTATCTTCTCCAGCGAAAGAAATGACTACATCATAAGTTGGCATAATCTTCCCATTCCTGTTTTGCAGCTAACAGCTTGATTATTTGACACGCACAATTATTGAGTTATGTTGCACGCACGTATATTGACTTATGTTGCAAAATTTCCGCAGCATTCCCTGATTCTTATGATACTGAATCAACCTCTCCTCACTCCTCATTTTCCTTTTCCTATTTTTTAACAATTTACAGTTAATCCATCTCCCATAGCGTGTGTTACCACTCCAAAACCCCAAATATCGATCAGGACTTTTTGCCAATCAACTCTATCTGATATCCATCGGGGTCTTCGACGAAAGCGATTATGGTGGTACCTGCATTCATTGGCCCGGCATCGCGTATGATCTTGCCACCTCGTTTGCGGATCTCCTCGGTGGCTGCATACACATCATCGACCTCTAGCGCGATATGTCCATAGCCATTGCCGAGGTCGTAGCTGTCGGTATCCCAGTTATAGGTAAATTCTATTGTCGCCTGTTCGGATTCATCGCCATAGCCGATGAAGGTGTTGGTAAATTTCCCTTCAGGGTAGTCTGTTTGACGAATTAGCTTCATACCTAAAACTTCGGTATAAAACTTGATCGAGCGATCCTGATCGCCGACTCGTAGCATGGTGTGTAAGATGCGCATTGTTTACTCCATTTTTTATCTTTAACCGTATCGGGGCTGATATTACTCTGCTATTGCTGAGTTTCAAGCTCTGCTTCGGTTTGTATGATTTGTGCGTTTTCAGATTGATCCGCTTGCTCTAAGGCAGCAGATGGTTCGGACTGCTTGTCTTGATCAGCTTTTAATGCTTCCTTCTTTGCTGCGTAGTAGGCGGATTTGGCAGCAGTATTTTTTGCGTAATGCTCTAGCCACAACATATTATTAAAGCGATTGCCTGGATCTGCCTGTTCTTTTAATCTGAAAAAATATCCAGCATCTGGATAGGCCTGGGCAAACTGTTCTGTAGTTTCGTGAATTTGAAACGGCATGTAATAACTACCACCAGAATCAACCGCTGCCTGTATCAATTTCGATGACCAGTCACGAGTTTTTTCCATCGACTGCGGGGTTTTATCCAGATGATAAATAATGGTAAATGAAAACACATCGGTTTTGGCCCAGGCTAACAAACTGCCTGTATCCTGCGGGATATAGCGGATTGAGATATTCAAAATACTGGCGTCGGTACGAATAAAGATGTCACGCATCTTAAGCACAAAGATTTCAAATTCTTCTATTGGCACAAAATAGACCCTGAGCGCCAGTGTTTGATCATTGGTAGAGATGAAACCAAAGTCGTGCAGATCGTAACTGGTTTCATAGTTGCGCCAGACCACTGCATCATCGTTATAGATCATTGGGTCTATCAGGTTTTTGCGCAATCGTTTCAGCAGATTAGATTCAGACATCATATCAACCGCTATATTTTTCCAGATCGACATCGATTTTTTATCGTGAAGGCGTGCTTTTTCAGTCAGCGGTTTATCTGTTTTTCGCCAGCTTATATCCAGTACGGATTCATAACTCGGGGGATAGAGGATGGCATTATGCAAAACTATACTGTCGTCATACTGGATATTTTTACGAAAGTGCTCAGTAAAGCTATGAAATTCAATTTGAGTCACCTGTCGCTCGATGGGGATATTTTGCTCCAGCTCCAGAGTCACGTGGGTTATTACGCCTAACCCACCATAACCACCGATAGCACCATAGAACAGCGAGCTGTTATTTGTCTTGCTGGCTTCGTATACCTTCCCACTGGCGAGTATAATCCTGAAGGACTTTACTGAATTGATAATGGCTCCAGTTCTTACAAAGCGTCCATGTGCATTAACACTTAACGACCCGCCCACAGTAAAGTTATTAAAATCCTGCATGACTTTCACCGACAGGTCATACGGGTCGATAAATTCCTGTAACTTCCTCCAGGTTATCCCTGACTGAACGGTGACAAGGCGTTTCTTGGGATCAAAATCAACCACCTGATCAAAACTGCGCATATCAAAGTGAAGGCTGTCAGGATAGGCGCTCTGCCCTCCCATACTGAAGCGAGCGCCACCGATAGATATGGGGCCGCTGCTGCTGGTGATAGCATCGACAATTTCCTGCTCGGATAGTGGCTGGACGATGCTGGCAACATGGATAGAATTAAGACCGGTAACATCATTTACCGTAAAGGACTCCTGCTCTAATTCAGGTCCCGGCGAGTGTTTGTCATAGAAATACAGGCCTACAACTGCAAGCAGAATACCGAACAACAGTATCAGCTTGAGAAAGATTTTAAAAAAAACCATATTCCCCACTTATGTTATTGCAGCACTGATTATGGCCTGTCTGCTTATAGTTGTTTTTGTTGATTGTAGACGAAAAGGTCTATGTAATTCCTGGTTTTCTTTTCTGCTAATATTTTATTTGTCTATATATGTCGCACTAAATATACGGTTTATTCCATTTTTTGCACCAGATCCGGACTATCGTTACGCGCCGAGCTGACCTTCTTACTCACCGCATACATGCTGAAGTCAGAGTCTGAGTGATGCAGACAATAATCGGCTCTTTCGGTGCTCTCGTCACTGTGATCCAGCCATAAATCGCGTAGATTTTCCGGGATCACCAGCGGCATTCGGTCGTGCAGCTCTCGCATTGCCCCGGCCGATTCCTGTGTGATAATAGAACAGCTTTGCAGTTCGTTACCCATGCTGTCTGACCAATGCTCCCAGATCGCGCCAAAACTGAATATAGGCCGCTCAAGATGACAAAAATACGGCTGTTTGCCGCCCTGCTCGGCCTTCCATTCATAAAACCCACTGGCCGGAATCAGGCAGCGTCGACGTTTATAGGCATTTTTAAAAGATGGTTTTTCATTAATCGTTTCGGCACGTGCGTTAAACATTCTGCTACCTATATTGACATCCTTGGACCAACTGGGCACCAGACCCCAGCTAAAAAAGGTCAGTTCGCTTGCGGTTAATGCCAGTACCGGTGTTGTTGGTGCTATATTAAACCTCGGCATATAAAGCTCTGGCACTTCAGTAGCGAGGTATTCTGCTATCTGTTCCGCATTCGCCTGTAACGCAAATCGTCCACACATGGAATAAAGCCTATTTTTTGTTAGTCTTCTATATCATCATTGGCGTATAACAAAAACTCAAGACTGACATGTTAAAAAAAACCTCTCATTTCATCATATTTCTTCTGATTTTCAGCTCTCAGGCGCTATCTGCAGCCGAAACCGGTCGCGTGACGGGAGGCGTTGCCTACGAAATACCCGACTGGTTTAAGCAGTCTTTTCTCGAAATTGCCGATGATGTGGAGGAAGCCGCTGATAGTAATAAGCACGTACTGCTATTCTTTCATTTGAATGCTTGCCCTTATTGCAATCGCATGTTGAGCGAGAACTTCAATAAGGAACCCTTGAAAAGCCAGATTCAGCAAAACTTCGACAGTATCGCCATCAATATCCGTGGAGACCGTGAGATAGCAATGTCAGAAGACCTCAACACTACCGAAAGGGCTTTGTCCAGCTATCTCAAGATTCAATACACCCCAACTATCATCTTTTTGAATAATAAAAACCAGACTGTATTGCGACTGAATGGCTATCGTTCTCCTGAAGCGTTTAAACAGGCTCTGGATTTTGTCCAAAGCAAAGCTTACCTGAACAGCAGTTTCAGCGACTTCAAACGCACACATATGCAGTATGGGCAATATCAATTCATCCAGGACCCATTGATCAAATCCGCCACCGATTTAAGCACACTACAGGGCCCTGTCGCCTTATTGTTTGAAGACAATGATTGCAATGAGTGTGACCATTTCCATAAAAAGATGATGCAACGCCCTGAAATACGTGAACTGCTCAAGCGACTGACTCTGATCCGGCTGGATGCTAAATCTGATAAGCCAATTACAGGTTTTGACGGCAAACCGACAACCCCGCTTAAACTGGCTGCAGACCTGGCTATGAGCTACCGTCCCGGTATTGTGCTATTCGATGAGGGCAAGGAGGTATCTCGCGTTGAATCTATGCTCTATCCATTCCATTTTGGTAATGTCATTCGCATGGCGCTGGACAATAACCACCTGAAGTTTACCAGCTATCTGGATCTGTCACGTCAACGACAGCAGGAGTTATTGTCTCAGGGCATAAACATCAATGTAGGCAAACCGGAAGACTGGTAGACTGACAATCATCTACAGTTGAGGGAAAAAGACCGGCAAGATCGATATGGGGAGGTATACTCTGACAAAGAAATTTTATAATTTCACCAATGACCCAATATTTCACCAGTATTCAGCTTTCCCCTTCTGGAACGCTAGAAGGCATACAATCTGCTATTACTATCGCCCTGCAGAAAGATCCTGAGGCGCTTTTGCTGTTGATTGGTAGCGAAAGTGATATCGACTTTAATTCTCTACCTGCGCTATTGAAAGCCCAGCCTGTACCTTCAGCAGCCGTTGTTTTACCCGCAGTAATACACGAAACCGACCTATACCCAGGGGCTACTCTTATCTGTGGATTGAAAGCAGCAGGGTCGGTATTTCTAATTAACGAAATCAATAAACCTGAAAATGATTTGTGCAATGTGTTATCGAACAGGCTAAACAGGGAAGCACCCACCAACAATGCCTTACTCTTTATTGATGGTTTATCCAGTGGCGTG
Organism: Gammaproteobacteria bacterium; assembly: GCA_050298595.1. Taxonomy (GTDB): domain Bacteria; phylum Pseudomonadota; class Gammaproteobacteria; genus JACNJF01. Next base: position 24,467 of record JBNKUM010000035.1, on the reverse strand, counting down.
GATGATTTCATAAGCTGCCTGTTCGACCAGGTAGGGCCTGATATGAATATTCTCGGCTGCGGCAGCGGGTACCATGATTTCTCCTCCAGGCCCAATATCTTCACTGCTGAAGGTGGTTGGGACAATGCCGCGCTTTTAATCTTCCAGTCACCCTCTTTTACCACCTGTTATCGCCATGGCTGGGAAGCTGTTGCCGGGCCCTTTTTAGTAACCAGAGCTGAAAACAATCAAATTCATGATATCAATTTTCAGCCTGCTCTACCCTTTTATAAAGACATCCTGGAGCAACACTCTAACAATGTTTTTGAATCAGACAATTTTTTTAATACCTCAAGTCAATACCCCATTGGCCTGGAACAACTGGAGTGTGAGTATCTGGTACGCGATCTAATTTCCTGTAAGGGCACCTCTATTGAATGCGCAGGTACTGTCCCAAGCAATGCGATGGTTTATGTCCTGCATGCCGATGAAGAGCAGTTAATCTCAGCAGCCGGTCAGGCCGCTGCGCAATTGTGTGAAAAGCTTTCCCCCATCTATGACACTGATGAAGAGCGATACATATTTATCGTCGACTGCGTTTCGCGTAAATTAATCTTTGCTGATCAATTTCATCTGGAACTTGAAAATATTCGAAAAAAACTGCCTGAAAAAGCAAAAATCATAGGCGTATTATCGATTGGTGAAATAGCGAATAACTCACAGGGCAACATCCAGTTCCTGAACAAAACCACCGTGATTGGAGGGCTCAGTAAATGACTACAGGCCGTCAGATGGATACCTTGAGCCTGATGTCGATTCAGCATGAACTGGCGATGAATATAGGCCTGAATCCACAGTTGATCCCCTTGCTTCGTCACTTCATGAAAGTCTGTTTACGTCGACTTTCTATTCGCCGCATTTATTATTTCAGACATTATAATGATGAAGACATCATTCCTGTTGAATCTCACCAGGGCCCGGAAAAGTCGTTTTATTTTTTCATGCCATCAGGTAATGCAAAGAATCTGCTGCAAACACAGGGCCTGGGTGAGTGGCTGACTGCATATTTTCAGGACCCCGTTCCCCACACTAGAACACAATTCTTTAAAGATAATGAGCTTTACTATCATACCTATCCACTGGAACATTCAGGGGTATTGATTCTTGAACGAGCCGTCGCCCCCTTACCCGAAGAACTGATCTATGCACTGGTTCCCGTATTTGAACGTCTGGATAAAGGATGCCAGGCAGCTATGGAGCATGAGCGTATTGTGGTGGAAATGCAAAGAAGATCAATCGCCGAGAAACGGATTGAGTATTTAGCCTACCATGATGACCTGACCAGCTTACCCAATCGAAGACATTTACAACTTAAAATAGACAGGGCTAATAAAACAGATAATGCTGAAAAACCGTTTAGCCTGTTGCTATATATTGGCCTGGATAATTTCAGGGATATCAATGATTCACTAGGATACTTTTTTGGAGACAGCGTACTTAAAAAAATAGCCAGCCGACTATCGGTTCAACAAAGCACATACAGAAGCATTGCCAGGGTGGGAGGCGATGAGTTCGGCATATTGTATTCAAATATTGTGGAAACTGATGAATCAGGAAAACAGTTAGCTATCGATCTTGCTCGTAAAGCGTTAATGGAAATTGAAAGTCCAAACCGAATTAATGAACGCTATATATCGGTTGCAGCCAGTATCGGCATTGTGGTTTTTAATGCGCAGAGTGGTAGCCCCGACACAATTATGAGCATGGGCAGCTCTGCTTTACAAAAAGCAAAGCAGCTGGGTCGAAACACCGTGCACTTTTATGAAGAATCTATGACCGCTGAAATAGAGCAGCGATTAAACCTGGATACAGAGATGCGCGATGCTCTCAATAAGGATCAATTTGAACTCTATCTTCAACCTCAGGTAGACGCCAACGGTGATTGTATTGGAGCGGAAACCTTAATTCGATGGCAACATCCTGAAAAAGGCCTGATTTCTCCTGCGGCATTCATACCTATGGCTGAAGAATCGGGCTTTATTGTGACCCTGAGTGACTGGGTATTAATAAAAGCCTGTGAAATGATCAAGTTACTAAAAAAGGAAAAGGTCATCTGCGACAACCCGCTTATCGCCGTCAACCTTAGCGCCAAACATTTCCACCAGGCAGACTTCGTATCAAGAGTCATATCTATACTGGAGCACAGCGGGGTCTCTCCGACCAGCCTGGAACTCGAAATCACCGAAAGCACGCTGCTTGGAGATGTAGAGACAACGATCACAAAGATGATGAGGTTAAGAGAGATCGGTGTAAGGTTTTCCATCGACGATTTTGGCACTGGCTATTCGTCACTGGCTTATCTCAAGCAATTGCCTGTAGACCGCATCAAGATTGACCGTACATTTATTCACAACGTTGATAGCAGCCCGAATGATGCCGCTATTGTTGAAATCATCCTCTCGATGGCTAACCATTTTAATCTAAAGGTCATTGCCGAAGGTGTTGAGACCAGCGCAGAATTTGAGCTGTTAAAAAACCGAGGCTGCCGGGAGTTTCAGGGGTACCTGTTTCATCGTCCCATGCCGATTCAACAGTTTATAAAAACGTTTCGTTGAATCAGAATCCTGCTGAGTCAGCTTTTAGCCTTATCCTGCATCAAGCTACATTAAACAAAAACACCACAGCGTAAAATTCATCTATAATGCGCGCTTCAAAATTATCGACATCCACCCATGCCCCTGATCACCATCAAAGACCTTTACCATAGTTTCGGCGAAGCACCGGTACTCGACCATGCAAACCTGAGCATCGATAAGGGCGAACGTATCTGTCTGGTGGGTCGTAATGGCGAGGGAAAATCCACCCTGTTAAAGCTGTTAGGTAAAAAGATCAAGCCAGATGAAGGCGAAGTTATTTATAGCCGTGACACCCGAGTCACCGAATTACGTCAGGATGTGCCCGCCTCTATTGAAGGTACGGTGTACGATGTCGTGGCCGAGGGTGTCGGTGAAATGGGCAAGATCATCAAGGACTGGCATCACGCCGCCATGTCGGTGGCAGATAACCCAAATGCCCTGAAACAAATGGATGTATTGCAACAGCAAATCGAAGCACACAACGGCTGGAATCTGGAGCAAACTATCAGTGCCACCATTTCACTGCTATCTTTGCCCGCAGAAGAAGCCTTTGATTCTCTATCTGGTGGACTCAAGCGGCGTACCCTGCTGGCACAGGCACTGGTTTCAAAACCTGATTTATTGTTGCTGGATGAGCCCACCAACCACCTGGATATCGAGTCCATCCTGTGGCTGGAAGAATTCCTCAAATCATTCAATGGTGCGATCCTGTTCATCACGCATGACCGCTCTTTTCTGCAAAGTCTAGCCACCCGCATTATCGACCTGGATCGAGGACAGTTAACCAGCTGGCCCGGCAGTTATGAGAAATACCTGACGGCCAAACAACAGATGCTGGATGCCGAGCAAACCGCCAATGCCCTGTTCGACAAAAAGCTGGCGCAGGAAGAAGCGTGGATCCGTCAGGGCATTAAGGCACGTAGAACCCGTAACGAAGGCCGTGTGCGAGCACTGGAAAAGATGCGCAATGAACGCAGTCAAAGGCGCGAACAGCTGGGTGCTGCAAAGCTATCTGCCAATCAGGCCGAGATCTCGGGCAAGATAGTCATAGAAGCGGAAGGTGTAAGCTTTAAATGGGAGCAACAGCCGATAGTCAATAATTTCTCCTGTACCATCATGCGTGGTGACAAGATTGGTATTATCGGACCCAATGGCTGTGGTAAATCGACCTTGATTCAATTGCTATTGAGCGAAATCCAGCCACAAAGCGGTCATATCAAAACCGGCACCAAGCTGGAAGTTGCCTATTTTGACCAGCACCGGGACGCACTGGATCTACAGAAATCGGTGCGTGACAATATCGCCGATGGCACTGACAAGATTGAAGTTAATGGTACCAGTAAACACGTTATCGGTTACCTGAAAGAGTTTCTGTTCAGCGCCAAAACCGCCAATGCACCTGCCAGCATACTCTCAGGTGGCGAGCGCAACCGCCTGATGCTGGCCAAGCTGTTTACGCGCCCATTTAATTTCCTGATTATGGATGAACCGACCAACGATCTGGATATAGACACGCTGGAGTTACTGGAAGAGCTGTTAACAGACTTCAAAGGCACCCTGCTACTGGTCAGCCATGATCGTAGTTTTATCGATCATGTAGTGGACTATTGTTTCGTGTTTGAAGGTAACGCCCAGGTCAACCAATATGTAGGTGGTTATCAGGACTGGCTTCGTCAACGCAAGCTACCCGATGTTGCTGCACCCGTTGCTGCCAGCAGCAGCAAACCAACGCCAGCAAAACCCCAGAAAGCGCGCAAAAAACTCGGCTTTAATGAACAGAAAGAGCTCAAAACCCTGCCGAGAAAAATTGAGAAACTCGAGCAACAGGTCTCGCAACTGCAAAACGATATGGCTGATCCCGGATTTTATCAGCAGGCTGCCGATAAAATTTCTCAAACAACCCAGCAGCTAAGCACTCTGGAACAGGAACTGGAGCAGTTATATCAACGCTGGGAAGAACTGGAAAGCGACGACTAAAGTGATCTAAAGCCGCTGGAGGGAAAATGGTCTCCAGCAGTGATAATTAAATTAGTGTTAACAGGCCCTAATAGGTTTTTTCATCGCGCTTAAATGCTATGATGCCAACAATTATGATTTCAAATAACTTTTGTGACTGAAGGTAAGCACCCAAACACACAGTTAAACATCGTACCCAGACCTGAACATAGTATTTCCCGCCGCCAGATTTCGAATGCGGCGCTTAAGGTATTATACCGACTTGATGAAGCAGGCTACAGGGCCTGTCTGGTTGGTGGTGGGGTCAGAGATGTTTTACTTGGCAAACAGCCCAAAGACTTCGATATCGCTACCGATGCGACACCGGACCAGGTGCGCGGGCTATTTAGAAACTGTCGACTGATCGGGCGTCGATTCAGACTCGCGCATATACATTTTGGCCGCGAGGTCATCGAAGTTGCCACCTTTCGGGCGCATGCACCCGACTCCGATAAAACTGAACTCAACGATGATGGGCGCATCGTACGTGATAATACTTTTGGTGATATTGAAGAAGATGCTCTACGTCGAGACTTTACCGTCAACGCGCTGTATTACGATATCCACGACTTTTCAATACTCGATTATGCCAATGGTCTTGCTGATATCCAGCAAAAAAGCCTTAAACTGATTGGTGACCCTGCAACACGTTATGCCGAAGACCCTGTGCGTATGCTAAGAGCCATTCGCTTTGCCGCCAAACTCGGATTCACTATCGAAACCCAGGCTGCAGAAGCCATTTATGAGCAGGGGTATTTACTCAAGGACATCCCTTCAGCACGTCTTTACGATGAAATACTCAAGATATTCCACTCAGGCCATGCACTCAAGGCCTACCAGATGTTACGTGAATTCGAGTTATTTCAATTCCTGTTCCCGGCGCTGGATGAATACCTTAAATCTGACCCCACCGAAGCGATGCTGGATTTTATTGAGCAGGCGCTGGTGAACACCGACACTCGAATACAGGAAGAAAAACCGGTATCTCCGGCATTTATCTTTGCCAGCCTGCTTTGGCCTCTTGTGCAGCAGCGAGCAATCCAGATTCAATCTGAAAAAGTGGCCACCTCACTCGCACTGCAGAGTGCCTCCAGTGAAGTCTTTGCGGTGCAGGTACAAACCATTGCAGTCCCCAGAAGATTCAGTCAAATCGCTAAAAACATCTGGACCATGCAACCACGCTTTAGCAATATCCGTGGCAAACAGCCACAGCGATTATTCAATCATCCAAATTTTCGTGCGGCCTACGATTTTTTCTGTATCCAGTCCATGGTAGGCCTGACCACTCATCAGCTATGTCAATGGTGGACCGATTTTCAGACCCAACAACCGGCAGCAGAAATTCAGCCAGCAGGGCCCAGGCGTAAACCTGGCCATCGCCCAAGACGAAGAAGAAAACCTCGCAACACGACAAATGCAAGCAGTTAAAGCTTATATCGGTATCGGCAGCAATCTGGCTGATCCCAGGCAGCAGGTAATTGATGCCTTTTCTTATCTGGATCAGGTTCGTGATAGCCAGTTACTACAACATTCCTCGCTGTATCAAACCGAAGCCATCAGCGATATCGAGCAGGAAGATTACATCAATGCCGTGGCCTGCCTGAAAACCACACTTAAACCCACCGAGTTACTGCTGGAACTACAGGCGATTGAGCAGGCTTTTTATCGCCAGCGTTCTGCAGGATTGAAATGGGCACCACGCACCATGGATCTGGATATCCTTTTATATGGTGAGTTACACATGAATGATACGCACCTGACCATACCGCATGCAGAAATGCAAAACCGTTTATTTGTTTTGCAACCCTTACGCGAGATTAGTGGAGACCTCTATATCGCGGGCCTCGGTAGTGTCGATTACATGATCAAGCATGCCCCTCCAATGCGAATCAATCGCTTACCAGAAAGCATTTGACAAAAATAACCTCGCATGCGACTTTGTGCAGCGCAATATTTTTACCAACTTAAGACGCCTATAGTATGTACACACCCAAACCACTGGAAAAGAAAGTCACCATTCCGCAACTGTGTAAGATGAAGCAGGAAGGTGAAAAATTCGCCTGTCTGACAGCTTATGATTACAGTTTTGCACGCCTGATGGAGAGAGCGGGTGTAGAGGTTGTGCTGGTGGGTGATTCACTGGGTATGGTTATTCAGGGGCACGACACCACGCTACCGGTAACTATAGAGCATATTGAATATCATGGAACTATTGTAGCCAGGGGCCTGGAGCATGCTCTGCTAATTCTCGACATGCCTTTTGGTTCGCTTAACTCGCAACAACAGGCGCTGGATAATGCCAGCCGACTGATCCAGAACACCGGCGCTCAGGTCGTCAAACTGGAGGGCGGTATCACCCAGATAAAAACAGTCGAAACTCTGAGCAAATTTAACATTCCGGTTTGCGCACACATTGGTCTGCAACCGCAGTCGGTGCATAAGATGGGTGGATATCGAGTACAGGGACGCGATCACAACAGTGCCGTTGAAATGAAAGATGCGGCGCTGCAATTGCAGGAAGCTGGTGCCGACCTGTTATTACTGGAATGTGTACCCGCCACGTTAGCCGCTGAAATCACCCATTTACTGCAGATTCCCGTGATTGGTATCGGTGCGGGACCCGAATGCGATGGACAGATTCTGGTACTACAGGATGTACTAGGCATCACAGAAGGTAAGAAACCCAGTTTTTCCAAGGACTACATGCCGCTTCACCAGAATATTGAGGGAGCAATCCAGGGCTATGTCACAGAAGTGAAAAATGGTATCTTCCCTGACCAAACCCATTGTTTTAGCTAAATAACACAGGCAGTTTAGTGCTACGAGTCAATAACAATAAAGAACTCATCGCCCAGATCCAGCAATGGAGACTACAGGGCAATAAGATCTCATTCGTGCCCACTATGGGTAATTTACACGATGGTCACCTGTCTTTACTGAGTACTGCCAGAGCGCAGTCAGACAAGATGATCAGCAGTATTTTCGTCAACCCTATGCAATTTGGGCCGCATGAAGACCTCTCCAAATACCCACGCACACTGGAAAAAGACTGCCGATTTCTGATGGAGTACGGCTGCGATCTGGTGTACCTGCCAGACGATGCAGAGCTGTATCCGCAGGGTCAGGAAAATATCACCAAGGTACAGGTTACTGGCGTTACCGAAAGCTATGAAGGTGAATTTCGACCTGGGCATTTGACAGGAGTAAGCACTATCGTACTCAAGCTATTCAATCTCACCAATCCCGATATCGCAGTATTTGGAAAAAAGGATTACCAGCAATGGCGCATGGTCGAAAAAATGGTGCGTGATCTCAACCTGAACATAGAGATCATTGGCGCTGAGACTGTGCGTGCCAGCGATGGACTGGCGATGAGCTCGCGCAATCAATATCTGAATGATACTGAGCGTAAGCAGGCTGTGCTGATTCATCAACAGTTGACAGAAACTGTCGCACAGATTAAATCAGGGCAAAACGATTATACTGCGCTCAGTCTCAAGATGAAGTCTACCCTGCAACAAAATGGATTTGCAGTCGATTACGTCGCTATTTGCCATCAGCGAACCCTCAAACCGGCACTACCCAGCGACCCTCTGGTTATTCTAGTTGCAGCCAAAATGGGGACTACCCGCCTGATAGACAACCTGGAAATATAAAAGACGAAATATAAAAAACGTGCTGACAACAGCCACATTAACCACACCGAGAAGAAAAAAATGAAACTTGAGTCACTGGCTTTACACCATGGCTATGAATCCGAAGCAACCACCAGGGCAGCAGCAGTTCCCATCTATCAAACCACATCCTATACCTTTGATGATACTCAGCATGGTGCAGACCTGTTCGACCTCAAGGTTGCTGGTAATATCTATACCCGTATTATGAATCCGACCACTGCGGTGCTGGAGCAGCGTCTGGCCGAAATGGAAGGTGGTATCGGTGCTCTTGCCGTGGCATCTGGCATGGCCGCCATCACCTATTCGATTCAGGCAATCAGCCAGACTGGTGACAACATTGTCAGCACCTCTCAGCTGTATGGTGGCACCTATAACCTGTTTGCGCATACCCTGCCGCGTCAGGGTATTGAAGTACGTATGGCCTCATTCGATGAATACGAAAAACTGGAAAGCTTTATCGATGATAAAACGCGTGCCGTATTCTGTGAATCGATTGGTAACCCTGCGGGCAATATCGTCGATATTGAAAAGTTGGCTGAAATCGCACATAAACATGGCTTGCCATTAATCGTCGATAATACGGTAGCGACACCTTATCTATGTCGCGCTTTCGATCATGGTGCGGATATCATTATTCACTCATTGACCAAATATATCGGCGGCCATGGCACTACCATCGGTGGCATTATTATCGATTCTGGTAAATTTGACTGGGCAGGCAATAAAGAGCGCTTCCCTATGTTGAATGAACCCGATCCTTCTTACCATGGTGTTGTTTATACCGAAGCGCTGGGGCCTGCTGCATACATCGGACGTTGTCGTGTAGTGCCATTACGAAATACCGGTTCTGCACTGGCACCACATAGCGCATTCCTGTTGTTACAGGGGCTGGAAACACTGGGATTGCGTATGGAACGTCACTGCGAAAACGCATTAAAGGTGGCGCAGCACCTGCAAAACCATCCTAAGGTGGCATGGGTCAATTATGCCGCCCTGCCTGGTAGTAAATTTCACAGCACCTGCCAGAAAATCACTAATGGGCAGGCTTCCGGCATACTCAGCTTTGGGATTAATGGTGGCAAGGAGGCTGGCGCTAAATTCATAGACGCCTTGCAGATGATTCTACGTCTGGTGAATATCGGTGATGCCAAATCACTGGCCTGTCATCCTGCGACCACTACGCATAGACAGTTGAGCCCAGAAGAGCTGGCAACCGCCGGTGTATCAGAGGATCTGGTAAGAATCTCTGTCGGAATTGAACATATCGACGATATTATTGCTGATATAGATCAGGCACTGGACAAGGCCTGACACACTCCATCCGGTGACAATCTCGAGCTATCGAGGTTGTTCTAGCCGCATGACGTCAAACTTAATAAGTCGTGTGAGCTAACCTCTGCGAATCAGCGTTTCACCTTCACTAAATCCAGGGTACGAATACGGCGGGCAATATCCTTGATTGTCTCGAACTCAAGATCCTGAAGGATCTTCACATCGGATAAAATATGGATGATTTCTTCTTCGGTTTGGAATGGAGTCAAGCCAGTGTACCTCGAGATAAATTTACCCTTACCTAAGTCAAGTGACACAACCAAATACGAATAGCTCAAGCTCGACTGTCTCCTTTGTACGCAAGCGCAGTCCGGGCTATTAACAGATCAATCCAGAATCAGGCTTTGACCTTGAATCGACCGAACCCTATTACCTGATCGATCAGCTAAATTCTAACCTGGAACAAATAAAAATATTAGACCAATCTGGTTCTGCTCAGCCTGCTGTCACTTCAAAATTCTGCTCGAGTGCATGCTAATACCCACACGCTCGACCATTATCTCCCCGAAGTGTCCGGCCCTGACAGTTTAAATATCAACCCACACCAAAACCTTTACCTTATTAAACCAGCCGACAGATATATAAACCATTGTCGTTTATCAGGGCCCTGGACGAGCGCTTACCAGTGATTCCAGTACTTAAAATTGACATGACATTTGGCCGTCTGGGCAAGGACACCCATCTCTTTCCAAATAGAAATAGCAAGGATAGGAACGATTACGGCAGATGGCATACCTTTCTCCATTATCTATTTTCGTTTTATAGCAGAGGCGTGTCGAAGCAGAATAAAGCAACGTAGCAGAATAAAACGTCGAATCAGAATAAAACATTGTACTAGCCGCGACAGCTACTCCGACTGTAATAACTCCCAAAGTCATAAGTAGATATTTTTTTTTGCTGAAATGGTTATCCATTTTTTTCTCCGTAAAACCTGATTAATAAAACTGTTGCTGTACCTTTACCAGGGGAACTTCAACAGAACATGCTTTTTATGTTTTTCGCATAATTAGAAGGCCACAGTAAAATCAATAGACAACTGGCGCTCTGGCTGAAAAAGGGGAGTTAGCGGTTCGCCAGAACTGAAGTTGACGTCATGGTAGTTGAACTGTTTGTCGAATATATTCTTTGCCGTCAGACGGACAATGCCTCGACGTCCAGACAGGCGATAGGCGATTGAGGCATCTGTGACCCAGAATTGATCATCCTCCGAGACCCCATCGAGCTTTACCACCTCCTGATCTATGTAACTGGTTTGTATCTTGGCGATGAGGCCGTTAGGCCAAATAAGATTCATGCTCAGCGGCAGGCGTCGGGTCCTCAGATCATTTAACAAACTTTCATTTACAATACCAATATCGAAATCTTCGAACAGATACTCCGCATTGAGCGAGAGATTTTCATTCACGGCCCAGGAGGCATAGCTACGGTGTAACCGCTCATCCTGCTGCTCTGTATTTAGTTCCAGCTTCCGCCAACTGGTCTCTACCCCGACAAATAACGATTGATTGATGCGTTGTTCCAGCGCAGCTCCGTAGCGCGTTGATCTGGTACCATTCAAATCATCGAAGAACTGGTTGAAACCGGCCACCTGTGTGGGCTCGATAGTCTGGTCCGAGGCAAAGGGGCGTCTAAGAGTTTTGAACCAGGCCGCCCGAACAGTGGTTCCACCGAGCGATTCCCACATCACTCCCAGCTTGGGATTAAACCGGTCATCATCTGAAACGTTGTCCTCAAAGGAGTCGTAAGTTAGGCCGGCGGTCAAAGTAAAGTGAGGTTTGAATCTAATATTGGAATACAGATAGGCATTGCCATGTCGAGGACCTCCCCTGGTTATCGTCGGTTCAAAGACCTCTGTGATGGGAGGGTCCGGGTCAATAGTCAGACTTTCAATCAGAGCAACAGTCGAGGTGTGATTTTGATCAAAGTACCCCGCGCCAAGGACCCAGTTAAGCCGATCCATGCGATACTGATACTGCAGTTCAGCAGAATAAGAATCACTAACATATTCTGAGGTATCGGCAGTTGTCAAAGAGACTCCAGGTACGGGGGTAGAAGTTATGCTGTCCGATCTGGTTGCTTTGCGCTCCGCATAGATCAGTGAGCCAATGACATCACTATTGGCTTCAGGCTTGAGATGAAAGCCGAGGCGTAAGGAATCCCGCTCGATATCACTACGCTCATTGGGCCTGAATATGGCTGGATCAAAGTTTAGCCGCAAGTCACCGCTCTCGGTCTCTCGGTGACGGACTTCTAATTGAAAGCTGGAAGCCGAAGACGGAGTAAACTGAAAGAACGCATTATAGATATCGTGTTGCACATCATTATTTTCTCTAAAGCCATTCGTTTCGAAGTGGTATTGGCCAAGACTGAATGACAGCTGATCTGTTAGCCCAGAGACGGTTAGTTCATCACCCAGGGTGTCATTGCTTCCCGATACCAAAGAGACATTCGAAACCAGTTTGTTGCTGGAGAACATCGAGGTGAACTCGTTAAAGCCGGTTTCAGCCGGGCCAGCCCCTTCCAGAACGAATAGATTAGCCTCGCCCAGTTGTGGTTGCAGCGGATTAATATTATTCGGTTGCAGCAGTTGTGACTGCAGCAATTCACTAACCCGCGCGATACTGTGCCGACGACGTGAAGTATATATGTCGGCCAGAAACCGGTGAGCGGAGTGGTTGGCAGGGTCAGCGCTGACTGATTTCACGCCTTGCACCAGGGCCAATTGCTCGAAACCGAGATCCTGATAGATGCGTGACTGGCTGGCGCTGCGTGCAGCCTCATCCTCATCCAGTTGTAACCTGGAGCGGTAAACGGCTCGATTGTCATTCAACTGAATGGACTTTTCGATATCCTGCAGCGCCTCCACCGGGCGGTTGTCAACCTGTTTGAGGATGGCTTCGTAGTAGTATGGGGTTGGATCATTGGGGTCCAGTTCCCTGGCCATGGCAAACTGCTCGGATGCCAGTTTGCCACGCTTTTCTTCATAGTATGCCTTACCCATATAACTACGCAGCAGGGCACTATTAGGATCAAGCAGGGCCGAAGTTTCAATCTCTTCCCGGCCTGCTTTGAGATTGCCACGGCGGATTTTAACCAGACCTAAACCCAGACGCGGTAAAGGTGCGGCTGAATCCAGCCGAATTGCCTGATTGAATGCGGATTCTGCATCATCCAGGTTGACGTCTCGTAGAGAGGAAAAGCCAAGCACGGTTTGCGTATGTGCCAATGTCGGCTCAATCTGTACCGCACTTTCTGCGACTGCTCTGGCGGCTTCGCTATCGCCGGTCATTAACAGGACTTCGGCCAGCCGCGCCTGGGTAATAGCATCCTGTGTCGCTAAATCTGCCGCCCTGCGACTATTTTCCAGCGCTGCCGGGATATCAAAACGAGCCTGGTCGATATAGGACTGTGCCATATATGCGGCCGCTGATTGTGGATTGCTGGCTATGGCCTGTTGCGCCAGAGTAACAGCCTGATCTATATCATTCCTGACAATGGCATCTATGGTCTGATGGGCAAGCTTATCCGCCTGATCCTGTTGCGCGGGCAAAGGCGGGTAATACAGGGTCCAGGCCACTGCATCGCGCGGACGCGCCACAGCAATCCGTATCGGAGCCTGACCGAATGCTGCTGACCCCGTCTGGTTACTGATCAAATCAATACTGCCCGAAGCATTGCTGGCCACAACCTTGCCTTCATACACAGTAACTTCCGCACTGTCTTCTTTTACCTGAATGACAAATTCTGTGCCTTCAATGGCTGCGTTCAAATAAGGAGTATTGACTTCCAGACTGCGAGGTACCCGGCTAATAAAATGCAGTGCGCCTTTGAGCAGATCGAGGAATGAATGCTCTTTTTGAGTGATAGAAGTAAAAATGATTGCAGTGCTGTGATCAAGGCGCATTAAGGTGTCGTTGATTAAGCGCAGTGCCGCTCGACTATCTCGCCCAGAGCGTATGGCGTCCCCGGTACAAAATTCCTGCTCCAGTACTGCTGGAATCCAGTTTTCAGTATTTACTGTTTTATATTCTATAGAACCTTCTAGTGAAACAAGCCTGGCAACAGACTCACAACTGGCGGCATAGAGTTGATTTGCTGGAAGAAAAATCAGGACGAATACGACTATCCCACTTAATACATAATGGGAAAGCTGAGGCGCTATTCGAAGGTACGGTTGCATTGAATTTCCTGAATAAATTTATTTTTGTTATCAGTCTTTCCTGACTTAACCAAATAATTTTATTGCTCTTCCCTGATAAACACACCATTAACAAATTGAATGTTAACGCTTCTCTTGCATAATGTGAAATCTTGTTAGCAAAATAATTAGATTTCAATATTATTTTAGTGTGATGCTCACCACTCCATCCCAGCTTTTTGGCGGAGGGTTGCGTTGAAATTGTTGTGTAAGCGTTAAATAAAACAGGCAGGGACCATCTTCCGGGTTGTTTTCGAGCAGTTGACTGAATATCTCGATTGACGCTGACCAGTTTTGATTCTGGAATTGTCTAAGTCCAGCATCAAATGATTCCAGATGCTGTTGCGGAATAGGCTGATTTTTAAGTTCATACATTGTGATCGCCTTACCCTTGCCTTTGAGTCGAAAATCCCCCACTTCTCGAACGTTCAGGTCATCTAACTCTTCCAGCATTTCAGCAGATGCCAGAATCTGGGTACCCAGTTGTTTGTTCAGGCCTTCGATACGGGTTGAGGTATTGACAACGTCACCCACAAACCGATACTGAAAATGTTCGCCAGCACCTACATTACCTACGGACACTTCACCGCAATGCAGGCCAATACGAGTCGGTAGAAAACGGGGTTGTTGATTTAATCTTTGCTGAATTTCAAGCGCAGCTTCACAGGCAGCGCGCCGCAGATCTTTTTCATTACCCTCAACCCAGGCTGCTAGCATGGCATCTCCAATCACATCCACCACCAGTCCATCTCGTTGGTGTACCGGGATAAAAAGTTGCTGGAAATAATCGTTTAAATGATCATGTAATTCCCTGGGTGTTTGAGCTTCTGAAAACGGGGTATATTCAACGGCATCGGTGGCCAGACAGGCACCAAACATTGTTGCCTTACTTTTAAGGCTATCAAAACCTGTCGTGGCTGCAGTGTTAGCAACATACTCAGGTACGTATTTTTTGAAAGCGTAATGTAGTCGACTACGCTCACGATGGCTGATTAAATAATGTGATAGCAATGCGAGTAACAAAGTGAAAGGCAGTTGAATCATCAATGGAATAATCAGGGGTACCCATTGCGATTGACTGGCAAAAAGCCAGTAGCTAGTGCCCAGATAAATACCTGCAATCAGGATTGAAAAAAGAATCGCTTTGGAACCTTTTATTCGATACAGAAATACACCCAGCAGCAAACCAAACAGTGCAATGAGAAGAATATTATAAGGTGGAGCCAATGGATTGATGACTTTTCTTTCCAGCAGGTTAGCGAAAGTGGTGGCCATGATTTCAACTCCACTCACATCCAGCCCTTCCTCATCTGTAAATACAGTATAGAAACCATCTTTTTGCTGGGGCTGTAATCGCTCCGAAAACCCAATAAAAACGGCTTTGTTTTTGAAATCCAACGGGCTTGTTTTTGCCAGGACCTGATGATAAGGGACTGTCGGAATCGAGCGCGCCGGACCATAGAAGTCAAGATAAATACCGCTGCCATTACCAAGCAGGTGCGTGTTGAGTAAAATACCAAGTGCAGTTTTTTTATGCTCGACGCTGTCGGCAAGCTGGCGGCTGTAAACATCATGATTGAGAAAAAATTGATGTAGCCTGCTAGCAAAATCATCCGGCCTTTCAGGTGCTTGATTTTGTCGCAGCCAGTCAGGTAATTTTTTTGGATCGCTAATTTCATGAATCTGTTTTTTAAGCTGTGAAAAATTGGCTGCCAGATGTTGATGCAAAGCGACCACAGGAAGTGTCGGCAGGTCTCCCGCACCAGTCTTGAATAACCAGGCCTGGTTGACTCTTTCAGGTATCTTGGGGAGATTAAATGGAGCCACAGCAACTGCGCTATGGGCAAATTCCGGAATTGGTAAAAGTCTTTGCTCAATGTGAATAGCGGTATTGCCTTTACTTCCGCTATATTGCTGATTTTCACTTTGCAGGTATTCAAACAGAATAACGTTGCCTGCCTCCTGCATAGCCTGAGCGAATTCCTTATCCTGTTGTGGGTCTCGATAGTCTGAAAAAATCATATCAAAACTGATTACGCTAGCACCCGCTGAATGCAGTATTCGTACTAACTTTGCATGCAACCCACGCGGCCACTTTCGAGGTATATTTGGTAGTTGAAGTTTTTTTGATGAATCACGATCTATGGTAACGATAACAACATCTGATGGGGCTGGACGTGATCCACGCAGAACGAATAACCATTTAAGGCCAATATCTGGTTCCAGTCGGGCAATTGGTGGAATTATCAGGCTAGCCAACCCCAGCAAGGCTATTAAAGTGCCAAGAATAATGCCATTACGCCAACGATAAGGTGGATGGTTTGTAGATTTTTTAAGCATATTTTCTGTTATATTATGCCTCGAAGAACCTCAATATAATAATGATGGTTTACAAAATTCACGAATAATAACTAATTAAAGGAACAACTATGCTTATACCTGGAGAAGGCGGACAGGGGGAGTCGTCGTTTACAGCATTAACTAAGGATGAAATCGACTATTTGGCAAGCAAAGGAGTACACAAACACTTTCCTAAGAACAGCGTGCTGATTAATGAAGGGGATGAAAGTGATACCTTGTACGTTTTGCTGGCCGGTAGAGTCAAAATCTATGCAGGGGATGATTTGGGTAAAGAGATTGTGCTCAACATCCAGGGACCTGGCGAGATATTTGGGGAAATGGCAATAATAGGAAAAATTCCTCGTTCAGCCTCTGTCATGTCTATTGAACCGGTGCACGTTGCCTTTCTCTCCAGGGTGAAATTCGAGGCCTGCTTGCTGGATCATCCCGAATTGGCGGTAAGATTTCTTGGACTTCTAGTTGAGCGAGTACGTAATCTAACAGAAATGACCAAGAGCCTGGCACTGAACGATGTCTATGGTCGAGTAGCTTACACGCTCAACAAACTTGCTGATAATGAAGAAGGTGAGCGAATCATTCAGATTCGATTAACCCACCAGGATATTGCCAGTATGGTGGGCTCGTCACGAGAAATGGTCAGCCGCATTCTTAAGGATCTAACCGTAGGTGGTTATATTGACTCTCAAAATAAACATATCATCCTGAAAAAAGATCTACCTCAAGCCTGGTAGTCACCCTATACCCTGATATCAGTCCCTACTCACTATCAGATTTTAAAAACCAGTTGTTGAAAAATATGTGAATATCACACAAATAAGCTGTACCCCATTCACTGAACTTTCAACCTATATTCCATACTATTACCACACAAGGAAGTGAAGCCGGGCATCCTGCCTGGCCAGGGATACCAGGCAGGATGCCTGGGACAAGGACGTTAATAAATCTGAAAGATAATTAGCCAAAAAAAATTATCGAAAATTTTTCAATATGATCAATAGCATGGAGAGAGCTATCTATCTTCGTGAACTGAACTAAACCAATGGCACTTTCCTGCTTATAGATTGTCACCTTCAACCTTTTATTGAAAAACATGTCCAACCTTATCAAATAAACTAAACGTTTTAGATATTGTTCAATTCAGTGTCCAAAAGCACTGAATACGGCAGAAAAAAACAGGGGATTTAGAACGAATGCGTTTGGAATATAGCAACAAGCAGTCGATTGAGATGGATAATTGCGAGAGAAAAATTCGATTGTGAAAAGTTAATCAGTCAGTACCTCCCTGATAAAAATGTGAATATCGCACAAATCCAGTGTGTCCCATTCACCGATATGCCTAACCATTGAGCGTAGTATCCAGGATGTGGTTCTGGAAACGTATGCCATACAAGAGCCTCCAGGCAGGGACGCCAGGAGCAAGGTTGCCTCGAAATCCGACGTATGGATTCTGAGTGGGGGGGGTAATCGATAAACCTGATATGTTCCGAACACCTGAAAAAACTCACAGAAAATTGGAAATTAAAGATGCCCGGACGATTTTTAGTGATTGGAAGGCAAGGAGATATAGTACTTGATGACCCAACTGTAAGCAGAAATCATGCGTCTATTCACGTGAGCAAAAATGGTATATATCTGCAGGATTTGAATTCTACCAATGGAACATTCCTGGTTAAAAACAACCGCCTTATCGCATTTTCAGAAGGATATGTTCAATTTAATCAGCACATCGTTCTGGGTAATTTACATCGCAGCATACAGCAGCTATTGGAACAGGAAGAGGAAATTCTCAGTTTTATCACGGGCGGAACTACATAAATTGACCGAGATACTCGATCATTTAATAGATAACACCAGGGACAGGAAAAAATTTTAATACTTGCACTGTAGGGTGTTGGTAACCTTCTACCGGAGCGACTGTCGAGAATACTTAAAACTTAATGTGCGATTAAAAAACTGCTCCAGTATTACTGGTTTCATCAAATTTTAACGCTTTATTCGACACAATTCGGGGATTGGGAAAACTAAAATACCCAAATTCAGCTGTAATTAACGTATTTCTGATGATCCTCGAATTCGAGGTTGAACATAGATTTGCGGTAATCCCATGGGTAAATAGAAAATTCAATAATTGATTCAATCCTGTCATTACATTTCGTCAGAAATTAAAGGTCAACTGCAAAATCCAGGTTCAATCAAAATACAGATATTGATTAATAAAATTTCTATTACCATTTTCAGATGGCTGCTAATCTCTCTATATGAAAGAACATAGCAATAATGATATAGCTGTACAGCAAAGACTCATTGATGCTTCAATGCAGTATTTTCTAAATGATGATTACCATCACGTCACCACACGTAAGATCGCTGAAGCAGCCAACACAAATGTGTCAATGATCCGTTACTATTTTGGTAACAAGGAAGGTCTGTATGAGGAAATGATTCGAAGCACCTTGCAGCCTTTAATCGACGTTCTGGAAAGTGATTTGCTATCTTCCACCGAAGGGTTTACAGCCTATTTCCGCATTTATTATCGCGCTATGAGCACAAACCCGAAATTTCCTACTTTAATACTAAAAATTTTAGCGCTCAATCAAGGGCCTGGGAAACGCTTTATCAACCAGCTATTGGAGCGAGGTAGACAACGTGGTCGAGAGAAAATTGAACTGTTAAAACAACATGGATTAGTGGACAAAGGTATTGATGCAGACATTGTAAGAATCGCTTTTGTTAGTCTTGCCATGATGCCCATGCTGATTAAACAAGTGTTTGAAGAAGAGCTAGGACGGGAGATGGATGAAAATCTACTTGAACAATTAGCCAAGTTCAATGGACATCTTTTGAGTATAGGATTGAGCGCGAATCCGCAGGAAAAATAATATGAGTCGACTGCAACGAAATACTTTAAAGGTTAAGTTGTTTCAAAGAGCCATGAAATTTGGGAACTGGCTATCCATGTTACCCAACAAGCTTGTGCCCCCTCCATTCAGAGTCATTCAGTTAGGTAGTGCATTTTGGCAATCGCGCGCACTTTATGTAGCAGCCGAATTGGGTATAGCAGATATAATTGATGATGAGAAAAAATCGAGTCAGCATATAGCAGAGCTACTTAATCTGAACGCTGATTACCTTTACAGATTGTTACGTATGCTTGCATCAATTGGTGTTTTCGAAGAATTATCAGAGCGGTGTTTTCAAAACAATAAACTTTCTAACTGCCTTAAAAAAGAACATCCGCAAAGTGTTCGAGATATGATTTTACTCCACAACTCACCCGAGATGAGTCGTCCATGGTTTGAATCGCTAGGTCCAGCTTTACGTAATGGAGAAGTACCCTTTGTACAAAGCCATGGAGCAGAACTATTTGATTATATGGATAATCACCCTCACTTCGATGCGTTATTTACGGGTGCTATGGAATCGGTGGAAGCCCTGACAGGTGTAGACTATCTGAATGATTTCGATTGGAGTCGATTTGACCGTCTTATCGATGTTGGTGGATCCAATGGCAAGAAAACTTTAGCTATCCTTAAGCAACAGCCGAACCTCAAGGCAGTTGTATTTGATCGCCCACAGGTGATAGAAAAAGCAGTCGATTATTGGCGAGGAAAAGAAGAAGATGATTTGCTCTCACGGGTCACCTTCAGTAGTGGCGATATGTTTGAATCTATACCTGATTCACAATCCTCACATGATATTTACCTTTTTATTGCCATTTTCCATGCCATGAGTGACACACAAGCAGAACAGGTACTCAGAAACTTGCGTACAGCATGCCGTTCCAATAAACCGACCATTGCGATTATAGATACTGTTGCCGAAGAGCAAAATATTAATCCATCTGTTGCCAGTTTTGATATGCAAATGCTAATTGGTACGAGAGGACGTGAACGCACAGAAAGCGAATGGCGTAAATTACTAGTAAATGGTGGGTTCAAATTACAAGAGATTGTTAATCTACAGACCTTTGCTCGACTTTTAGTTGCTGAAATCAGCTAAATGTTGGTTCAGGAACGACTACTCATTGAGGCTCAGGATGTGAACAGCCCTTCCTGGAAGCGGTCGTTCAAGATTGAAGAGTGAAGGTCTCTGGTGTGCCAATGGAGCGGTCATTGATTAATTTACCTATGAATGAGATTATAATGCAACATAAGTCAATATACGTGCGTGCAATATAAGTCAATATGCGTGCGTGTAATATAATCAGCTGTTAGGCTTCATTAAGAAATGGATCTAAGAGACTATATTGAAGAAGTAGAGCCAAGGTTGTTCGAGAATAAAGGCCGACACGTATTAAGTTGTGTGGTTGAATTCTGTAAATTGATAAAAAATGTAATGCCGCCATCGGGGCAGAATGCCATTGACGTAATTGACCGCTACCTATCAGGTGAAGCTGATGGAAATGATTTGGTAAATATCAGAGTATTGGTATTTGAAGACTTAGAAAAAAACCACAAAGGAACACCTCAAGGTGAAGCATTGAAGGCTGTATTGTGCGGCTTATTTTATCCAATTGAGAATGACGAGTATTTCGACACAATTACTTATGCGATTGATTTTTGTCGATCATCAATGCCTGGAATAGCAGATGATAGGTTTAGAAAAATTATTGAAGCAGAACTTAAAGCCTAACAAAAACATTAAGTTTGCTCCCTGCGGTCGCCGGACCTCGCTATCGCTCGGCCGCTTATGTCAGCGTTAGGCAAAAAAGGAGAAAAATATGGAGAATGAAGAAAAAAACCTCGAAGGAATCGGCGGCTGGTTAATTGTAGTTGCTATCGGAATTGTTGTTACACCTATCAGATTAGTGATGCTGATGATGACAACTTACCCTGAAATATTTTCAACAGGCGCATGGGAGGTTTTAACAACTCAAGGAAGTGAAGCTTATAACCCGCTATGGGGGCCATTTATTATCGGTGAAATAATAATTAATATTGGAGTACTAATAGCTTGGCTATATATGGCATATTTGTTTTTCTCAAAGAAACTGGTTTTTCCGAAATGGTATATTGGACTAGCGGTCTTTAGTTTAATATTTATTGTTGCTGATGCCTTTGCTTTTAAATTGGTTCTTCCAAATGAACCAGTGTTTGATCCGGACACCATCAAGGAACTAATGCGCTCACTATTTATGGTTGTTGTTTGGGTTCCATATATGCTCGTATCAAAAAGAGTGAAAGCAACCTTTATAAATGGATAATGCCTAACAATCGCATTCACATAGATAAATTTAAGCAGCTCCACTTCGTTGCGCAGCTTAAATTTCCCAGTGATGCAGGGCGTTAGGAGCAAAAGAGAGTTTTTATGTATCCAGCGGAATTAATGAATTTATTTCCCCCATTCCCAAAGACCAATATGGTTTTTGTGGCGATGAGCTTTGATCCGAAATTTAATGATCGGTGGGAAAAAGTAATATACCCGGCCGCTCTTAAAGTATTGGTAAATAATGAGCCTTTAGAGGCTCACAGAGTTGATTTGGAAAATAAAAATGACTCTCTCATTACAGAAATAGTTAAGAATATTTCGGAATCTAGATTAGTTATAGCTGATGTATCTACGTTCGGATATTTGCCAATTGACGGAAAAACAAATAAACCAATTAGAAATGCAAACGTACTGTATGAGGTAGGTTTAGCTCATGCGTGTAGGCTTCCAGAAGAAGTAATATTGCTCAGATCAGATAACGATATATTAGATTTCGACATATCAGGAGTCAGGGTACATAAATACAACCCAGATGATATTGAAGGGGCAATTGAGAAAGTGGTTGGCCTTATGTTAAATGCACTCAAATCAATTGATGATAGAAGGCGTATTTCCGTAGAAAATGCGTCAAGGTCAGTTGATGTCACTATGTATTATTTACTTCAAGAATCGATTAGAGATATTCCCCATCCTAGCACTCGTACTATGGGAGAAGTATTGGGTAACACAGAAAGAGTTACAGCTATTAACAGGCTTCTAGGGCTGGGTATGTTTGAAACGATATTCAAGGAAATTACACCTGAGTTATTGAAAGGGCCACAGAATGGAGTGGCTAGTTATAGAATTACACACTTTGGACGCGCCGTGCTGATGCATATAAGAGAGAAAAGCAAGTTTAATGATGCTATTAAAGAGCTAGCCAAGACAGAAGAAGGCAGAAGAATGTTACAGGAAGGTCAGGAGTGAAATTCGCTCCTAACAATTGCATTCAGCCGACCCATTTCCGCGGCGTTTCGTTTGTGGCTGATGCCACAAGCCTCACACCGCTACAATGGTCGGCTGATGCTAGGCGTTGGGCGTCAAAGGAAAGGAAATGAGATATTCAATAATCACGATAGTGCTATCTCTACTCCCCAGCCTAAGCTTCGCTGGCGTTGACAGCTTTGAGTGCACTGTGACATCTGTACATGCTGTCTCCGAGGATGGAGAACTCGTCACAGAAACAGGACACTTGAAAAAGCAGATTGGTTCGACGTTCTCGGTCGAACGAAAAAGCGGGGAAATAAGGGGCGGTTATTTCATCAACAATAGGCCAAGTAAAACCGTCGAAGTTATTAACGAGCCTGATAGCAATTCATACTATGTAGTCTCAAAAAGCCATGGCCCATATGTAGCCGTAGGCTATTTGTACGTCGCAAATCATCGCAAATGGTTGAAGAAACCATTTACCTATACGAGTAGCGGAGAATATGTGTATTCGGGCTTCTGTATGTAGTGTCGCCCAACAAGGCGCTCCAGCCGACCGCTCAACCGCTGCGCGGTTTCGTGTCGGCTGAGCTTAGTCGTTATGGCGTTCAAGTGAGTAAAAAATATAAAAGACACCCTAAAAAATATAAAAATATAAAAGACACCCAGCTTTTTACCCAGCTTTTTAAAATAGGGTCAAAGTAACCGAGCCATTTTAAGTTTTGCACAATGATTTAATAGGAAGTCATTTAGATCTAGATTAATGTCGATGATTTCGCCGAACACTATCTGCTCAGCTAAATCCAAAGCATAATTGCCCGTTGAGCGGATGCCGAAGTGTGGAATTTTGAATTGTTGGGAGAGAGGGGCTGGCTAAGTCTCCGGAAAGACATCAGCGCAGCGTCTGATACCATGTGCCCAGCAACGCCCTGTCTCTTTACAGGCCTGGCGTATCTTGTAGGCAGTGCCTACCAATGATTTGAAAGGGCTTTCAAAGTCTTGAGCAAGGTAAGCCCAGTGCTTTGCATCAAGGTTCAGGCGAACTAGTATATCTGGCTTGTCTTCTGGTATTGCACCGCGCTTGTCTTCACGCAGGATTCTGCCCGTCCAGTCGATCAGTTCCAGATAATCGGTGTAACGAAAGGGTAATCCCTTTTCCGGCTGACCCTTTCTTGGGTATCCGATAAAGGGTAATAGAGCTTCAGGTTGTTGATCTATTCGGTTGGGGTTTTGTGAAGGCTTATCCTGAAGATGCCTGATACGGTGTTTAATGGCGGTATGGTCTGAAGTCTCCGGGGTATCGGCCATTTTAGCCCGAACAGGATTGAGGTCGACGTAGGCCATACAGGCGATTAGCGCCTTTTCATCCAGCAGCGCCTGGGATTTGAATCGGCCTTCCCAGAAACGGCCGGTGACTTCATCTTCCTTATTCGCCTCTCTGGCTATGTACTCATTTAAGCAGCGCATAAACCAACTGATATCCATCAAGCGTTGCTGCCAGATCAGGATCAGCTCTGAAAGACGTTGTTGTTCTGCGCTATCTAGCCCTTCACCTTTAACAAAGCGTGAAGCTAATGCCTGTCCAGAAAATAATTTTAGCCAGCGACGACAGATTTCTTTATCAGACCAATGCCTAGCCTGATCTCGGTCTATGTGTAAAACCACATGATAGTGATTGGACAGCACAGCATAGGCTGCAACATCGATAGAAAAGATCGTCGCGAGCTTAAGGATACGCTCCTCAATCCAGCCTCTACGGTGTTCATAGTCCTGACCGCTACTCGCATCCTGCCCACAGAGAAAGGCTCGACGGACACAGCGCGAGGTACAGTGGTAATACGGGGTGGATTCGATAGCGATTTGGGTTTTCCGTGCTTGGGGCATAACTCACTCCTTTGAGATTAACGAATGCATTGAAAATAGAAAAGAAGGGCTGTATTGTCAACTTTTATTTATGGTTGTCCGTTAATAGCTGGCGGACACAGCGGGAAATACAATGGTAGTAAGGTGTGGCTTCGATAGAAACCTGAGTTTTCCTGGCTTTAGGCATAATGCGCTCCTTGCGTTTTGTTGAGGTTATAAAAACTACGACTTTTGATTTTAGTTGTCAATGTT
>JBNKUM010000034.1:0-7437 GCA_050298595.1 Gammaproteobacteria bacterium | reverse complement strand
TATAGGTGCGAATGAGAGCGACATCGGGGCCCTGACTTTCGAGAAACTCATCCTGATGCCTGATCACCAGATTACCTGACGCTGCGTTCAGATAGATCTGTTCATTACCCTGCCCTAGTAATGCATTCGACTTTGGAGCAGTATCTTTTGACGTGTTAAGTGAACTATTAAAAAGCCCTAAATCATTCCCAGAAATGACAGCAACCATTGAATTACCCATTGAATTAATTATTGTTTTCCATTAAGAGCAGAAAAAGGCCTGCCCCTTAATCTATTCAGAAAATAATACTTCCGGGGTTCTGGAAAAAAGTTTAATGAATGAGTAAAATATTTTTCATTACTGCAGCAGTTCTGTTTAGAAGGATCAAAACTTTTCTAGTTTTTGCAACAATTGCAAACTGCTATTCGGCTGGATGATCTAGTAAATGATCGAATTCCTTGAATATTTTTTCACGTGTGCCCCCCCACTCATTATGCTCAGCTGCCGGAACAACGTAAGAGTGGGATACCAGGTTGAATCATAACGATCAATTAGCCAACGCCAGTCAGAAGCATGCAGCAACAACCCCCCGATTTTAATACCCAGTGATGCAGCAGAATATAAAGGTGATTAATCTATTGAAATAATCAGGTCCATTTGGTTTATATTACTGGCCGTGTTATAAAAGTCTGAAAGATATAGATCTATATATATTGTCTACTGCACCCTCACCAAGCGAACGCATCCGGTCAAGGGCATCTATTGAAGCCTCAAATAACTTCATATCACAAAGCAGATTCCAATAACTTTACCTTACAGCTGCCGCATCTGGTCTGATCTTCAAGGCCCTCTGATAGTAAATATCCGCTGCTAAATTTTTTTATTTTTCGAAGACTCACCGCAATATTCACTAATACTGAAAAGTCATGCGAATTTTTTTAAAAATTTGCTCATATATATGAATCGCATCAGAGAATTTATTTTCTTTATAGAAACTATCTGATTTATGCAACATAAGATATTGTCATTATCAAGACACCAAGTTTTCCTGAAAAAAGTGAAGTAACACTATTGTAGTTTATTAACTACCCGATTATTATCGCGCTCTTTACTTAACAATATATAATGTAATAATCAATGAACAACCTTTTTATCAGCTTTGAACTAAATGATGTAGAAGAGAACATTGCCCCTGTCGAAAAGGCTATAGAATCTCTCGGAAATTCAACAAAACTACACAATAGTTGTTGGTATGTTAATTCTCCGGAAAACGTCGACGACGCTATAAAACGTATCAGCAAATTTTTAAAGGAAAAAGATACTTTAATTATTAGTGACACTAGTAATGATGCCTCCACATGGTTTAATCTCGAAGAAAAAAGAGCTCAGAGAATAAGGCAAAACTGGAAAATGTAAGTCTTAGATGTCGGACTATCATCTATAAGTTAAGCAAATGAACCGACAAAATCTAAACTGTTAATTTCCTGTGCAGGTTGGGACAATTTAGACCCATTTCCATCAACACCATGGTTAGGAGCTGAAAAGAACAGGCTTTTAATATTTTTCCCCACGGATTGATCCACAGGCTCTGTCCATGTTTTTATTTGCCCGCCTCATGATTAAAGACATATATCAAAATCAAGTGAGTTCATTAAATTTATTCTTGATGATTTATCAAAAACCTATTCGGCTGTTGGTGGGGGTGGTATTAGAGGTATAAAAATGACTGCTACTAATACTTATGTGGTATCAATATCTCAGGAAGAACGCATAGACCAAATAACGTATGAATTAGAAATGGATGAAGATTGCAAGATTAAAATAATTCATCGAGAAGAAACAGCAGTCACTCCCTGGCAGTAAATCAAATCCACAGTACTGACAAATTGTTGGTTATCCTGACTTTTGCTGATATCTCACTCGGATTATTCCATTCGAATCTTAAATGTCAATAAACAGTGGTCTGTCCCCTATTATTATTAAAGATGATAATAAAGATGGTGGTCTGTCCCCTATTATTTGAACAACAAGCGCCTTAATGCAAAAAGCCCAGCTACTTAGCTGGGCTTTTCTCGATAAAATAAAGTTCACTGCTAAGTCAGTTAAGGGATTTCAGTCCACGGAACATCAACATCTTCGCCCAAAGCATCTGCTTTATTCAACTCCAGAATATAGTGAGCTACTTGATCATTCATGCCTACCTCATCAGACAACGATGGGTCATAACACTGAATCACCTTACAACTGTAAATCCCAGGCTCAACATGAATTACATTTTTTTCTAAGCCAGGCAAAGGAAGCTTATCATCTTCAAACTGAGCTACCGTCATTAGAGACTCATAGTCTGTCAAAAATAAATTCCCACCGGTCTTTAAAAAGCCCGTATAAGAACGAACCTGTGCTTGACCAGAAGAGGTTCCAACTAACACATCAATATTCCAGTTCCCATAAGGGCAACCCCAAGCAACTATGCTGCCTTTCTTTGATTCAACTATAAGATGAGATTTTATCCCATTTATGGCCTCGTCCTCTCCGACATAAGAAATATAACGCTCAAGGTCAAGAAGGGCCAAGCAACCATAATCAGCAGGAATAACATAACGAGCATTCATCAATATTCAAACCTTGCGCTATATTTCCAGCTATTATCAGGCAGAAGTTCAACTTGGTAGATAGCCTTACTCCACACCCTACCAAAATGCCTAAAGACATCGGCAAGACGAATTACGGCCTCATGTAACTCTGGTGTTGATGAAACTATATCTTTGTGTTTTTCAGGACTGATTATTACCTGCCGAAATTTTTCAATTTCACCAGGTTCTTCGATTCGCTCAACCTCAAGAATTGCCGATTTCCACCACTCCGGAGTGGCCGCAATTAATTCATTAACAATCAAGCGATCTACAGGACCTTGCTGCTCTTGTAATGTAGACAAAACAATTCACCTTTATTTATTTAAAACCGACACGGCTTCAACAATTTCACCGTCTTTAACAATGTAATGCGTGACGGCAAAAGGTCTTGTTTCACCAACATTTCTAACAGGCTCAGACATAAAGCGAATCTCTGAGCTTGGATTTTGTGCAGCAATCTTACTAGCCTTTAAATCGAGAACTTTCTTTAAACCTAAATTTGAAGCAGGAGCTTCTGAAATTAGATTTTCTGGAACATTCACATAGGCTGGATTATCTACACCACCTTCAGGAATTAAATGGCCTCGATGTTCACCTGCTACTCGACCACCAACAGGCTCAGGCAAAACACCTTTACCACGGCCTGGATGCGGCCCTGTGATACGCCCATCCGACAAAAGCGTTAATCCAGTATCCGCATCGACATGATAAATCGCATCGCCATATTCAATGCGATTAATAGTAGGGCCTGTTCTGTTTGGAACAACCGGCTTCTCAATCCTAACATTAACCGCCCCAGCCTGACCTTTCCCAACTCCTTTTGCCACGTCACCTATGTCATCAACAACAACACGATAGTTGCCATATTTAGACATAAACTTGCCTGATAATAACCCAAGAGCAAGCGCTCCGCCAGCTTGACCATCATTCTCGTATTTCGCCAACGGTGTAATGTTATAGGATTGTGACAAGCGGAAATTTTCAAGGCTACCATCACCAATCAACCCGGTTCTTTCGGCTAATAGTGTATAACCATCCAGTACGGTTTTGCTGGTATTGATCGCAAAATTTGCCATTTCCGGTCCAAAATTAACGACGGCTTTCCCTGCACCTACACCTCCATCCCCAGGATTATCGATGACCCCGTTTACCATGTCGTCCACAGCAAATGCGAAAGAAGCCGCCGCATCCATGGCGTTTGCACCTGCATACTTCACAAATCCCCAAAGACTACCGCCCGAGTTTTCAACTGCATCATCTGCCATTGAACCCCAATAATGATGTGCCGATTGCCGTGCAAGCTCTTTATCCGTCGGTGTTACCGCTCCTTCCGAAGCTTGTACCAGGCTCTGGTTATATTGTAATTGCTGAAGCTGATATTCCTGATTTTGGTTAGCAATAAACTCCTTATCAAGCTCTAAATCACCCAAACCTAACCCATAATCCTGTTCAAAGTAAAAGGAGGAACTATACAAACTACCATCAGGTAATACTTCCGACGTAATACTGTAGCTTGATACTTTTTCATTGCCGGTTAAATCCACTTTTTCAGATTGGCCTTCAGACATTACTCCCACCTCAGCTGACGTAGATTCCCCCCCCTGTCCCTTAGCCGACATTGCCACCATCGCCTCAAGCATCCTATCAGAATAAGATTTACTTTCTTCACTCATCGGGTCGCTAACAACCGGCCCATTCTGTGGCCCTGCATCATTCCGCGTACCGTTATCGTTGCTGGCATACTGCGTAAGTCCTTTAGAAGCATCCAGATCTGTTTGGCCATTTGCACTCCCCACAAACCCCAAAGCCCCAAACATATCAATACTGCCATCACCCCCATAAATTTTAGCCCTATTACTATCTTGCCATGCTCGAGCCCCACTCAAGGTTTCACTTGTACTCACAATCTCATCCGCCAACGCATTCCCTATCGCACTGGTGGCTATACCTTTCTGGTCAAAGTCAAAATGCTCATCATTCGACAGTGCATCACCTAACAACGCCTTAGTGGCACTTCTTACATAGCTGATGCCGGCATTTTGCATCGCCCGATTGAAGTTAAACGACTCTGTTTTTGCGTCGATAGATGCCGTAGGTGAGGTATAACTCAATGATTTGATACCTGTCACCTTACTGATCCCTTCTACCGCATACACACTGGCTCCGGCCAATGCCGTATCCAGTATCACGTTGTTCAGGTTGAACTCATCTTCGTACACCAACTGCTGCACTGCTGAACTAACGAACTGATTCGCCGCATTGTTCAGTGCGGCCTGGCCTAGCTTCTCGCTTGCTGTCAGGGCTTTACCGCTTTGAGTGCCCGCTGAACCAAACTTGGGTAGCATCGCCAGTAACGCCCCCTGCTCACCCGCATCCTGCGCCGCACTCCAGTCGATCCTGTCCTGATAACCGGTGATCACCGCCAGACCCTGGCCAGCCACATTGCCGACATAGGCTCCAACATAGCCGCCTACGATAGTACCAACGGTTTCACCAAGTACCCCACCCACAGCTTTACCCACCGCAGCGCCCGCATAATACGACACCACAGCAACCACAATGATGGTAATAATCGATCCCAATACACCACATCCACCGCCACCACTCGGAGGCGGTGGCTCAGGCAGGGTCGGATTGACATTACCCATCGTCAGGCCGGCATCATAAGGCCTGAAGGTTTCACTGGTATTGTGAATATTATTAATAGACGATGGTAGCAGCAGTTCCATGCCCTCGCTCAGCTTAACGCTGGCATCCATTCCATTGGCATCGGCTATCAGATACCACAGGCTGCCATCGCCAAACACGCTACCCGCTATGCTTTGTAGTGTATCGCCTGCCTGTACGGTGTAGCTACCTGGGCTGCTACTTTGCGGATCGAGCGCTTTAAAGTTGGCATCGAAGTCTGCTGAGTACACTGGCTTCAGGATACGCGCGTCGCGTTTATCCTGGATACTTTCGGACAGGTCCTGCTGTGAATTACTAGCCTTGCTACCGCGATCACTGATGTAGTTCAGCTTATAACTATCCGCATTTTCAGCAATGTTTTTAGCATAGTCTGTTCGCGAAGGTCCAAAGTCACCCACATCGCCTATACCTATGCCATTGGCATAGTAATAGTGTGCGGTGCGCTGGTATAACTTACCTTCCTGGCTACCCGTTTCCTGCCGCTTAAGAACCTGACCATTAAAGTTGGTGGCATAGGTCAGACGTCGACTACCTTCGATGTCGACCACTTCGCGGATATGGCCGTTGACATCATAGACAAAGTTAGAATAACCCGGAGCCGTATCCTTACTGTCTATAGTGATATTGCTGCGCTTATAATCATCCCACCGTTCATAGTTGTACTTAGTGGTGGTATTGTTGCTTTCACCAAAGGTACTGGTGCTGCGCAATACGCCTGCCGCATCGTAATTGCTGGTCGAGCCCTTGCCTGATCGGTGTAGATAGTTGACTCTTGTTTGTAACCCATCTGCGTTGTACAGATAGTTTTCGTTCTTGGTTATCTTCGGGGTATTCAGGGCATCAGGTTTCAGGTTTACCAATAATTTCTCAATCCAGGTTCGGGTTCCCGCCAGCTCCGCCTGAGTGTGCCATTCCTTATAATTGAGCAGGGTCCCATCGGCTGCGTAATCGCTCTCGGCGCGCTTGATGCCATCCACTGTCAACTTATACAGATTACCATTTTCGTCGTAATCATAGACCTCCTTGGTGGCATTACTTCCATACACGGACTGCCTACGTCGGCTACCCTGATCATAGGCAATCTCATAACCACTTCCGCGTATGACCTGGGTACCTGCCTCACCGCGTACTCCATTGAGCTCACCCTGACTGATGAGGAACCGATTCTGTTTGTCGTAGCTGTACCAGTATTCCTGAGTATCTTTCTCAAGGGTGTTTGGACCATAGCCTTCACCGACACGACGATATTCTGCATCGACATGGATACGGTTTCCGGCGGCATCAAATTCATAGCTGATGTGATAGTTGGGGTCGGTGATTTCGACCATACGGTTTAACTCGTCATAACGCATCTCACTTTGTTGCAGAAACATGCGGCTGCCATTGTCGTCGATCTGCGAGTAGCCTTCGTATGTCTTATTGCCATTTTCGTCATATCGATAGGTTACGTAGCTGTTGCCACCCACATCATCTATTTGTGAGATTCGTCCATTGCTGGTATAGCGGTAACGGATGTCCTGACCGGTGAAGGCCACGCCTGCACCCAGGCTGGTTTGCTGCATCAGCCAGCCGCCGGCATTGTACAGGTAGGTGAATTGATGACCGCCCATATCCTGATGAAACAGGTTACGTCCAAAATAATCGGCATGGTCTATCATGACATTATTATTCGCGTCGACCTTAGTGGTTATAGTGCCACCCACACCACCATTGCCTCCATTGCTATAGCTATAGCTCAGGCTGTCTATACCACTGAAATTATTCAATGTGAGCAATCGACCCAGGGCATCATACGCCATGGATTGGTTGACGCTGGTCAGGGCGCCATCCACCCAGGCCTGTTTGCTGGTAGAGAGTAATTTGCCATCTGAGTCGTAGGTTTTCACCAGGTCGCCAATCACTCCAACGCCACTTTGGGTAACCACCAGATTGCCATTGCCATAGCTGTAGCTGAAGTCACGGATATAGCCACCAAAATCATTGGTGCTTCTCAGGTCGCCCAGGGCATCGTAGGTAGAGGTATGTGTGCCGCCATCCGGGTTATACTGGGTGGCCACCTTGTCGATGCTCCAGCTTTGGGTGACCAGGTTGCCGTTGGGGTCTCGTTGGCCGATATTGCGCCCGAAGATGTCGTAG
>JBNKUM010000033.1:0-53603 GCA_050298595.1 Gammaproteobacteria bacterium | reverse complement strand
TGTCTACTCCGGTAAGCTGGAAAAAGGTTCAACTGTGTTGAATACAGCAACGGGTAAAACCGAGCGTATCGGCCGTATGGTTGAAATGCATGCCGATTCACGTGAAGAAATTTCATCTGCTCAGGCTGGTGACATCATTGCGATTGTTGGTCTGAAAAATGTTCAGACAGGACACACACTATGTGATCCTAACAATCCTGCAACTCTGGAACCTATGATATTCCCGGATCCAGTTATCTCGATTGCTATCAAGCCAAAAGATAAGAGTGCCTCTGAAAAAATGGGTATTGCTCTGGCCAAGATGATCGCAGAAGATCCATCGTTCCGTGTAGAGACCGATGAAGACTCTGGCGAAACCATCATCAAGGGTATGGGTGAATTACACCTGGATATCAAGGTGGACATCCTGCGTCGTACGCATAATGTTGATGTTGAAGTGGGTAAGCCTCAGGTTGCTTATCGTGAAACGATTACACAGCGCGTTGAAGACAGTTACACTCACAAGAAACAGTCTGGTGGTTCTGGTCAGTTTGGTAAGATCGACTACGTTGTTGAGCCAGGTGAACCAGGTTCTGGTTATGTCTTCGAATCCAAGGTTACTGGTGGTAATGTTCCTCGTGAATACTGGCCTGCAGTAGAAAAAGGCTTCAAGATGATGATGGAAGAAGGTGTACTCGCTGGCTTCCCTCTGCTGGACGTAAAGGTAACCCTGATGGATGGTGGATTCCACGCGGTTGACTCCTCGGCAATTGCATTCGAAATTGCGGCTAAGGGTGGTTATCGTCAGACTATTCCTAAGGCTTCACCTCAGTTGATTGAACCCATCATGAAAGTCGATGTGTTCACTCCAGAAGATCACGTGGGTGATGTTATCGGTGACCTTAATCGTCGCCGTGGCATGATCAAGTCACAGGAACCAGGTCCAACCGGTGTACGTATCAAGGCGGAAGCTCCTCTGTCAGATATGTTTGGTTACATCGGTGATCTGCGTACTATGACATCAGGTCGTGGACAGTTCTCTATGGAATTCTCTCATTACCTGCCATGTCCTAAGAACGTGTCTGAAGAAGTTATCAAAGAAGTTAAAGAGCGTAAGGCTGCGGCGGCCAAGTAGGTCCTTAGCTGTTCTCGCTTAAGTAGTTTAAAACCCTGTCATTACGACAGGGTTTTTTTTTGCCCGATATGTTAATTTTAAAAATCGATCCATTGTCGGGTAAGAAAAATGAAAATTGGAATAATCAGCGGCAGTCATCGCCGCGCATCACAAAGCGAGAAAGTAGCGGGTTATATGCAGCAGCGCCTTCTGGTATCAGGTGTTGATACCTGGGTGTATACCCTGGCAGGTAACCCATTACCCCTGTGGGAACAGGAAGTCTGGGATAACACTGATATCTGGGATGCTCGACTAACGCCGATAAGAGCCGAGCTTAGTGAATGTGATGGTTTTATCATCATCAGCCCCGAATGGCATGGTCAGGTTCCAGCGGGGCTGAAAAACTTTTTCCTGTTATTTGGCAAGTATGAGCTGGGTCATAAACCGGCATTGATTACTGCCATTTCATCGGGCGATGGCGGTGCCTATCCGGTGGCTGAGTTACGCATGAGCAGTTATAAAAACAATCGCTTATGTTATATCCCTGAACATTTAATACTGCGTAAAGTGGAATCTATTCTCAATGAAAATCCAGACGATAATGAGCATGCCTCAGATGCCTATTATCGAGAACGCATCGACTGGACGCTGGATATTTTACAGGGATATACCAAAGCATTGATCTCGATGCGTGCGAACACCAAAATAGTTCATGACAAGTTTGGGAATGGCATGTAAGCTCAATCAGCTTTAAATATTACGACTGGAAAATTCACATGTTAGATAGCTCCTTAACAGAGTTGATGGCGCAGGAAGTTAACCTGCTGCTAAAGTTTCCCGATACCTCGATGGAAGGATTGAAAGTCCACCACGATGCTGATCCAAGGTTGATTGCTGCAGCCCAACGTCTGTTTGATAAGGGACTGACTACAGAGTATGACGGCGGTTATCTGACCGATCTCGGGCGTGAGGCTTCAGAAAGTGCTACTTTGCTGGTCAATCTATTAACCCCTCGATAAATCAGTAGTAAGCTCTGTTCGCTTTGTATGACGGCGATCGAGATATCTGCGCCTTCAGATGATCCTCGGCAACGAACTCAAGCAGTGCTTCAGGTCATCGATATGCTGGATCTGTATCAAGCCGAGCTAGCCCGAATTTTAGGTCTGCAGTGTGGCGATATCGGAGAACTGGCGAATGCGCAGAAGTTACTGCAGGCTGATTCCAGCGCCTGGGTTCAGGCTGAGAGATTGATTCGTTTTTATCGTTTGCTCTATCGCTACAAAAATGGTGACGGAGTAGCAATGCGACACTGGTTACGTCGAATGAACCCCCGATTCCAGCAAACACCGCATCTTATGTTAGTGGATGAAGATCGATTAATGGAGCTGTTAGATTTTCTACACTCGGAAGACGCTAACCTGAGTCAGTCGCTAAGTGATAACTAATTTTCCATTGACAGCATTAGCAATTCTTAATACATTAATGAGAATCCTTCTCATTTGGTAAGTATATGACTCAAGCCGTATCCCTCAACCAGCCCGCCAAGGGGCTTCAAGGCATTATCAGCCGCATCGATGGCGATGATGAGCTGAAAAGAAAGCTCATGAGCCTTGGGTTACGCAAAGGTCAGCTGGTTTCAATTTTGCAGCAACGCAGCAATGGCGTAGTAGTCATGAGTAATGGCAGCCGAGTAGCCCTTGGGGCCAGCATAGCGCAGCATGTTTTTTTACAGATGCTGCAAACCTCTGATATTGAACAGGATTAAGTGGCGCTGTTATGACGACTATAGCCATTGCTGGAAATCCTAACTGTGGTAAGTCTGCTCTTTTCAATTACCTGACAGGTATACGCCAAACCACAGGCAACTGGCCAGGTGTTACTGTCGAACGTAAACAGGGTAAGTTCAACCTCTCCGAGAAACAACCGATCACCCTGATCGATCTGCCGGGTATCTACAGCCTTGATGCATTATCACTGGATGAGCAGGTTACTCGACAGTATCTGCTGAGTCGTGAAGCCGAGGTAGTGGTTAATGTGCTGGATGCCAGCAATATGGAACGTAACCTTTATCTGACCGTGCAGTTACTGGAAATGGGTGTGCCGGTCGTGCTGGCTTTGAATATGATGGATATCGCCCATAAACGCGGTATCACTATTGACCAGGAAATGCTATCAAAAAAACTTGGCTGCCCGGTGGTGAGTATTGTGGCGGTTAACGGTAAAGGTGTTAACGAATTAAAACACGCATTACAGGATGTCCTTGAAAGAAGGGTAGAGAGTGGTTTCAAACTCACCATGGATAGTGAGGTTGAAAGTGCCATAGTTGAGATTAGAGACATATTGCCAGCAGAAAGTGAAGTCTATAACAGCTACTGGATCGCACTGAAATTGCTGGAAGGGGATACCAGTATCTGTCAGCAAAAGACATTACCCGAAGAGTTAGAGAAGGTTGTTAATCACTGGCGGCAGCACTTGCTGAATATGACGGGTGAAACTGCAGATGTATTTATCGCCGACTCACGTTTCGGTCATGCGCATGCCATTACCCAGATGGTGGTGACTGTGCGTGGTAAGGTGCAACGCTATATGTCAGATCGAATCGACCAGGTAGTGTTGCATCGATATCTGGGGGTGCCACTGTTCCTGCTGGTGATGTACCTGATGTTTATGTTCACCATTAATTTTGGTGGTGCTTTTATTGATTTCTTCGATGGTATAGCAGGTGCTTTTTTTGTCGATGGTGCTAGTGACTTACTAAGCTCTATGCATTTACCCGACTGGCTGGTTCTGGTGCTGGCACAGGGGCTGGGTGGTGGTATTCGGGTAGTAGCAACCTTTATTCCTATCATCACCTGTCTGTATCTATTTCTGTCGATGCTGGAAGATAGTGGCTATATGGCACGTGCTGCCTTCGTGATGGATAGGTTCATGCGCAGTATTGGACTGCCGGGTAAAGCCTTTGTGCCTATGATTGTGGGCTTTGGCTGTAACGTCCCGGCCGTCATGGCAACCCGAACCCTGGAAAGCCAGCGTGAGCGTAAGCTGACTATTCTTATGAATCCATTCATGTCCTGTGGTGCACGTCTGCCGGTTTACGTTTTATTTGCAGCGGCTTTTTTCCCTGCCAATGGACAGAATCTGGTTTTCGCGCTGTATCTAATCGGCATCATTATGGCGATCATGACCGGTATGATTATGAAGCACTCGCTGTTATCGGGTGAGAGCAGTGGCTTTATCATGGAGCTGCCGACCTATCATATTCCTACGCTAAAAGGTATTTCCCTGAGAACCTGGGACCGTGTCAAACTGTTTGTACGCGATGCCGGTAAGGTCATCATTATCATGGTACTGGCATTGAACGTACTGAACTCTATTGGTACCGATGGCAGTATCGGTAATGAAAATAGCGAACATTCGGTGTTAAGTCTGATCGGTAAAACCTTTACACCATTGTTTAAACCGATGGGTATACAACAGGATAACTGGCCCGCCACGGTAGGTATCCTGACAGGTGTGATGGCAAAGGAAGCTGTTGTAGGCACGCTGGATGCCGTATATGGTCAACTGGTCGAGAAGGACTCAAGCATCCAGCCCGTCGAGTTCAATCTATGGAATGCGGTGAAAGATTCTATGGCGACCATACCTGAAAACCTGGCTGCCATTTCTGAGCAGATTCTTGACCCTCTGGGACTTGATGTAGGTAATCTGGAAAATCAGGATTCGGCAGCCGGTGATTTAGCGGTTTCTGGTGGCATATTTGGTGAGATGGTAAAACGCTTCGATGGACAGGCTGGAGCATTTGCCTATTTATTATTCATACTGCTGTACTTTCCCTGTGTCGCGACCATGGGTGCTATCGTGCGTGAGTCAGGTGGGCTATGGGCGGGTTTTGTTGCCTTCTGGTCTACCTCGGTAGCCTATATTACCGCAACCCTGTTTTATCAATTTGCGCGTTTATCCGAGCACCCGCAAACTGCAATTATTACCATTATCGCGATCATCGGCTATGCTCTGCTTATCTCGCTAGGATTGCGAAATTACTCGGGTAAAAGGCAGCGTACCCTGAGGGCAGCTGTATGATTCTGCAGGAAGTTAAACAATACGTAAAAAAACGTAAGCAGGTCAGTTTGCAGGATATTGCCGTACATTTTGATAAAGAACCTGAAACCATACGCGGCATACTGGATTTCTGGGTGCGCAAGGGGCGTATAAAGCTACAAACCCAGGCACCCAGTTGCTCTGGAAGCTGTCATTGTACTGCTAATCAAAGCCAGGAAATCTATCACTGGAATGAACAGATAGGGAATATTTCTATCCAGATAACAGATAAAGGAGCAGACCACCCTCTGTCTTAGTATGTTAATCATATTTACCTTGTATAAAGCCTGTTGACTCAAGGACTATAAAAGCTGCTCCAGATACTGGACCGGGTGTATGCTCGGGAAGTCGTGCTGCTTTGACTGGCAGCGGCATGAAAAACCTGTAGCCAGCATAATAGTATGATCATTCTTCATACGCTGAAGCTTCGGTTGCCAGTTAAGGCTGAAGATGTCATGAGATAGTTTTTGTTGCATGACTTCATGACCGAAAATGCCAGACATACCGCAACAGCCCGCGTTAATCACTTCAAGCCGTACCCCCAGTCTGGAAAAGATCTGTTGCCAATGACCAGAAGATTCTTTGGCGCTTGTCTGTTCTAAACAATGCGGTAAAAGCGTGACTTGCTCGGTTACATTTAATTTTGGCAGTGAGTCGCTATCCTTAAAATTCTTAACCAGAAAGGATTCAATGCTCAGTATATTCAGTTTATTTTCCTGACCTGAAATCAACGGAAATTCCATATCGAACATGAGACGGCTAACGGTTTCAATGCTGATTAGAGTAGCGCCAGATTGTGCAAGCGATGAGACATCTAAAAGCACTTGCCGTGCCTGTCGTTTGAATAGTTCGCGATATCCCTTTACATGCAGTAACTTGCCATTGGCTATAGGCTGGCTGAGATAAACCGGGTAACCCAGCTTAGTGAGCAACTTACAGCTGGACTGCAAAACAGGGCGGTCAAAATAATCCAGATAATTGTCACACAATATGATGACTGTGTTTTCAGCTAGTGTGTTAGCAACTGTGTTTTTATTCAATCTGGAAACGTCGCTGTACTCCATGTTACTAAATAGGGGCAGGCGAGTGAGTCCACTAAATCGCTGAAATAGCTGAGCAGTCATTCTGTTGAGCAATAGCCAGTTACTTAATACCGGTAGTTTTGAACCCCAGTGCGACAATAAATCAAAGTTGCGTATAAAGAAATCGCTTAAAGGGGCGGAGTGATGTTTGTGCCAGTGCGCTAAAAACTGAGATTTCATCTCTGGGATATCAACCTTTAATGGACAACTAGAGGTGCAGGATTTGCAGGATAGACAAAGGCTTAAACTATCGTAGAGTGCCTGTTCAATGGCCGGGCTTATTTCATCATTTATTTTGTTCAGTGGTCTTCGTAGCCATTCGCGTAAGAGTGCTGCACGACCTTTGGGTGAATACAGTTTGTTGCGTGTGGCTTTATAAGAAGGGCACATTGCTTCATCATACGACCAGTTTAAGCAGGCGCCATTACCGTTGCAGGACAGGCTGCTTTGATACTGTTGTTGTAGCTCGTGACTAATCAGGCAATCAAATTCAGCTCTATAGTTGATATCGTCCAGTCTGGTGATCTGCTGGTTGACAGAGGGTCTGACCAGTTTACCCCTGTTTAGCAGATCAAAAGGGTCAAAGTGATTTTTGATGTCGCATAATACTGTGTAAAGTGATTCACCAAAAAACAGCGGTGTGTATTCTCCACGAAAACCTCGCCCATGTTCTCCCCATAACACGCCATTATTTTGTTTTGCCAGTAAGGCCACCTGGTCAGAAATGGTTCGAATAAGTTTGCGATCCTGTTGTTGTAACAGATCGAGTAGTGGACGTACATGCAACACGCCTGCATCGGCGTGACCATACATACCGTATTCCAGGCCATGTTGATCCAGTATTTCACGGAATCCGTTGATATATTGCGAAAGGTTTTTTACCGGTACAGCAGTATCTTCTACAAATGCAATACCGCGTTTTCCATTCTGACTTTTACCCAGCAGGCCCACCGCGCGTTTTCTCACTTCCCACAGGGCGCTGATATTGTCTGGCTCACGTTCAATTTTACTGGTTACTACAGAGTATTGTTGTGAGGTTTGCTCGAGAATTTCCTGTAACTGTTGCTGCTGTTGCTCAATCTGCTGTTCTGATTCAGCAATATGCTCGACATAATTTAATGCCTTTATATCAGTATCAATCACATCGCCAAATATCGATTTCACATTAAACCAGACGCTATCTTTCTGTGCCTGTTGCAGGGTTTTTTCGTCCAGCATTTCGATAGCTGCGGGTTTACTATGTAATAATTCGTGCACATGCTCCAGGCCCTGTTGAAAGTCGCTATAGAAAATGACCGTCAGCATGCTGTGGGTTGGACGCGGTATCACTTTTAAGGTGATACTCTTAGTGATCGCCAGGGTCCCTTCAGACCCGGATAATAAGTAACAGGGGTTAAACACATCCGCCTGAGCGATGCATTGCTGTAGATTGTAGCCAGTTAAACCACGCTCAATGCCGGAGAATTTTTCATTGATTTCCTGTTCATATTCAGCCAGTTGTAAAAATATCG
Organism: Gammaproteobacteria bacterium; assembly: GCA_050298595.1. Lineage (GTDB taxonomy): Bacteria > Pseudomonadota > Gammaproteobacteria > JACNJF01. The sequence goes on along the minus strand of JBNKUM010000033.1, from coordinate 45,819 downwards.
GCAATATAAATTCTGGAATATCTGAGCTGTCCTGGCTCAGTTCAGACAGCGAGTGGGCTCTGGCCAGATAACTGCTGCCATCAAACAGAGCAAGCTGCATAGATTCAATATAACGCGAGGTTTTTCCATAGATTAAGGAGCCCTTGCCGGAAGCATCGGTAGCTACCATGCCTCCTATAGTAGCGCGCGAAGAGGATGAGATATCTATCGGAAAGAACACGCCGTAAGGTTTGAGATAGGCATTTAATTGATCCAGTACCACGCCGGGTTGTACCGTTACGGTCTGCTTCTGTTCATCGTATTCAATTATATTATTGAGATGGCGTGAACAATCGAGTATCAGACTTTCGCCCAGAGATTGCCCATTGGTACCAGTGCCAGCGCCTCTGGCAGTGATCGAGAATTCGGCGGCTCGATGTCGACATACGCTACCTAGTAAAAGATTTATATCCTGTTCAACACGAGGGTAAAAAATAGCCTGTGGGGTAAGTTGATATATGCTGTTATCGGTGGATGCAACCAGGCGGGTGGCATAATCGGTTTCAATGTCACCCTGAAAACCACTACGTCTCAGGTCTTGTATCAGGTTCTGTAATTCGGCAACAGTCGGCATCTGTTATTGATCGACAAGTAACTGCTGTATCAATGCGTCACGTTGGCTTTCTTCCAGCCTGAGTTGATGCAACGCATGTCTGAGTGAGTCTGACTGTATGCGCTGGTATATTTCAAATTCATTGAAAACCGGGCAGCCTAGCGCCTGTTCAAAATCCTGCTGATTTGGTGAACGTTGGATCTGCTGTCGTGCATTTTCCCCCAGGTTAGATTTAAAGATGCCTGCTGCACTGACTGGCAAAAAGTCTTCGTAGGTGATGGGGGTGTACCTTAACATCCCCACATCGATCAATTCCTGCAGGCTGCTATCTGTATCAGCGATCGCGCCTTCGCGTGCCTGATAGGTGAAGTAGCCAAGTCCCTGCTCACGCAATTGTTCCAGATCATCCGGGAATGCATCAAAAATTGCTTCAAGCTTCTGATAGTAAAGCTCGACCTGATTATCAGGGTCTGATACCTCTGCACGGACTTTATTGAGCAGCGAATCGTACATAGCCCTGCCTTTTGGGGTCAGAGCCATTCCTCGCTGTTCGACCTCTCCAAATCTTGCGCTATGGCTACCTGTAATGGTTTGATCAACTTCTGATTTAAACTCAACGTTCTCATCCAGGGCGGTAAAACTGGTTTGTCTTAACAGAATAGGGTAGAGGCGTCTGGGAGGGCCCTCGATTATACCCTTGGCATCCAGGCCGACCTCTTTCATCTGATCCTGTACCCTGTCAATATCGAGAGAGCGAGGGGTCAGATGATTGATATGCGGACCTTTAAAACACACGATATCTGCCAGTAGAGCATGGGTTTCCAGCAGCTTCTGGTAGGTTTCCTTATCCACTGTAGCCTGATGTTGCCAACGAAAAGTTTCCACTACTTCATTGATAAATCGATCAGTCTGATCAGCAGTCAGGCCATGTTGTGTTTCAAACAGGTCGATTAACTCAAGAGCCCCTGGAGTAAATATCTTACGTTGATCGAGTAGAGCCCGAGCCTGCTCGCGTAATTCGGTATCCTGTATCAGGTCGAGCCTTAATAGCGAGGTGAACATGCGAAAAGGGTTTTGTTCCAGGTGCATTAACTGAACCGGACGAAACGCGGTAGAGTGCACCGGGATACCCGCTTCACTCAGGTCATAATAGCCCACCGGATACATGCCCATCACCGCAAAAAGTCGGCGCATCGTATGTAGCTCTTCTGCGCTACCGAGACGGATTGCCCCATGTCGTTCTTCACTTAAGTGTTGCAGCTTATTGGTGTTTTTCAGTGGCTGGATAAAGCCTGTTTTAGTTTCCAGTTGCTGCAAATTGAGATCGTTTACTATTTCCAGCAAGGTGCCGTATCTGGGTACCTCTTTTCGATACATTTGAGACATTGCGGTAGTAAATTGCGCACGTATTTCTGAGGCTTGTAGATAGTTGGGGAGATTCATTGGATCACAAAAAATAATATCATGCTAAGCACGGTGGTTAATAAAACATTGCGTGTAGTGATGGCGAGTATAGTCGCTACTAAGGCGGCAATTAGGTACGGGTTACTCATTTCCAGATTTAATTCACCATCGCGTTGAAAAACGATAGGTGCCCAGATCGCTGTTAATACCGCAGCGCTCGTATAATGTAAAAAGTGGAGTATTCTGGGTCCAAGGTGTATCGGCAGACGCGGCTCAAGAAACAGATAGCGGCTGATGAACACCAGTAAGGCCATCGCTAACAATGTACCCCAGCTCATAAAGGTTCCTTTCGAATAATTGAAACGATATAGCCGATCGTCATGGCGATTAAACTGGAGAAGATAATCCCGCCTTCAATATTCTGCATGCTGAATATCACCGATAGAATCATAGCTACCAGTACTGTGATAAGAAAGGATAGCTTTTTGATGGTGGGGATGACGATGGCGATAAATGTGGCCGCGACTGCAAAATCCAGCCCATACTGATCCAGCTCGGGAATATTCTGTCCCAGTAAAATGCCGCTTAATGAAGAGATTTGCCAGATCAGGTAAAAACTGAATCCTGCACCAAAGGCATACCAGAAATGAAAATCCTTACGGGTCTTATGCGAACAGGCTGCAAATAACTCATCGGTCAATAAAAAGCCCAGAATAAGACGTTGAGTAAGCGGCATATGCGAAATTCTTGTACGCATAGTGGCACTGTATAACAGGTGACGTGTGGTTAGAAACAGGGTGGTCAGTAACAGGGTGGACAAAGAAGCGCCTGCCTTAACCAGGCCCATGCCGACCAGTTGTACAGAGCCGGCAAAGATAATCGCGGAAACAGCCTGCGCCTTTACATCAAATAACCCTGCCTCAACCGCCAGTGAGCCTGCGAGTATGCCCCAGGGAATGACTGCAATGGATAGTGGCAGGATGATAAGCGCGCCCTGAAACATCTGCGACCAGGCGCTACCAGTGATTTGTTGTGTTTCGGGTACGTGGGGCAAGTGTCTACTAAGCAAGTTGAAAAACAATGGCGTATTGTCTGCTAACTGCACAGGCATCTACAAATTTTTTCCAGGCACTAGGCAGGTTTACTGTGCTGATTGAGCCATGCCGTTCCAGATAGTCTGAATCAACTGGTCATACAGCTCTGGTAAAGGTTGTGTAATCACGCCTTCCAGGCGCAGATGTATCATGCGGATTGCACCACCGAATATAGCCGAGGTAGCAACCCATGTATCGAATGTCTTGATCTCTCCCAAATCCATGCCTTCTTGCACGATATAGCGTAATTTTTGAAAGGGTTCAGCATCACAAATTGGAGCATGGTCAGAGATAAATTCGGTATGTTTTGAGTGAAGTACGAAAGCAATAATTTCAGTTCGAGTTTCAGTATATTCAAATAAAAGTTGAATAACACGGTTGCATTTTCCAATAGGGGGAAGATCCTGCTCCAGTACCGAATCCATCATTTCATTCATTTCATTAAGAAGGTGCAGGTAGAGGGCTTTGGCTATGCCTTCCTTTCCACCAAAGTGTTTATAGATAGAGCCAATACTGACGTTGGCATCCTTTTGCACATCATGGATAGAGACCTTGTGATAACCATCGTTTACAAATAGCTTTAGAGCTGAGGTAAGAACACGGCAGTCTATTGGTTCAGGATTGGGCGCTTCACGTGTCAGGAAAGGCATAGTTTTAGCCGCACACCAGTTTCATAAGCTGTATTTCCATTGTATTTTTTGGCAGTATAGATTAGTTTTCGAAAAAAATGAACATTCGTTCTGTTTGAATTTCTTGACGAAATATTTTGTTTTTTAATGATTTATAAACTTCCAGAAAAACAGAAGAGCAAACTGTTAAACCTGGATTCCGCAGTTGACCGCTCGTGTCAGAGGGTAACTCACGGTTTCGTCGACCATTAAAGTTGATGTATCTTTTCACGCCCCTCTCCTGTGCGTCCATGTATTTGCGAAGTAACAGTACCCATGCTGAAAACCCAACAGGTGAATCCCGCTACGAGCTGAATTGCACGTTTGACTGGCGTATCTCTACGTTGCCTATAGGGACATAGGTAAGGGGCGAGAGCAGGACGCGGAAGCCTTGTAACTCCTTGATCTACACCACTACAAACGCACTTCAACTTGTCCAACTGAGGATTCTAGTTTAATTTTCTTTCAAAAACCTGGGTCCCAAATTGTTATCAATAGGTTAGAGAAGAGAGCCTGAGCTTCGTTCATAGCCATTCAACTTATTGAAATCAGGCTTCGACACCAGGAGTTCTTACTTTTATAACTTCTATCCCCTCTCATCCCTCAGGAAACATGAATGGTCATGGCGATGCCACCCATGACCTTTTTCGTCTTAGCACTGCGTTTCACCAGATTGACATGGATGTCATCACCCTTTTTCGCATCCTTGGGCACATAGACGCGCAGCCCCAGGAGCCGATGGTACTGCGGGGCCAGGATAAGCGAGATGCAAGAATCACTGCGGGCAGGAAATGACTGGACCTTATAGGCAGGGAAGAGCGCATCAAGTTTCCCTGGGATCGCTGACGTAATAATCTCATGGTGGATACGGTGCGTGATGTTTTTTGCCGCTTCCGTATACCTGCTGGCAAGCAGCTCTTCCACTTCTCGGATATCTGGCTCAGGCAGGGTCCTGGTGATCTTCTTCAGGGCATGCCTGGAGGTGTCCAGTGAACTGATGTAAATGAGTTCCGCCTTGAGGTCCGCATATTTTTTCATGCGCACTAACTCCAGGGTGTATTTCAGGCTGGCTCTGGACCAGCGGTTGGCCACCACAAAGGGCAGAACCACCCAGGTATCGGGTTGGGCGTCGACGATGGTCAGGTTTTTCTGAGCCAGGGCATTCTGTTCCCAGACATGCTTGTTGGACAGGGGATGATTTGAACGGGAGAAAACCGAGGCCAGCAGACAGGAGTGGGTACCGGCCGGCGGCACCAGTGCCTTGGGCCAGCGGGACTTGACGATGACTGATGCACCTGGGGCCAGATCAAAACCGGTGGCGGCTGCGGTTGCCGGTAAAAAATCCTGAGGATAGACAAACTCCACCCCGGCATAGGGTTTGACGTTAAAGGCCACGCTAAAATGAGCCACCGCGGTGGTGGTGCTCAGATTGCGAACCCGGGCATAGATCCAGTTATCATAGCCAGTTATGGGACTCTGATGGGTAAGCATATCGTCATCGCTGTTCCGCACCCACAGATCCGGAGAATTCCAGAAGGAACCGGATTCCCACTGTTCCGTGCCACTATGACTGAAATCGTCGCGCAGCCAGACCTCCGGAGCGGGCGAGGGATCGGTAAACCCGTAGACGAAGCGGTGAAAGGCATCGACGATGAGCGGATCGCCCATCCGGCGCAGCAGAAATTCCTCAATGTCGGTGGTCCGCACCGGTTTACCATCCCTTTGGGCATAAAAATCCTTCATGAGGCCGTCGAGAGCCGTAGTGCCAGCAAAACCGGCCATGCCCTGCCAGAAGGCAGTACCGCTGGAATAGGACAGTCCTGCGGTCTTACGTACCCAGGGATTCCGAGGGCAGAGTTCCGCCGATGCTGCGGCAAATTCAAAAGGAACACTCACCGGCCCGGTATCGATCTGATAGGAGGTCCAGGCCTCATCCAGCCAGGCATCCGGCTGGCTGGCTGGTTTCAGGCCGCGGCCCCACCAACTGTGATAGGTCTCGTGCTGCAGCGGTCCCTGGCCGGTGGTGGTGGCGCCGTCATATTCCATGCCACCCTGGTGAATAAAGGCGACAAAACGGTTTCCATGCAGATAGGGGCCGATAGCCGTTTCATTATCTGCCAGAAAAGTCTTGAGGTAGTTTATCTGGGTGGCGAGATTTACTGCGTTGGCCAGGGTTTTCCAGGTATCGATGGTGATTGTGGTCCCTGAGCCGGGCAGTATCACGGTATCAGACAGTGATGTCACCGAATCGGCAGGCCGCACTTCCACCAGGGGCGAGAAGGCGGAGATAGTGGCTGGAAAGCTGGCCTGCCAGTGATTGGTGCCAAGGCTGATGACACTGCCGTTGGTGATGAGGCTATGGGCAATGGACGTGTTGTTTACCTGCAGGGTAAGGATTAGCTCAAACTGGTCAAAAATCAGATTGGCCGGCACCCAGGACTCCAGATATCTGCCCGGTGCCAGATCGGTGAAGCCGAAATTAAAGATCAGCCGCGGCCCGGCGGACCATGAGATCTGTGGCAGGTAGGAGCCAGTCATTGGCGCCTGGGGCACCCCCAGGCTGTAGTTTATCTGCAGTTGATGGGACGAGCCTGCCGCAAGCACCCTCTCCAGAACCCGCAACTCGGCATTCGTGCCGCCGCCGAAATCATGATGCGCGGCCTGGTCAACAGGGATTGCCTCTCCATCCAGATGCCGGTGATGGTCTGCCGCAGATCAAAGATGGGGTTGCCGCTGTGGCGACCCAGCTTGAACTCCAGCAGGGCGCTGCCGGTTCCAGTGGAGGTGGCGGCGTCAAAGGTCAGGCTTGCCGTAATGCGGCTGATGTCTATAGGCACGGCCCAAAGGCCATCAACTACCTTTGGCCGTGGGGACAGGTGCAGATTGGTGTTGGACGCATCACCAAGGGCAGGCAGTAGGTCAAGCAGTCCTGCCAGACCCACGGCGCATTCGCCGTCAGCCGGCTGGCAGGTACCGCTGTTGCATTTCAGGATGGCGCGCCAGCCATAGCTTCGCGCCGCAGCGATATGACTTGTGGTTTCGGTGACAAAAATACTCTGCTGACTGGCCTGGCTGTGGCCGGCCTTCTGCAGAGCCAGATCAAAAATAGGCTGAGCCGGCTTGCCTGCATTGCCAGCAATCTCGGTGGAGATGGTCACCAGTTCCTGCTCAATAAACTGAAGCAGGCCGAGGCTGTTCAACCGGTTCAGAACCTGGTTTACAGTGGTGCTGGCGGCCTGATTAGATAGAAGGCCCAGGCGGTAACCCCTCTGCTGCAGAATCTGCAGGGTATCAAGACAATCAGCATACAGACGGTCCTGATTGTTTTGATAATAGAGCAGGGTGTCGCCCAGATCAAAAAACAGGGTGGAAGGAACAGCATCTGTCATAATTTTCGCCTCTCTCTCATCATTTCATAACGTATTGCTCATGTTTTTTTCCGCCTGGAAACAGGCAGAGGCCCTGCCGGTTCGGCCGAGCCCCTTGCTGTTATGTAGCTGCGTTACGACCTTTTACGCGCCACCTGTTTCCTGGCGGTTCTGGTCTTCTTCACTGTGGAAGTAGTCTTTGCTTTCACATTGATCTTTTCCCGGATGACCGGTGGTTTGATAATAACCGGCGTCTTTTTCTTCTCTACCACACGGACCAGCACATCAAAGCCGCCGATGAACTCACCCTTGGCATTGCGCTGGACGAATTCCACGGTGAACTCATCACCTGGTTTGGCGTCTGCCGGCGCCTGGACCGAGACCTTTAGCGTCCGGCGCTGGTGGGGTTTCATGGTATAGACAAAACCCGTGCGGATGCCAGGTTTCAGCATCAGGACGCTGCCCAGCTCCTGTTTCACCGCTACCGCATCGCAGCGGGAAAATTCGGCCAGGGATGTGGCAGACTTTGAGGAAACAGCTGCTGTTTTCAGTCTCATGGAGGAATTCGGGGCAAGGTCCAGTACAATCTGTTCCCCCGGCGTGGAGCTCGCCACTTCGATACGTGTCGCCTGCTGGAAACGTACTGACGGCTGCTGCACTGCCAGCATCTCCTCCTGAACGCTGACCCGCTGCACTGCCAGCTCTCTGGCCTGCTGCAGGAGCTCACTAATGACATACTTATTATGGTGGGAGAAGGAGACTGCGAGCCCTGGCCAGCGGTCGGGCCGGATTACCTCAAGCCGCACCAGTTCCTCATATTTAAGATGAAAGTTGCTGATGGTGAAATGGAAATCAGCCGAATCACCCGGTACCAGATCGACGACATCGGTGTTGCACTGGCGCAGCTTGCCGTTGCTGGCACCGATGCTGGTCACCCCGGCTGGCACATGGTCAACGGGATTATAGATCTCCGCCAGGATACAGCCGTGTAGCGACGTTTGGCCGGCAGGGATGGCCGGGATCAGATCCTTGTCCCAGCGTCCCCAGATGGTACGCGTCTCGCCGGGGGCCAGATCGAATTCGGCCACGGCGCTGATGATGTTGTTACGGAAATCTGCCGAGTAGACCGGGGTGGAGAAGGGGCTCTTGAAGCTGAAGTTCACCACTAGCGAGCGAGCGGCCATTGCGCCCTGGTTGGTGATTACCGCATAGAACCAGTTATCCTGACCAAACTCCACCTGCTCCCAGCTTCTGATGCTGCTGTTATCCTGCTGGGACCATAGACTGGTTAGCCTGATATCGGAGCCGCCCTGGCACTCGAGGATTTCCCGGTCATGGAATTCGTCGATCATCGGCACAAGCTGACGGCCGCATTGATCCTCCAGTTCCTCATGGGTGTTCATCAGCGCCTCGGCCGCCTCGGGCATGGAGGCGCTGGTGGTGAGCAGCCGGTTGCTGGCGATCATGGCCTTGAGCAGGATATCCCTCGGCTCCTCCCAGTCGGTTACGGTGGGCGAATCCCCTCCCATGGCCAGAAAGATATTCCACAGGGCGCCCGACCAGATCTCGCTGTTGGGATAATAGGTATATTGAGTGGTCCCTGGGAATAGTTGACCGGCTACAAAAGCGGAATAGAGCTTGTCATGGTCGACCCGCCGCAGACCCCGCAGGCCGTCCCCCAGGTTATTATGGACAAAAACCCAGTCCTCCATGACCTGCCGCTGGTAGCCGTTGCCGTGCAGGATATTATAAAGTACCGCCGTCATATCGCCGAAGCCCTCGCCGATGGCCCGGCTCTCATAACGGGTCGTCCCCGCCACCGGATTCCCCCAGCCCGGCACCATATCATCCTGGATGGCATGGAGGTACTCATGGGCCATGCAGTCCGAATCCTCGGCCCTGTCCGGCTGGGTTGGTCCGGAATCGGAAAAATGCAGATCCTTGGTGGAGGGCGAATACCAGGCAGCGTTCATGTGGTTGTCATGGGGGTCGGCGTCGATGGCCCGGTTGTTGGCATCATTGATGCCCAGGGTGTCCTGGATGTAACGCTGCAGGGAATCGATATGATAATAGACATTGACCGCCTCGAAATTATCATCCGTCCGGGTGTAGTTGAAGCCGGTGGCGCTGTTTTCCTGGGGAATGCCGATATTAGGGTTGGCCAGATTGACAATATTGCAGAAGGGGCCGCTCAAGGTATAGTTGCCGCCCACCGGTCCGGTGATATCCCGAAGAACCACGGTCTGCCGTTCGCCATTTAGGGTGGCCTCCGCGGTGGTGCCTTCCCGGATGGTATTGTCGTTCAGGGTGACAACTGGGTTGGGGTTAAACACCATGCCCTGCCCGTCAACGAACATAATGTGGTCCTCCAGGGCCAGCACGCTGCCGTTTTCCGCATCCACGTAGACGTACCAGTCATGGGGTGGCTGCAGGGTGTTGGCAATCACCAGCCAGGCCAGACGCAGGTCGGCCGCCGTGCGGAAATAGACGCGTTCGGTGCTCAGCTTGCCCTTGGGCCGGATGGTGAAATTCTCCCCCACCGCGCGGCGCATGATCTTCTCCGCCTCGGCCGCCGAGATCTTCTCCTGTTTGGCGGTGGTGAGCACCGACTCCCGGGGCTGATGGTTGGCATTGATTCGCCGAAGAAAACCAGTCCGGTCGCTGTGTACCACCACCTCGCCACCCACTACCTGCACCCCATCGATGTACTGCTGAAACCGGACATAAGAGCCGGTGGAGGTGGTCTTGCTCTGTTTGATCTGCAGATCCTTTTTATCAGTGGACAGGCGCAACGTGGCGCTTAACTCAGTGAGCAGGGCAAGCGACGCCTTCTCTGGTGTGTCCCCTGGCGATACGGCCACGCGGCAATCAATGCGTCTGGGAATACTTGTTTTTTCATCATAGCGAACTCTTGCATTTTTCATGATTTCTTGTGCTTTCATAGTCGACCTCCTAGTTGTTTGGGTTTATCAGCAAAGAAAAAGTATTGTTTTCAAGTTGATACGACTTTTACCAATCCCTCGGGTAAGCACGTGGTTGATCGCGCTATCGCCCAAGCTAAATGGAGAGCGAACGAACTGAGCAAATCCATTGAAACTTATTGTTATAAGTCATATTAATTTTCATACTTACTTATAAGACTCGGACTAATTTGAAAAACAGTTTTTTTAAATTCTTTATCAGTTGTGACTGCTATCTCCAATATTTTTGTTAAATTTATTCGTGACTAAAAAATAGCCATCATGAATTTATGATGAATCTGGCACTTTTAAATATTCCTTTTGAACCTTATCAATTTCTAAATAACTTACATGACCTTTTAGCCAGTTTTCTGAAGTACATATCAAAGAGTCATTACTTAGAGCGTAAATGCAATCACCAGTGAGTGTAATTTATTGAGCCAAAGGAAAATAAACCTCAAGACCCTTTTTCCCTAAAATCAGGAAAATAATGAAACAGAGAAGTAACGATAGTATTGATAGTTTCATGACTTAAAGCGCTAACATCTACAGGGGAAAAAAGCATAGCGATGCTTTTGTTTTTCCAGTGGAGGTTGTTAATGTGAACAGTGATTAAACACTGCTCACTTATTATGGAGTGCAGGGTTTTTGAAGCCTGATTTTGAAAGCCTTGCAAGGCTTTTGAGGTAAGTGTTAAACCGTTAATTTCGTTCCTTCTCATTCTTATATTTCCAGATTATAAAAAAACTTCGCTTTTTGTTGGTTGTTACTGACCTTTGATTTACTACTATAAAAATCTGTAACAAAACCACTTGCTTTAAAAGTGGTAGCTTTACTATAAAGTTATTTTCATCACTGAATACGCATTAACAGTAAAATTCAAAGGCAGTTGGTCTCTAAATACATATTAGAGGGCTGGCCATTTTGTTCCCCCCGGTAACTTTTTGGATTTGTAAATCTTTGAAAAAATTAATGATTAGTTCCATTTTAATTCGCTGTTTCCGTTAAAAATGGCCATACGCCTTTATATTTATTTTTTTCGATAGTTTAAATACTATCACTATTTTTCCATCCTGGATAAGCAGTTGTTTTTATGTCAGAGGCATCTGAATAACTATTTTTAATCCGCCACCTTTAATTTGATCTCAAATAAAGCCCCATTAGCAGATGGAATCAATTCAATACTCGCTCTATAAGCCTTGAGTAAAGATCGGGTTACCGCCAGGCCTAAACCTGATCCACCCTGGTCTCGTGCGGTGGTGAAAAAAGGTTCAAAGATAGTCTCTCTATTGGCAGGTGTTACGCCAGGCCCATTATCCGCTATTTTGATACTGCAGAGTTTTTCTGCGCTAATTTCAGTGAGCGAGACAGCAATGTGGCTGCCGCCGTGTAAATGGGCGTTGTCAAAAAGGTTGACCAATGTCGATTGCAGAATTTCCTCGTTGATCATTACCTGGCTATTGCGCCCTGTTATCTCTACGAAAAGACCCATGCTTCTAAATCTCTCTGAAACCTTTTCGATAATGGGTAGTACGGATGAGATGGATCGATCTGCCTGGATGGTGTCAGCACGCGCTAGCTCCAGTAATTGTTGCACCAGTGTATTCAGGTGTTCAGCGTCCTTATCCAGATTGCCTAAAAACCGATTGCGATCAGTTTCTGACATGTTCTGCGCATGATCCTGCAATAACTCAATGGCACCGCGCATTGAGGTCAGTGGTGTCTTGAAGGCATGCGATACCTGTGCGGCAAGATCCTGTATATAGCGCGCACGGGCATCCAGGTGCTCGGCCATTTTCACTACGGCCTGTGACAATTGCGAAACCTCGTAAGTCACCGGTTGTTTGAGTGCTGTGACCGGGCCGGGATTACCGCCAGCAACGTGATTAGCCTGTCGGGTTACCGCTTCCAGCGGGGCGGTGATAGTGAGTGCTGTGATGACAGTGAATGCCAGCACCAGGCCGATTAGTATCAACCCCGCTATCATCAGTTCGAAGCGATGTTTATAGAATGATTGCCCAATGTTGGTTGGCGTGCGCGAAAGGATGACAGCGCCCAGTATGCGTCCCTGATGAATAACCGGAGTGGTATGGAATATACGTACCAGAGTGCCTCGACTGATAGACGTCAGCGCTGGCGTTGGCTGATCAGAGACTCTCTGGCGCAGTACGGAGTAGAACTCTCCGCTTAACGCACGGTTCACTTCCTGCCAGTTAGCAAGCGACTGGTGCCTATCGTCGCCGGTAGTTGCAATGATTGATGCACTAATATCCACTACACGGATTGCTGCCAGCGTGGTTTGCTGTGCATCTTTCATGATGCGGGTGGTTTCTTCACCGGCTAGCAGTACTGCAGCAGGGATCCGCGCTGTCGTTATTTCAGGGTCTGGCGGTGGAGGCAGGATGTCATCGCTAGCGAGATCGAGTTGAGGTGGCTGGGGCTGCCACAGTTCATGCTTTGTGCTTTTAGCGTCGGGTAAGGGGATTCCATAGTTTGCGATAGTCGGGCCTTCAATTGACTGTTGAAAGTTTCTCAACAGGGCTGATTTATAGACAGCGGCGACGAAGGCGGCCTGTGCGCTGAGTTCGGATTCGGTTTGCTGGAGCAGGGCGTTTTCGTACAGGCGCAATATACCAATGCCCGCCAATGGCAAGATCAGAATGCTGAGATTAACCAGTAATAAGATACTACGAACACGTGGCTTCCATTTCATTAATCAGCCCTTACAGTCATCCAGCTTGTAACCCACACCATGTACGGTTTCAATCGGGTTAGCACCGGCCTGGCTGAGTTTGGCGCGTACCCGGCGCATGTGGCTGTCGATTGTTCGATCACTGACCACATTGTTAAAGTCGTAGGAGGCATCCATTAACGCCTGACGGCTGAATACCCGTCCCGGATGCTGGATCAGTGTGCGTAATAATGCGAATTCGGTTACGGTAAAGACGAGTTCCTGCTCGCCCCAGAAAACCTTGAACTGATCAAGATCGATCTTTAACTGACCCTGTTGTAGCTGGCGGTCTGGTTCTGGCACAGCGGATTCGCTGGGATTCACACGGCGCAGTACCGCCCGTACCCTGGCGACAAGTTCGCGTGGACTAAAGGGCTTGCTGATGTAATCGTCACCGCCTAACTCCAGCCCCAGCACGCGGTCGATTTCGTCATCGCGTGATGACAGAAAGATGATCGGCGTGGCATGGGATTTTCTCAGTTCACGGCACACGCTAATGCCATCCAGTTCTGGCATCATAATATCGAGTATCAGCAGATCAGGTTGCTCGCTGGTAAATTTCTCCAGCGCAATACGTCCGTTTTCCGCCTCGACGATAGTGAAGCCTTCATTCTTAAGCGCGTAACTTAATACATCGCGGATATGGGCATCATCGTCAACAATCAGAATTTTTTTCATGCGCTGGATTATAAGGTATTTTTAAAGAATCAATGGCAATGCTGACATCGCTGTGCAAGTGTACTGCCTGTGGATTAAATAGAACCGGCATCTACCATAAAATTACTGGCGCTGCACATGCGGGCATCATCGGAGGCTAGAAATAGCACCATACGGGCGATGTATATGGGGTCGATGGGGGTATGCAGGCACTGGCGTTTGAGATGAGCAGCCAATGATTCATCAGTGACCCAGAGTTCTTTTTGACGCTCAGTCATGATCCATCCGGGGACTACGGTATTTACGCGAATACCATGCTGCCCCAGGTCTCTGGCCATGGTTCGGGTCAGGCCATGTATTGCGGCCTTGGCTGTGGCATACGCAGGGAATCCTCCTCCGGCTTCCCACCAGGAATTTGACCCCAGGTTGATGATCGAGCCTTCTCCTCGTTCAATCATGCCCGGCGCCACGGCCTGGATGGCAAAAAACTGATGTCGAAGATTGGTCGCCATTCTTTCATCCCAGTACTCTGCGGTCACTGATTGCCAGTCATGGCGGTCATCATTAGCGGCGTTATTGACCAGCACAAAGGCAGCCCCCAGCTTGTCCTGTAATTCAGATATAGACTGTTTGAGCGAGGCGATTTCGCACAGATCGGTTGCAACGAAATGGCAGTTGCCATCCAGTTCATCGACAAGTTTAGTGGCGAGCTCGACGTTTCTATCCAGAAAGCCAACTTTAGCGCCCTGGTCGACAAACGCCCTGACCATGTCAGCACCGATACCGGATGCACCACCCGTGATGAATACGACGCGGTCTTTAAGTGAGGGATGTCGAGACCATAAATTTTCTGTGTTTTTGTCCATTTGACTCTCCTGAGAGTGGCTTCTGCAATTTCGCGCACAATTGTATCGTTAGAGGCAGGTTATTCAATATTTAGAATTTTTTCACCACAGAGGTAAAAAAATTTTCCTTTAGATTTCAAAGCTTTCTTAAGTATTAGAGCAGGATAGTAATCTGGCCAACTTTTTCCTCCTTTATCTTCTCTGTGGTAAGTTTTTTTTAAGTTCGTTAAATTAACTGAGTTTAAGGTGTAATCAGGTAATCTTAAACGTATGTAAGTAGTTAGTTCTGTTGTTTGCACTACTTTTGCACAAAGTTTCCTTTTAATCTGCGCATATCGGACATTTGTCCTGCACATTGCTTACGCATAATGTGTCTATCAAGAGGAAGAACATTATGAACACAGAGCAAATACAAAAAAATCCGAGCACCGGTGGAAAAATATTGAGTGCGGTTGAGATTTTCTATGTCATCAGTTTTGGTATTGTTTTACCACTGGTCGCGTTAGCTATTGAAGTGTTGTTTGCCTGGTGTGAACAGTCATTTTTCGACCCTATACCTACCTTGCTGCATGGGCTGTTGGTAGCTGTGGTACCTCTGGCCAATCTGCTTGCATTGCTGGCAAGCTGGGGGCGCTTTCAGTCCAGCCGACGCAGGATATTATTCCTGAATGGTATCGCTATCGTCGTTAGCGCGTTTTACAGCGTGTTGTTTATTCCGATTATGCCGATGGCTGTGATTGGGATAATCTTTTTGATTGGTTTTCTGCCTTTGGCTCCGATACTTTCACTGATTGCTGCGATCAGGTGTCGCAGCGCCATACCATCACCCGCAATTACAGATCCCATACCTTCATTAACGGTTCAGGATGGACGCTTTTATCCGGCGGGAATACTGGTGGGATTAATCGTTTTGATTGCTGCTGAAATTCCGCTGACACTCACCGAGGTCGGTCTGCGCATGGCGACATCAGAAGATCATGCACATCAGTTGCGTGGTGTGCGTTTGCTGCGTAACTTCGCTAACCATGATCGTCTATTGGCTTATTGCTACGATCAACGCAGGAGATCACGCGATTTGTTGTCGATGCTTTACAGCTGGAATGAGCCTTGGGTAGGCCCTGATAAGGTGCGTGAAGTGTATTACCGGGTTACTGGACAGGCGTTCAACGAGCAGGAGTTTGCTAGCTATCGCAGACTCGGCCTGATGGAAAATTCACGCCGCTTCAATTTTGATTTTGATCAGGGTGGGGCGTCTGTCGGTAAAAAGTTGCAGTATGTGCAACTCAGTAGCTCGCAGATCGATGGCAGCATAGATAGCGATGCTGCGTTTGCCTATCTGCAGTGGACTTTCGAATTCAGTAATCAATCGCTTCGTCAGGCTGAGGCGCGTGCTCAGATAGCATTACCGCCAGGTGCAGTGGTGTCGAGGGTTACCCTGTGGATTGATGGAGAAGAACGCGAGGCAGCTTTTGCTGCTAAGGGGCAGGCGCGTCAGGCTTACCAGTCGGTAGTGAGGCGACAGCGTGATCCGATTCTGGTGACCACGGCAGGGCCTGATACCGTGCTGGTGCAATTGTTCCCGGTTCCTGTTGGCGGCAAGATCAAGGCTCGCATTGGAATGACTGCGCCGCTGGTGATCAGGGATGCAAGCGAGGGGATTTTGCGCCTGCCGTTTTTCAAACAGCAAAATTTTAGTATTGCCGATGATTTTCAGCATTCGCTGTGGCTGGATTCTAAAGCCACCATGCGCAGTGAGCGAACCCACCTGATACTTGAATCAGGAAACTCGGGCGCTGCCACACTACGCGGTAAGCTGGATGATGCAGGATTAAAAAGTCCGTCTAATGCGGTGCTGGTTTCGCGTGATAGTCAAGTGACAGAGGTTCATACATTGAATAATCGGATCAAAGCAGAATCCGTGGTGAGGCAACGCCTGGTTAAGCGCAGTGTGAAGATTGATCATCTGGTGATGGTGATCGATGGCTCTCAATCCATGCAGGATTATAGCGATCAGATTGCCGATGCTATCCTGAAGCTGCCGGAGTCTTTCGGACTGACTGTGATTGTTGCGGGCGATGAAATCAGTGAATTGAGCGCAGGGATTGATGCTGCCAATTTTTCTCTGCCAAGGCAGCTTGCACAGCGTTTGAGGGATTTCGATTTTGTCGGTGGGGTCGATAATACGCCTGCACTTGAATACGCCTGGTCAGTGGCGTCACGGTATCAAAACTCGGCTCTGTTGTGGATACATGGTCCACAGCCTGTGATGTTGACGACAGTCGATAATCTGCGCCAAAACTGGCAACGTCGACCAAAGGGGCCAGAGATATATGATTTTCCAGTCGCTAGCAAGGTGAACCGAATTGCTGAAGCGCTGGATGAGAAGGTTCAGTTTAAGCCAGTTGCGCGTATTGCTAATCTGCAACAGGATTTATCCTATCAATTTGCTCTGTGGAGCGGTCAGCATCAGCAATGGAATACGATACGCGACGAGATTGCAGGCAGTGATTTTAAATTTTCTGGCCAGCTAATCTCGGATCATCTGCTGCGTCTGTGGGCCTATGATCGTATTCAGGCGTTGATTGCTGCAGGCACTATCGAACAGAGAAAAAGGGCGATCCAGATAGCGGCGCGTTATCAACTAGTAACCCCGGTGAGTGGTGCGGTCGTACTGGAGAATCAGCAGCAATATGATGCGAATGGATTACAGCCAGTGGAGGAAGGCACGGTACCGACGATACCGGAACCAGAAACCTGGTTATTGATCATCGCTACTCTGGTGATGCTGGGCTGGGCGCTCAAGCGGCGACACATGCTTATAAATACTGGGCGCTTTAGCGCATGAACTTAAAACCAAATCAAATGACACTATTGTTCAGTGCCAGCCTGCTTGCACTGTGGCCTGTGCTTGAATGGTATACGAGTCGTCTGCTGGATAGCTCGGATGAGAAATTTGGTGTGCTGGCATTGATTACTGCCATTGGCTATCTGCTGAATCAGCGAGCTAATGACAGGCAGGCACGGATTCCATTGCTCACGCTTAGCCTGTTGATGCTGGTTTATCTGTGCAGTTATGTATTCCTGCCACCCATCTTTCGTGCTGCTATCGCTATTACCCTGCTGGGGGTTTTATGCTCGCAGTATTTTCTGGGCAGGGGTTTATCTCCGGCGCTGTGGGGTTTGTTGCTGTTGTCTTTGCCGGTGATGGCGTCTTTACAGTTTTTTCTGGGTTATCCACTACGCTGGCTGGTGGGTAATCTGGCGGCGCATTTGCTGCAACTGAATGGACTGGCGGTAACTCATACTGGAACGTTACTGAACTGGGATGGAGGGGCGGTATCGATTGATGCGCCCTGTAGCGGTATTAAGATGATGTGGTTTGGCTTTTATCTGTGTTTTACTCTAGCCTGTGTGTACCGTATGCACCTGGCTAGACTGGTTGCACTCAGCTCGATGACACTGGGAATTATTATCGCGGCCAATATCTTGCGCGCCACGGCGCTGTTTTATATTGAGTCAGGTCTGATTGCTATGCCTGCCTGGGCACACGATGGGGTGGGTATGGTTACTTTTATCGCTGCCGCAGTGGCTATTCTGTGGTTAGCCGACAGGCTTGCTCCGAGGTCTGTACTATGTCCCGCCTGATCCCCTATTTATTGCTTTGCATATGTGCAGCAGTGCTGCCCTTGTTCGCTGGCAGCTCGGCGCTTGAGTCCAGTGCCCAGGCTTTTCCCGGCTGGCCAACACAGCTGGAGGGGCAACTACTCAAGCCGCTGCTACTGAGTGAAAAGGAGCGTCTTTTTGTACGCGATTTTCCCGGACGTATTCAGCGTTTTAGCGATGGTCGGCGTGAATATATCCTGCGCTGGGTATTCAGTCCTACGCGTAAACTGCATCCGGCCAGTGATTGTCTACGCGGGGTGGGTTTTTCGATTAGCCCATTGCCACTGGCAACGCGATCTGGTGAGGCTAAATGGAGTCAGTTTCTGGCAAGCCGGGGTGAGGATTCATTGCGCGTGTATGAACGCATCTATGATGATGCCGGTAATAGCTGGAGTGATGTGTCGGCCTGGTACTGGGCGGCTTTGCTAGGTAAATCGGCAGGACCCTGGTGGTCGGTGGTGATCGCTGAGAAGTGAGAAATTTTGGGTTATAAAATCCTGCACCAGAAGGGTTTCTGGCGCAGGATTAGTGATGAAGGTTTTACAGGTCTTTAGCGAGGCTGAAGGCACCGCGAATCTGACCGAGGCTATAGCCACGTGCCTTATCGTCTGGATATTTTTCCTTAAGAGCCGCTTCTACTTCTGGTGTTACTTCGGCCCCGTGACAGTTCAGACATAGTTTTCCTGCACCCTGGGCTTTCATAAACCGGAACTTGCCATCAACAATTTCTGAATAGGCCATTTTTTCGGCTGACTCGCCTTTGGCCTGACGTGCGTCAAATTGTTTTAGTACCTTTTGCTCCCAGCTATCAGGGGTTGCAGAGCTACTGTTGCGAGCTTTCAGACTGACGCGCTTGATATACCAGCCGCTTGAATCGCGCAGGTTTTTAGCGATTTCGGGTGCTTTCTCTGAACAGATGCCAATGGCATGGGCAGGACCACCGCTTTTCAGAGCTTTTTTAAGTTCTGGTTTGAGCGTACCACCGAACTGTTTAACCAGGTTGATGGCTTCTTTTTTTAATTCACCCTGATTGACTTGCTCAGCCTGCAAGGATGAAACCGATAGCAGGGCGGTTGCGGTCAGGGCGGTTAAAAAATGACGATTTAAAGACATAGTCTTCTCCATAAAAAAGTTAAAAAAATAAGATAAATTCTGAAACTGTATTATGTTTTTACGATATGACTATCGTCAATATTACCAAGGAGTAGGCCGCTTATTTACACTCGACTAACAGCTTTTCCAGTCTTTTGCGTAATTGTTGAATTTCGATATGAGTACGAATGCGGGCACGAACGATAGGAGGACTCATGGGTTTAGTTATATAGTCAACAGCACCCAGGTTAAATCCCAGTACTTCATCGTCAACGTCGCTACGCACAGTCAGAAAAATCACTGGAATATTTTTTGTTTGAGGATTTTTCTTGAGCAATTTGCAGACTTCATAGCCATCGAGATCCTGCATCATGATATCCAGCAGAATCAAATCGGGTACTGGATCGCTCGCAGCATGATTTAGTGCGTCTTCACCATTGTGTACGATATCTATCTCATATTCCTGATTCAGAAGATTATCCAGTACTTCAGTATAAAAGCTTTCGTCATCAACGATTAATAATCTGGGTTTTTGGACTGTATTGCTCTTCATTTTACTCATCCTTTTGGAATTATAATAAGCCAGGATCGATAACAATGCTTAGTTAATTAATTACATTATTGATAACTATAAGGTTCATTATCTCGATCAATGGCTTGTTACCTTGCTGTTGTTATTGGGCTTATTTATGTGTATATGGTGATTGTTTCTGCGTGAAATTAACTGGAACTCTTCATTGAGTTGTTCAAAACAGTCTGTCACCAGTGGGTCGAAATGCATACCGCGTTGTTGCATGATCATATCTGTTGCAGTTTCGTGACTAAAAATCTTTTTATATGGGCGTCCGGTGGACAATGCATCATACACATCCGCTAGTGCCATCAATCTGGCCGATAACGGGGTCTGTTCCTTTTTCAGACCCTGCGGATAACCGCTACCATCCCATTTTTCGTGGTGGCAGTAGGCGATGTCCTTGGCAACCTGTATGAATAGAGTCGTGCCAATTTTTCTCTCCGCACTCTCTATTATTTGTTTGCCATACACTGGGTGCTTTTTCATAACTTCCCATTCTTCCGGGTCGAGTTTTTCTGGTTTCTGCAAAATACTATCTGGCACTGCTATTTTGCCAACATCATGCAACGGTGCTGCACGTGCATAGGCTGTTATCATGCGAGGGCTTAAGGTAGATTGATAACGTGGCAGGGTAGCCATTTGTTTAGCAAGAGCATAAACATATTCGCTAGTGCGCAACAGGTGATTACCCGTTTCTTTATCGCGCATTTCAGCCATTTCTCCCATGCTGTAAACAATGGCATCTTTTGTACGTTCCAGTTCCCTGGTGCGCTCCTGAACAAGTTGTTCCAGCGCCAGACGATGCTCTGCTGCTGTCAGTTGAGTTTTTACCCTGGCGAGTAACAGGGGGATGCTTATGGGCTTGGTAATATAGTCTAGTGCACCCAGTTGGAAGCCCTTTAGTTCATCTTCTATTTCCTGCTTGGCGGTCAGGAAAATGACTGGGATTTCGCTAGTGAGTGGATTCTGCTTGAGCCTGCGACAGGTTTCATAGCCGTCCATATTGGGCATCAAAATATCTAAAAGGATCAGATCAGGGGGGCTTGCTCCCTGTGCCAGATTTATTCCATATTCACCATTTTTAGCCAGTGAAACCTGAAAGTGCGGTGTTAGAGCATCGCTTAACAATCCTAGAAAAAAAGGTTCATCATCAATAACAAGAATACGTGTATGGCTATTATTTTCGGTGTTCATTACGCTTCTCTTGCAAATTTTGGGTGAGAATATCTGTAGCCTGTTCGAATTCGAAATCAGCTACCAGTTGGGATATACGTTCCATAGCCTCTGCTCCAATAAGGGGTATGAGTTCAGGTGTTAAATTATCCAGTAACAGGCCTGAGTTAGCGTCGCTGTTGTGTAGACTTTGTAGTAGCTTCTGCAGCCCGACTTCACTGCTTGCTTTTGCTTCAACATTCGGTTCATCATTCTGCTTTAATTGTAGTTGATGTATACCCTCGCTTAACTCATTAAAGGCGCTGGAAAATTCATCCAGAAGTGCGCTTTCTATCGGCAATCCCTGCTTAAGTTTCTGATCAATTTCACTGGATACCTGATACAGTCTTTCTGCGCCAATATTTCCAGATACACCTTTTAAGGTATGGGCTGAGCGAGTGGCCTGTTGCTGATTATTTTGCTGAATATATTTTTCCAGATCCTCTCCCAGATGCTCGTGATTATGCAAAAAATCTTTCAACAGCTTCTGGTAAAGTTGCTCATTGCCACCTACCTGTTGTATACCCTGCTTGATATTTAATCCTGCTATCGAATCAGGCCAGCTTTGTACAGCAGATATTGGCTGATGTTTTTCCTCAGCAGCTTGACCGTGTAGCTTGTTGCTATCTGTAAAATCCAGGTATTGACACAATGTTTGATACAGAATTTCTGGATCTACCGGTTTGCTGATATGTCCTTGCATACCAACATCTCTGGATTTCTGAATATCTTCTTTCATTGCATTGGCGGTCATGGCAATGATGGGGAGATCATCGAATTGTGCATCGCTTCTGATTATTTTTGTGGTTTCGTAGCCATCCATCTCCGGCATCTGAATATCCATTAGAATCATGTCCGGGGTCGTAGTTTTCAGTAAATCGAGTACTTCGATACCATTTGAACAAACAAGAACATCGACGCCCATTTGCTGTAAAATTTCCAGCGCGACCTGCTGATTTATCAGGTTATCTTCTGCCAGAATAACCTCTCCGACCAGACCTTTAATCTCTTTTGGGGATACTTCGTCAGATTTGATGGATAGTTGGTGGTCGGCTGTGTTGTTTTTCGCCTGAATAATGGCATTAAATAGCGAAGAAGGCGTGATTGGTTTAATTAATATTCCATCGAGAAGAAATTTGTCGCTATCTATTTCAATGAGATCTTTACCATAAGCCGTCATTAGAATAATGAGTGGCATTTTTTCAATACTGAGGCTTTGCTTTATTTCACTTGCTGTGTCTATGCCATCCTTGTCAGGCATACGCCAGTCTATCAGTAACAGATCAAACTTGTGGGAAGTTTGCTTCAACATCTGAATTGCCTGATCGCCTGAATTAACACTGCTGACCTTGAAGTTAAGTGAACCCAGAGTATCGGTAAGAATCTGTAAGGACGTTGGGTTGTCATCTGCGATGAGTACATGCATGCCACGTAGGTCAGTGCTTGGTGGGGTGAGTAAACGTTTATTGCCATCATGTTTGGCGAGTTTGAATGGCAGGCTGAAGTAAAATCGACTGCCTTTGCCTTTTTCACTTTCGGCTTTTAGCTCCCCACCCATTAGCTGAGTGAGCTGTTTGCTGATTGATAAGCCAAGACCTGTGCCGCCATACTTGCGGGTAGTAGAACCATCCTCCTGAATGAAGGGGTCAAATAAGGTGGCGAGGTTATTTTTATCAATACCTATACCCGTGTCGCTGACTGAAAACAACAGCGTTACTTTTTGATGAGTGTGATTTACCAGGCTAACCTTCAGTACAATATCTCCAGCCTCAGTAAATTTGATCGCATTGGATACCAGATTAGTCAGTACCTGATTAAGCCGGAAGGAGTCACCAATCAGATTTTTAGGCACTTTGGGACCTATATCGATGATAAATTCCACATTCTCCTGAGTCATGCGTAAAGCGGTCATTTCAGAAAGATCGATCAGCAATTCTTCAAGATTGAATGTGATATATTCGATTCTAAGGTGACCGGCCTCAATCTTCGAAAAATCAAGAATATCATCTATTAGCCCCAACAGAATTTTGGCGGATTTTTGCAGATTAGTCAGGTATTCGGACTGTTTTTTATTTAAGCCACTTCTGAGTAGTAGATGTCCCAGACCAACAATAGCATTCATCGGTGTTCTGATTTCATGACTCATGTTAGCCAGAAACTGGCTTTTGAACTGACTGGATCTTTCCATGGCTATCTGGGCTTGCTTGCGTTCGTTTATATCCTGACTAATACCTATTATCCTGTGAGCCCAACCTTTATTATCACGCTCAAAAATTCGACCCTGAGTGGATATCCAGTGCTGATTTGCTGCGATTTGATATTCCACCTTGAATTGATCTGTTTCTCCTTTTACATATTGTATTAGTCGATCGCGCACCATCTGAGCCTGATCAGGGGATATATGTTGAAAGAATTCGCTGGTGTCTTTAAATTCGAGTTGTTGCTCAAGATGGTGATGTGCAGCGAAAGCTTCATCGTAATTGAACTGTGTGTTTGAATTTTTGTGGAATTTTATTTCAAATGTGCCTAACTCGGCAGATTCCAGCGTCAGAGCCAGTCGTTCACGGCCTTCGGTGAGCTGGGCGTTTATACGCGTCATTTCGCGTGCTCTCAGCGATAGAATGATGAATATCAATACTGCGACTGCAACCACCCAGAAGAGCAGGGTGTAATCAATTTCTTTCTGATACTTGACTACCAGCCATTTTTTAAGAAATTGATTCTTGGTTACTGGCGGTAATTGATCTATTGCCTGGTTGAGAATAGGGATCAATTCAGGCCAGTCTTTGCGCACCCCGATTGAAAAATCATGTTGATAGGGCGTAGAGGCGGCCACCTGTAGATTGGACATTCCATTTGAAGCGATCAGGTAAGCACCCACTGACAGCACATCTATGTAGGCATCTATCTTACCGGTTGCCAGCGCCTGCAAACCTTCAAGCGTATCATTAAATTTAACCTGTTGAATTTCTGGATGATCCTGCTGGATCAATTCGGCAATTGCGTAGCCCTCGACCATACCTACTTTTTTCTCGTCAAGATCACTCAGGCCTCCTAGCAGAGTGGTTCCGCGTTGATTAAATATCACCACCGGGAAAGAGAGGTAAGGCTTGGTGAAGTTAAGGTACTCACTGCGCTCTGCTGTTTTTATTAATAAGGGGGAAAGATCAATATTTTTTTCGCGTAAACCCTTTAATATTTCAGCCCAGGTGATTTCTGCGGGTTCTTCCAGTCTAACCCCAATTTGCCGGGTAAAGTATTTTATAAAATCGGAAGACAGTCCCTGGTAATTGCCCTGTTCATCAATATATTCGAGCGGTTTCCATTTCGCATCCACACCAGGTCTGATAACCGGGTGTTTTTGTAACCAGAGCTTCTGTTCATTCGTTAGCTTTAATTCGGGTATAGCATCAGTATCAGCCCCCTGTCCCAGCCATCTGTTTTTTATTTCGCGTATTTTATTTTCACCTATGCTATCCAGCACTTTTTGCAGGATATTACGTAAAATTGGGTAATCCTTACGTGAAGCTATAGCCAGAATGGAGCCTGGTTTATTCAATCTTCCATGTACCTTGAGGTTGGACAGAGCCAGTTTATCGATCAGGTATAGTGCCACGACCCGATTGCCGGCATAGGCATCTGCCTCGTCACGAGAAACCGCTTCCAGTGCCAGTTCTGTATCAGGGTAAAGCTTGATATGAACATCAGGGTATTTTTGCTGGAAGTATTTGACGTTTCCAAAACCTTCTTCCAATGCGAGTATTTTATTGCCCAGATCATCCTCAGATCGATAGAAGATATTTTTTTGTTGCGCGATGATGACGTGTGGTATGTCTAGATAGGGGGTTGTGAAATTAAAAAAAGCTTCACGTTCTGGTTTGGGGGTAATATCAAGAATCAGGTCGAGTTTTTTATCTTTAACCTGATTGTATATCTGTTTCCATTTACCGGGAACAATCGATATTTTATTGTCCAGCCTGAGGTTAAGTTCATGAATAATATCGACACCAATTCCTTCCGGCTCTCCTGCTGCATTGACGAAATTAAATGGCGGCCAGTTATCCATAATGCCGACTTTTAGATCAGAGTGTTGATCTAACCATTGTTGTTCTGCGGTTGACAGGTTTAACTTATATTCAATATCAGCAGGTGTATTCAATGGTATCCATTTATTGACGATCTGACGTACGCCTGAAGGAGAAATATCCCCCAGAACTTTTTGAATAATCGATGCCAGTATAGGGTAGTCCTTGCGAGTTCCAATGGCCAGTTCGGTTGGGGGTTTGGACAGGCGACCGTGAATTTTTAGATTGCTTAGCAATTGCTTTTCAATCAGGTAAAGCACGACAACACGACTGCCTGCATAGGCATCGGCATCTCCTCTTGATACCGCCTCTAGTGCAGCCAGGGTGTTTTCATAGGTCTGGATGATGACATCAGGGTAGTTTTGCCTGAAATAGCTGACATTGACGAAATCTTTTTCCAGTGCGATTACCTTGTCTGCCAGGGCTTTTTCGTCTGCATAGAATTCGCTGATATCATGACGCGCAACAATGACATGCGGCACACTCAGGTATGGATTTGAGAACTCCATGAATGGGGTGCGGTATGGTTGAGGGGTAATCCCCATAATGAGGTCCAGTTTTTTATTTTTAATATCCTGATATATGCTGTCCCAGGGACCAGCTACGATATGGATTCGGTTGTTCAGCCGCCGGTTAAGTTGTTTGACAATATCTATATCTATACCCTGTAATTGCCCTGTGGGGGTAACTTCGCTAATCGGTGGCCAGTTTTGCATCACTCCTATTGATAGATGTTTATTATTTTTCAGCCATGTTTCTTCTTCAGGGGTGAATTTGACAGTGGAAGGCATGTTTTGGCTGAGTAAGTCATTCTGAGTGAGTCCCAGCCATCGACGCTCTATTTGTTTTATTTGATTTTCTTCTGTGTTTGCCAGAACCTTGTTAATAATCGATACCAGTTCTGGCCAGTCCTTACGCACAGCGAAGTGTAGCTTGCCACCTGGATATCCAGCATCGGCTGCTACCTTCAGGTTCGTCAGGCGGAGCTGTTCAATCAGGTAAAAAATGACCGTCTGATTGCCCACATAGGCATCTGCCTGTTCGCGTGACACGGCCTGTAAAGCCTGTGTCGAATTGTCTACTACCAGAAGATTTATAAGCGGGTGATTCTTGATGAGTTCCTGGTGAAGAAAATATCCTTTTTCAATGGCTACAGTTTTTCCTTCCAGTGATTTCAGATTGTTTAGTGAGTTTTCCTGTTTACGAGTGGTTATGACATAGGGGTATTGAAAATAAGGTTGGCTGAAGTTCCAGGATTTTTCGCGCTCGCTATTTTTAGCCAGGGTTGCAACTATGTCGATTTCTCTAGCTGCAGCCTTATTCAGCATATCATTCCAGCCATTAGCTGCGATGGGTATAAAATGGATTCCGGTCTGAGCAGCTATCAGTTGAAGGATATCGTAACTTATTCCCTGGCGCTGACCATCGCTGTTAATAAAATCAATCGGAGGCCATCTGTCATCCATGCCGACGCTGATTTGAGGATGTTTCCCTATCCAGTCTAGCTCCAGCTGGTTAAACCTTACAGCTTGAGCCTGCACCGCCTGATTCAACGCAAACAGCAGTAGCACTGCACTAAGCACAGAACAGAGGATGTTGCTGATAGTAGATGCCCTTTTGTTACCTGCTGATGCCATTCTTGTTCCTTGCGCTGTATGCAGATAGTTTTCGTCTATTTAAACCTGAATAAGGACTAAGAGTTGGCAATTCCTGGAATGGAATATCAGGAATTGCAGAATGCACCTCCACTTATCATACTGTTTAATAAAACTATTGTATGCTGTTCTTTATAGCGGATAACGAATCCAGCGCAAGTAGAACTTTTTTAGTGGTAAAAAATGCCCATATTCATAAACCGCTAATCCCGTCAGGATACATAGCGTACCATAGCCAATGCGAGGGCTGATGATTTCGTGGTTTAACGCACTGCCCAGTATCAGCGCCATTACAGGAGTGATCAGGGTAATGAGCGCCACACGCTGAGCGTGCAACTGTTTTAAACAATAAAAATACAGCGGGAAACCAAGTGCAGACCCCATAATTGCGAGGTAAAAAATAGCCATCATCGATTGCATGGGAATATGTTCAGGTAAGCCTGCATACAATGCATTGGCTACAAACAGGGGTGTTGCCATCAGCAGGCTACCGGTGGTAATAGAAACAGGATGAATTATCGGGTTGAGCTTTTTAATCAGCACCGAGCTCAATGAATGTACACTGGCAGACAGGCAGACCCCAACTACACCTAACCAGGCCTGTTGCCTGATATCGATACTCTCTACAAATACAATCATCAGGCCGATTAATCCCAGCAACATCCCGCTAGTTTTTGCCACGCTGAAAGATTTGTCTCCCAGTATCATTCTGGCAAACAGGCTGGTGATAAAAGGCGATAGACCGAAGATCACTGATATCCATCCCGAAGGAATGTATTGTGCAGCCCAGTAAACAAGAGACATAGCGAGGAATAAAGGGATGCCTCCAGCCAGATACACCAGACGACTGTGCCTGTCCCAGGGCAGAGATATGCGCCACACAAGGCTGATAAGCAAAAGGGCGATTAACCCTATGACCATACGAGCAGCTACACCAAAAGCGAAACCAACCTCGTTTCCACTCCATTGAATACCCAATGGGGTGGTGCTCCAGATAATGATCACCGTTAAATAGGCGCTTAAAACTTTCATATATTTTCCTTAAGCCAAAAAAAAACCGCTCATTGAGAGCGGCCTGATATTGAATTCATTTGATTCAGAATATTCCCAGCCGCAAGCTCGTAAGCCATGCAAAGTTAATCTTGCGCAGACGGAGAACGAGAGAAGTCGGATAGGTTTTTTTCATGCTACTTATAGTCGCCGCAATCGAAAAGACTGTCAATTGCTTTTATTGTTGGCGTTTAGAGTTGTCGCTTGACCTGTTCATGAGGCTGACGTAGATTTTCAGAGTTCAAAAAACATTGGTGTCCAGAAAATGAATAATAAGAAAATTGCCCGTTACTGTTTACATCTATTACTGTTATTGGCACTTAGTTATCAACCTGTTGCTTTGTCGGCGCCCCCTGAAGGTTATCAATTTTACAATCTCAGTGAGGCGATGAAGCAATCCCGCGAAGCTAACAAACCCATGTTTCTATATTTTGGTCGCTATGGATGTAGTACCTGCCGCAAGATGCATAAAGAAGTATTTAGCGACGCCAGTCTGAGCAAGCAGTTTCAGGATAACTTTATCCTGGCCTATGTAGATACTGAAAGTGATGCGCGTATTCGATTACCTAATGGTGAAAGAACTACCGAGATGCAGTTCACTGCGCGAAGCCGGATTCAGGGTACGCCCACTTTTATCTATTACTCAGCAGATCAAAAGCCTTTATTCAAAAAGGCTGGCTTTCAGACGGTCAAGCAAATGTCTGATTTCAATACCTTTGTTGCTGAGGGGCATTACCTGAAAACTACACTGAAAGAATATCTGGCGGCTAGATAATGAAAATTTTACCTAGTTTTGCGCTGTTTCTGATGGCTTCTGTCTGTCAGGCAGCGGGATGGTCGTTTTCGCAAAAAGTCGCGCTGACTGATGCTCCCAGGTCTGGCGTTTTTCATCACCTGGAAGGCGCTGGACGCAAGCATATTGCGCTCTCTGGTGATCAGATTGCTTTGGTGTGGGAGGATAACTCCAGTGGCAGTCCACAAATATATCTGGCTCAAAAATCCACTTCACAGCATCAATTTGGCAAAGCGATTCGGATTAGCAGTGGGCAGGAAGCTTATGAGCCGGCAATAGCACCTATAACTGGAGGTCGCTTCCTGGTAGTTTATGAGCAGGATGGTGCGGTGTATGCGCGTTTACAGACCAGGCAGGGGGTGAGTGATGCACTCTTGTTATCAGACAATGTGGCAGCTCATCCCAGTGTCGCAGCCTATGGCGATGATATGATGGCGGTATGGCGTGAAAAGAAACAACATCGTTATGCTTTGAAAGTTGCTCGTTTAAAGGTAGATAATTCGAGTGCATTAAAGCAGGTGGTCGGTTATCAGGTAGAGCCTGAGCTGGTGGACACGCCTATGCTGATGCCCAGTATTACCATTAATCAATCAACCGTTTGCGTAGCCTGGGAAGATCGACGGGCCGGGCATACCCGTCTGATGTACAGTGTTTCAGACTCGGTTGATATCAACTTCTCAGTACCATCCTATCTCAACGAATTTTATTCAAACCGCAATGAGTATGATAAAGGGAATGGTGTGACTCGAGTATCTATTACCGGTTTTGGTGATGGTGAAGTACTTGCAGCCTGGATGGATAAACGTACAGGCGGCAAAGGATATGGTATTTACGCTGCGCTGGGCTCTGACGGTGGCGCTGACTTTGGTCCAAATGAACAGGTACATAGCAAGCAGGGTGACCAGCTTCCCCATTACAATCCATCCGTAACTGGTAATCAAAATGGAGATTTTGTTGTGGTTTGGGACGATTTCAGGCTGGGTGATTCCGATATCTGGCTAAGCTTCTATAACGAAGATAGTGAATGGAGTAGTGACTTTTCTCCTGTTACGGCATCAGGAACGGGTGAGCAGACGCATGCTGCTGTAGCACTTGATGACCTGGGCGGCTTACATCTTTTGTGGATTGAGCGTGCAGATAGCAACTCACCGAGCCAGCTCTGGTACAGCTATGGTAATCGGCAGGAATGATAAATATCCTTTCATTTGAGCAACCGCTGCCCATTTGTAAGGTGATCTATACGGTTTAATCAACCTGCTCTCTGGAGTTATTTAATTAACTGGTATGACGGCTTAAGCTTTTGAGCCGATTATACCCATTCCCCGGCATGTTGATTATGACCAGCCCAGGGCTTTCTGGGGAAAAGGTTATTCACCGATCCTCGCTTGTCCAGAGATGGGACTATCTCCTGTCATTCCTGCCACAGTTTTGAGTCGGGAGGAGCTGACCTCCGTCCCGTATCCACAGGCGTCTATGCCAGGTAGGGAGCGTTAAATTGAAAGGGTTAAATTTTGCGGCTGCAAGATAGCGACAGATGACTATGGTACCTATTATTCTAACCTTCAGCATCTGGGCATACAAACGATTCCGGCGGAATTTGTCTCTAGTAAACAGGTTTTGAAAATTGTAAGATCTTTGGGCATTGCACAATCGCAGGGCTATCATATAGGCCGTGCAACTTCGGAGTGAACCATGACTGCTGATTTCCTGAACGGGGATAATTAGCGGCAACTAGGGAGCTATGCGAGCAAAGTCCATTGAGATGCCCAACGGTCCTCGAACTATAGTGGCAGAATAGGATTGTTTATCACGCATAAACTCAAGCAGAATGCTTTCTCCTGAATTTCCTTTAGTGGTCGCTTCACGTAATTCATCCATGTTATAGATTGATTCTTCGGCGTAGCGGAGAATAATATCACCAGGCTTTAACCCTGCACTTTGTGCGACAGATCCGTTAATAACCTCTCGAACAACAACCCGATTAGGACGACCTGAAGCGTACAGGTACTGATCATAAACTTCTTCCCCAAACTCCTGTTTGAGTCCGTATGCCGCATCACCCAGAGCATGCATTTTTTCCACGTACTGGTCACTGTTCTGCCATCCTTCCCGAATTGCCTGATCCCTTAAGTTTAGCCTTTGCAGGCGTTTATCATCTACATACTTCTGCAGCATATTAACCGTCTCAACCGCTAGCCCCTGATTGATTAATTTTTGCTGGATAGGGAGATCAACAGTGTCAGGTTCGTCCTGTGTGGACTGCATATCAGTATCGGATGTTTTTGTGGAATATTCCTGTAGTGTAGAGGGGCTGTTGTGGTTTTCCAGTTGGGTGATTCTATCTTCTAGTTGTTGGCGATCAGATGTATGCTGTAAAAGCT
Source organism: Gammaproteobacteria bacterium (assembly GCA_050298595.1). Classification (GTDB taxonomy): domain Bacteria; phylum Pseudomonadota; class Gammaproteobacteria; genus JACNJF01. Next base: position 14,995 of record JBNKUM010000033.1, on the reverse strand, counting down.
CGTTTTCCAGTTTATCCAGACGATCAAGCACCTGGTTGTATTGACCTTCGTTAAGATACTTGCTGGATTCAGGAGCGACCTTATCTGCGGTATTGTTATCAGCTGGGCGCCATAAAAACCAGATCAGGATCAAAATTAATACGAACTGCAAAAGAATGATAAATGAGTTCTTATTCAAAGCCTGTCTCGATTAAGTTGTCGGTATAATTTAGTAGTAAAAAACCGCAGTTAAAAATCAGCACTTAATATCTATAAATAGTGCCGGATTTACGTGTTTCAAGCCTACTAAGCCAACTGTTTTTACATACCCTGATCCTTGTCAAGTTACAGGTTTTATGGGGTTGAAGTTGTTTAACTTGTACCTATCAGAATCAAAGAGTAGTATCAATATTAATGAGTGGTATCAATATCAATGAGTAGTATCAATGTCAACTAAACCAGGAGAAAAAAGATGAACATGATACGTTGGAATCCTTTTAATGAATTGGATGAGTTTTTCAAGCCTTATCAGCGCGCTATGACCAGGCATCCGTCTCAGGATGGTTTGTTGAACGCTGACTGGAGCCCTTCGGTAGATATCACCGAAGATGATAAGGAGTTTTTAATCAAGGCAGAGCTGCCTGAGGTTAAAAAGGAAGATATTAGTGTTGATGTTAATCAAGGTGTAGTTACGCTCAGTGGAGAACGTAAATATGAAAAGCGTGATGAAAAGGAACATCGTCTTGAGCGCTTTTATGGCAAGTTCTCACGCAGTTTTACTTTGCCGGAAAATGTGAAAGTCGATGAAATAAAAGCTGAAAGCAAGGAAGGTATGCTTTATCTACACCTGCCGAAGTCGGCTGTCGAAAAAGCTAAAAAAATTCAGGTGGATATTAAGTGATTTGATGAAATATGCCGGTCTGAGGTTGTATCATCAGATCGGCATTTTTTGGACACACCCGATCTGTATATTATATCTCTGGCACACAGGATGAAGCGCACTCTGCGTTGTACTCCTTGAAAAGGGACCACCCTTATCTGCAAGCGCGCCTTGAATCTGTATGCTCCAGGTCTTACAGAGACATATTATGCAGATCAGAGGCGTCTTAACTTAACCGAAAAACTGTTGCCAGTGGAATGATTTGTTTGAATGGATCATATTTAGTGCGCAAGTGGTATCAACGATGGTATCGTCCTCGTCGCCAAGAGTCCCCTGGTGTGACTCCTCGCTATCGTCATCATCTTCATCGATTAGTATTACTTCGTTATCTTCATTCATGGCGTTTTCTATAAATTGCATTGAAAGTAGTTAGATTGTAATAACTTTTGATGAGATAGGAATGTGCTTTAGTCACAGAATTAATGTGAGGTCTTTATGTTTTTTTTTGCAACTTTTCGAAAGTTGCAGCGGGATATATTTGAATTATTTGATATCGGAATTCAGGATATGTTGTTCCAGCTTTTTATCCAGACCTAAGACATGTTTTACCAACCAGTCGTTTAAAAAACCGATAATTTCATTACGAAAAGAATTATTCCTTAAGCCGTGTTCGACAATATGGGGGCTGGACTTCATGATTTTTACCTTATCCTCAAAATTCCTGTGTGCACGAATATGTGCATCAGAATCCGGAAAGTTTGTGGCTCTCATATAGCGCTCTTCCATAGAAAAGTGGTAAGTAACATAGTCGGTTAACTTATCCAGAATTTCGACACCGGTATCCGGTGAATTTTTTAAAGATTCCACCATCGCCAGTAAGTCCTGATGCTGTGCGTCTTGCCAAATTAGTTCGCTGGTTTTCATCGTGTTTTCAATAACCCCCTGTTATTTTGAAAAAGGTCGCACCCTAATTTTAAAGAGATGACAAATATTTATTGCCGTTTTATAAAGGTTTCCTCATATAATCTGACATGCTGTTTACGTGGTTATAAATCATCAAGGTTGGTATGGGATATGCGTGATAAGGATGACTATAGCCCTTTTTTTCTGCGTAGTGTAATGCTTTCACCCGCAATGCCCCAGTTGTCGGTATCAACTTCGTCTATTACGACTACTGTGGTTGCCGGATTTTTCCCTAAAACATCTTTTAATAACCTTGTGACACCATCTATTAACTGAGCTTTTTGTTCAGGGTTTGCCCCTTCGTTAGTAATTTTAATGTTTACGTATGGCATATATGTCCTGTGCGTGGTAGTTATAAACAAGCTATAGCATTTGAATCATTTTTTTACAAATAGGGTATTACTTATTTCTACATAGCCAGGAGGCTGTCGGATTTAGGATGATGAATCTACTACTGAAAAAGCATTTTGGCCAACAATTCGATTATTTTCGTTAAATAGGCTCACTATTGGCCTCAAGTGATCGAAATATTTGACTCAAAATGCCATTTCCTCGCTACGATCATCTAAACCCCGCAGGCTCCTAGCTGCTGTAAAATCCACTGCTTAAATGCTGCTACTCTCGGTAGATTCGCCCGCTTAGGCGTGGTGACCAGGTAGTATGAAAAATCGATAGGCATGGACATCGAAAAAGGCTGAACTAGCCGACCAGCCTGAATATCCTTTTCTGCAAATATTGTTGCCACCAATGCAATGCCCTGTCCTTCGATAGCGGCTTGAATTAGCATTTCTGGTTGGGCGAAAGAAATTCCACTTTTACTATCGACCTCTGGGTATCCCACTGTGGTGAGCCACATGTTCCAGTCAGGCCAGCTGGGTTCGTCGGTTTTATGTTCATAATGTAGCAATGTCTGATTGCTTAAGTCTGCTGGAGTTTTTAGCCGGTTCTGCTTTTGAATGAACTCAGGGCTGCAGACTGGGATCACCTGCAATGTCATTAGATGAGTTGATACCAGATCTGGGTCCTGTTGCATGCTGAAGCGAATACCGACATCGATTGCTTCCTGTTCAAAATCTACCAGTCGTGTCGATGCATCAATTCTGACGCTAATCTGAGGATACTGTTGATTAAAATCATCAAGTCTTGGAATGAGCCACTTAGCTACGAATGTGTGAGGGGCGGTAATGGTTAAAGGATGCCCCTGCTGATGTGCGCGCAGCGTTTGTAGTGCCCGGTACATCTGCTCGAAGGCTTCACCCAGTAAGGGTTTGAGTAACTGACCTTCTTCGGTGAGGTCGATTTGCCGGTTTTGTCTTATAAATAACTGAACGTCCAGCACCTGTTCCAGTAACTTGATCTGCTGGCTGATAGCCGCTGGGGTGACATTCAATTCACTGGCTGCAAGGCTGATGCTCTGGTGACGTGCTGCAGATTCAAAAGCGCGCATTGAATTTAAGGGGGGTAATCTTTTATACATTAGAAAAACTAAACTTTATTTAAGTTATGATGATTTGTTTAGCTGGATAATAAGGGCTATATTCTGAAACCGCAAGTTATCTTATTAAGGAGAACTATTGTGAAAGTTGATCAGAATATTGTTCATATACACCAGAACTCAGCTATTCCTCCGTCTCAGATCAGGAATTTTCATGCTAAAGCGCATTGTTTACGTAGCAGAGCTATTGGGGATTTTGTAACTAAGCTGGTGAAGTTTGTAGTCAATTTGCCAAAGCGTTTTATTGATTACCACTCTACTCGTCAGATTTATAAACAGCTTTTCGCGATGGATAGACATCAGTTGCGCGATATTGGCCTTACACGAAATGATCTTGAGCGGATTAAACTGGGCCAGGCAGGGATATTGGCTGTACAGCAGGAGCAGGCAGCTTTACGCGTTAAAAATACTTTACCGAAGCATGCGGTCATTGAGTGTGATCATGAGGTCACTTTACACGGAGCTATGGCCCAATAAAACAGCCCTCACTGAACATGCCAGGGATGGCGGGGTATTATTCTAATTGCTGGTAGGCAGCACTGGTGAAGCGAGGTGAACATATCGCCAGAAATATTAAATCCTCCTGCCCTGGGTTGTGAATACGTTGGCGGCAGGAGGCAGGAATAATCACTATGTCCCCACAACCTGCTCTTTGAGGTTCCAGCTCAGCAATTTCAACAATACCTTCACCCTGCAGGATGTAGTAGCGCTCTGTAATGCCATCCAGACTGTGCCAACGCGTAGTGACACCGGGTTTTACCCTGGCCTGGGCTATCGACAGCTCAGGGTCGCTGCTTGAGTTGGAGAGTTCGCGTATATAGCAGGCTTCCTGTGTATAAAATTCATTACTCTGAGAGTGGTTTTTGATTTCTGGGTTCATTACGATTCTCATTTAATGATTTATATTCTTTGCATTAAGTCGTTATTTTTGATTTTGTGGTAATAAAAGTTGACATTAATGTTTATGCCTGTATATATGCATATTGTTAATAAAAGTATACATTAACATGGGTTTTTCTTTTTAATCTATAGAAAAGTTACCACTATGAAATTTGAATCAATGACAGATCAAGCCATTGCGCAGGAAATAGGTCAGCGTATCGAGCAGATGCGTCTGGAACAGAACCTGACACAGCAATACGTGGCTGATGAGATTGGCCTTTCCCGGCTCAGTTACCGCAAACTGGTCGAAGGTGCGGGCAAGTTTGAAAATGTTATCGCGGTGCTCAGAGTGCTGGGGCGTCTTGATCTGGTGACAGGGTTTGTTCCCGAGGTAACATCAAGTCCCATGCATCAGCTAAAAATGAAAGGGCGACAAAGGCAACGTGCGAGCGGCTCAAAGCACGATAAGGCCGCAAATTCTGAGTTAACAGATAAAAGTGATGAAGACTCAGGGCTGGACTGGTAATGCAGAACCTGGCAGAAGTTCATCTATGGGGGCATCTGGTTGGGGCCCTGGCCTATGATGAGGAAACCCGGATCAGCCGATTTGAATATGCGCCACAGTGGCTTGCTACTGGAACAGAAATCGCACCGTTGCATATGCCGCGATCAACAAAAATATACCAGTTCAACGATTTAAACCCGCAAACCTATCGTGGCCTGCCGGCGGTTTTTAGCGATACCTTGCCCGATGATTTTGGTAATTCAGTGATTAATGCCTGGCTGATCAGAAATGGACGCGATGCTAATTCATTGAATGCCATTGAGCGCCTGTTGTACAGCGGTAATCGAGGGATGGGGGCGCTGGAGTTCCAGCCTGCTATTCGTGATAGCTCACCACTAAATCAACAGATAGAACTGGAATCTCTGGTTGCTATGGCCCAGCAGATACTTGATCAACGAGCCGATCTCAGGCAGTCAGTGGATCTACAGCAGGAAAATGATGAGGCCATGAGCGCGCTATTTCAGGTGGGTACTTCAGCAGGTGGTGCACGCGCCAAGGCGCTGGTGGCAGTGAATCAACAGCGTACAGAAATTCGTTCCGGGCAGGTAGATGCACCAGAGGGTTTTGAACATTTTCTGCTCAAGTTTGATGGGGTAGAAGAGCATAAAATCAATAGCGAGGTGTTTGGTGATCCGCAGGGGTTTGGGCGTATGGAATATGCTTACTATCTGATGGCGCGGGATTGTGATATCAATATCTCACCCAGTGAATTGCTAATCGATGGTCAGCGTGCGCATTTTATGACCAGACGTTTTGATCGTGAGGGCAACCGTAAACTGCACTATGCCTCTTTTTGTGCGATGGATCATGCGGATTATAAGAGGCCGGGTAGTTACAGTTATGAACAATTACTCGCTGTTGCACGCCGGTTAAGATTACCGCGTCAGGATGCGGTGGAAATTTTTCGGCGAATGGTATTTAACGTGATTGCACGTAACCATGATGATCACAGTAAAAACATTGGTTTTGTGCTCGATTCCATGCAGGGTTCCTGGCGATTGGCACCGGCCTTTGATCTAGCCTATAGCTATAAAAAGGATTCTCCCTGGGTGAATGCGCATCAGATGAGCCTGAATGGAAAACGTGATGGTTTTAGTCGTGCCGATCTGCTGGCGGTAGCAGCTCTGATCGGTAATTTTAAACAACAGGCAAGGCAGATTATCGATCAGGTTCAGGAAGTTGTAAGTCGCTGGCCGGATTATGCGAATACAGCTGGTGTTTTTGACAGTCTGGCGACTGAAATAAAGCGCAATCAGCGGATAGAGATTTAAATGTTTAAGTCCATCATTACATCGCATTCACTGGCCTGGATAACCTGCTTGAGCTGGTCAAAGCTCACGGGTACGCCCGAAGCGTCGGTACCCGCAGCCGGGTAGATAGTCGAATAGGCACTTAAGCCCACATCAATAAAGATTTCGATAGCTTCTATACCAAAAGGGCAAACACCGCCGGGCTTGAATCCGGTAATGTCAAAGGTTTCATCTGCTGTCGCCATTCGCGCCTTAACGCCTATCGTATTTTTCAGTTTTTTGTTATCAATACGTCTGTCGCCGGGACAGACAAATAATCGGAATACACCGTCCTTACCCTTGAACAGCATGGATTTCGCAATCTGGCCGACGGCACAGTTAATTTGTGCAGCAGCAAGTTCCGATGTCGGGGTGCTGCCGGGTTCAAATAACAAGACATTGAGCTGATGTGTGTCGAGAACTGACTTAACTTTATCTGGAATCATATTTATCGATATCGCTGAACAAAGCGCGCAAGTATTTTTTGCGCAAAAGGTGTTTCGTGCTGGCTTACTGCTTCGATAAGCTGCTCGGCTTCGTGAGGTTTGAAATAGCCATGATGCTTGTAGGCATGGATACGTACTATAAACCCAGCGCTATCGCCTTCCGGATGAAACTGGGTGGCATACACGTTTTGTCCAATGCGGAACATCTGCACCGGGCAGGCAGAGCCAGTGATTAGCAGTGTGGCACCTTGTGGTACACAATCGCAGGCTTCTTTATGCCCAAGTAATACCTTGATGCTATCTGGGAAGCCCTGTAGCAAGGGATCGTTTTTGCCATCTGCGGTGAGCTCCAGTGACACACAGCCGACGGCTTCACCATAACGCTTTGAGATAGAGGTTCCGAGATAAGCCCCCAATAGACCATTGCCGGAACAGGCACCAAGAAAAGGAAAATCCAGACGCACAACCTCGTCCAGCAGGTGCCTGAAATCGGCTTCGATCTTTATTTGAATGTCAGACTTGTCGGTTAGAGGTGTGCTGATATCAAATGGGCTACCGCCGACGATGATGGCGCAATAATCATCCAGTGAAAGATCTTCAGGGATGCCATTTTTTTCAATACGCAAACGCTGAGTTTGTTCGGGTTTGAGCCCGCCATATTTGAGTATGGCCTGAAACTCATTGTCAGAGGTGTCGTCCTCCGGCCTGAGTTGCAGGATCAACAAAGGTTTCGATTGAGTCATACTGAGAGGTGTTTACAGGGTTAATCGCGTGCGCATTATACACAACGCAAGTAGCCAGATAAATTTTGCAGCCTCTGTGTCTGTGACCAACACAGAGGCTGCATGTGCTTATGCTTTCTTAACGAATTCCGATTTGAGTTTCATGGGGCCAATACCATCGATTTTGCAGTCGATATCATGGTCACCTTCTACCAGTCGGATGTTTTTAACCTTGGTGCCGACCTTAACGGTGGAGGAGGTACCTTTCACCTTGAGGTCCTTGATTACGGTGACGCTATCTCCATCCTGTAGCAGATTACCATTGGAGTCTTTAATCTGCAGGCCTTCGGGTGCGTCACTGTCAGATGCTGACCATTCGTGAGCACATTCCGGGCAAACCAGCATGTCTCTGTCCTGATAGGTGTAGGGTGAATCGCATTTTGGGCAATGGGGTAAATCGGTCATAACGGTTATAAAGATTAAAAAAGGTTAATAAAAAGATATACGAATTACTCTGCAGCCTTTGCAGGCGGGTTTGCAGGTGTTTTATCGGATTGCTTGGGTTTACGCGTTGCATAGGCTGAGTAGCCTAGTGTAGCTCGCTGATTCAGATTTTCAGTATATTCCTCAGCATGCTGTTTAACGGATTCCAGTGTGCCTGGACGTTTGCCTTCTATGCGAGAAGGGCCATGGCTGATCACGTATTGATACCACTGCTGGTCTGTTTCCATACCTGTAGGAGCATCAATTTCTTCGATACTGTGAATATGGTACTTACGATCGTCCTGTTTTGCTTGTTCGCTCATGAGTCTTGATTCCTGTTTCGATGTTAGGCTGCGTTTCTGCGGCCGCGTTGCTGGTTTCTGGATTTATTCTGTGCTGGAGGGAAATTCGCATTATTACCACGTCGGCCCTGTGGTTTGCGGTTGTTATTACGTGGATTTCCGGAGCGACCATTCTGGATAGGTTCAGCCTTGATAGAAGGGTCGGGCTGATAACCATCGATCACTGTTTTAGGTATCTCGCGTTTAATCAGCTTTTCGATGTCTCTCAGCAGTTTAAGCTCATCGACACAAACCAGAGACATTGCTTCGCCTTCGCGACCTGCACGTCCGGTACGGCCAATTCTGTGTACATAATCTTCTGCAACATTAGGCAGTTCGAAATTGACTACATGCGGTAGCTGGTCAATGTCGAGTCCACGTGCGGCGATATCGGTGGCTACGAGTACACGCACGTTACCGGTCTTGAAATCTGCCAGTGCACGGGTACGTGCGCCCTGACTTTTGTTGCCATGAATTGCCGCAGCGGTAATACCATCTTTGTTCAACTGTTCGGCCAAACGATTAGAGCCATGTTTGGTGCGGTTAAAAACCAGTACCTGTTGCCAGTTGTTGGAACCAATCAGGAACGATAGAAGCTCACGCTTGCGCTCCTTGTCTACAGGGTGCACAACTTGCGTTACGGTTTCTGTGGCAGTGTTGCTTTGCGCTACCTCGACTAGTGAAGGTTTATTCAGTAAACCATTCGCAAGCCTTTTTATATCATCTGAAAAGGTGGCGGAAAATAGCAGGGTTTGCTTATGTTTGGGTAATAGAGCCAGGACTTTTTTAATGTCATGGATAAATCCCATATCAAGCATACGGTCGGCTTCGTCTAATACCAGGATTTCAACGCCGGATAAATCGGCGGAGCGTTGACCCACGTGATCCAGCAAACGACCTGGTGTAGCGGTGAGTATATCCACTCCACGAATGAGCTTCTGCTTTTGTGGGTTAATGCTGACACCGCCGAAAATCACGGTGGATTTGAGCGGCAGATGTCGACCATAGATATCGATACTTTCGGCTACCTGTGCCGCCAGCTCGCGTGTTGGGGTTAATACCAGTGCGCGAATGGGGCGGCGGCCCTGGCGTGGCTTTTCACTCTCGATAAGGCGCTGTAATAAGGGCAGGGTAAAACCAGCGGTTTTACCAGTACCGGTTTGCGCCGCACCCATGATGTCTCGACCTTCGAGGATTAGAGGGATGGCCTGTTTTTGTATCGGAGTTGGGGTGTTATAACCTTTTTCAGAAACTGCGCGTACTAGCTCGGCTTTGAGGCCAAGAGATTCAAATGACATGTATTGTTGTTCTCCAGAAATCGGCCTTCCAGCTTCCGTGTATCTACGGGCTTGGGACGGTCCAGGCGGATAATGTATAAAAAATTAAGAGGAAACCAGGATGGATAACCGTATTAATGTAGGTACTGACCGAGAAGTACCTGTATTCTGCGCGGGAGTATAACAGATTTTGCGCAAACAATCTGATCTGATTTCAGGGGGCGGAAACTGCTGATGATTTGAGGGGCTCGCCTCATCAGCAGCTAGAACTAAAAGCTATTAAACAATGGCTAACAGTTCGATTTCGAAGATTAAAGCCTGGTAAGGGCCGATAGCACCACCAGCACCCTGTTCACCATAGGCCAGGTGGTATGGAATATACAGCTTCCATTTGGAGCCAACAGGCATCAGTTGTAATGCTTCTGTCCAGCCAGCGATAACACCGTTTACTGGAAATTCAGTCGGTTGATTACGGCTGTATGAGCTATCAAACTCATTACCGTTGATTAAGGTGCCACGATAGTGGGTACGCACAGTGCTGCTGGCTGCAGGTTTTTCACCATCACCTTCAGTGATCACTTCGTATTGCAATCCGCTTTCGGTGACAATGACGCCATCACGTGTCGCATTCTGCTCCAGGAATGCAGTACCTTCGGCAGCATATTTCTCAGCTTTTTGAGACTCTTCTGCCTGAAGTTTCTGTTGCATAGCCTGAAAAGCAGCATTGATATCTGCAGGGTTGATCTGAGGCTTATTGCCATCCAGAGCATCCTGTAGACCTGCCATAGCGGCCTCAATGGAAACACCGGGGAATGCGCCCTGCATTTGCTGGCCCATTTGCATACCGATACCGTAAGAGGCTTGCTCCTCAACGGTGGAGAATTGATTATCTGACATTAAAAATTTCCAAGATTAATTTAAAAAAAGAGATTACGTAGATAGGATAGAGGTAAGCGAAATCGTACTACGGCTGGCTACTGTGCCGTGCCTGGGTCTGTTTTGCAACCATGAGAGTGAGTTTCTGAGGTTCCTTAAGTTGATTTTGAGCGTGAGTAAGACGGTTTTTTGTTTACACTAGGCGTCTAATTTGAATTATTGATTGAGATATTTTTGTGTTTAGCCTGTTTGAAAAGAAACCGCTGCTGGAAGAGTCATCCATTCAATGGATGTTCGATGTGTTTGACTGGTCGCTACAAAATTTTGGCGCTGATTTTTTTTATCGGCATACGGTTCTGGTTTTACCGAATAATGATTTTTTTCCAGGACGGGTAGATAGTGTTCAGGGTATGGCAGAATTAATATTCAGTCAGGTTAGTCGCTATGCGGGTATTGCTCATTGGCCAACGTTGGTTGTTGATCAGAATAGTTGTACCGTACCTGATGTACCGGCTATTAAAATAATTGGCGATATGCGAGAAGTCGGTGAGCGACGGGATATGACTACGCCTGAATCAGAGCGATTGCTAATCCCTTTTAATCCTCAGCAGATCAATAATCCTGAGGGGATGATTGCCACCTTTGCACATATCATCGCGCATTATATGGGGCAAATGGCTAAACAGCCTGCACCCGGAGGCGAAGAGCTATGGCCGCAAGCTACTGAAATAACGGCGATATTTCTGGGTTTCGGACTGATGTTTGCCAATAGCGCTTATACCTTTCGCGGCGGTTGCGGTAGCTGCTATAACCCGCATGCGAACCGCGATGCCTACCTGACCGAACAGCAATCGACTTATGCGCTGGCTATATTTTCGGTCTTAAAAGGCATACCTTATGCCACGGTAAGCAGGCAGTTGAAAAGCCATTTACGTGGTTTTTATAAGAAAGCAGTGAAAGATGTTCAGCAACGAAGTGATAAGCTTGAACTCTTGAAGCGACATTCTAATCAGCTGATGATTGCTGATTGAAGTGATTAAATTACCCTGTGGTGTTATGTGGTTTTAACGCAGAGGTATTTCCATTACTATTGTGAACCGTTGGTTGTACAGACTAATTCTGTTCAATCCTCAATAACTTAAACAGGAGAAAAAAATGGGCGCATATGTATGTGAAGTCTGTGGTATGAAAGTGGGTTCTATGACCTGTGGAACCTGCAATAAAGAGTTGGATCATGATACGGTCGAAACTGATGATGGTGGTACCGTGGATGTTTCAAAATGTCCGGATGGTCATGGCATGATTAAGTCTCCCATGTGTTGCGGTCAGGATATGACCTATCAAGGATAATTTATCAAAGCGATGAAGTTCTGTAACAGGGCAGAGCTTCACTCGCATATTCTCTTCATTTCTCTTTGCGTTATATCAGGGCTATTTTTGCAGGTATGCTGACCCTATATGGTGTGTAGTATTTTATTGGCTGAGCTGTGTTTAAATCTAACACCGTATTGTGAATACGCACAAAAAATCTGAGGAGTTTTAATCATGTACAGTTTTAGTAAAACCATAACTGCAACTATGCAACAGGCTGAAGATAAAGTTCGTGCAGCTTTAATGGATGAGGGTTTTGGTGTGTTAACCGAGATTGATGTTCAAAAAGTTATGAAAGCAAAGCTGAATGTCGATCGAAGAGGTTATAAAATTCTGGGTGCCTGTAACCCAAATCTGGCTCACCAGGCAATAGAAGCCGATCCCGATATTGGCCTGTTATTGCCCTGTAATGTGTTAGTACGCGATGAAGGCAATGGTCAGATTTATATCGGCTTTATGGATCCTGTTGCAGTGCTGGGCATGGTTGAAAATGACCACATAGCAGAGGTAGCACCACTGGTCAGGGAAAAACTACAAAGTGTTGCAGCCAGTCTTTGACCTGTGACTTCAGCGACGATTAAAAGCTATAGCGTAAACCTAAACCGACACGGTCATACTCCAGACCTGACTCTGACCTGGAGTAATCAAATACTAGATGAATATCTTCGATGAATTGATAATTTAACCCCAGTTGGATCGCGCTACCTACTTCAGTGTCGGAAGGGTCAAACTCATCTCCATTTTTATAGTCAAGATCGTAGCGTTGTATGCTGCCATTGAGTTCAACAGTTTTTGAGAGTTGAGAGCGAAAGCCCATGATTAGAGCAATACGCTCTGGTTTTGTAGTATCGATATCAGTCGAATCAGAATAGGTTTCGATGATATCCCAGGTCCACTTTTCAAATGTAAGTGAAAGAAACCAGGAGGTATTGTTTATGGTGCGTGATCTGATGCCTATTCCAATGCTGCCGGCATCAAATTCATCCTTTTTTGTATAAGTGCCATCTCTATCTTCTTTTGAAATCTGGAATGCCTCGGCAGTCATAAATAAGGTATCACCGAGCTCTATTGAAATCATGCCCCCAGGACCACTGATTTTTTTTAAATCCTGTATTTCCCAGGACTGGGCTGAGGCCTGGATGTAAGAGTATGAGGGTGTGTTACTGGCGAGTAGTGTTGTAGAGGAGAACAGGTAGCCAACGAGCAAAATAGCTACAGAACTGATTTTTTTCATATTACTTCCCAATTGTTAATGCTCAGGTACATTCGGGCAATTGCGCGATGTCTTTTTCGGATGAATGGCGATACTAACAAAGGTATTTATTTCTACAATAAAAAAAGAAAATAAAAGTTGGGAAGGCCGGGTGTTATTGATATCGCTCAACTAGAAGAGAAAAATCGAATGGAATTTTGTCACAATCAAGCCGCCGAAATTAAAGATTTCCCTTTTACTAGCGAAGGCAGCTGGATATTTAAGAATTCAATGAACGTCGACAGATCTGAATTGTTAAGCGCCTTTTCACCCCATAACCAATAATACGAAAACATTGCTGCTTCTCCGTTTTCAAGTAACAACGGGATCAGTGATTTATTATTCTCTGACAGTTTAGCTTTGGGCAATATACCCGCTCCGATTCCCAGAGAAGCCCATTCTTCTATTACTCTGTAACTCAGTGCCTGACCAGGATAAGAATTAAAACTTGAATGATGTTGTTTGAATAAATTTTCCAGAGAACCATTTAATCCACAACCACCACCGGTCAGTATGACAGGGTCAGGAGGTATTGAGGTAATTTCAATTGAATGTTGTTTTTTAATTTTGCTAGCGTTTTCCTGCGGCAGGTAGAATAGCGGTTCCTGATAAAAAAAGGTCGACTCAGTATCTGCAATTTGAATGCTCTGAGGCACGATGGCAAAGTCAATTTGCTGATTTTGCATACGCTCAGTCATCTCATCCATCAGACATTCTTTGAAAAATATATTGATATCGGGATTGGCTCGTCGATAAGGCAGTAATATCTGATTCACCAGTTTCATATCCACCAGTGGTGATAATCCAATTCTCAACAAGCTGTGTTCCGGGTGGTGAAAGGAATAAGCAGCGTCTTTTAGTTCCTGTTGACTGCTTGATAGCTGATTAAAATAAGGCAGCATGTATTCACCAAAAGCCGTAAGCGAAACCTTTCGTGTTGTTCTGACAAATAGTTTGCTGCCCAGCTCATCTTCCACTTGAGAAATTGCATTGGAAAGCGTGGGTTGGGTGGCATGACAGAGTTTAGCCGCTTTACTAAAGGAAGAGGTTTCAGCTACCGAGAGTACAAAATGGATTTGTTTTAAGTTCATTTTGATTTATTCGAAATTTGAATGAATGTTATTCATAAATAAAATTTATAAATAATTGAAAGCTAAACTAACATCATAAGCAGCTCTTATCAAACTTTTATTTTAACCAGCATAGTAGAGGTTAGTATCAATAATTAAAAGGAGTCAGAGCAAAGTTTGTTGGTGTTTTTTTTTAACTGGAAAGTGGAGGAATATTATGTCAGCTCAACGTATGTTGTTTTTAACGGTAGCAGTTTTATATGGTGTTGGAATATTTTTAAGCGGATGGCAACAGGTGCACTGGTTTCTATACCTGCCGACGGTTATGTTAGTGTTTGCTGGCATAACGGGTATCTGCCCTGGATTGATGCTGTATCAAAAAATGGGTCTGAAATAGATCATCAGGAGTTTGCTGCCAGTTGTATTTACTACAACTGGCTTTTTACATGTAGAGGAAACTGTCATGGATCCTTCATCTTCACAACTTCTGGCATTAAGTTTAGTAGTTATAGTGGTATTCATTTTTATTCTGTTTAATCTGATTGGAGAAATAGCTACAGCAGTCCAGCGAAAATGGTTGGTTTTCTGCAGTCTGGGAGCTGGCGTAATGGCATTTAGTTTTAAGATTGGCATGATCATAGTGTTCAGTTCATTTCCACGAACCTTACTCAGTATGGTGCCAGATTCTATTCCATTAAGTGCTTTACAGGATCAATCAGCTAATGCAATGGACAATGTGGAACTGGATATAAAAATTGCTTCTTATCAGTGGCAGGCATTACCCTTGCAGGCACCTTCACCTATAGATAACCCATCTACAGAAAATAAAATAAAATTAGGCAGGAAACTATTTTTTGACAAACGCCTTTCCAGAGATGACACCCTTTCCTGTGCATCCTGTCATGAACAAAGCCTTGAAAAAGGTGGCTCCGATGGTCGGCCTCAGGCGATAGGTATTGGTGGTCAGGTGGGATCAAGAAATGTTCCTACGGTTTTTAACGCTGCATTTCAACGCGTCTTTTTCTGGGATGGTCGCGCTGGGTCGTTAGAAGAACAGGCTAAAGGGCCTATTCTCAATCCGATAGAAATGGGCATGCCTTCGCA
>JBNKUM010000032.1:0-24183 GCA_050298595.1 Gammaproteobacteria bacterium | reverse complement strand
AGGCGTCATCCGCAGGGAATGGCATGCCCTTTTCAAGGATGACAACGCAGCAGATGGCTGTTTCCCGTCTCGCCCGAAGGGAAGCCCCCAAATCCCCCAATCCGGCGTTGCAGTTCTTGACAAGGGAGGCGCCATTGCCTGCGAACTGCGCCTTGTCTTGGGAAATTTGGGGGCTTCTATAATCTGCATACAGTTTAGGACAGTACACTAGTATAAACAAACGCTAACTAAGCCTGGTTTACACCTGTAGCAATAAACGAGCTGGATCTTCCAGTAGCTGCTTGATGGTCACCAGAAACTGTACCGCTTCACGTCCATCAATAATCCGATGATCGTAAGTCAGTGCCAGATACATCATTGGACGTGCGACAATATCGCCATCAATAACGACCGGTCTTTCAATAATATTATGCATACCCAGGATGGCACTTTGTGGCGGATTTAAAATTGGCGTAGATAGCATTGATCCGAAAGTACCACCATTAGTAATACTGAAAGTTCCACCAGTGAGTTCATCGATACCCAGTTTACCGGTACGTGCACGCTCTGCCATATTACGGATTTCCTGTTCCACATCCGCATAACTCATCTGGTCAACATCGCGCAGGATTGGCACTACCAATCCACGCTCTGAACTGACTGCGATACCTATATCAAAGTAATCGTGATAAACAATGTCGCCACCATCAATAGATGCATTAACCGCAGGGAATTTCTTCAGGGCTTCAACGGCTGCTTTGGTAAAGAATGACATCATGCCCAGTTTTACGCCGTGAGATTTTTCAAAAGTTTCTTTGTAGCGATTGCGCAAATCCATCATCGGCTGAAGATTAACTTCATTAAATGTGGTCAGCATTGCTGCAGTGTTTTGAGCTTCTTTTAATCTTTCGGCAATACGTGCTCTCATACGCGACATAGGAACGCGACGGTCATTGCGGTTATCACCTGGCTGTGCAGGAGCAGCGGCCAGGGGAGCAACAGCCGGAGCTGGCGCGGCAGCCTGGACTACTGTTGTTGCCTGAACGTGTTTTTCAACATCCTGCCTGGTAATAGCACCTTTTTGACCAGTTCCGGTGACTTCTGCAGGGTTCACATCATTTTGTTTCATCGCTTTACGTGCAGCCGGTCCAGCCTTAGGTTCGGCTGCAACTTCTGCTTTAGTCTCTGCAGCAGGTTCTGACGCTGCTTCAGTATCAATAATAGCCAGGATCTGATTATTGGTAACCGTATCCCCTTCTTCTTTATCTATTGATGTAATCACACCAGAAGCTGTTGCTACAATCTCTAAAACTACTTTATCGGTTTCAAGATCAACGATGATGTCATCCTGTTTGACGCTATCGCCAACCTGTTTGTGCCAGGCACCCAGAGTACCTTCAGTTACTGATTCGGGTAGTACGGGTACTTTTATTTCAACCAACATTTTTTCTATGCTCCAGTCTTATGATCTACAATGGTCAATAATCTATTATGATTTGTTAAAGTTCAAACGCTTCGGTTACCAGCTTATGCTCCTGCTCAAGGTGCAGTGACATATAACCTACCGCTGGTGATGCTGATGAATCGCGTCCTGCATACTCTACCGGTATCCCATGACAGGTTTCCATAAGCTGGCTTTTAATATACCACCAGCTACCCTGATTGCGCGGCTCATCCTGGCACCATACTGCTTTTTCCAGGTTTGGATAAAGCTGTAATGTTTCTTGGATTTCTTCTTTTGGATAGGGGTAAAGTTGCTCAAGCCTTACTATTATAGTGCTATGATCGTAACGCTGTTGACGAGTTTCATACAGTTTGAAATAGATTTTTCCACTGCAGAAGATAATTCTTTTTACTTCTTCCGGATTTACTTCAACGACTTCAGGAATTAACTTTTTGAAACCGCCTTCAGTCAGGTCTGTGAGTGGTGAAACTGCCGCTTCATGACGTAACAGGCTTTTCGGACTCATTACAATCAATGGCTTACGGAAGTCACCCTTGATCTGGCTGCGTAACAGGTGAAAGATCTGTGAAGGCATAGTGGGCATAACCACTCGCATATTGTTTTGGGCACATAATTCCAGGTAGCGCTCTAATCTGGCTGAGCTATGCTCTGGACCCTGTCCTTCATAGCCATGTGGTAGCAGCATAACCAGATGACATAGGCGACCCCACTTCACTTCACCAGAACTGATGAATTGATCTATAACCACCTGCGCGCCATTGGCAAAATCACCAAACTGAGCTTCCCATAGTACTAATGTATCTGGGTCTGTCGATGCATAACCATATTCAAAAGCCAGCACTGCTTCTTCTGAAAGGAAAGAATTAATCACTTCAAATCTTGAGCTACCAGTCTGCAGTTTTTTCAGCGGTACATGGATACCACTTTTTTGGGTCTGATTATGTAAAACTGCATGACGGTGGAAGAAAGTGCCTCGTTCAGAATCCTGACCAGAAAGGCGAATAGAGTGGCCTTCGTTTAGTAAGCTTGCATAAGCCAGGGTTTCCGCAAAACCCCAATCACAGAAAATCTCCTCATCCAGCATTTGCTGACGAGCATCCATGATTTTTTTGACTCGATGATGCAATTGAAATCCATCCGGTAACTCTAGTAATTCTTTACCCATCGCTTTGATACTTTCCATCTTCACGGAGGTATCAGGCAGGACGGTAAAATCATTTTCCAGAAAACGATCCCAGTTACTGCGATTTTGTTGTTCCAGACCTGAAATTGCATTCAACGCAACCGTTCCACTTTGCTCCAGCGCTCTACGATAGTCGCCGATCATGGTATCAACCGTCTGACGATCAACTACACCTTCGTCAATCAAGGCCTGTGAATGTTTATCTACCAGTCGCGGATGATTGCGTATCGCAGCATACATACGAGGTTGAGTTGCTGCTGGCTCGTCAGCTTCATTATGACCATAACGGCGATAACAGATGATGTCGATAACCACATCGCGGTTATATTTTTTACGGTATTTCACCGCCAGTTCTGCGACAAATACACAGGCTTCAGGATCATCGCCATTAACATGAAAAATAGGTGCCTGAACCATACGAGCCACTTCGGTACAGTAAAGAGTAGATCGTAAATCCTTCGGATGACTGGTGGTAAAACCGATCTGGTTGTTCACGATGATGTGAATAGTGCCGCCAGTATGGTATCCACGAGTCTGGCACATATTGAAATTTTCCATCACCACACCCTGCCCGGCAAAAGCAGAATCACCATGAACAACGATGGGTAATACATCGGTGGTACTGATGGATTGCTTGTTATAAAGCCGTTGCCGTGCACGTACCGAACCTTCAACCACGGGGCTGACGATTTCCAGATGAGAAGGATTGAAAGCCAGTGCCAGATGGACTGGACCAGTAGACGTACTAACGTCAGAAGAAAAGCCCTGATGATATTTCACATCGTAGTTATATTTATCACTAACCTGAACCTTGCCTTCGAACTCATCGAATAGCACTGAAGGCATTTTACCCAGAATATTGGTTAGCACATTCAAACGCCCCCGGTGAGCCATACCGATAACCACTTCGCGTGTGTCATCCTTGCCCGCCTGCTGAATGATGCGATCCATTAGCGGAATCAGTGATTCTCCACCTTCTAGTGAGAAGCGTTTTTGACCTACGTAGCGGGTATGCAGATACTTTTCCAGATTTTCCGCAGCGATAACACGATCCAGAATACGCATTCTTCTACCATGTGTGAAATTAGGCTGTGCCAGCGTCGTTTCAAGTTCCTGCTGAATCCATCGCTTCTGCTCGGTATCAGCGATATACATAAACTCAGAGCCGATAGAACCGCAATAGGTTGCTTTCAGACGATCGATAATTTCACTCAACGGGGCTTCATCAACGCCGAACATTGATCCGGAAGAAAATACGGTATTTAAATCATCTTCAGATAATTCATACGACTCCAGAGAAAGCTCATTACCCACATCGTTATGGGTTAATCCTAATGGATCCATCCTGGCTATTTGATGCCCACGAAAACGATAGGCATTGATTAACTGAAGCACTTTAATCTGTTTAAAGCGGTGTTCGTGTTGAGCATGACTAACTGGAGCAACCGAGGTCTTTTTGTTAAGTACTATAGATTTGACTTGATTTTGAATAGAAACGTGATCAGGATCAGTGACATCTGAACCATTTTTTAAAGATTTAAACCAAAAGCGCCATTCTTCATCGACGCTGTCTTCATTAATCAGGAATTGATGGTACAAATCTTCAAAATAAGCGGCATTGCTGCCGAACAGGTAACTCTCCTGTTGCTGTTTCTTCATTGACATTTTGTGCTTGTCTCGGGGTATATTCCTTTGGTTAATAGGTATAAAGTTGATTCATTCAGAAAGAACCTTAGTTTTTTACGCTTTATACTTCTATAAGTAGTTATTTGTGCGCATAAATTATGTTAATGCAGCAAAAATACCAGACATTATAATTAATTTTCAGACGTATTTTCTCTATGGATATAGGACTCAATTCTAACGCATAAAATTTGGTTAAATTTAGCTACTGAGTAAGCTATCATGCGCGCACATTTTCCAATGGTAAAATCATGGCTCAATATATTTACACTATGAACGATGTGGGTAAGGTTGTCCCCCCACAGACCGAAATTCTTAAGAATATATCTCTCAATTTTTTTCCTGGTGCCAAGATCGGCGTTCTTGGCTATAACGGAGCTGGTAAATCCACGCTACTGAAAATCATGGCCGGTGTAGATACAGAATACACCGGTGAAGCCAGACCTCAAAAAGGTATCAAAATCGGTTATCTCGCACAGGAACCTCAATTAGACCCGGAAAAAGACGTACGCGGCAATGTTGAAGAAGGCGTTGCTGAAACCAAAGCCCTGTTAGATCAATTCAACGCCGTCAGTGCCCAGTTTGCCGAACCCGATGCCGACTTTGATAAATTGATGGCCGAACAGGCTGAGCTGCAGGAAAAGATCGATGCCTGCAATGCCTGGGAACTGGACCGCAAACTCGAAATTGCCGCTGATGCCTTACGTCTACCTCCCTGGGATGCGAAGGTAGAGCACCTTTCCGGTGGTGAAAAACGTCGTGTCGCGCTCTGCAGACTATTGTTATCTAACCCTGACATGCTCATCCTCGATGAACCCACCAACCATCTGGACGCAGAATCTGTTGCCTGGCTGGAACGATTCCTCAAGGAGTTCGAGGGGACGGTTATCGCCGTTACCCATGATCGCTACTTCCTGGACAATGTTGCCGGATGGATTCTTGAGCTTGATAGAGGCCATGGTATTCCCTGGCAAGGCAACTATTCCTCCTGGCTGGAACAGAAGGAAAAGAGACTGGAAAGCGAAGAGCGTTCAGAACAGGCGCGCGTTAAATCAATGAAGCACGAGCTGGAATGGGTACGTAGCAACCCCAAGGGTCGTCAGTCAAAAAGTAAGGCGCGTCTCAAGCGCTTTGAAGAATTATCCACTCAGGAATATCAGAAACGCACAGAAACCAACGAACTCTATATTCCACCTGGTCCCAGACTCGGTGATATTGTTGTTGAAGTCGAAGGCGGTAAGAAATCCTTCGGTGACAAACTGTTATACCAGGATCTTGATTTCAAACTACCTCGTGGCGGCATTGTGGGCATTATCGGACCCAATGGTGCGGGTAAATCCACCCTGTTTAAGGTTCTGGTGGGTGATGAACAACTGGACGAAGGTAGTGTCAAGGTAGGTGAAACAGTCAAAATCGCCTATGTAGATCAATCTCGAGATGACTTAAACGGCGATAATACAGTCTGGGAAGAGCTATCCGATGGACTCGACAATATTACGGTTGGCAGTTACGAAGTTTCATCACGAGCTTATGTGTCTCGTTTTAACTTCCGCGGCGCTTCACAGCAAAAACGCGTTAAAGATCTGTCTGGTGGTGAGCGCAACCGAGTACATCTGGCCAAACTGCTTAAGAGTGGTGGCAACCTGTTATTACTCGATGAGCCTACCAACGATCTGGATGTAGAAACCCTGCGAGCCCTGGAAGAAGCCATACTCGAATACCCTGGCTGTGCAGTTGTAGTATCGCATGATCGCTGGTTTCTGGATCGTATCGCAACCCATATTCTGGCCTTTGAAGGTGACAGCCAGGTGTATTTCTATGAAGGCAACTATTCAGAATATGAAAGCCATCGCAAACAACGACTGGGACAACAGGCTGATCAGCCTCACCGCATCAAATACCGTAAGCTGGGATAGCCATGTCTGATTCTGACAAATTATTCAGCCGACTTGATGACCTGCTGGATAGACTGGAGTTACTGGTACCTGCTCAAAAAAAGATTGATCAGGACTGGTCCTATCGAGCTTATCGCTGGGATCAGGGGCACCTGCAGGGCATCGCCGATTACCATCGGGTAGAACCCGGTGAATTGCTACATATCGAACGTCAGGCTAAGCTCTTAAATACCAATACGCGCCAGTTTTTGCTGGGTCATCCGGCCAATAATGCACTGCTCTGGGGATCACGCGGCACCGGAAAATCATCCATCATCAAGGCTCAGCTGACTCAATTCAAGGACCACGATTTATGTATGGTCGAGGTCAGTAAAAAAGAAGCCGAAAACCTGTTTGAAATTATTTCACTACTGGCAATGGATCAACGTAAGTACCTGATCTATCTGGATGATCTATCTTTTGAAAGTGATGATGAATCCTACAAAGCCCTGAAAGCCACGCTGGAAGGCTCCATACAGGCTCAACCAGCCAATGTTTTAATCTATGCCACCTCTAACCGCCGTCATCTGATGCCGGAATCGATGCAGGATAATCTGGACAGCCGAATGGAAGATGGGCAGTTACACCCCAGCGATGCCATAGAAGAAAAGATATCCCTGTCCGACCGATTCGGCCTATGGCTATCTTTCCACCCGTTTACTCAACCACAGTATCTGGATGTTGTGGAACTCGCATTATCACAATACGAGATCCCGATGACAGAGGAAATAGCAATCCATGCCGTTCGATTTGCTACCCAACGAGGCTCACGTAGTGGTCGCATCGCCACTCAGTTCGCCACCTACTGGCTTGGTCAAACTCTGGATTGATGCAAGGCCACTTTAGTTCGGCCAGTATATATAAATGGTTTCAACCTCAAACCCAGGACAATTACTGCGACTACTGCATATATGATTGGCTCAAGATAATCTGCCTTAACCAGCCACAGATAATGCACCACAGCCAGCAACAGGATCGGATAGACAAGCTTATGTAGCAGTTTCCAGCGCTTACCAAGTTTGCCTATACTCCAGCGATTAGAGGTTATTGCCAACGGCGTTAACAGGATAAATGCAATAAATCCAACCGTAATATAAGGACGCTTCAAGATATCTTCATACATCGAAAAGAAATCCAGGCTATGGTCAGCGAGAAACCAGATAGAAAAATGAAGAAAAGCATAAAAATACACAAACAGACCAGCCATGCGCCTGAAACGGATGATCTGACTATTCCCGGTCAGGTTTTTTAATGGAGTGAGAGCCAGCGTGAGTATCAAGAAGCGTAATGCCCAGTCACCCGTTTGATGGGTAATGGTTTCTACTGGATTCGCGCCCAGATCACCCATAAAGGCATTAACAATAATCCAGAGAAATGGCAGCAGGCATGAAATAAAAAATAATGGCTTAGCCAGTTTGTGTTTTAACATGATGGGATCACTTAAAAATACTTTCTCAGATCCATACCGGAGTACAGAGACGCCACTTCATCGGCATAGCCATTGAACATCAATGTTTTGCGTTTAAAGAAATCGCCAATACGCCTTTCTTTAGCCTGGCTCCAGCGCGGATGATTCACCTCAGGGTTCACATTCGCATAAAAACCATACTCATGAGGTCCCTGTAAATGCCAGGTTGTCTGCGGCTGTTGTTCGGAAAACTCAATGCTTACTATCGATTTGATACTCTTGAAACCATACTTCCAGGGCACAACCAGACGCACAGGTGCACCATTTTGAGCAGGCATGGTTTTTCCATACATACCGGTAGATAAGATTGATAAAGGATGCATAGCTTCATCAATCCTTAACCCCTCAACATAGGGCCAGTCAAGCACAGCACGCTTTTGGCCTGGCATGCGTTTCGAATCGAGTAAGGTCTTAAACACGACATATTTTGCTTTAGAGGTTGGCCTGTATTTCTGTAGAACTTTTCCCAGCGAAACACCCTGCCATGGAATCACCATAGACCAGGCTTCAACGCATCGCAGTCTATAGATACGCTCCTCGACCCCAATACCTGAAATCAGGTCTTCCAGAGCAAACTCACCGGGGTTTTCACACTCCCCTGAGACAGAGACCTTCCAGTTATCGGTATTGAAACCTTTTGCATTTATAACGGGTTCATCCTTGCCCGTACCAAACTCATAGAAGTTATTGTAGCTGGTAGCATCTTCATAATCGGTAATCTTGTCATCGTCATTTAGCCTGGATAAAGAAGATTCCTTAGCCATCAGGGACAAGGGTAAAGACTGTAATGTGAGTCCTGCAATACCGAGATATGAGGCCGACTTAATAAATTGACGACGTTTCAGGTAAAGAGGTTCAGGAGTAACTTCAGATTCTGAGCAATCGGAGTTTTTCTTAATTTTTATCATGGGGATCTACTACATATGGTTAATTATACTTAACATTGACCCCCTGTTTCTATAACAGTTCAGGATTCTCCATTTAATCGCGTTACCTTGAAGGAAAAAAAATGGAAATCTTTTCTATATTAGTAGTTGACCATATTAGTTCATTCTTATATAGTAATTTACGTAAAATTTAGATCAAAAAAATAATTTACTACCACAACCTTATAAGGAGAGATTTATTATGAAAACTATAATTACAGCAGCAGCAATACTTCTTGTGACTTCATCAGCACAGGCTTTCTGGGGTGATAACAATAATAACAATGGTTATGGAAATGGATACGGTAACTACTACGGCAACGGTGCAGGCAACGGTTATTACGATGGTCGTGCTTATGGTCGTGGAAATGGCCGTGGCGCAGGCCGTGGAAATGGCGATGGTGAAATGGATTTTTCCATGAAATTTAAAGGACGTGCACGCGGTGATATGGATAGTGAAATGGATGGAAATACTGATTGGTCAGGTAATGGTTACGGAAATGGCAACTACTACGGAAACGGTAACGGTTATGGAAACAGTTATTACGCCAACCAGAATGGTTACAACGGCTACAATGGTTACAACGGCTATGGTAGCAATCCTTACTTTGGATATGCACCTGCTGCACCTGTAGCACCTGCTCAAGCAGCACCAGCTCCAGCTGCTCAATAAAAAGTAGCAAGGTTTCCTGGGGGCACCGCCTCAGGAAACTAACTCAGATTGTTTGGTAGTTGTTACATTTAAACGATCTGATTTAGTTTTATCCTCTTGGTGATTATTTACGGGCTAATTTTTAGCCCGTTTTTTTTTGCACAGGGATGTGCTTATACTGGGAGGCCATGGATGGCTACGAGCAGTATTCGTACAAACAGCACAATATTAATTTTATCTCAGCAAGCACGACTGCATGGATGCAGAAGGTAGGGCAATGCAAGGAGCGATTGCCGAGGACGCGCAGGAGCAACTCGCGCGGATAGCACTACAGCAAATCTTCTCAGTAAAGCAGGAGCGACTCGTATGGATAGCAGGCCCCCCGAGAGCCACTCCTGCGGATAGCACTACATTATCTAACCCTGTTACCACAAAGTTTTAGCGATTTAGAACCAAATTTACCACAAAGGTCACAGAGATCACTGAGTTTAAAGCGGTTATCTTAAAATTTAATAAAGTTTCTCAAGTCTCAAAGTTAATTAGATAACCGGTAAAACCCGATCTATCTCATTCTCTCTGTGTCCTCTGTGTTCTTCGTGGTGAGTAGCTCTTTATATTCGATTAGCCAAATTTCAGCTGTAATCTGGAATACAAAACCTCAATCCACCCAAACCCGAGCATTCCTGAAAATCCTCATCCAGGGGCTATCCTCACCCCAATCACCAGACTGCCATGAATTCTGAATACTACGGAATATCCTTTCAGGATGCGGCATCATGATGGTAAAACGGCCATCCAGATTGGTAAAACCCGTTAAGCCTTCTGGAGAACCATTAGGGTTCATCGGATAAACCTCCGTAGGCAATCCATTTCGATCAACATATCTCAGGCAAGCAGTGTGATCGTTTTCTAATGAACTAGCATGCCGCGACTCAGGCCGGCCTTCTCCATGCGCGACCACGATAGGCATCATAGAACCCTGCATGCCCTTGAGGAATATAGAATTAGATTCGAGTACCTCAACCATTACAACACGGGCTTCGTAACGCTCTGATTTATTATTCACAAAATGTGGCCAGGAATTAGTACCCGGTATAATCTCGTGCAGATTAGACATCATCTGACAGCCATTACAGATCCCCAGACCGAAACTATCTTCACGCTGGAAAAATTGAGAAAACATTTCCAGAGCTCGAGAATTGTAAAGAATAGACTTCGCCCAGCCCTCACCTGCACCAAGCACGTCACCATAAGAGAAGCCACCACAGGCAGCGATTCCCTTAAAATCCTGTAAATCCCGGCGCCCCGTCAATAGATCGCTCATATGAACATCAACTGCCTCAAAACCCGCTTTGGTAAATGCGGCAGCCATTTCTACCTGACCATTAACGCCCTGCTCGCGTAGCACTGCTACACGCGGACGCGCTGCTTTACCTATATAGGGAGCATTAATCTCTTCATCGGTTTGATACGTAAGTTTCGAAAATAATGCAGGTTTTTTGTTATCCAGCAAACCGTCGTATTCCTGCTGTGCACATTCAGGGTTATCACGCAGCTTTTGCATATGATAGGTCGTTAATGACCAGCTCCTGCGCAGCTCGGTTATGTCATCCTCAAATACCGTAGAGGTATTAAACTGAATGCTCAGTTGGTCGTTTTCTGAGACACAACCAATGTCATGAAACAGATCAGTTAGTCCTTTATTTTCAATAATTTGCTTAACTTTATTAATGTTGTTTGTAGATACCTGTACTACTGCACCCAACTCTTCAGCGAACAATATTTCCAGCGCATTACTGCCCAGGGCAGAGATATCAAGATCCAGACCACAGCGCCCAGCAAATGCCATCTCTGATAGCGTGGCGATTAATCCACCATCTGAGCGGTCGTGATAAGCAAGCAGTAGGTCTTCTGCCAGCATCTGTTGAATAGCCAGGTAGAACTGGCCCAGTTGACTGACATCATTCAGGTCAGGCCCTTTATCACCAATCTGAGCATAAACCTGCGCCAAAACCGAAGCTCCCAGTCTATTGCTCCCCTGCCCCAGATCGATAACAAACAGACGTGCTCCGCTGTCTTTTGACAGTTCAGGCGTTACTGATTTGCGCACATCCAGCACCGGAGCAAAGGCCGAGATGATCAGCGATAAAGGACCCGTTACGGATTTATCCTGCTCGCCATCACGCCATACCGTTTTCATAGATAGAGAATCCTTACCGACAGGAATGGTAATACCTAGCTCAGGACAGATTTCCATACCCACTGTTTTCACCGTATCAAACAGACGCGCATCCTCACCTGCATGCCCTGCTGCTGCCATCCAGTTCGCCGATAGTACGGTGCGCTTTAAATCCCCAGTATAGCTGGCTGCCAGATTGGTAATTGCCTCACCGATAGCCATACGCCCTGAAGCCGGAGCATCCAGCAATGCCAATGGGGTACGCTCACCCACACTCATGGCTTCACCGCTATAGCCCTCAAAATCGGTCAGAGTAACGGCAACGTCAGCCACAGGCACCTGCCAGGGTCCAACCATCTGATCACGTGCAATAAGGCCGCCAACAGTACGATCGCCGATAGAGATCAGAAAGGTTTTATCCGCTACTGTTGGAGCCTGCAAGACTCTATGTACCGCTTGCTTGATATCAATGCCTGATGTATCCAGAGCATCCTGAGTTACCTCGACATGAGCTGCATCACGATGCATCTTAGGCGGTTTACCCAGCAGGATTTCCAGCGGCATATTGACTGGATCATTGCCAAAGGTTTCATCGGAAACAACCAGTTGCTGTTCTACAGTCGCCTTACCCAGAACAGCATAAGGACAACGCTCCCGTTCACACAGCGCGATAAAATCATCCAGCCTCTCATCTGCAACAGCCAGTACATAACGCTCCTGACTTTCATTACACCAGATTTCCTTAGGCGACATGCCTGGCTCATCATTCGGTACCTTGCGTAACTCTAATCGGGCACCCATTCCTGCATCATTTACCAGTTCGGGTAAGGCATTGGATAAACCACCGGCACCTACATCATGAATAGATAGAATTGGATTATTCTCAGCCTGCACATAACAGCGATCTATCACTTCCTGCACGCGTCTTTCCATCTCAGGATTACCACGTTGTACTGAAGCAAAGTCGAGGTTTTCGCTACTGCTGCCGCTGGTCATGGAAGACGCAGCTCCACCACCCAGACCAATCAACATCGCCGGGCCACCCAGCACGATGATATTACTACCAGCAGGAATGCCCAGCTTATCAATATGCTCAGGACGGATAGTGCCAACACCACCAGCCAGCATAATGGGTTTATGGTAGCCACGTACCTCTTCACCGTCAGATGATTTAATACGCTGTTCGTAACTGCGGAAATATCCACAGATATTGGGGCGTCCAAATTCGTTATTAAATGCTGCCGCACCCAATGGACCTTCGATCATGATATCCAGAGCAGACACAATACGTTCAGGCTTGCCATATTCCTGTTCCCAGGGTTGCGGCAGATCAGGGATATTCAGATTAGATACTGAGAATCCACATAAGCCAGCTTTAGGCTTAGAACCACGCCCCGTCGCACCCTCATCACGTATCTCGCCACCAGAGCCGGTCGCAGCACCAGGAAAAGGAGAAATCGCGGTAGGATGGTTATGCGTTTCGACCTTCATCAGTATATCCAGACGTGTCGAATCATTTTGATACACACCCGTCTTTAGATCGGGCGCAAATTTCTCGGCATCAAAACCCTGAATAACAGCAGAGTTATCATGGTAAGCAGACAAAATTCCGTCAGAATGCATCTTGTAGGTATTCTTGATCATACCGAACAGAGAAATATCCTGATCGACACCATCAATAGTCCAGTCCGCATTAAAAATCTTATGCCGACAATGTTCAGAGTTCGCCTGTGCGAACATCATCAATTCAACATCGCTAGGGTTGCGTTGTAGCTTTGTGTAGCTATCGACCAGATAATCAATTTCATCATCTGAAAGCGCCAGACCCAGCTCAGTATTGGCCTGTTCCAGCTTATGCTTACCACCCTCCAGAACGTCCACCGTGAGCATAGGTTGAGGCGCATGATGATCAAACAAAGCCGCGCAATCTGATAGTTCATCGAACACCTGCTCAACCATCTTATCGTGGCACAGGGCTTTAACCTGGCTCAGACTGTCGGCGCTCACATCACCCTCAAACTGAAGCTGAAACTCAATGCCACGCTCAATCTTAACAATATCTTCCAGGCCGCAGATATGCGCGATATCGGTAGCTTTACTCGACCACGGAGAAATCGTACCTACACGGGGTACCACATAAAAGTTCACGCCATCCAGCACGTGATCCTCCATCTGCGGGCCGTATTGCAGCAGGTTATTCACCACCTTCAACTGCTCAGCAGATAACTCGTTTCGAGTCTCAATCAAATGTATAAAATGGCTGGTAATCTGGCTCACGCCAAAAGGTTTAACTGAATCGATTAATTTCTGAATTCTGAATTCAGATAAGGCTGGGCTGCCCTTAAGAGTGATCATAGGTCGCGACTTTAGATTAGTAGTTAACAACGGGGTGGAAATGGAAGCGAATAATAACGGAATTACCCGCTCATCACCATCAAAACACTAGGGCCTGTTAACACTAATTTGATTGACACTGCTGGAGACCATTTTTTCTACCAGCAAGGCAGAAGGAGCGCTGTGTAGTCGTTCTACATAAGCGACTGATAACGCAGCTGGAGGAAAAATGGTCCCAGCCCTTCGTGTTGTGGCTAAAAATGTGCCACTCGTTGTTGCCTACATGGACGTAGGTAAGGAGCGTGAGCAGGAGCGGAAGCTTTGCTCGTCGCTCATTTGGTATGACCAAACTTCGTTCATCGCACCTAGATTGGCACATTTTTAGCCGCAACAGAGACAATCAACACGTGTTAACAGGCCCTTGAACAAAAAGACAATAAAATTGTCAAAATCACTGTATTCGATAGCTAACAATGTTAGAAATGAATATACTGCGCAAACTTGGGGACGACTTGGCTTCGACGTCGGTTACGAAACCTGAGGTGCATGTCGAGAATGTAGGAAATCTCGTTAAATCTTCTACAAATATATAGTTGCAAACGACGACAACTACGCAATCGCCGCTTAATAACCGGTAGGTTGCTGTCGGACTGGAGCCGTGTCTATGCGTCCAGGTTCATTCGTGAACATCCGGCATCGCTCTCATAGAATCGTGATGGAAGCTCGTTCGGGGCCGAAGCACTAAACAAGTACCGAAATCGCTGTCTGTTTTCCCCGTCCGGCGGGTAGCAGCCAGTTAAATTAAAAGTCGGAATAAGCATGTAGAGCCAATGGCAGAGGACTGGCGGACGGGGGTTCGATTCCCCCCGTCTCCACCAAATACGCAGTTAACTTGTTATATATCAACAAGTTACACTGCCGCAATTAGTGTGCTTATCCAATAGTGTGACACATAGGTGTCACACTTGGAGAACACTAATGCCGAACTATCTATGCCGTAACCGTCACGGCACCTACTACTTCCGATTCATTCCCCCCAAAGACCTTAGGCATTATTTTAAATGTCAGCGTGAATATAGGCACTCACTCAAAACTGACAGTAAAAAGCTTGCCGTACATCTATCAACACTTTATCGTGCGCGCATTCAACTATTGCTAGAGCAGCTCACTAATATGGCAGATATCATAAAAACTGAATTATTAACAGAACTTGATATATTCGGAAGGGAAATAACCGTTGATTACGATGGTGACGAAGAAAAAGAGCTCCGTGTCATGAAACAAAGAAAAGATGATGCTATTAATCTAGCTAGACAACTTGATCTTGATCCAATCGAATTATTATCGCGTCCAGTTGCAATAAATAATACTCCCGTTTTACGAGAGCAAAAAAAGGAAATTGACACTTCTGTGACCATATCCCAACTAGCAAATGAGTATCTTGATTTATTACGGAATCGAAGAAAACTTACCAAGAAGACCCTGGCCGACTACTCGGCCGACTATGACTTATTCACATATATTGCGGGTAAAGATATGGTTGTTAACAACCTCACTAACCATGACATGGAAGTTTTTTATAACAATTTAAAACTTATACCAACATCACATAATTCAGATCATAAATATCAAAATAGATCGTTTATACAACTTTCAAAAATGAGAATACCCAAAAATAGAATTCCTGACGTGACTACAAGGAATAAAAAATTCTCACGAATAAGTACATTATTGAAGTATGCTGTTAAAAAAGGGTATCTAGATAGAAATCCCGCAGATTCAATAATTTTAGAAAAAGACCTTGTAAGATCAAGAGATAAGAGAGAAATATTAAGTTCAGATGATTTAGTTACAATTTTTAATTCCCCTTTCTTTATCCAGCATGGATGGCAAAAGAGAAAGGCTCGTAGAGACGCAGAACCCTATCGGTTCTGGCTTTTCCCTCTTGCCTTATTCACTGGTGCTCGTCAAGGTGAATTGATACAACTTGATCGAAAGAACATAGCCCAAGATGAAGACGGGACATGGTTCATTGATATTAAGGAAGAATATGACAAAGTTACAGGCCAAAAAATTAAATCAGCTAAAAACTCAAATAGCATCCGAAGAGTTCCACTTTGCGACACTCTTATTGACATGGGATTTCTAGAGTTTGCAAAATCAGGTCGATCAAAACAAATGTTTCCTGAGCTAAATTCCAAAAAAGATGGAAAGGACGCCGCTCAAAAATTTCTCAATGCACAATTAGAGAGATGGGGAGTCCATAAAAAAACAAAGACCTACCACAGTTTTAGACATACTTTTATTACAAAAGCGATAAACCAGGATATTGACCCAAGACACATTGGTGGAGTTACTGGACACTTGAGCAAAGAAGACTATGCCGGCGTTGCAGAATTAGCAAACACATACAGTAAAGGATTCACTCCGACTTTTTTGAAGGAAAAAGTTTTGGATAAGTTAAATTACAATATTAGCTTTGACAAAATCAAATGGTAATTATTTGTATTGAATGATCCAAACACTTTGAAAAACCGATTGGAGGGCATCACGAAAAACTAAGTTAGCCGATAAGCCGGGTTCAACACATGAAGTCTTAAGCAAACAATCAGTGTTAACGGGCTTCTTGTCTACGCTATTATAAGACAAGGTATAATTTGTAGCACTTTGTGTAGCACAGAGCCAGTTTTTTCTCGCCTATGCTACTTGTGGGCGAGAGGGTATATCACCCAATCCTTCTAATTAGAATGAAAGCGCCTAGAGTAATCCCGAAATGTATCAATTCACAAAACGGAGCAGAAGAGTGTAATATTAGTGATATTACCCTTCGCTGCAGCTCTATTTTATGGACAGAGAGAATTTGAATGGAAATAATAAATTTAGGGGTTAGCTGTAGTGAGATGCATGACAGATAAACTCTATAAATGAGGTGAACAAGGACGTGTCCGTTACAGCCCAAAAAAGAGAAGAATTACTTAGCGTGGCTCAAGTATCGGCAATTATTTCTTCAATTGGTCACACACCTGACCCGGTTGCTCACGACTGAAGTTATGATTTAGTCTGAAAGCAGATATTCGTATTGTGCGGTGCAATAGGCAAGTAGGTGCCATAAGCAGTCGTTCCTTTGGTGCAAGAGAACGGCTACAATCGACCCAGGCTGTGTGAAAACTCGCTTCAAACTGATGACACCAACAATATTTCCCACTATGGGGTAATTTTTCAGGAATATTTAGAGTTCAATTACCACAAAATATACGAAATTGATTCTATATAAGATCCCATATTCCACTTGAAAAATTGGAAAATAGTTTTCACACAGCCTGGACCCAAGGCGGACGTTCATAACGTCGCAAATAGCTGGGCGTTAAAAGTGTTGCGTGTTTTTAGCGCAACGCTTTTAACGATCCATGTTGATTTGGCTTGTTATGCGATTTATATGCACTTAGTTTGCCCACACGCTTTACTATATATGAAGTAATCGCCATGATAGCCCAGTGTTT
Organism: Gammaproteobacteria bacterium; assembly: GCA_050298595.1. Classification (GTDB taxonomy): domain Bacteria; phylum Pseudomonadota; class Gammaproteobacteria; genus JACNJF01. The sequence goes on along the minus strand of JBNKUM010000032.1, from coordinate 6,880 downwards.
TTAATAAATACTCTCTAACCACGTCCTGACAAAAATTATAATCATTATTAAGCGATGAATAAGGTTTTCGTGATAGGCCAAAATGAATGATTTCGTTTCTTAAACGAATTATTCTTTTTAAGCCTACATTAATGTTGGTATTTTTTAACATTTGCGAAAGAAGATTCTCAAATGACAACGTCTTTTCTTTTTTTGGATTACTCTTTGGAGGTGTACTAATTTCTCTATAATAACCTGCAATAAAAGGAATTTCACAATATCTGGCATATGTGCTTTTTAGATTTTCAAGAATTATGAACATTTGGCCAAGCTTAACTTCTAGTGGAAGACTGGGAAGTTCACATGTTGTGAGCATATGAATAACTTCGCTAATTCTTCTTTTACTTTTTAATTTCCTGTAGTTTACCCAAGTATATTCAAGAAAGTTTTTAATGGATTCACCGTCATTTGTTTCAATCACAGGCCTAAAGTATAAAGCCTCAGCTATGAATGACATTCTCTTTTTATTTTGTCCAAATTCATATTCATAAGCTACAACTTGTGACATTGAAGCAAATGATAATAAGCTGCATATATCATTGGCTATGTTTTTTCCTTCAGTAAATGTCTTTACGCCTTCAATTTTCAGTGTTGTCGTAGGAATCTTTTTTGATTTCATATCTTCACGAGAAACATTAATTGCATGTTGATCTATAAGGACTTTATATTTACCTAAACGACAAGAAGTTAGGCTTAATGTGGATGAGTCATCATTGTAGTATTTTCTCTCACAGCCAAGGCCAAAGTAATTTGCAATTTTTGCTATAAACATGACACTAACCTATACGCATAACGTCCGCGGTAACTGGCTGGCCTGTAGCAAAACGAAGTGGCGCGGAAGGCCAGTCCATGTTGACCGCGCTTGTTATAAGCTTACTTACCTGCAACTTTCATTCCGGGCACTGATTTAGCTGCCCCAATGGCCTGCTCTTCGTGCATCAATATGGTTGTGCGATAAAACATGCACTCCTCAACAGTGCAGTTTTTTAACATTACTATGCCTGTAATCCTAGTGTTATCTGGTATCGGAATTATGTCACCAGTATCGCTGAATCCTGTATTAATAAAACTACCTCCAAGGAGGGCGATAGCACCGGGGCCAACAAACTTACATCGTTTGAAATGCTTATTCTCGTGTACAAGCACACCTGGTATACGGAGGTCTTCAATTGCAAGGACTTGGTCCTTAAAGCTCTCTAATAATGGATTAACATGACTCTTTGGCTGGCTCACTGCTCTTGTGTATTCAGCATAAGCTGACTGCCCTTCAGCGGACTTAATCAAGTAGAAAATAAGAGCCATGCTGATTGCGCATATTAGCCCAATTGCAATATATGCAATGCTGCCGAGTTCCTTGAAAAAAGGGAGTTCAGATGCAATGAACCCTGTTGCGGTGCCGCTACCGCCGATAATGAAAATGGTCAATATTTTCCATGCCCAATCGGCAGCCGACATTCCTGTGGCAAATATAGTTACTGAGTCCAACAATTTATTTTTCATATCATTCCTTGCCACCGATGCCTGTTGGCTTATAACGCCGCCATAATTTGCCGCCTGAAGCGCAGCGTAAGGCGGTCAAATTGATAGCTTTGTTAAAACTTTTCAAAGCTAGACTGAATAAGCTTTGGTGCTTCAATTATTTCATGAATACTTTCAAGGTGGTAACTAATTGAAAGTATCTCCAAATCATGGCCATACGATATAACCCGCAGCAACTCCCCCTTAATAGAATCTCCGGGTTGGAGCGCTATTTCTTTATTCTGAAATTTCTCTAGCCACTCGGTATCAGATATAGCTACGTCCACATTGTGGCCTTGAAACTTCATAAGCCATTTTGACTTACCAAGATAGTCTGGTTTTTTAACTTTTAGGATAGAGGTTGTCCTTTCTTCTACTACCTCACGAGTTAGCACCTCTCGAACTATCGCCTCTGATATTTCAATGCCATTACTTACTTTTGAATTTCCTTCAAGTGAAGAAAAAAATACCGCGTCGTTTCGCCCTAAATACTTGGTCGACTTCTGAATTTCTGTAATGCTTGTTAATAACTTAACTCTATTTGGAGGAGAATATGCGGGAATTTGGTTAATATTAGATTCCTCTGCAATTTTTAAAAGCTCACCTTCCAAAATTTTCACCTGATCTGGAGAATCCAATTTTGGCGTCTCTTGACACCACCTTAGAATTGAATACTTTGATTTAATTAGGTAATGACCAATCAATCGCTTCACGTTAAATTCCCTTAAATCCTTATCTGGCACGTCTTCAATAAGGTTTCTTATAATGGTTTTCAGAGACCCATTTTCTATACCCTCTAAGGAAAGAGAATCAGTTATTTCGATGCCGAGCATTTCGGTGAGCGCTCCATCTAACCCCCTAAATGAATCCAATAGACTTACCATTGTCTTATAGATGCGATTAGGGTCACCGCCAACCTCAAAATCTATTGTGATTTCAAATACATCTTGTTCTTTCTCTATAACTTCCATTGATTCCATAGAGATATCCGATTAAGTGAGTTTTAACAGCTGATTATATTACACGCACGCATATTGACTTATGTTGCATTATATCCTCAATCATAGGTAAAACAATCAATGACCGCTCCTGGCACACCGGAGACAATCACTCATTAACCCGGAATGACCGCTTCCAGGAAGGAGTCATTCACTTGCTGACCTTAAATGATTTCTGATGACCCAGGCTGTGTGAAAACTCGCTTCAATTTGATGACACCAAAAAAATTTCCCACTACGGGGTAATTTTTCAGGATTTTTTAGAACTCAATTACCACAAATAATACGAAATTGATTCTATATAAGCCCGCATATTCCATTTGAAAAAATGGAATATAGTTTTCACACAGACTGGACCCGAAAGAGACATTAAACACCACAAATCAACCGACCATAGGAGTGGATTGAGATTCGTGGCATTTGCCACAAACGAAACACTACGGAAATGGGTCGGATGAATTTGCTTTGTCAGATGCTACTTTCATTTAAATAAATCTGTATTTTTATCAATCCCAGATTCTTTAGAATACTTCCCCAAAATTTCGTTAGTTATTCCATTATAGGCCTCAAGAATTTTCTTTCTTACAACACCCGATGAAACCGTTTCACGCCACTTGGTGATATTCCAAGTAGATGAATTCAGCATGCATGCTGTTTCGGTCTGATCTAGTAGTCTATTAAATTGCTGACACTTCTCTCGCCAAATATGTATTTGTTTAAAGAAGTCCTTATCCTTTTTACCAGAAAACGATCCTGACCAAATAACTGAATTTACAACGATAGATTCAAGGCGTGGATAAAACACGAACTTCCCCATTTCCGAAGGGGTGGGGGTGAATATTCCATCCTTTAGTTTGTTCATGTTTATAAACAATTCATGAGCTAAACCCACCAATAATTCTTTTCGCTTATCTCTCTCGGCAATCCACTTTTCAACGAAAATACCTGTAATTGCAGCAAATATAAGTAGTGATGTGATAAACGGTTCAAATCCTCTTTCATCTATATACCACCAAATCGCCACTAAATTCGCTATTATTAGTGAGCCGAAACTAAATCCAATGATTAAAGCTCTTATATCCATATCTAATTGTTCAAACCATTTTTCATAAAGGTAACCACATTCTGATGACATTTATTGTGATATGCCACATTATTTTATTAGTATGTTCTTTTTCATAGTTCAATTAATCAATGTCAGCAGTTGGCACTGACTTGCCGTTCCCTACAGTGCGTCAGGAATGTCTCTGAAGGGTCGATAGCGGCATACACATCAATTTCTTGAATGACCGCTATGTGTAATTTTGCAGGATAAAATCAAGACCTGATTCACTGCTTGTCAGATCAAATATAAGTCAATACACTTTCAATTATCTAATCCGGGAAACAGCAGCACGAGTCCACCCTTTCCCTCTAGCAGTCGTGATCCCCGCATTATTCAAATTATCAACGAACGACTGCAACGAACTACACCCAAATTTCCTCGCATGGCCAATATGCTTGCGAACCTTGCATGCCCAGTCCTGTGAGTTTTTTAGTCCTGACCTGCCGAGCTATGACTACCATAAAATGGACCATGGTTTCGTTCGCTTTAGGCATATCAGCAGCTACGAACTTAATACCTGAATCTTGAAGGCGACTAAAATAAGTCCGATATTTCGGCTTAGATGATCCGACTTCACAGTAAAGGACGTTAAATTAAATTTGAAAAAAATTTCGATATTAGAATCTCACCACAGAAATGATTCCTCGCCACGAGTTCAGTTTGAAAACTACCAACTTATACCTGCTCAACCAGCAACCAAAAAAAACAATTTAATAGGACCTGTCAAATTAAGTATGCAAGTTAGACACTTACGTGATTCGCTATAAGTGATTGTTTCTTCGTGTCTAAAAAGGTTGGTTTTCTTTTATTTGACACTATGTCTAATTAAGTCTAAGATTCAATCATACACTTATTTAGGACACACATTATGTCAAACGTCGGATACATCAGGGTCAGTAGCTACGGTCAAAATACTGATCGGCAATTGGTTGGAATCCCGCTGGATAAAACTTTTGAAGAAAAAGTAAGCGCCAAGGATACAAAAAGACCTGAACTCCAATCATGCCTTGAATGGCTACGTGAAGGCGATGTCTTGCATGTCCATAGCATTGACCGACTGGCACGAAATCTCGAAGACCTGCTGAGCCTAGTAAAGCAATTGACAACTTCTGGAGTCTCAGTCCAATTCCATAAAGAGAATCTTACATTTAACGGAAGCGACAACCCCATGCAGCAACTCATGCTACAGCTTTTGGGCGCGGTAAGTGAATTTGAGCGCTCACTAATCAATGAAAGGCGTCGTGAGGGTATGGCTCAAGCAAAGTTAAAAGGAAAGCAAATAGGGGCCAAGAAAAAGCTCACAAATGATGATATTGCCATTATCAAGAAACGTATAGCGGCTGGTGAAACCAAAAAAGCTATTGCTGCGGAATACTCTGTCACCAGACAAACTTTATATTCTGCAATTGGCTAAGCCAGGTCGTTAGTATAAGGTTTTGAATTAATTAAGTTTTTTTGTGAAATTATTGAAAATTTGACTATAATATAGAGCATTAAACCTCTGCGCTTTACCGGTGATCACGTACGTTCGGGCGCAGTTGTAAAAGTCATCAATCGATGATGAGGATAAGAAGTTATCCGGCAACAGTCCAACAGGCCGAGTGACCCATTTAGGGCATTGCAGTCAGTGCCGGTGAAAGTGAATAATGAGTGCCTTGACTCAACTAAATTATTCTCTTGATACAAAATGCAATGATGTTGAGTAGCAAGTTTCTATACGGTAGTTCCGGTAGACTTGGCACATCCCTAACCGTATAGCTTTGTGCGTATGGGTAGGGGTGATTGTGCCTTTCTACCGGTAGTTTTTTAAATAACAGGGATAAGTCCGAGTTATGTCCAGACACACCACCCCAGACCAGAAAGCCCAGATAGTCACCCTCAGATCAGCCGGGTATTCCCTACCCTCTATTGCTGAAAAAGTCGGCGTCTCTCTATCCACCGTCAAACGTCACATCAAATCCATACCTAAAGGCTCGATCAAACAAGAGATCATCGAAGAGGCACAAAAAGAACTACTCAGCACTCTATCAGATTCAGCCGTGAAAAAAGAGCTCGCGGCTTTGGTTCGTGATGATCTTATACTTACTCATCGTATACGCTCAAGTATATTCAATACCCTTGAACACATAGAGAAACATAGCCCCACAGACGCCCATGAGGCGGGTCAAATAATGAGGGCGCTATCTTCAGCCGCTACCGGACTAAAGCTTACTGGTGACGCTCTCAGACAGTCTCTTGGCATTAACCAAAGGGGCTTGCATGAGTCCAATACAGACGACTTGCCAGACCTAACAATCCGCGACATGACCTCGGATGAAATGCATGAGATACGCAAACGCTCGGAGGCTCGTTCTACGGGGGTTGATGATGGATTGGGAGGGATTCTGACAGAAAAGAATGAAGTCCTTACTGAAGGCTTTGAAGAGAGTGACAAAGAACCTGAAGCGGCCTGACTCTGACCCGGCTGGTAAAGTCGAAGTCTTAGATATATTCAGTTAGCTCGTATAGGGTGCAGTAAAAATCAGCGATCAATTTTGAAAATTCACTCTCAAAATTAGTATTTATCTTATGTCACGACTTATTTGAAATGTATAACTGAACAATGATTCGCTAACTCATTGATTATAGAATGCTTACAGTGTTATAAAGAGGTCTTACTAGAAAAGTATAACGAGACAAGGGGTCTCGTTAAAACATCTGTTGGGCGTCAAACATCCCACCACTCACGTGAGGCAAGAAACCGTGGAAACACAAGTTCTCGAATATCTAAAGGAGCTACGAAATGATTTTTAATGGTAGCTGTCATTGCGGGCAAATCGCCTTTGAAGTTGAAGGCGAACTCACGCAAGTCATAGACTGCAATTGCTCAATCTGTTCCCGAAAAGGATCACTTCTTTGGTTCGTTCCACGGCAACAGCTTAGGTTGCTCACGCCAGACGAAAATATGAGCACCTACACATTTGGCAAACACACAATCAAATATCGGTTCTGCCCAAAGTGCGGAATACACCCTTTCGGTGAAGGAACCGACCCTTCTGGCAATCACATGGCAGCGGTGAACGTCCGCTGCCTTGAAGGGGTTGAGCTTTCATCTCTCCCCGTTAAACATTTCAACGGTCGTGCTCTTTGAAGCATATATGACGCTCAACAACGTCATCAACTCGGACGTGCAAAAGAGCCGCTTCGCTATACTTTTGCACGCCGGTTACGGTAAACGTTA
>JBNKUM010000031.1:0-10595 GCA_050298595.1 Gammaproteobacteria bacterium | reverse complement strand
CTTCAGGATCTCCCGAGTTCCGCACAAAAGACATCAGCACATGCATCAGGTCTATGACTCCGGAGAGTCAACCTTATCACTCGCTGTAACGCGATAAAGCTGTGTTGCCTTCCCTATCACCCAACGAGGTCGGCCCATGACTCGGGGTCCTGGCGGATTGCTAATCCTTACCAGGTAGCGGACTTTCACCGCCAATATTTTGCCGATTTATCTCGGCGCACTGGGTGTCTATAAAGATTATGTATGGTGTTGATGCCCCCTCTATGCCAGCTGCCGTCTTGCCTGTATTCCAGTTAACATCAAGACTTATCCCAGACTTACACTCATAGCCAGGTTTTGACAAGCAACGTTCTCCATTTCGACACCGCATCAGGGGTTCACTTTCGTTCATCTCCATCATACTCACATGACTGTTCTAGACAGCCTTTTCCCAGATCGCTCACGAGCGCAACGGCACTTTTGTGTCCTGTGGAGATAGTTGTTATTTTTTTTTTGATTTAAACACAATCTAAAATCCATATTGATTTCTATCACGAGAATAATACTTTATTGCAATTAACAATGATTGCATTACTGCTACAACAAGACCAGCAATTAAAAAGTATATGTTTTCATTGTAATTGTATGTGGCTATGCATGCCCAAAAAATATAAATGGTATTTAGACCCGCGCCACTTATTACATTTACATGCTTCTCAAGTTGCATACCTGTTGGATAGTTAGAAAAAGTAATTATCTTTAAAACTGTAACACCAATATAAAAAAGAATATAATTCCAAATTACGACTTCAAAAATAAAAATTATTGTTTCAATTAAGAAACTTAAAACCAACTCGAAAATTGCACCCATTCCTATCTCCTTTCCTTTTTAAGCTAACAGCTTCATTATGTGACACGCACAAATATTGACTTATGTTGCATTATATTCTCATTCATAGGTAAATTAATCAATGACCGCTTCTGGCACGGTCTGTTTGAAAACCATTGTCCATTTTTTCAAGTGGAATATACGGGCTTATATAGGATCAATTTCGTATTATTTGTGCTAATTGAACTCTAAATATTCTCTAAAAATTACCCCGTAGTGGAAAATATTGTTGGTGTCATCAGTTTGAAGCGTATTTTCACACAGCCTGGGCACCTACTTGCCTATTGCACCGCACAAACGAATATCTGCTTTCACAGACTAAATCAGAACTACTTTTTGAAACTGCCAGATGTCATCCGAACTTGTGCAAGCAATGACAAAATAACTGCATGCTTTACCCTGAAGAAAGCTCCTTATTCATCAAACTCCAATTACCTTTTCCACTTCGCCCAGGGATCCGAATCACTAACATTTGATCCACGTAAAGAACCTTTAGAATTACTATCATCCTTGCGAGTATCATCAAATTCGCGTTTTTTTGAATATGCCCTATCTCGTCTGGCACTAATATTCATGCCTGGACCCGACCGGAACCTGGAGTTCTCACCCCTCTCTGCCAACCTCCTCTCTCGCTTCTCGCGCAATTGTTCAGCATCAACCAGACTCAATATCGCAGGTTCACCAGGCTTGTGCTCATCAGGCACTATTCGATCTCTGGGTGATAATTCAAACTGCTCGTCAGATGCTCTGGGCAGATTTTTGAATTCATAAAGATAAAAGTTTTCAATTTTCTCTCGTGCCCAGTCTGTTTTCTTAAGAAACGTCAAACTCGATTCAATCGAAGGATTAGTCTTAAAACAGTTAATATGTAAATAGGCAAAAAGAATATCAAAACCATAGTAACCCACTATTTCAGTCAACAGGCTTTTTAAACTTACACCATGTAAGGGGTTATTACTGTAATTGATTTCATCATTCATAGATATGCCTGCCTGGGGCAAAAAATTGTATCATTTGTTAAATTTATCCTTTTTGAAATTATCCCAGGGAGATGGTTTTTCGACTGTTGCGATATATAAACTCTCAACCTTGTCTCTGGCCCATGGGGTCTTACGTAAAAATTTCAGTGATGACTTAATAGATGGGTCACTCTTAAAACAATTGATGTCGATTCTCTGAGCTAACCCAACCCAGCCGAAACGGTCCACCAATCTCGTTACAACCATTTCAAGCGTAACGCCATGCAATGGGTTATTTTTTTGATCTTTTTTCATGCTAGCTACTGTGCCGATATTATATGCTGATTTCAATCGTTTACTGAGTCTTAGCTATCACTCGTTAGTATTAGGTTATTGAAGTAACCATTGATCAATAGGCAATTACATTGGGCTGCCATAGCGTGCATATAACCACTTCATGAGTAGTGGTGGTACTATCGTAGTGAGTGCGATTACTATAATCATCGCTGCATAAATTTCGTTGCTAAAGATATCGCTCACCCTGCCGAGTTCAGCAAAGATAATACCCACCTCTCCGCGCGGTACCATCGCCAGGCCAATCATAGATTTCATATGCGTTGATTCGCGAATGAAAAAGGCTCCTGCAAATTTTCCAACGATGGAAAGCACAAAGAATAATAGTGAGAAAACCCAGATATAACTTGAAGACCAGTCGATTTGATGCAGATTCAATGACACACCGACCATAACAAAAAATATCGGAATAAATAACTGGATGATCGGTTTCATCTGGGTATCGATACGATTTGAAAACGCAGCATCGGTACTCAATGCCACCCCAAAGGGTAGAAAAAAACGTCTCGATAGAGCCAGACCGGCTGCAAACCCGCCGAGTAATTCAGGGGCACCTACCGCATGCGCGAGCCAGGCAAAAAACAATACCAGAGAGACGATAGTCGTCGGGATTAATCCCGGCATATGATTAATCTTATCAAAGCGATGAATCAGTACCGAGATCAGTTTTGCAGCTAAAGGAGCCAGCACAAAAAAGGTAGCAATGAACAGAACCACCTTACCGATATTCAATAAATTAATGCCACCTCCAATAGAAAACTCATATAGCAGGGCTAGCAATACAACGCCCAATATATCATCCAGTACTGCAGCACCGAGTACAATCTGGCCTTCCGGTGAATGTTGACGACCCAGGTCAGCAAGTACTCGAACGGTAATTCCTATACTGGTTGCCGTTAATGTACCACCGATAAACAGGCTCACCAGCACGGGCAGCTCAAACACACTGCTGCTTAACCAGTAACCCAGAATAAATGGCACAAAAAATCCGCCAATAGCCACTACCAGAGACTTTTGCCCGCTATTTACCAGTCGCCGAATATCGGTTTCCAGACCTACCTGAAACAGTAGCAGTATGATACCGATCTCAGCCAGTAGTTTGAGTACTTCATTGGGCTGTAACCAGCCCAACAGGCTGGGACCTAGAATAACACCGGCGGTTAACTCACCGATGACTGAGGGGAGCTCAAAACGAACAGCAATTTCTGCCAATAAACGCGCCATTAACAGGATTGCGAGCAATTGTAGAAAGAAGCTGTGTGTTTCCACTGATATCTACCCAATCGTAGAAGGTTGCATTACATCGAGTATACCCGTTGAAACCCGTTACCCACTAGCACATCCGCAATGCGATAGCTTTGCTAACTTCAATTTGGGATATCTTTCAATATCTCATCCTGCTTTTTTTAAGCTGGGAGCATCACCTTCTAAAAATACCGCTGTACCTGGAAATCAGGTTCTTAGATGAGAGTTCACTTCATTAGTAACACCACCTAACCTTGGGGCAACTGGAACGCAGTGCAGGCTATCGTGATAGCAGATTTCGCGACGATGTTATGTGAACTTCTCATCTATGCGCCAAGAAACGGTAAATGCTTAATACTGTTGTGTTTCATAACCAGCTCGATGCAATGCTGAATGACATTTTTTGGAAATCTTTATTTACATTTAGCACGATGTCGCGAGCGAGTTATTCCACATTAGAAAGGTGAATCCAAAATTATATTTACGAATATACAGTTTGCAGACGCTGTTCCCAACTGGCGAGTTTTTCTTGTACCTTGTTGAGTGAAAGTGGCTTGGATATAAAATCCTCCATACCGGCATCTAAACAATACTTCTGATCGTCACTGGTTGCATTGGCCGTCATCGCGATTATTGGAATATTTGAGTATGGTGGTCCCAGTCGCTTGATCTCCCGGCAGGCGGTGATGCCATCCATGTTCGGCATCTGAATATCCATCAAAACCATGTCGTAACTACCATTTTGTACTGCTTCAGTGGCTTCTACGCCGTCTTTCGCGATATCTACCTGATGGCCAAGCTTTTGTAATATTATTCGAATGATCAGTTGATTGGGCAGCGTATCTTCCGCGACCAGGATATTGATCGATTTTCCTGCTGACTCTAGCTGCGGGGCTTCGTCAGTTGTTGCCGCAGCCGTTTCGCTGTTGGGTTGTGGCCTTAACTTTACTACAGGTAAAGGTAAATCAAACCAGAAACAACTTCCTTTACCTTCCTGACTGCGCAACCCGATCTTGCCCTGCATGACTTCTACCAGGCTCTTGCTAATCGCCAGCCCAAGCCCGGTGCCTCCGTACTTGCGTATGACTGTCGCATCAGCCTGGACAAAATGCTCAAATAGATCTGACTGTTTATCTTCGGGTACACCAATACCGGTATCTTCCACTTCAAAATGAACCAGGCAAACACCACTCTCATCCGGGCTTGATACGACTATACCCAAGGTGATACTACCCTGTTCGGTAAATTTGAATGCATTACTGATCAGGTTGCTGAGAATCTGACGAATGCGTTTTACGTCTCCAAGTAAAACAACTTCTCGGTTGAAATTGAAATCTGCAATTAGCTCGATGTTTTTATTCTCGGCGTTGATTGAGAACAGATTTATCTGTTCGTTAGCTAGATCAAAAAGACTAAACTCGGTTCTATTCAGCTTTAACTCGCCTGATTCAAGACGTGAAAAATCCAGAATATCGTTGATGACATGCATCATTGTATTTGATGACTGCTCAACCACCTCAAGATAATATCTTTGTTCATCATCCAGCTCTGTGTCACGAAGTAAACTGACCATTCCGATAACTCCGTTCATTGGGGTTCGAATCTCATGACTCATGGCTGACAGGAATTTGGTTTTGATCCTGTTATTGATTTCAGCCCTGTTTTTAGCCTCGAGCAGGTTCATCTCAATTTGTTTTCGCTGTGAAATCTCTTCATCAATTTTACTGATCAGGTTGTTGATGCCCTGTTCAATTCGTCCAATTTCATCGTGCAGGTTACCTTGAAAGCGCTGAGAGTAGTCTCCCTCCTGCATCAACTTCAAAGTATCTAGCGTGAAGTTAATACGACGAGAAGTGCTAGAAGAAAGCCAACGGGTTAATCCAAGTAGTAAAATAAAGATGATCACCGCTATCAGCGACACATAGGAAAGAAACTCATTGCGACTGGTGAACATTTCCTGCTCGGCTATGGAAATAAATATGGTCCATTCCCAATGACCTGCTGGTGCATACAGGGCGAAATAATCCCTGCCATCCAGAGTGTATTCGAGTTTCCCCGAGGTTTGCATCAAAATCTGTTTTACTGGAATCTGGTCTGCGCCTGAATGCTCGGATGCAGTTATCAGATGTCCATCAGCATCAAAAACCTGAACAAATCCTGTATCACCAAATTGTTGATTCCTGATGCTGTCAATCAGACGTATTTGTGTCGCTTCAACATAAGCGCTGAGATCGAGGATACCGGCTTTCTCCAGCGTGCTGTAGGCATCTTTAACTTCAGTAATGACATCTTCCAGTTTATGCTCCAGTTTTTGTTCGTACTGTTGAAAAATAATTCGACTGATCATCCAGTAACCGTTGAATACCAGTGCACTTCCCATCAGCGCCAGAATGATCGCCTGATATAGACTAAATTTTGTCTGTATTTTCATAGCCTTGTGTATGGTTTTTAATGTAGTTCCTTCAATTAGCGAATTATGGTGGCTGTTTTAATCAGTTCCGGTGTAAAAATCACCCCCAGCCTTTGCCCTATATTCAAATTAATATACAACCTCCCTTCCTTATTTTGCACAATAGGAATATCGCCGGGTTTAGTACCTTGCAGGATTCGTTGTACGGTTCGTGCAGCCCAACGTCCCTGCTCTTGCGGAATTTTGGCGATTGTTAGTAAAGCATATGGCGCCAACCAGACATGCGTGGTTCCTATTGGCACCCGCGTATTTTCCTGCAGAAAAGTTAGTCCCATTTTATTATCCCAGCCGCTAATTCCTTTCGGGTTTTCGAGAATGACCATATCGACCAGGCTCTGCAACTCAACAATTTTTTGCTTCCATTCAGCGAAACTTTTGACATAGAAGGTTTGATCAAAGCGTCGATTCAGTTGTTTTTCAAAATATTCCGCGTTTCTTCTACCCGAAATTGCATCAATTGAGATCAGACCAATTGAATCTCCTTTGGCATAGGCGCGCAGCTGCTTAACAATTGACTTAATCAGGGAAACCTCTTCCATACCGGTCACATTGCGAGAAGGGAATCCATAGATAGACGCATCCCAATTGACCCCGGTAAATACGAAGGGAATCAGTGAATCCCTGAAATAGCGCTGAATCACATGCTTAGCCGCATTATCATCGGAGGTGATCACAACATCCGGCTGGGTTGACTGGATCAATTCCCGCGCAGCTCTGGCAGCAGCCGAGATCTCTTCGGCAGAGCGTTTGCGCTTGCTATCCATGTAGAATTTTTGTAATTGCACTGCATGTCCTGCAAGTTCATCCTCGAGCCCTTCCTCGACACCATCACTCCACTCATAACCCGGATGATAGGAATTGATAAAAAGCACTTTGGCAGTATCGGAAGATACATTGCCAGTGCCTAAAAATAAGAATAAAAAACTGCTCAAGTTTAGCAATCCCATCTTTCTTCTAGCACAAAACATAAATGTCTCTACCTAACAGATCCAATGCACACAATTATAGACCAATGGTTCTGGTTGAATCTATTGCTGTGCGGAATCCTGGTTCAATCAATAGTCCAGTTTTTTCATTGGTCTTGAATTGAAGTATCTCTACAGCCAGTATCTGGGATAATGTCGCTCAGGATTAGATGACAGGTTATTAATTAGTAGTGCAACCAGCAACATCATAAAAACTCCAGACATTACCGGTTGGAGTACGTACCAGTAACCCAGTTGCTGGATACTGTCACTACCAACGACAGCGATCAATGCGGTTGCCCCGCCTGGTGGATGCAGGGTTTTAGTGAGATGCATGAAAAATATTGCTGTGGCTACGGATATTGCGCCTTGAACCTCTATGGAAAAATCCAGAGTTTGCGTCACCCAAACACCCACTACTGCTGCGATTAGATGACCGCCAATCAGGTTTCTGGGTTGCGCATAAAAAGCATGAGGTGTTCCATAGATGAGGACAGCAGATGCTCCAAATGACCCAATAAGGAGTACCTGATCATAAGGGGTTAGCGGTAGAAAGCGATTGATCAGGGCGGCTCCCAGAATGCCTGCAAAAGCACCAAGCCATGACCACAGCATCCAGCTAAAGGGATGAATGGGAGGGCTTTTAATACCCTGCCCTTTTAATCGTTTCAGGTATCTAGTTAGCATGCGCTCATAGATTTGATTGAAATCTTGTGTCACATCATAACTCAGATAGGGTCAGTTATAGTGCAGGAATTATTAAAATACGATCAAAAAAACATAACAGCCACAGATCTTTACTTGATTTCTTCACCCGGTTTAAACCAGTGCAGCTTTTTATGTAGCTCAACGACTTCTCCGACCACAATCAGGGTTGGTGCTTTTACATCATTTTGCTGTACCAGTGCTGGTAAGGTATTCAGGTCACCAATGAAAACACGTTGATCAGGTGTGGTACCTTTTTCGATCAGGGCTGCGGGAGTGCCTTCATCTCGTCCATGCTGCTTCAGGTTTTCACAGATCGCCTGCACATTATTCAGGCCCATATAGAAAACGACCGTCTGGTTGGCATGCGACAACATATCCCAGTTCAAATCACTGCTACCATCTTTGAGGTGTCCGGTCACAAAGATACAGGCCTGAGCGAAGTCTCGATGTGTTAGCGGGATGCCTGCATAGGTGGTACAACCCGAGGCTGCCGTGATACCCGGTACTACCTGAAACGGTACGCCCTCATCGATCAATTCTGATATCTCTTCACCACCACGTCCGAAGATGAAGTTATCCCCCCCTTTCAGGCGTAATACCCGCTTTCCTTGTTTGGCCAGGCGAACCAGTAGCTGGTTGATATTTTCCTGTGGAATGGCGTGGTTTGAACGTTCTTTACCTGCATAAATGCGCTCTGCATCGCGCCGTACCAGATCCATAATAGGGCCAGAGACCAGTCGGTCATATACAATCACATCTGCCTTTTGCATCAGGCGCAAGGCACGAAAAGTCAGTAGATCAGGGTCACCCGGTCCCGCACCGACCAGAAATACCTCGCCGGTATAACTGGGGTCTGAACTGGCCTCTGCGATCAGCTTTTCAAGCAACTGGCGCGCATCATCATTGCGACCGGCAAACACATGCTCTGATACCGGGCCTTCAAGAATCGATTCCCAGAACTTGCGACGCTCTTCTACCCGTGGAAATGTCTGTTTTACTGATTCACGGTAAGACTCCACCAACTTTGCAAGTTTGCCATAGGCAGATGGCGTGCAACTTTCAAGATTGGTTCGTATAAGGCGCGCCAGTACCGGAGATGCTCCGCCAGTCGAAACCGCGATCTGTACCGGGTCGCGATTGATAATAGAAGGCATGATATAACTGCCCAGATCAGCATGATCGACCACATTGCAGGGAATTTTGAGTGCCTCGGCTTCTTCGGCGACGCGTCGGTTAACGCTTTCATTATCTGTCGAAGCCACCACCAGATGCGCGTCTTTCAAATCACCGGATTGATATTCGCGCTCTATCCATTGAATTTTAGATTCCTTGTGAAATTGCGACATCTCCTGCCCAAGCTCGGGTGAGATGACGGTTACCAGTGCACCTGCAGAGTAGAGTAGATCGGCCTTACGAGCAGCAATACCGCCAGCACCAACAACAATGCAGAGTTTATCGCGAATATTAAAAAAGATAGGAAGATAATTCATGTACGGGTCTACTGCCTCTATATAAGCGATTCATTATAGAGAATCTTTACTATAACAACCAATAAAACTCCAACGGGTATTGCTGGAGCTCCAAATGTTACGATAACAGAATGTTGATTTGACCCTGCAAAGGGTCTGTTAGCGGTTTTAATTTTTTACGCATCACCGAACCCAATGCATCAGAAACTCCAAAAATCGGGTTGAGTGTCACTTCGCCCATCTGCGCGAGTATCAGCATAGCTCGGATTTGATCCTGATATTGCCCAGCCAACCTAATACAGGCCTGTAATTGCTCATCGCTGCTTTCAATTAAACAGTTATTGGCCATTGTTTCTGCTTCTGAAAAATCTCGTTGCTTGATTGCCGATAATGGTAATTCAGCATGATAAGCGCTAATAGCATGGAACATTGAAACAATTGTTTCCTGACTCGCCGCTTTGTCGATAACCTGGTTTACGGTTTTGAGAAAAGCCTGTCCTGCGGCGCTGTAGTAACGCTTAAGCTGTAATGCGTAAGCATTGCCCACTTCGATGAGCGGATTTAGCGTAGCGAGTAACTCAGCATATCTGACATGCTCGGGTACTGTTTCAGGCAAATCATCCGGCATGCTATGTAAAAACCCGACATACAGGCTTTGCTTACGTTTTGCCCGCTTCCATAAATCTTCTACCTCTTCGGGTTTGAATAACTGCGGCTGCAGGCAGAGTCGTACCGAGTCAATCATATCCCGGTGTTCCACCTCAAATGGCAGAAACTCCAGCAGAAATTCGGCCAGTTCTCGTGCCAGAGTTGACTCCGCTATCTCTTTTTTTTCCAGCAAGCGTCGAGCATTATCCGCTGATGGATAAGCCCACCAGGCATGCTGGGCAATCTCTGGTGACAGGTTGGGCGCATGCACCACCGCCACTACGGCTTCAGGTTCACCGAGCAGGAGTAATTGTGCAAGACTCTCTTCACGGCGTTCCTGACCCATGCGTGTCCAGCGTTTGATGTAAACTGGATATCCACCGGGTGAGCCCATAATCTTGCTGGATAGCAATTCCTTCACGATCTTGATGTACTTTTCATCCTTGCAGGTGGGGTTCAGCTGAACCTTGACATCGCCTTTTGCAGTCAATGCATAGACAATCATTTTTGATTCATCAATGCGCACGGCTTTAAGATCCTGAGCCAGCAGCACGTTTAATCGCAGGTTGTCTTCGTTGGATAGTTGCATATTTAATTTTTAACCACGAAGGGCACGAAGATCAAGGAGGAAGATATGTCTATTCATGCTTTGCAAACTCTGTGTCCTCTGTGGTTTAAATTGTCTTTTTTAGTCCCCAAAAACGAACGGGCGATAACGTCGCAATTTGCGGTGAGCGTAGCGAATCCGCAACATTGCCTTGTTATGTGTTTTACTGTAAGCCAAAATTGATCACCTTCTGCCTCAAGGGCGCAAACTCTTCCAATAGCTCTTCACTGATTGGCAGACAATCGCTCTGATATTGCTCGAACACTCTCCACTTTTGTTTTGCTTCTTCATAATTATCAGCC
>JBNKUM010000030.1:0-98722 GCA_050298595.1 Gammaproteobacteria bacterium | reverse complement strand
AAGAGGACAGTAAACATTGAAATCGGCGGAATTCGTGGAGCGAAGGGTTTTGGCCAAGAGAAATACGTGTCAGCCTCCTGTGACCGGGACACAGTGCCTGGAAGGAACAGAGAGCGGACTGGCGCGTATACGTGCCGCTGCTAAGCGGGAACCCAAGCTTCAATTCAACAGCAGGAGTTGAATAAGAAGGGGTTTGGTCAAAGACAACGGTCGGAACGCCGCAAGGGTCAGTATCGCCCTTTTATGCGAATATCTATTTGCACTATGTCTTAGACCTATGGGTAGAGCAATGTAGGCTCAATCACCCATATCCGAATCACCGGTGGTATGTTTGACTCAAGGCAGGAGCCGTATGCGTTAGTAGCGCACGTACGGATCTGCGCCGGGGGCCTGGTGAGTGACCTTTGATCACGAGCCAGGGCCCTACGGCGACGCGATTACCCAGCGATTAGAAAGGAAATAAAGCTTCAACTATTCAGCTATGGTTTCAGTTAAATGAAAGGGGTATTAAGTCAAAAATAGATTTTTGTTTAACCTTAGTGAATGTTTTTTCTTCGGCTGGCTTCAAAGGACAAAATGATCCGGCAACCTTTGATACAAGGTTGGTGTTTGAAAGAATATTTAGAGGGTTGTTGGGGTTAGGTGTCAGGAAAAACTTCAGCGCAGCGCTTCACGCCGTGCACCCAGTTCTTGCCCATTTGCTCACAGGCTTGTCTGATTTTATATGCGCTACCCACCAGTGATTTAAAAGGGATTTCGAAATCCTTCGTCAGGTAAACCCAGTGCCTGGGATCGATATTCAGTCGGGTGAGTATGTCAGGAAGATGTTCCGGAATGTATCCCTTTTTATCATCCCTGAGAATGTGTCCTGACCAGTCCGCCAGCTCAAGGTAATCGGTGTAGCGAAAGGGTAAGCCTTTTGGCATCTTGTCACGCGGATAGCCTGCGAATGGTAGTAACTCACTGGGTTGGGCACGTATTGCTTCTGGGTTAACTGGAGTAGTCTGGGATTGGTGTTTGATGCGTTTCTTAACAGAGGTGTGATCCGATGTTTCAGGTGTTTCTGCCATGCGGGAACGAATGGGATTGAGATCGACATAGGCCATGCAGGCTGCCAATGCTTTTTCATCTAGCAGGGCCTGTGATTTGAAATGTCCTTCCCACAAAATGGTCTGGAATCATTTTGAACAGCTGAATGATGAAGCTGGCCCGAAGGGTAAATGCCAGGGAAGGCATTTATAAAACCGGCCTGTTGCCTTATCTTCCTGGTTAGCCTGACGTGCAATAGGTTCATTCAAACAACGCATGAACCAACTGATATCCATTAGGCGTTGTCGCCATTCTTTTACTTTTTGCGCTAACTGATCTTCTTCTGCAGGTGATAAGGGTTCTCCCGCCAGATATCGATAGGACAGGCTAAAGCCTGAAAACAATTGGTACCAATGCGTACAGACCTCACGAGTAGACCAGGCTTCAGCTTTTGGTTGATCGAAATGCAGTACGACATGATAGTAATTGCTCATAATCGCGTAGGCTGCGATATCGATAGCAAAGGTGTTGGATAATGAAAGTAATCGATCTTCGATCCACTGTCTTCTGTGTTCATAATCCTGACCGGATTGAGAATCTTTGCCGCACAAAAAGGCACGGCGGAGAGCCTGCCCCGCGAAGCGCTTTGGGTACACAGCGGGAAATTCAATGGTAGTAAGGGGTGGCTTCAATAGAAACCTGAGTTTTCCTGGCTTTAGGCACAATGCGCTCCTTGCGATTTGATTAGGTTTTAAAAACTACGACTTTTGATTGTAGTTGTCAATGTTCAATATATGGGTGCGCGTTTACGTGACAAACGACTCAACAGGTTCAGTTTGCGAGACAAAGAAAAGGTCTAGGGACAATGGCACTTATACTGTATGGTTCACAACATTGAGAAAATCATGAATTACGGAACGATAGCGGCATGAGCGTAAGGAAAATAAGGTTAGAATAAAAATAAGCTGACCTAATTAAGAGTCATCAAGATCACATGACAAAAGAACTTAAAATATTTGGCGGTAGAAACTACTCGTTTACCTTTAGAGTATTTCTACAGCCTCGTTATGCGTTATAGAGCGAAGTGGTAAAACTGACTAAAAATTCCTCCGTGAAAATTGGATATATCCATATAGTGTTTTCAGTTGCTTTTTATCTTATGGGTACATATTTGTATACACTTTACTCTTTAGAGGTTGAGGAAAACGAAGCTATTTTTAAAGTTGATGAAAGATTAAAAAGTGGCGCATATGCTATTCGCTATTTGCTGGGCAATGACTTTTTAATGAGGGCAACTCACGCAAACTCCATTACTTCTAAGGAGGACTGGGTCAATATTAGGGGATTATCTGCTTTAACCGAAAACACAGAATTGGCCTTTTTATATGCAGCAATCAAAAAGAAAGATGAAATCTATGTAATCGCATCAAGTGCGACACAGGAAGAGCTGAACTCTAAGACAGAGTTACATTACTTTCATCATTACTTTACGGCGCCCGCCGAGCTATTTTCTGTCTTTGAAAGCGATAACTCTAAAGCGCTGGAATATGAAGATCAGTGGGGCCATTTCAGAGGTCTCTTTATACCTGTGAAGTTCAATAATGGTCATACCGTAGTCTTAGTAGCAGAAGTGGATTTGAAAGAGGTAGATGATTTACGGAAAAATGTCACCATAGATACTTATGCACAAGGGTTCATACATCTATTGTTACTTGTTCCGCTTCTGATCTCTATTGTTTATTTGTTATGGAAAGAGAACATAAGATTGCAGAAATTACTGCACACAGACAGCCTGACAGAACTATCCAACAGACTTTTTCTATCTGAATACCTCGAGGATACGCTTTCAACAAAAACCTCGCGACAAAAAAACATCGCGTTGCTCTATATAGACATTGATGATCTAAATGAAATTAACGATGGCTTTAATCATCATGTTGGCGACGCTGCAATAAACGTAACTTCTAAACGACTCAATGAGGCGCTGGGTAAAGATCATATTCTTGTCAGATATCAAGGTGATCAATTTATTGTGCTTATTTTTTACGGGAATAAACTTAATTCGATCTCTGATGCTGCAAAAACTTTGATTGATCTTTTCGCTAAGCCAATAGACGTAATGGGATATCAGTTTTACATATCATGCAGCATCGGGATTTCTCTTTTCCCCAAAAGCGCTAAAAACTCTAGTGAGTTGATTCAGTTTGCCGATATGGCAATGCATAAGGTTAAACGGGATGGAAAAAAAGGATACTGCTTTTTTACACCTGAGATTAAGGAAGCGTGTGATAAAAAGTCTGAGTTAAGGCTAGATATTATTGAAGGAGTTAATCAGAGTGAGTTCTATCTGGTATACCAACCACAATATAACGCTATCACAAATTCAGTTATCGGGTTGGAGGCTTTACTTCGCTGGGAACATCCAAAAAAAGGGCTTATTTCGCCAGACGTATTCATTCCCTATGCAGAAGATAGTGGTTTAATCATTGATATCGGAAATCTCGTGCTGGAAAGCGCGATATCCAAAGCGACAGAATTGAGAAATGCAAATATTTCAGGTAGTATTAAAATTGCAGTAAATATTTCTCCACTACAACTCTATCAGGTTAATTTCATAGAAATTGTTAATCACTTGTTAATCAAGTATGAGTGCAAACCGGATTCACTTAAGTTTGAAATCACCGAACAGTTTATAATGAAAAATCAATCTGCTTCGATTTCTAAACTTCACGAAATTAAAAATATGGGTATTGAAATATCAATAGATGACTTTGGAACCGGATATTCCTCGCTATCGTATCTAAAGGATCTGCCTGTCGATCAAATAAAAATAGATAGGTCATTTATAACCAATATTGCAAAAGATAAACAAAACCAAGCTATTGTTGAATCCGTTATTGGGCTTTGCAAAGGGATGAATTTATCAGTTCTTGCAGAGGGTGCGGAAACAAAAGAGGAAGTTGATTTTCTGGTTGGGATCGGCTGTGAGCAAAACCAAGGATTCTATTTTTCTAAACCCCTGGATGAAGATGGTATTTTCGATTTATTAAATCGCATAACAAATAAGGATATGTAACAAATAAGGATATGTCGCGCGCCCGCCGCGACTATCCCATTGTTGAACGTGCCCGGTGGTAGGGGCTGGTACTCTATATAAGGAAATAAATTATTTACGGGTCCAAGAGTTAAAGAGTTAAAGAGTTAAAGAGTTAAAGGGGTCGGAGGTGTATGAGAATTCCTCTCAACTTAATGATATCGTATATACCCAGGAAAACGAGATATAAATAGGAAAAGGAGTTTCTATGCCAGGAAAATCAAGGATGTTTTTACCGGGTATACCAGGTCACGTTGTTCAGCGAAGTAATGATCAAAGCCCTTGCTTCCTCGAAGAAGAGAATTACTTGTTCTTTCTGGATTGTCTGGAGGATGCCTGTGGTCGTTATGACGTTGCTATCCACGCCAATGTATTGATGACCAATCATATTCACCTGTTAATGACGCCCAGTACAGAATCTGGAATATCTCGAGTGATGCAACTATTGGGATATCTTTATGTTATGTTCAATACATTAACAAGAAATACAGGAAAACAGGTACGCTTTGGGAAGGTCTCCATAAGGCTAGTTTGATTGATGCCGAGCAGTATTTGATAACTTGTTACAGATATATTGAAATGAATCCTGTTCGAGCGAATATGGTTGACCATCCTGGTGATTAGCAATGGTCCAGTTATCATTGTCATGCGACAGGTAGTCCTACGAGCATTATCAATGATCACGAGGTATTCCTTCGAATAGCATCAACACCAGAAGAGCGAATGTACTTTTATCGGGAGCTGTTTCGTACAGATCTTGATGCTAGAGATTTCCATGATGTGCGTAAAGCAGTGGCATTTTCTGTACCGCTGGGAAATAATCACTTTAAAGAAGGTATAGAGTCAACATTGGGTAAATCCGTTGGTCACACCGCACGGGGAAGGCTAAAAACTGGTTTGCTTCATAGATAGATTAATTGAGAATAATTCCCATGTGCCTCCGACCCTTTTAACCCTTTAACCGTATAAATGCTAAGATGTTATCAGTCGATATATGAAAATAAGAAGTGTACAACATTCGGATAGTAGCCAAGTAGCAGAGCTCGTAAGAGGGCTTTCTCATTACTATTTGGAACATGGTGTTGATGAATTGCCGGATTGGCTTAAATCAACTTTAACCGATTCAGCGTTTGCTGAACGAATAAGCGACTCTAGCTATCATAATTTCGTAGCTGAGATAGATGGTGAAATCGTTGGGTACATTAGTTTGAAGGGAAGTATCCATTTATATCATCTTTTCGTGTTGCCGAAGTTTCATAAACAAGGAATTGCCAAGTCACTCTGGCGACATTGTATTGAAACCATGGATATAGAGAATTGCTCAGTTAGATCGTCAATTTATGCGGTTCCTGTGTATACTAAATTTGGATTTATAGCTTCAGGTGAAACTGGGTATAAAGATGGTATTGGTTTCCAGCCAATGGTTTATAGCGGAACGCGCAGCTAACAATTTGCTCAACGCGGAACCAGCTACTCTCCGCCAGCATATGTTCGCTGCGCTCACTTTAACATATGCTGGCTACACTACGCTGGGCCAGTTAGCAAAGCGTCTATGTTAATCAGGAAATATGATCAAAACTTTCACACTAGCTTTATTGTCTTTAGTAACTACTAGTATTTTTGCCGAAACACCCGAAGAAATAGTTAAAGAAATTTACTCATATAAAATTCAAGAAGTTCAGGAAATGCCCACATCCATTCCTCTAGAAATAGAAGCTAGTGAAATAGAATTAAACGATAAAGCACCAAAAGAAATTATAGCTAGGCTATTACATCCATATTTCTGCGGTACACGAGGCTGTTCTACCTTTATATTGGTAAAAGAAAAAAGCAAATGGCGTGAAATATCTCCTAATTTAATAACGCATGGTAATTTAGAAATAACAACAGAAATATCCAATGGTTTCTATTCCATTAAGTTTGGTGAGAACAAGACCTGGCATTACAATGGAATCAAATATCAATAAGCCTAACAAGGCCATGCAAAGAAAGTCAAAACCGCCGTTATGCTCTGGTTTTGCCTCCTGTGATGGCGGGCATTATGTGTAAAAAATGAGATACATCTTTCTTATATTCCTGCTTCTTTCTTCATGGTCAATATCTGCCCAAGGGACAGATATTGATCATGTTCTTGTGAAGAAATCTGAATTGAAAATGTATCTCATCTCTAATGGTGTGAAGATCAAAGAATATTCTATAGCCCTTGGCGCTAATCCGAAGGGTCACAAAGAGAAGGAGGGGGATGAAAGAACCCCGGAAGGAAAGTATTTACTAGACTACAAAAAGAGTGATAGTTCATTTTACAAAGCAATACATATTTCCTACCCCAACGAAGAAGACAAGGCCAAAGCAAAAGAAAAAGGTGTTAACCCTGGCGGTCTGATTATGATTCATGGGCAGAAGAATGGGTTGGGTTGGCTGTCGTGGCTATCTCAGAATTTCAACTGGACTAATGGGTGTGTTGCTGTAACAAACAGTGAAATGGACGAAATATGGAATTTAGTTAAGGCAGGAACTCCAATTGAAATACTACCATAAACAGATAACTCGGCGCTCCACTCGACCTAAAAACGCTTTACGGTTTTCGTCGAGTGAGCTTGGCGGTTAGGGCAATATGATTATTGGTCACCTTCCGGCAGGATACATTTTGTCAAAGCTGAGTGCCTCTCAGTTTGCTCACTCTATAAGCAGGTATCGAACGTACATGTTTTGGGGAATGTTCGGTTCCATTGCACCCGATCTGGACATGTTCTATTTCCATCTTATCGATCACCGTCAGACGCATCATCACAAGTATTTCTCTCACTACCCAATTGTCTGGCTTGGGCTAGTTGTCATCGCTTCAATCCTTTCCATGTCCCAAACCGCCCGCGAAAAGTTCGGCATCTATGCGCTAGTGTTTTCAATTTCAGGGTTTTTCCACCTGATTCTTGACACGATCGTTGGCGATATCTGGTGGTTGGCGCCATTCTTTAATCGACCATTTTCTCTGGCTACTGTTCCAGCTGCTTTACAACCTTGGTGGCTAAACTTCATCCTTCACTGGTCATTCCTTCTGGAGTTAGCTGTCATCGCTTGGGCGGTGTGGCTCTGGAGGCGTAGCCCTAACCCTGCGGTCGAGGTGACGCTGGGCGATAAAGCCGCTCAGCGTTCCTCACTTTAACGTTGAACTAAACCGCTTTGCGGTAGCCCCCTTATTGACACTTTCCCCCTGAAATCGATCAAACGGATAGAAGACTACTTCAGTTCTTCCTAACCAGAGAATATCGATGACTGTGTTAAGATCAGCACTCACCCTCTCAAAATCCCTGTACTCACTGATCTGACAAGCTCGAGTCTCGAGCTCCAGGTTGGCCTACGAATCAAGGCTATGAGACTGCTAGAAGCAGCGGCTCATAGCAATATTCTAACCATTCAAAAGCATTATGCCGTCTCTTGTTGGAGAGAGTTCCATACACCTGATTCAATGGTTTTTTGAATATAGGTTTTGAAATCGGTAGCGGGTCGTCCGAGTGCCTGTTCTACACCATTTTTCACCTGACTGTTTCTACCATCCATAACTACGGTGAATAGCTCTCTGATCAGCCACTGCATATCTTCAGGCACGCCTTGCTGCTGTAAAGCGTTTATATAGTTATCTATCGGTAGTGCTGTGTATTTCAATGGACGTCCTAAAGCCTGTGAAATCTCATCAACACAGTCTGCAAAATTCAATGCGCGCGGGCCGGTCAGCTCATAAAGTTTATTATGCATTTCTGTCCGGGTTAAGGTTGCCACCACAACATCGGCGATATCGTCAGCATCCACGAATGGCTCAATGGTATTTGTAGCAGGCAGTACCAGTTCACCATTCAGAATACCCTCCAGCATAAAGTTTTCACTAAAATTCTGCGAAAACCAGCTACAACGCACAATGTTCCAGTTGATACCACTGTTTTGCAGGATCTGCTCAGCTCTCTCTGCACCTTCTTCCCCTCGACCTGAAAGGAGTACGATATGTTGCAGACCACTGTCGAGCGATACACGAACGAATTCTTTAATTGCTGCCTCAGCCTGAGGTACAGCCAGGTCTGGTTGATAGGTAACGTAGGCGCTTTTCACGCCGTTCAATATTGATGCCCAGTTGTGGGAATTATCCCAGTCAAAGGAGGGTGTTGTGGAACGAGAAACAGCCTGTGTAGTATAGCCCTGATCCAGTAGTCGTTGATTGACTCTGGCGCCTGTTTTGCCATTTTTTCCGATGATGAGTATGGGAGTTGATTTCATGAGTTAGTCTCCTGAGTAAGTTAATGGTTTAATACGACAGGAGTTGTTCCTGCCATGAATATTAATATCTCTCAAGCAAACCAGACTAACAATCACGATTCATCTATAAAACTTTACCAGGCGTCCAATCTGTATAGACATCCTGCAAATATCCATGGCAATATCCAGAATATGAAAACTGGAAAAAGACCCATTCCTGATTTCAGCGATCCACTCGGTGAAACCCTGCACCTGCTGCGACTCACGGGAACGCTGTACTGTCGCTCGGAATTAACTGCGCCCTGGGGCATTGATATGCCTCCTTTCGAGGATTGCATGATGTTCCATATTGTGACTCAGGGGCATTGCTGGCTGGAGGTTGAAGGTGATGAGTCACGGCTGTTACAACAGGGCAGTCTGACGCTGATTCCTCATGGCACTGGACACTCAATACGCAGTAATGCATCACAGTTGGCTGTACCTCTGTTCGATATCCCGGTGGAACAGGTGAGTGAGCGATACGAAATTATGCGCTATGGCGGCGATGGTGATTTAACCCAGGCGACCTGTGGTGTGGTGCGTTTCGATCATATTGCCGGCCAACAACTGATCTCACTGTTGCCCAAAGTTTTACAGATTGATAGCTGGGCGGATGAAGAAAGTAGCTGGCTGCAAAGTACGCTGCGTTTTATTACCAATGAAGCCGAGGCTTTAAAACCCGGGGGTGAAACGGTGATTACACATCTGGCGGATATCCTCATCATTCAGGCGATACGTAGCTGGATTGACTCTGTACCTTCTGCAGAACGTGGCTGGCTGGCTGCGTTAAGAGACAGGCAGGTGGGGCGGGCGCTTTCCATTATCCATCGTTCACCTGAAAAGGACTGGACTGTTGCAAGCCTGGCGAAGGAGATTGGCATGTCCCGCTCAGGTTTCTCTGCACGTTTTACCGATCTGGTCGGTGAATCTGTTATGCATTATCTGACCGGCTGGCGTATGCGAAGTGCTCGTGCTCAGTTGCTACAGTCATCGGATACCTTATCGGTACTTGCAGATCGACTGGGATATAAATCGGAAGCTGCATTTTGTCGGGCTTTTAAAAGAGTGTATGGGGTTTCTCCGGGTAGTGTTCGTCAGCCGAATACAGTCTGACTCGGGTATAACAGGGTGATTCAGAACAGGGTAAAAACTGGTGACAGGTATGAAATGTAAATGAGCTAAAGTGAATATTCCGGCTCAGAACTTCTTTATATAAGCCCTCGCCCAGACTATGATAATAAAGGTAAATATAAAGCCGTTAGTCATAATTATGGGCCAATATCGGCCTAAAAATATTTCTACTACTGATCGTGGCCTGGCTGTAGGCTTACTTTTCTGTGCTTGAGACTGTGTATTTGATAAGCTGCGCGCATTTTTTAGATCCTGGTACGCACGTTGTTCAAGCTGGGCATACGCAGATTTCTGTAATCCTGCTTCGTTAAGTTCCTGTTTCATCTTATTAAGTGCCTGATCGGCCTCGTTAAATCTGCCAGCATCTTTTAATGCGCCAATAACATGCCAGTGCTTGAACCAGTAACTGGCCTCACTATCACCGCTTCCTCCTAGTTCTAACTCCTTCAGGATAGCTTCGGTTTTTAAATGATCGTCAAGTGAGCGCTGCATAACTGAGTACATGCTAGCGGTTAATTCATTAGATTTTTTATCTTCAGAGAGTGCTTTTTTAAATGCCAGCTGTAACCGAGTATTATATTTTTCAATCTCGGATTGATTATCAGCATTCATCTCACTCTGAATCTGTTTCAGGACACTGATAATATTCATGTTGTTTAATCCTTTAATAAAGTACCAGATGGCGCGATGTTTCTCAGAATACTGTTGCTGATGTTGTTTAGCGAATTTCCTGTATTGCTGAAGACGCTGTTGAATAGGGTAGGGGGAGTCTTCGAAATATTCTGCGGTGATTTTATCGACATACTGAGGTAGCTTAGTAGCTTCGTATTCAAAGCTGTCAGAAAATAAGGCTTGAGCGATTACGCCTGGTGGCCAGAGAGAGCCCATAATTAACACCGATATTAATATTTTATTCATATATCTCTTCCAGTTGGATATGCAGGTGATCTGCAATATCGAAAGCATCTGGAATGCCGTTCTCGGGTTTTATGTCCTGAATGTATTCTCTGGACTTCATCGGACGGCCAAGGGTTTCGAGTTGCCAGTAGCCGGTAAGATTGAACTGTTTATCGTTTAGTGTTTTCCATAATAGCCAGAAGGTTGCTGCGCTTTCGATTGTTCCAGGTTGTTCATTGGGTATTATATCGATAGCAGCGCCACGCTGATGGATGCCGTTGATCGCATTACTATACCACTCATTACGTTCCGGGTTTCGCCAGCCACTGCTTAACCAGGGTTTGTTTTCTGTGACAGGGAGTGGGTTTCCATGGAGATCTGAGAAATCACTTTTATGCTGTATTATTTGTTGTTTTTTTTGCTCTAAGGCATCGGCAATTTTTTCAGCCAGCTGGATAACACCATCTTCAATCATTACAGAGTAACAACTTTGTGATACCCCGGTACCAGCCAGACTTGTTTGCGTTGCGTTATTTTCGATTAATTCTTCGCGTTTGGGAACAGGTATGTTTCCAGCATCCCCTCGTCCATAGCGTGAGCGCCCATAGTGATTGATATATTCCTGCCGAAGTAAATCTCGGTCATCCTGTTGAATGGTTGCACTATAGGTTTTGGTGACGTTACCGGCATTCAATATTTTTACAGTCAAGGTGTATCTCAGGCGTGGATTGTAGATGTAATCGTTATTGCTGGTTGTACCGCCACCGTATTTTTGTCGTACATTGTGTCGTGATCGCCCTTTTTTATATTGCGCAGTCTGATGTGCTTGAGGGTCAGGCTTAAAAATCAGAGTGTTACGTTGCTTGACGGTAGTATCAAGTTCCTTAGAGCGCCACAGGTAACCCGGCTTAACGTGTATATAAGAACCCTGGAAGTTGGAAATGACTTTAATACGGCCTATAGCCTTATCCGGAATACGAACTTCCCACTGTATCTTATCCATCTCACCAGGTTCATCAGTTAATTTTGCTGAAAAGGGAATTTGTTGCGCCAATTCAGTGGGAGAGCTGTTCCTTTTTATTCCTTCAAGAATGGTCTTGTTAGAGGGAACGTATATAAACGAGGCCACACGGTTGCTCTCCTCATTGGCTGATGTTGTGATCTTTAGATCAGCTGTCACTGGCTTGATGCAGAGAAGGGTACCAATCAATAAAAACAGGAAATACCGAGGTTTATTCACGCTCTATAAATATTAAATTTATCAATAATTTAGAAGATAAATATATTATAGAACATGAACTCTATAGTGCCAGTTTGGGAATAGAGTGGGGTTAGGAATCACTCAGGTTTTGAGTAAGATATCTATCCAGGGCATTAGCAAAAGCCTGTCGATCACTCTGACTGAATGAGGCGGGTCCGCCAGTTTGAACGCCACTGGCACGCATGGATTCCAGGAAATCACGCATATTCAGGCGGCTTTTGATATTTTCTCTGGAGAATAATTCGCCGCGTGGACTGAGTGCTACGCCTTTGGCATCTAATACTTCATCAGCTAGTGGTATATCACTGGTAATGACCAGATCGCCTGGGGCGAGTCGTTTGACGATTTCATTATCGGCTACGTCAAACCCCGAGGAGACTCTGAGCATTTTAATATTGCTCAGAGCTGGGACATTGATAGATTGATTGGCGACCAGAGTAAGCTGTACTCCGGTTCGATGTGCCGCTTTAAACAATATTTCCTTGATGACTACCGGGCAGGCATCTGCATCTACCCAGACTTTCATATTAATCGAGGTCGTTGATCAGGGAGGCTTTGGTGTCGTCATCAATAGTCAGTTGATGGGTATAAATGCTGTGTTCAACACCCATCTTCAATTCACCACCATTTTTTAAAGCGCTAATCATTTCATCGCTTAATTCGAAACGCATGAAATGTACCGAAGAGGTTTTTGTTGCAGTAGTACGCTCCAGATCTTCATTCGATATGCACCAGACCCTGTCCATGTCATTAACCTGAACCCATACCAGTTCTTCAATGCCAACCATTTTTTCCAGCTGAGCAGCACGTACTTCAGGATCACCATATTCAATCATGAAGGTGGCTTTCCAGTTTTTTCCATCAGGAATCAGAGGGTTGTAGGCCTGTAGCTCATCCTCTATGCCATCGGCTTCGAAGACTTTTTCGATTCGCAGCATTTCCTGGATTTGATAACGAATGGTCAGCCTGTCTTCAAAATACAGGGTTGCATTGGGTCCTAAGGCTACCTGACGATTCTTTTTATGTGCCATCACCTGCTGGCGATAATCACTACGCTTTTCTGCATATTCTTCCAGTGACCACAGATCTTTTCTGGATAATTGGTGAGTATTGTTCATGTTTATATCCTCAATGCTTATAAGTCGTAAGCCTGTCGCAACAGGGTAATCGGGTGTACCGAATCCGTGCCGTCATCCAGACCCATCGAGATATGATGTCCAGCCATGGGACAATCGCTGGTGTAGACATTCGGTTGTTCTTTTTTTACGCGGCTAACGACAGGTTTACAGATTTTCATCGCTGATTCATGGGACTCTTTCTTGAAGGTGTAGGTACCATCATGACCCGAGCAGCGTTCAATCGTATCGATCTCGGTGCCTTCAATCAGGCTGAGTAAATCGCGAGTCTTATTACCAATGCGCTGTACACGTTGATGACAGGCGACCTGGTAACTGACCTTTCCGGGAGAGTGTTTGAAATCGGTATTTAATAGCCCTTCCTTATGCCTGAGCATCAGGTATTCAAACGGGTCAAACATGGCTTGCTGAACCTTGATGACCTGTTCATTTTCCGGGAACATCAGCGGTAATTCCTGTTTGAATTGCAGCGTACAGGAAGGGACTGGGGCAATGATATCCCAGCCATCATCGACCAGTTTTGCCATGATGGGGGTGTTATGGTTCATCAGGCTTTCTACGGTAGCCAGGTCGCCCAGTTCTAACTTGGGCATACCGCAGCAGTGGGTATTCTTTATCACCTGTATGGCAATGCCATTGTGTTCGAATACCTTGATTAAATCTTCACCCAGATGGGGTTCGTTGAATTCACCGTAACAGGTGCCAAAGATGGCTACCTTACCGGTGGTTGTTTCTGTCGCTTTAACCTGGGATATATCGGGTTTATGTGAAGCGGTTCTTTTGGACAGGGTGTTACTGGTATAGGCCGGTAATCTCGGCTTGCTATGCACATCGAGGAGGTCTTCCAATAATCCACGGCTGTGCGGGTTTTTATTCGCTGCATTCACCACATTGACTACAATGGGGATGCTGGCCAGCTTGCCGATGGTATCGGTCGAGGTCATTATTTTATCGCGTATTTTGGTTCTGCCATTCTTAAAACCAAAGGCTTTGGCACGTAACATGACGTGGGGGAAATCCAGGTTCCATTCGTGTGGTGGTACATAAGGGCATTTGGTCAGATAACACAGATCACATAGATAGCAGTGATCGACTACTTTCCAGTAATCCTTTTTATCAACTCCATCGACTTCCATGGATTCTGATTCATCCACCAGATCGAACAAAGTAGGGAAGGACTGGCACAGGCTGACACATCGTCGGCAACCGTGGCAGATATCGAATACCCGTTCGAGTTCTTCGAAAAGTTTGTCTTCATCATAAAAATCTGGGCCATTCTGACCTAATGGATGTCGGGTTGGAGCTTGTAAACTGCCTTCACGTGTAGCCATATCTATGATCTATATGAGTTAGTGGATAGAACTATATTGCCACACCAGAAGTTTCGAGGGCTTCTGGTGTGACCGTTACATTAGCCTGGATTAGCCTTCGAGGTTATCCAGTGCTTTCTGGAAACGATTAGCGTGTGAACGCTCAGCTTTAGCCAGAGTTTCGAACCAGTCTGCGATTTCGTCAAAACCTTCTTCACGAGCTGATTTAGCCATACCAGGATACATGTCTGTGTATTCATGGGTTTCGCCAGCGATAGAAGCTTTCAGGTTGTCAGAAGTGCTGCCTATAGGCATACCGGTTGCTGGATCGCCTACTTCTTCAAGGTACTCCAGATGACCGTGTGCATGGCCTGTTTCACCTTC
The DNA here is from genome assembly GCA_050298595.1 of Gammaproteobacteria bacterium. GTDB lineage: Bacteria > Pseudomonadota > Gammaproteobacteria > JACNJF01. Next base: position 84,196 of record JBNKUM010000030.1, on the reverse strand, counting down.
AGCAGTTGAACGAAAAACAGCGGATACATCGTTATAGCCTTCTACATCTGCTTTTGCAGCGAAATACAGGTAACGACGATTAGCTTGAGATTCACCAGCAAAAGCATCTTTCAGGTTTTGCTCTGTTTTTGATCCTTTAAGGGACATATTGCCTCCGTAGATTGTAAGAAGTGTTAAGGATTAAGGATTAGTATGTGCTAATGGCTTACACATGTGCTGTAGTCTAACAAGCACGACGTCAATGTATATTTAATTTTTGCAATGTCATCGATTTAAATCCTCAATTGATAATATATCTATCATTGTCTTTACTAAATAATATTCTATAACAAACAATTCACTAGCATTTGAAACTTATAAGTTCTAATGGGTATCTACTAAAGCTATAAATAAAACAAAAATTCAAGGGGGGGTGTTGCCATGAAAGCGAGCGACTTATTTGTTAAGTGTCTGGAAAATGAGTATGTAGAGTACATTTTCGGCATACCTGGCGAAGAAAATCTGGATGTAATGGATTCGCTCATCAATAGCAAAATTCAATTTATCACTACCCGGCATGAACAGGGTGCAGCCTTCATGGCAGATGTTTATGGGCGCCTAACCGGAAAGGCGGGTGTTTGCCTGGCGACATTAGGACCTGGAGCTACCAATCTGGTCACTGGTTTTGCTGATGCGAATATGGATAGAGCCCCTATTATTGGCATAGCTGGTCAGGGTGCCACCACCCGTATGCATAAGGAAAGTCATCAGATACTCGATCTGGTCAATCTGTTTGCCCCCATCTCAAAATATAGCGTACAGGTGAAAGAACCTGAAATTATCCCGGAAATCGTACGCAAGGCTTTTAAGTCAGCCGAAGCAGAAAAACCGGGCGGTAGCTTTATCGATCTGCCAGAGAATATCGCACATATGGAACTGACTGTGGACAAACAGCCACTCAAGGTTCAATCAGCATTATGTCCGGTTCCTCCGCGTGAAAAGATATTACAGGCAGCAGCGGTCATTAATAACGCACGTTTTCCTATAGTAATGGCAGGCAATGGTGTCATTCGTGCAAAAGCGAGTGATCAATTGATTGAATTTGCAGAAAAACTCAATCTACCGGTTGCGACAACCTTCATGGCTAAGGGGGCAATCCCGTTTAGCCACTACCTTTCTCTGGGTACTGTCGGTTTGCAGGCCAGAGACTATATCGCCTGTGGCTTTGATCGTGCCGATGTCATTATCTGTGTCGGTTATGACATGGTGGAGTACCACCCGCATCTGTGGCATGGCCATAAGGACAAGAAAATCATTCATATCGATATGAATGCCGCGGAAGTCGATGAACATTACATTGTTGAATGTGGCGTTATTGGAGATATCAGCGCTGCGTTAAAAGAGATCGCTAGCGAAACCCGACGTGTCAATGACAATTCGCACGGCAATCTGCGCGAGACTATTGTTGATGAGCTATCTGCTCATGCCAATGATGACGCTTTTCCGCTGAAACCACAGCGCATCATCTGGGATTTACGTCAGGCGCTGGATGATGAAGATATTGTTATCTCCGATGTGGGTGCACACAAGATGTGGATGGCCAGGATGTATCAGGCCGAGCGTCCTAATACCTGTATCATCTCAAATGGTTTTGCTTCAATGGGCATAGGTGTACCTGGAGCGATAGCTGCTAAGCTAACTCACCCTGAGGTAACGGCTTTAACAGTCACCGGGGATGCGGGCTTTATGATGAATTCTCAGGAGATTGAGACTGCCTTACGCTATAAAATCCCCATCATTATCCTGATCTGGAATGACAGTGAATATGGTCTGATCAAATGGCATCAGTTACGACGTTTTGGACGAGAGACAAATATCAGCTTTAAAAACCCGGATTTCGTCAAATATGCGGAAAGTTTTGGTGCAAAGGGTTATCGCATTGAGCAGGCTGGCGACTTAATTCCCACAATAAAACAGTCAAAACAGGATAACACCGTTGTGGTCATCGATTGTCCGGTAGATTATTCTGAAAATATGAAGCTCACAGAAAAGCTCGGCAAGCTGGTTTGTCCCATTTAAGCGATAGTGACGAGGTATAGATATGAATAACGATTTTACCAATATGGTTCCCGGTACCCATGAAACTGCGCGTTTATCGGTAACTTCCCCCTGGAGCGGTAAGATAATTGGTTCAGTGCCTCAGTTAAATTCTGATGGTATTCAACTTGCCCTGGAGATGGCCTATTCAATATTTCGAGATCGTTCGCGTTGGTTGCCGGTTTCAAAACGCATGGATATTCTTAAACGTACTGCGGCAATTATGGAAATCATGGCCAATGATCTGGCAACTGAAGCTGCACGCGAAGGCGGCAAACCTTTGCGCGACTCTAAAGTTGAGGTTGCGCGAGCCATAGACGGTGTTCACAACACTATCGAATGTCTACGCAGCAATGCAGGTCGTGAGATCCAAATGAATATCAATCCAGCTTCTACCCATCGTATAGCAATGACCAGTTTCGAACCCGTTGGTGTCGTAGTCGCTATTAGCGCATTTAACCATCCTCTTAATTTAATCGTTCATCAGGTTATTCCGGCTGTGGCGGCGGGTTGTCCTGTAATCGTTAAACCCGCTGAAGATACGCCCTTATCCTGTTTCAGATTACTGAGTATTTTGCGTGAAGCTGGCCTGCCGGAAGAGTATGGTATGGCTCTTATGACAGAAAGTGTGGAAGTTTCTGAACAATTGGTTTGTGATACAAGGGTAGGTTTTTTCAGCTTTATTGGCAGTGCCAAAGTAGGCTGGATGTTGCGATCAAAGCTGGCTCCCGGTACCCGTTGTGCACTGGAACATGGCGGGGTTGCGCCGGTTATTATCTGCGAGGATGCAAATCTTGACGATACTCTGCCGCTGCTTGCAAAAGGAGGCTTTTACCATGCAGGACAGGTGTGTGTTTCTGTGCAGCGTGTATTTGCTCACAGGTCTGTTGTTGATCAGGTGACGGCACAACTGGCCGAGATGGCTAATGCATTGAAATGTGGTGATCCTAATGATGAAAATACCGAGGTAGGCCCTTTGATTCGGCCGCTGGAAGCTCAACGTATTTCTCAGTGGGTTGATGAGGCCGTCGAAGAAGGCGCTTCATTGGTGACGGGTGGCAAACGTGTTGAAAATAATTGCTATCAGTGCACAGTTTTACTCGAACCGGATAGGAATAGTAAGGTCAGTCGCATGGAGATTTTTGGTCCGGTCATCTGTATCTATACTTTCGATAAGCTGGAACAGGCGGTACAGATGGCTAATGATGTTCCATTTTCATTTCAGGCGGCAGTAGCAACAACTAATCTGGATAACGCATTGTATTGCTACAAAAACCTCAATGCCTCAGCCGTCATGGTTAATGATCATACAGCGTTTCGCGTTGACTGGATGCCTTTTGCAGGTTTGAAACAGTCTGGCCTGGGGGTTGGAGGAATCCCTTATACTTTCAGAGATATGCAAGTAGAGAAAATGCTGGTAGTTCGATCTGAAGTTATTTGAAATAGTTTGTTTACTGCAAAAAAAAAGCCACTTTTCAGTGGCTTTTTGTTCAGGAAAGTATTTTTGGTGAACCGGGGTGTGAGTTATAATGTTCCAGTTCGTGATTTTTTGGATCTTGCAGATATATTTCTCTAGTTTGTTCTGATTCGAAGTAAATGACCAGGTCATCCTTTTCGCTACTCTCAACAACGTATGGCATATCCATGAGTTGTTTTATAGATGTTCCCGTCACTGGGTCTGTGGTTTCAATACGATAAGTCATAGTTGATCACCTCCAGGTATTTTAATTTTTTTAATTGGGACACGCATTAAAAACGGAAATGACGTGTTTGTATACAAAAAATTGACCCATGGATAAAATTAATTTTGATTTGCTCGGTAAATCAAATAATTAAGGTTTTAGATTAAATAAAATCTCCTAAAATACTCGTAATACATTGAAATTTAATAAAATTAGGATAAATAATGAAAAAATATGACGTATACGCGCTCGGTAATGCCCTGGTAGATATAGAGTATCACAAAGAACCCGCTGAGCTGATTTCTATGGGTATAGAGAAAGGTGTAATGACGCTGATTGATGAAAACCTGCACAACCATCTGGTGAATTATCTGGGTGAAGATCATGAGAAAATGGCTTGCGGCGGTTCAGCGGCAAACTCACTCATTGCCATTGCTCAAATGGGTGGTCAGTGTTTTTTTTCATGCTGTGTAGCGAACGATATGGCTGGACAGTTTTTTGTCCAGGACCTGAAAAAATCAGGGCTACATACTAATTCTGACCGTCATATGGTAGACGGCGGTATGTCTGGGAAATGTCTGGTGTTCGTTACCCCGGATGCTGATCGGACCATGAATACGTTTCTGGGTGCCAGTGCAGATCTAAACGATAGTTTTGTGTCTGAAGATGCTATAGCAGATTCCGATTATATCTATCTGGAAGGTTATCTGGTCACCGATCAGCGTTCACGTGATGCGGTACTGCTGGCCAAAAAATATGCTGTGCAACATGACGTTAAAATCGCTTTAACCCTATCAGACCCGAATATGATGAGGTTTTTTCGTGAAGGTATGCTGGAGATGATCGGCGAGGGTGTTGACCTGTTATTTGCCAACGAGGAAGAAGCGCTGGAATTAACCGAAGCTCAGGATACTGAACAAATGGTAGAGCGTATGAAAGCCTTTGCTAAAACCTTTGTGGTAACCATGGGTGCACAAGGGGCACTGGTTTTCGATGGAGAAGAACTGCATCAGATTGAACCTAATCCAGTGACTGCTATTGATACCCTGGGGGCAGGGGATATGTTTGCTGGAGCCTTTCTCTACGGTCTAACTCATGGCTATGGTTATGTTGAATCTGGACAGCTGGCTTCGCTGGCTTCCTCAAAAATTGTTACTCAATTTGGGCCCCGTTTAAGTACTCAGGATAGCCTGGATATCTTACATCAATATAATTCTGGTAATTCCTGATTTGATCAGGAAGAATAGAGCGCTTTTTTAACGCCCTAAGGGCATTTGACATCAAATATCATGCATCAAACAGACGATTTACGAATTACAGCGATCAAGGAACTGGCTTCTCCGGAACAGGTTCACAATGAATTACCTATTACTGAAAAAGGCAACGAAACCGTTTTTCAGGCCAGACAGGATATCTATCGTGTGCTTGATGGCAAAGATGATCGTCTGGTGGTTGTGATAGGCCCCTGCTCGATCCATGACCCTGAAGCTGCTCTGGAATATGCCGGCCGCCTGAAAAAGGTGATGGATGAACTGTCAAATGAGTTACTCATCGTTATGCGGGTGTATTTCGAAAAACCTCGCACTACCGTTGGTTGGAAAGGTTTGATCAATGATCCAGATCTGGATGAGAGTTTTCATATTAATAAGGGTGTCAGAATGGCGCGTGAATTGTTACTCAAATTATCAGACATGGGCATTCCTGCAGGTACCGAGTATCTGGATCTGATTAGTCCACAATATATCGCTGACCTGGTTGCCTGGGGAGCCATTGGGGCTCGCACGACTGAAAGCCAGGGGCATAGAGAATTGTCATCAGGTTTGTCCTGTCCGGTTGGGTTTAAGAATGGTACCGATGGCCGTCTGCAGATAGCTATAGATGCTATCCGTTCTGCTTCCAAACCACATAGCTTTCTCTCAGTAACCAAGCAGGGGCATTCGGCAATTTTCACTACCTCAGGAAATGAGTACACCCATGTTATTTTACGCGGTGGTAGTCGTCCGAATTATGATCGCGAAAGTGTCAATGATGCAGCTCGTCAATTACAGGAGTGTGGCCTGCCAGAACGGGTTATGGTTGATTTTAGTCATGCCAATAGTTCTAAAAAATTCCACAAACAGGTTGAAGTTGGTGAAGATATCGCTCATCAATTAAGAACCGGACAGAAAGCTATTTTCGGTGTGATGATTGAGTCTCATCTGGTAGAAGGTAGACAGGATACCGATGGGCGGGAACTCACCTATGGTCAGAGTATTACCGATGCCTGCCTGGGCTGGGATGACAGCGAAAAACTGTTATACACCCTGGCAGAAGCTGTAAAACAGGCTCGCTCCAGCAAATAAAGAGTTTTAACTGAAGCTCAACAGGGTCTACAGCACGGGGACGCTGTTGGGCTGGAAACCGGGCGGTATACGATAGGCCTGTTCGGGTACAGGTTTTAATGAAATGGCACCCGCCTGGATGATATTAGCTACTTTTCCATCTGCTCGATAACTTACAATCTGCATGGGTATGCCATTAGTTCGCTTACCAGGAAGTGCTATCAATTCGAATAACTGCTGATGTTGTTTGGGGGCAGATTGTTTAAATTGCTGAATGAATTTTCTCAGCAACTCCAGGCTGTTGATATTGTCCGCATGCAAACCCAGCTGTTGGTAACCAGACATACAGACTTCACTTTGCAGCTTATTCTGTTCAAATACAGCAATAACCATGCAGTCCACGCCTAACACCTGTCGTATGCGTTTGGTTACCTTAATATCAAAATGTTCAGCAGTTGCTGGCTTTTTATACTGGTCGAGAAACTGTTGTAGCTGATTCCGTTGCTGGGGATCGAGCTGAGCCATTCCCTGGTCAATTAAACCCTGTAGCAGGGTTTTATTTTGTTTATAAAAGCCGATGTATTGATCGATGGTTTGGGCATTAATCTCAAAGTAGCGTGATGTTGGGTTATGCAACTGGGCAATATCTCCAGTACGCAGGTTAAGCAAAATGGCATTCGCCTGATCACTATCCTGATTGATACGTACAAGATCGCGTTTTATCAATATTGAGTGATAGGGAAGATGTTTACCAGGTTTAACAATATCGTAGCGAATGCTTAAATCTGCAGAAACATTGAATGTGTAATACAGTATTAAAAAAGTTATAATTCGTACAACCCACATCTTAACTAATCCAGCCTTTAAAATCCGCAGAGTCTAACATAAGTTTCAATGACAAAAGTTCGTAAAAAGAAATCATCTGGCAAGCGCTCAAAGCCAAAAAAAATCTCATCTTTTAGCTGGAAAAAAATCCTGCTGGGATTGTTGCTGATATTTACTGTAATACTGATTGCCTATAGCTGGTACCTGAACCGGTTTATTCAGCAACGATTCGATGGAGATACCTGGGCAAAACCCTCACGTGTGTATGCACGTCCACTCGAACTTTATGCGGGTTTGAAACTTAGCCCTGAACAGCTCATGTCTGAATTGAGACTGGCTGATTACAAACCAGTCAAAAAGGTTGTAGCGGTAGGCCAGTTTTCCAGGTCAGGTTCTATCATCGAGCTTTTTGCCAAACCCTTCCAGCTACCTGGCAAGGCTGAGCCACAGCCGCAGAATCATATGCGGATCCGATTCAATGACGAGCAGGTAAGTGAAGTTAAAAATCTGGATACAGCGCAGCTACTTGATTTTTATCAGCTGACCCCAGCTTTAATTGGTAGTTACATACCCAGCAATGGGGAAGATCGGCTGGTGGTCGATGAGGATCAAATACCTGATGAATTAGTGGATATTCTGCTGGCGGTTGAAGACCGTTTGTTTTTCAGTCATTTTGGGGTCAATCCACTTTCTATAGTGCGTGCCTTAGTGGCGAATATTAGAGCGGGAAAAACCGTGCAGGGTGGAAGTACATTGACCCAGCAACTGGCGAAAAACCTGTTTTTAACTCCAGAACGATCTCTGGTCCGTAAGATCAACGAAGCCTTATTGTCTTTGATGCTCGAATTTCGTTTCGACAAAAAAACGATATTGACTGCTTATATCAATGAAGTATTTCTTTTGCAGCAGAAGAATACCTCGGTACATGGCTTTGAACTGGCCAGTAAGCTGTTATTTAAACAGCCCTTAACAGACCTTAGCACTGATCGTCTTGCGCTGTTAGTCGGGATGGTAAAAGGACCTTCTTTATATAATCCAATAGCCAATCCCGAAAATGCGCTTAAAAGGCGCAATCAGGTGCTTAAGGTTTTGCTATCAGATGGACAGATTACGCAAACGGAATATGAGCACCTTTCCAATAGACCGCTTGGTGTGATTAAACGACTGCCTACGGTGAATCGTTTTCCTGCCTATCTCGATCTGGTAAAAAAACAACTCAATAGTAATTATTCAGCGCAGGATTTATCCAATAAGGGGTTGAATATTTTCACAGCCTTTGACCCTTTGCGTCAGCAGCAGTTGGAAAAGGGCTTGCAGCATGGTCTTGACCGTTTCAAAAACAAGGAGATTCAATCCGCCGTCATCATGGCTGATTATTTAAGCGGTGATCTAGTTGCTCTGGTGGGTGATCGAGATACCGATTATCCCGGCTACAATCGAGCAGTCATGGCTCAACGACCTGTTGGTTCCCTGATCAAACCCATGTTGCTTTATGGGCTTTTGAAATCAGGGAATTCTCTGGCAACACTGGTTGAAGACCGACCAATTCGCATTAAACAGTCTGATGGCCAGATTTGGGCACCGCAAAATTACGACAAAAAATTACATGGCAAGATGACTTTATATAATGCTTTTATCCATTCCTATAACCTGCCATTCGTGAATCTTGGCGTGGAAAGCGGCGCCCTGCAAACATTGACCGAACATCTTGAGAAGATTCATTTACAGAAACAAAGCGTGATCTATCCTTCTATGCTGTTGGGCGCTATACAGTTAACGCCTTATGAAGTTGCCCAGATGTATCAGGTAATCGCTAACTCTGGCTATTTTTCTCCACTCACTACCATACGTGAAGTAACTGATGATCACTTTCAGTTGCTGACGCGTATTCCACTTTCTTCGCAGGAGGTATTTGATCGACGCGAGATGATACAGCTGCAGAGAGCTATGATTGGTGTAACCGAAGAGGGAACTGCACGTTATCTGAAAAATCGTTTTGCAGAAAAAACCTTTGCCGGAAAAACGGGAACCACCAACGATTTGAGAGATTCCTGGTTTGCCGGTTTTGCTAACCGTTATTTAACGGTAGTATGGCTGGGCAATGATGAAAATCATCCCATAGGATTAACCGGTTCGTCCGGCGCTTTGCGCGTTTGGGCCGATATTATGAACAAGGTAGATGATAGTTCTCTTAAGTTATCGCCAGATCCTGAACTTGAGTGGATCTATGTCGATGAAATAAAAGGTGGTAAAACGAAAAAGGGTTGTGAATCTACGGCACTATTGCCTTTTGAGAAAGGAAAGCAGCCTGATTTCAGCAGCGAATGTAAACAAGATTTTATAGATCGGGGAATACGTTGGTTACAAGATCAATTCTAATATTACTGGTTGCTCTGGCATTATTAGCTGGATGCACGACGCCAAAACCGGTTTTTGAAACCGATCAATACCATCAACACGATAGTAGCAAGGTACAGCAAAAAACTTTAAACAGTCTGCAAATGCAGGCTCTCAAGTTAATGAACCAGCAGCAATATGATTCAGCAATCGAGTACCTGCAAAGAGCGGTTAAGATTGCCCCTCGCAATGCTCTAAACTGGCATTACCTGGCCCAGAACTATTGGCATAAAAAGGATTTTCCACGTTGTCGGGATATGATTCAACGTGCCATAGCCTACAGCCAGTTTGACGCTGATCTACAACGAGCAAACAAGATACTGCTTGAGCAGTGTTCTCCTTGAATTTTTCTACGAGTAACAACAACCCATGGTAAAGCTGGCTTCAGAACTCGAAGTTGAAGATGTGCTGGGCGAACAGGGCATACTGCAACAATACATCGATGGGTATCAGACACGCGATAGCCAATTAAATATGGCTAAGCTGATCATGCGTTGTATCAAAGCTGGTGAAAGCCACGTGATTGAAGCCAGTACTGGCATCGGCAAATCCTTTGCTTATCTGGTGCCGGCATTTTTGTCAGCACACAAAATTCTGATCTCAACCGGTACCAAAAACCTGCAGGATCAACTGTTTAAAAAGGATATTCCGCTAATCAATAAAACAATAGTGTCGGGCAAGCAGCTTGCATTATTAAAGGGCCGCAGTAATTATTGTTGCCCGCATCGTATCAATAAATACCGTCAACAGCGCCGTTTTCAGACACGACAGTTAGCCGGAGTATTTGATGCCCTGGCTGACTGGTCACAAACCTCGCTAACTGGAGATATTACAGAATTCGCAGATATACCCGAAAATGACAGCCTGTGGTTTTATGCCACCTCAAATGCCGATAATTGCCTGGGTAGCGAATGCCCTGAATTTTCCCAGTGCTTTGTCACCAGGGCACGTCGCAAAGCCATGGATGCCGATGTTGTGGTGATCAATCATCATCTGTTTTTTTCCGATCAGGCACTACGCGAAGAAGGCTTTGGAGAATTGCTACCCGATGTGGATGTATTGATTTTTGATGAAGCTCATCAACTGCCAGATATCGCGAGTCATTTTTTTGGTCGCAGTATTACAATGCGTCAGTTCGATATGTTAATGCGGGAGATTACAGAAGCGCAGGTCAAGGAAGCCCGTGATAGCGCTGACATCCAGCCCTTATGTGACAAAAATAAAACCTTGATGGCAGACTTTCGACTATTACTGGGTAAGTTTACATCGCGTGGTGAATGGCGGCATATCAAGAATGCGCCTGAGATCCGCAAAGCCATAGAAACCATGCAGGAAGAGATTCAACAGCTCTCGAAAAAACTCGAAGAATTGAAACCCCGAGGTAAGGAGCTGGCTGCATGCTATGCAAGACTGGAGACCTTCCGTCAGTCTCTGGCAGACTTCGAACTGGAAAATAATAATTCTGTGAGCTGGTATGAATGGAATGAGCATAGCTTTCGTTTGATGATTTCTCCCATTGAAATTGCTGACGAATTTAGCCATCAACTTATTAGTAGCGCTATTAAATCAGTGTTTTTCACCTCAGCTACCTTGAGTTCTAACCATTCTTTTGACTATTTCACCAGGCGATTGGGGATCGCGGATATTCAATGCGCCAGTTTTGATAGTCCCTTCAACTATCAAAATCAGGCCATGTTGTATCTGCCTGAGAATATGCCAGAACCATCTGATGATAATTTTCTGAACGTATTCATTGAAGAATGTTGCACTTTGATTAATGCAACTGAAGGTAATTGTTTTATTCTATTTACTAGCTATCGCATGCTAACACTGACCGCTAATATGTTGCGAAAAAGGATGCGCTATCCGTTATTTATTCAGGGTGAAATGCAACGTAGCGAATTACTGCAGGCTTACCTGAAAGCACCCAATGCCATTCTGCTGGGTACCAGTAGTTTCTGGGAAGGTGTAGATGTTAAAGGTGATCATCTGAAACTGGTTATTATCGATAAATTGCCTTTTAAATCACCTGGAGACCCGGTTTACAAGCGACGATTGCAAAAGGTTTCAGAACAGGGCGGCAATGCCTTCAATGATGTTCAGATACCCGAAGCCATCATCGCGTTACGTCAGGGGGTAGGTCGACTGATACGTGATATCAATGACCGAGGCATGGTGATGATTGCTGACAATCGGCTAACTACAAAGTCCTATGGCAAGAATATGTTGGGCAGTTTGCCGGACATGCAGCTTACAACTCAAAGAGAAAAGGCGTTAATCTTTGCTGGTAGTTTATAAACAACACTTTCCCCCAGTTATATCTAAAAAAGCTTCCAGTAGAATAACTTGCTTCATCGGACCGTAACTATAGAATTCGACTTCTTCAGCTTGTCCGCCGCGCTTCATTGGCACCTTTTCTTGCACCCGCTCAACTCGACCTGGCTCACCGCCATCAGCATGCATCTCGGCATAGATAAATCCAGGCCGTAACGCTTCTCGATGATGCCTGCAGTAAGTCACTCGCAAATAGCGTTTGATTAATATTGATCCAGAGCATTAAAGGGCAAAACATCACAATAATTTATTTACATGCTCAGTAAAGTTATATAAAAAGGCTAAAGGGATAAGCTATGGATAACGACAAAAATGAAAAAGAATAATATGAGTCAGGCCATGAATAAAACCAGAAAATTCCAGCATTTGTTGATCAAGGTGGGAATCGTATACGCCGTTTTGTCCATTGCCCTGTATTTCCTGTTTTCCACTTTAATGAAAAATCATGCCTACGAGGATATATCCAGGGATGAAATTCATCATATCTCTCAAATGGTCTTTGAATCTATGTATACCGCTATGTTGGCAGGTCAGGGCGTAGAAGGTATTGAAAATGCGGCCAGGCGAATGAGGGATACTGGCCCCGGCATGTTGATTTCAGTTATCAGAGGACCTGTAGTCGCAGAAAAATATGGTGAAATAAAAGTAGATATGCTCAGACGCCAGAATGATCTGGCAATCTTTGATGTATTTAAAACAGGGCAGGAGAACATGTTTTCCAGGGATAGTCGTGTACGTTTCCTTTACCCCGCAAAATTTCGAGAAACATGTCAGGAGTGTCATGAAAATTCGAAGCCCGGACAGGTTGCTGGTGTAGTTGAAATTATCTACCCAATAACTGATCTTAAGGTATCAACTCATTATGTTAATGATCTTATGTTGTTCTACTTTTTATTCAGTTTTGTGGTGTTAATTGCTTTTCTGAGCTGGCGATACAAAACTGAATAAGCACTTAAAGGTACTGATATAATCGCTGGTCTTTTTATTTTAACCAGCTAGTCACTACTGTATGAATTTTGTTGATGGTCTCGATCCTGTAAACTGGGATGAATTCAGTGCCTTCCTTTCTCGGTTTGTCGAAGATGAATATAAAGAGCTGGGCGAAAGCCTGCACTCATCCGTTTGGCAGCCACTGAGTAAAGATTCCCGGGATTTTCTTCAGCATGACTCGCTTCCTGTTGAAGGTTTGGACATTTCTCAAGTTATTGATAGTTATCGGCAACATATCCGTCCCTATAGAGCTGGTAATACCCACCCCCGTTTTTTTGGCTGGGTACAGGGCAGCGGCACAGTTCCAGCCTTAATGGCTGAATTTGCTACTGCAGCAATGAATTCTAACTGCGGTGGGCGAGAACACGCTGCTATCTATGTCGAAAGACTGGTGATGCAATGGTGCAAGCAGATATTCGGTTTCGAGAATCAGGCCGCAGGGTTGCTTACTTCTGGGACTTCAGCATCAACCCACCTTGCTATGCAGCTGGCTATGTACAAAAAAGTGGGGCTGGAATATAAACAAAAAGGCCTTTTTGGCTTGCCAAAGGCGCTACGTTGTTACACCTCTATCGAAGGGCATAGTTCTATTATCAAAGCTATTCATGCCTGCGGTATAGGTACTGATAACCTCATCGCAGTAGCTACCGATGGCCATCATCGTATTTCACTGCAGGCGTTAGAACAACAAATTCAACGCGATATTGAAGATGGGTTTGAACCCTTTATGGTGATTGCTAATGCAGGCACGGTAAACACGGGGGCATTCGATGATTTTGCAGCAATCCGAAACTTATGTGACGAATACCATTGCTGGATGCATGTGGATGGGGCTTTTGGTTCGTGGTTAAGATTAGCTGATCAACCTTATCGACAGTTAACCGATCATATCAACCTGGCGGATTCACTGGCTTTTGATTTTCATAAGCTTATGTACGTTCAGTATGACTGCGGCGCATTACTGGTTAAACACGGAGAATTTCAGCAGGATTTGTTTACCGTCAGACCCAGTTATATTGCCAGGCAGGGGCGAGCTCTTGCCGGTGGTGATCCGTGGTTATGTGATTTTGGGCTGGAGCTTTCTCGCTCGTTCAGGGCGCTTAAGGTGTGGTTTTCGATTAAAACATATGGCTTAAAAAAACTGGGTGAAGCGATCCAGCAAAATTGCGAGTTAGCACAATACCTGGCCGAATGTATCAATCAATCGACAAGTTTTCAGATTATTGAAAAACCAGTTTCTAATATCGTGACTTTCAGGCTTAAGCAGGAACAGGATGTTGCGTTGAATAATCAGTACTGTGAAGAGATTGTAACTCGTTTGCAGTTATCTGGAGATGCCGTGTTTTCGCTGACGCACTGGAATGAATATAGAGTTATTCGAGCCTCTATTACCAATCATCGAACGCGTAAGCACGATATAAAAGCGGTGGTGGAATTTCTTGAGCAACAGGCGCAACAGCTGTTGATCAGAACTGACTTAGATACCTAAGCGCCTGCTGTGAATATCAGGGTCACTGTTTTCCCAGGCATGGTCAAAAAATTCTAGCTGGGTTTTTACATATTTAGGGTCATCTTCGATCAGCTTTCCTTCATAGCGCTCAGGATTGCTGATTTCACAGATCGAATGATTGTCTATAATCAACCAGCTTTGGTTAAATCTTTGCAGTTCGGGAGTGTTCGGTGTGCGGATTTGCACATAACTGGACAGTCTTTGCGCCAGATGAATCAGGCAATGCCCTTCAGATGTTATTGAACGCGTTTGCTGTGCAATGATTCGAATCAGGCTATGCCTGTTTTTACGCGCCAGTTGCGCCATTTTTTCACACACGTCCTGATGGTTATAAAGAAGTGGTTCCAGTTGCTGGCTGAAGATTGCAATATGTCGATCAGCGTTATCGACCAGGTGCTGGATTGCATCACTACATTCCTGTTTATCAGTTAAAGCTTTGACTAAGGTTTTACTCATAAGTATCTGTAATAGAAGTAATATTTATTTAAAAGCCAATCTAAATACGAGCTATTGTATCATGTAACCAAATTTTCATAATTAAACAGTAAAGTTGTTTACTTTTCAGGCGGATTTATGACGATACGTATCGGTATTAATGGCTTTGGTCGTATGGGCAAACTGGGACTAAGAGCAGGTTGGAATCGCCCTGATCTCGAGTTTGTGCATATCAATGAAATTATTGGAGATGTGGCCTGTCACGCGCATTTGCTTGAATTTGATTCTGTTCATGGTCGCTGGGATCAAAATATCTTTTTCGATGAAAATAGTATTTCGATTCATGGCAAAACTATTGGATTTAGCACCCATTTTTTTCCTGAAGAGGTTAACTGGGCTGATAAAGAGATAGATTTATTGATCGATTGTTCTGGTCACTTTAAAACGCCCGAATTATTACATTCCTATTTTAATCAGGGCATCAAGAAGGTTCTGGTATCAGCACCAGTACCTGATCCAGCGTTAAATATTGTTTATGGGATAAACCACCATCTATACCACCCTGATAAACACCACATCATTACCGCTGCTTCCTGTACAACCAATTGCCTGGCGCCGGTAGTAAAAGTGATGCACGAAGAAATTGGTATAAAACATGGCTGTATGACAACCATCCATGATATTACCAATACCCAGACGATTATAGATAAAGGGCATAAGGATTTACGTCGCGCACGTGCGAATAGCCAGTCACTGATTCCAACCTCGACGGGCTCTGCTAAAGCCATCACCAAAATATTTCCCGAATTAGAAGGTAAATTAAACGGCCTGGCCGTCCGGGTACCTTTGCTTAATGCTTCTCTGGTTGATTTTGTATTCGAGGCTGAGCGTAAAACGTCTGTGCATGAAGTGAATGCCCTGCTTAAACAGGCTTCCAAATCTCAACTACAGGGCATTTTAGGTTACGAAGAACTTCCTCTGGTTTCGATTGATTATAAGGGGGATGAGCGTTCTTCGATTATTGATGCTCTTTCCACCATGGTTATCGACGACACTCAGGTAAAAATCCTCGCATGGTACGATAACGAATGGGGATATGTTAACCGCATGATGGATATAGCCCAGATGATCGCGCGTACCCTGTAAATGGATTCGACTCAATCTGGCCTGCGCAGTTATCTGGTCATCACGGCAGGCTATTGGGGATTTACCATCACCGATGGCGCGATTCGTATGCTGGTGGTGCTGTACTTTCATCAGATTGGTTACAGCCCGTTGCAAATCGCCATGTTATTCCTGTTCTATGAGTTTTTCGGTGTAGTAACCAACCTGATCGGTGGCTGGTTGGGTGCCCGCATCGGTCTGAATCGAACCATGCATATTGGAATGTTGATGCAGGTGGTTGCTCTCCTAATGCTAACGGTGCCCGATGCCTTTTTGACTGTGGCTTATGTGATGGCGGCACAGGCTTTATCCGGTATCGCTAAAGATCTGAATAAAATGAGCGCCAAGGCCAGTGTGAAATTGATGCTACCAGCAGGGCTGGCACATTCTGAAAATCGATTATTTAAATGGGTTGCTGTACTAACCGGGTCGAAAAACTCTCTGAAAGGCGCAGGTTTTTTTCTGGGCGGGGTTTTATTATCAATGGCTGGTTTCCGTATGGCATTGCTAATACTCGCGTCAGCACTCTTCATTCTGCTTGTGGTGACCTTCTTGTTGTTGCCTGACAATATTGGCCGCAGCAAACAGAAAGCCAAATTCGGCCAGGTTTTTTCTAAAACCCCTGCCATCAACTGGCTTTCGGCAGCACGTTTTTTTCTGTTCGGGTCACGAGATGTCTGGTTTGTAGTGGCTTTACCGGTTTTCCTGGGCTCGTCTCTGGGCTGGGCACATGCGGAGGTAGGTGCGTTTCTAGCGATATGGGTTATTGGCTACGGCCTGGTGCAAGCTGTTGCCCCTGGCTTAATGGGTTTTTCTCGTTCTGATATTGCGCCCGGCAGCAACTTAGCACGGTTCTGGGTGTTTTTGCTGGCTGCCTTCCCGGCAGGAATAGCCACTGCTTTGCTGATTGGGTTCGACCCGACTTATGTTCTGATCACTGGACTTGCGGCTTTTGGTTTTGTATTTGCGATTAATTCAGCGCTTCATTCATACCTCATCCTTGCCTATTCTGACCATGACAAGGTGGCCATGAATGTAGGTTTTTATTACATGGCGAATGCAGGTGGTCGATTAGTTGGCACGGTGCTTTCGGGTTGGTCATATCAACTGTGGGGACTCACGGGCTGTCTATGGTTATCGACAGCTTTTGTAGTCTGCGCTGGGGCGTTCTCGCTAAAGCTGGACGACCCAGAGCAGGCTAGAGCAAACGCTATTTCAGACTAATTCGAGTGCTGCAATTTGCTATCATCTGTGCTGATAAAAGCAGTGGTATCGGCTTTGGGCCGAGTATCAGCAGTAAAGTCACCTTTGATAATAAACAGGATTTCTTCCGCGATATTGGTAATGATATCTCCCATGCGTTCCAGAAAACGCGCAATAAATATCAGGTGAGTACAGGCGCTGGCTTGTCCCGGATTTTCAGTATTTATCTGAAGCAGGTCGGCGAAAATTTTGCTGTAAATCTCATCAATCGCTTCATCCTGTTGTCGTATCAATTCTGCCTTTTTGGCATCCTCATCGGTATAGGCTTCGATGACTTCTTCCAGCATGGTAAGAACAGCGTGCCCCATATCCAGTACTCGAATTTCTTCGCCGGTTAATTCAAGCTGGTCCAGAGTAATTGAGTGCATGGCGATATTGGAGGCATAGTCACCAATACGTTCCAGCTCTCGACTAATGCGAAGCGCGGCTACTAACTGACGACAATCTGTAGCCATAGGCTGATGTGATACGATGGCACTGACTACTTCGTTATCGATAATTCGTTCACTGGCATCGATCAGTTGATCAGTTTCCATCGTATCATTTGCCTGATCTTCATTGCGCTCGGCGAATGCGCTAAGGCTTTCATTAACTTCCAGGTTGACCATATCAGCCATACCGATGATATGTTTTTTGATATTCTGTAAGTCGGCATCAAAAGAGTGCTGTATGTGATTGTTTGACATAGTTATTTTTCTATATTTGAGTTAGTAATCCTGGTTAACGATCAGGTGTCGAGTGGCAAGCTCATATGTCTGTGTGGTATGCCTGCTTCCATAAAGATATCAGAATCTGCAACAAATCCGTAGCTTTCATAAAAAGGCTGAGCGGATATCTGGGCATTCAGGTGTAGCGATTTAAAATTTTGATACCTGGCGTGCTGGATGATGAATTCTAGCATCGCCCCGGCAATGCCCTGGCGACGATATTCTTTGGCTACACACATCCTGCCTACGTAATTATCGGGTAGCAGGCGTGCTGTGCCAATGATCTGTTCATCTTCCAGACAGGCTTTTATATGCTGACATTGACTATCCATGTCATCGATTTCAATCTCGACGGGTACCTTTTGTTCGCAAACAAACACTTGATGACGTAGTGCTGTTAAGCGCTCTTCATCTTCTTTCCAGTCGGCAAACTGTATCATGTACTCAGTCATCATCCAGTACAGGGATTAATGCTCGACTGTCGATTAGCTGCATAAATAGCTCGCGTGCATCCTGCGGTAGTATGTCGTAATAATCACTAATCGTGATCAGGCACTGGTTACATAATGTTTTACAGAAATCGAAATTAATGTCTGAAATTTCAAGAGCTTTAACTTCTCCATTAAAGTAGACTCTCAATTGGCTGTCATCGCGGTGATAGAATATTTTACTATCCGGGTGTTTCTGCCATAACTGTTGTGAAGCTTGTTCAATGCTGTCACATTGAATAGTTTCAACATCTTCTGAGAGCGTGCTGTCGGAAACCAGTTTACCAACTACATCCGCCCATATGGGGTCAGATTTATCCAGCATCTGGTAAATCATAGATTTGAATTTAGTGATATCTTCATCGCATATTTCAGCAGCATCGCGGCCTGGTTTTAATGGTACATCATAATAACGTTCATCGGTCAGACCTTTATCACTGGCTTCCATCAGGAAACTATCCATGATATCGCTAACCGCAGGAGCTCTAAAACCGACTGAATAATTCATACATCCATCGCCTACTGCAACGCCATGATGGGGGATTTTGGGTGGTAGATATAACATATCACCTGGTTCCATTAACCATTCCTGATCAGCATTAAATTCCTTCATGAGAGCAAGATCCACATCGCCAACCAGTTCTGGATTGTGTTTGATTTCGCTCTCGATAGACCAGACTCTCTTGCCATTGGCCTGAATCAGAAACACATCGTATTCATCGATATGAGGTCCGACCGATCCCTGATCCGGGGCATAGGAAATCATCAGGTCGTCAATACGCCATTTGGGGATAAAATTAAAACACTCAACCAGATCCTGCAGCTCTGGAATCCATTTTTCGCATTCGGATACCAGCAGTGAATAATGTGTTTCTGGCAGGCTGGTGAAGTCTTCTTCCTTGAACGGACCATAGGTTAATTGCCAGGGCTCTGCGGCATCTTTCTCTATCACCAGTCTGCAATGCACACCTTCTTCACAGGCCAGGCCAGCAAGCTCTTCGGGTGAAAGCACAGTTTGAAAACCTGGAAAAGCCTGTCGAATCAATACAGGTTTTTTTTGCCAGTACTCGGCTAGAAACAACTCGACATCGAAGTTCTTTAATTCCCACATGGCTACATTTACCTTCAAGATTTAATGTTCTTAGCCTGTTGTACAGCATTTCCAATATAGGATGCTGGCGTCATCTGCATGAGTAACTGCTTGGCTTGATTAGGAATATCCAGCCTGGCGACAAATTCCTGCATGATTTGTTGGTTCACTCTTTGACCACGGGTTAATTCCTTGAGCTTTTCATAAGGCTTTTCGATACCGTAGCGTCGCATTACTGTCTGAATGGGTTCGGCTAGCACTTCCCAGTTTTGATCCAGGTCTTTGGCAATAACCGCTTCATTTACTTCCAGTTTGCTAATGCCGCGTTGTAAAGAATCCAGAGCTATGATGACATGACCAAAACCGACTCCAAGATTACGCAGTACGGTCGAGTCTGTCAGATCGCGCTGCCAGCGCGAGATGGGTAATTTTTGTGCCAGGTGGGTCATGATGGCATTTGCAATCCCGAGGTTGCCTTCAGCATTTTCAAAATCTATCGGATTGACCTTATGTGGCATGGTCGATGACCCGACTTCACCAGCGATGGTTTTCTGCTTGAAATACCCAATAGAGATGTAGCTCCAGATGTCACGGGCAAAATCAATCAGGATGGTATTCAGACGAACTGAAGCATCGAATAGTTCGGCTATATAGTCATGCGGTTCGATCTGTATGGTGTAGGGGTTAAATGTAATGCTGAGTGATTCCACAAATGTTTGTGCAAATCCCTGCCAGTCTATATCGGGGTAGGCACTATAATGTGCATTATAGTTGCCCACAGCGCCGTTGATTTTACCTAATACCTCAACATCAGAGATCTGTTTGATTTGACGTCTCAGGCGGTAAGCGACATTGGCCATTTCCTTGCCTAAAGTGGAAGGTGAGGCGGGTTGTCCATGTGTACGGCAAAGGATTGATACCTCGGCATTTTCAAGCGCCATATTTTCTATTAGCTCAGCAATAGCCTGGTATTGATTCGTCACTATTTCACGGCCAGCTTTTAGCATCAGAGCGTGTGAGAGATTATTGATATCTTCTGAGGTGCAGGCGAAGTGAATAAATTCGTTAACAGCCATTAACTCGGCATTGTTTGATATCTTTTCCTTAAGAAAGTATTCCACAGCCTTTACATCGTGATTAGTCGTTTTTTCGATATCTTTAATCCGTTGAGCATCCTGTTCGCTAAACTGATCAATGATATTTTCAAGTAATTGACTGGCTTCAGTACTAAATGGAGGGACCTCTGGGATTTTCTGTAACTTTGATAGTGCCTGTAACCAACGAACCTCGACCAGTACTCTGTGATAGATCAATCCATATTCACTAAAAACAGGGCGCAGGAGTTGAGTTTTACGACCATAGCGGCCATCCACGGGCGATACTGCAGTAAGGGAGGATAATTCCATAGAAATCAGTGTCTCATTGAGTCAGAAAAAGAAGAGTCGGTATTCTACATGATGGTCAGGGCCTGTTAACACTAATTTGATTGTCTCTGTTGTGGCTAAAAATGTGCCAATCTAGGCGCGAGGAACGAAGTTTGGTCATTCCAAATGAGCGACGAGCAAAGCTTCCGCTCCTGCTCACGCTCCTTACCTACGTCCATGTAGGCAACAACGAGTGGCACATTTTTAGCCACAACCTAAAGGGCTGGGGGCATTTTTCTCCCAGCTACGTTATCACGACAATTGCTCCTGCATTGTCGAAATACAGTCCTTCCATGGACATAAGTTGCTTATGTAGAATGACTACACAGCGCGCCTTCTGCCTTGCTGGAAAAAAATGCCCTCCAGCAGTGGCAATCAACACGTGTTAGCAGGCCCTGGAGTTCAGGATACTGAGGATGTTTATTCTAGCTGCAAATAAAAAAGGCACCCTAAGTAGGGTGCCTTTTTTGATAGCGTATTCTGTCTTAATTATGCAACTAGCACAGAAACCATCGATAAAGCCAGGATAGCACCAATGTATGCCATACCAACTTGAACAATCATTTTGTTTTCCATTATCGTCTCCAAAAAAAGTAAAAATAAAAAGTTAAGGTTAAAAATAAAAAAGGGCCGCCTGTGGCGACCCTTCAAAAATCGAAGTAGAACCACAACAGACTGGGTTAAAACCCCTGTGTTAAAAAATGTGTAAAAGTAAGTTGTTTTGTACTCATAAGCTAAATATCTGTTGTCTGAATGTGCGCTTTATAGGCCTGTTTATCGGGCTTGTCAACAAAAAATTTTTAACTTTTTAAGTTGTTGAAATGTAAGGGTTTTATTAGTGGATTTAATGGTCTGTCCCGGTGATATATTGCGTTGCAGCATACACGGTTCACTTTATCTTTAGTGAAAGAAATAAAAGAGTAGCCTGCAAGCACGAAATTAGCATCATGAAACTACCCATTATCATGAATACTCAGTTCAGAATCGTAGCTAGAGCATGTCACAACTCAATGGGTTATGATTGAATTTCAATGGTTGCGTATAACTTTAATGAGCAGCCAAAATAAACATAAGTTAATATACCTTTGGCAATATTCAATAGTTTTGCAGGAGTTCTCTATTGATTATTTTCCCATCAATATCTGACCATAAGAACTTAATAAACCCTTAATATTTATGAATAAATTAAAACCACAGACATATGATGACCTTGAGATTGGTGCTGAAGGTCGATTTACCAGGCAATTAACCGAACGCGATATTGTTCTGTTCGGTGAAACTAGTGGGGATATAAATCCTGTTCATTTTGATGACGAATATGCAGCGACTACGCTTTTTGAAACTCGTATTGCTCATGGTATGTGGTCGGCGGGATTAATCTCTACAGTTATCGGTATGGTTATGCCTGGGCCAGGTAGTGTCTATATATCTCAGGATTTGAAATTTAAACGACCGGTACGGATTGGAGATACCTTAACTGCAGTTTTAACGGTAAAAGAAAAAATTGAAAAACGACAGTATGTGGTACTTGACTGTAAAGTACTCAATCAAAGGGGTGAAGTTGTTACTCAGGGGGAAGCAACTGTCATGCCTCCAAAAAACAATACTGAACTATCTACCCCTCAATTACCTCAGGTAACTGTTGCTGGAATTGACGATTAGTCCAGGTTGGTAGATAGTGTTAACAGGCCCTAAAATGGCGGTTTAAACTTGTGCCTGACTCAGAGAAACGAAATTTTTTCTGAAACAGTTTTCTGTATCACCAGTTATCTGTAAGATTCACACAATTTTCAACCAGTCTTCATTAAGGAGCCGATACATGGGCAGAGCCTACCAAAACCGCAAAGAGTCGATGGCTAAAACATCTGATGCCAAAGCCAAGGTCTACAGCAAATATGGCCGAGAAATATATGTTTGTGCAAAAGCGGGTGGGGCCGAACCGGAGGGTAATCTAACTTTACGTGGCCTGATTGATCGCGCCAAAAAGGATCAGGTGCCCAGCCATGTCATTGAAAAAGCACTTACCAAGGCTAAAGGGGGTGGTGGTGAAGACTTTTATCCCGCTATCTATGAAGGCTACGGTCCCGGTGGCTGCATGGTTATGATTGAGTGTCTTACCGATAATCCGAATAGAACCTTTGGCGATGTTCGACAATGTTTTACCAAGACCAAGTCTAAAATAGGTACACAGGGTAGTGTCAGTCACATGTTTGACCACAGTGCTATCCTTGTTTTTGATCACGATGATGAAGATGCCGTTTTAGAAGCTTTGTTGATGGCCGATGTTGATGTTACCGACATCGAAAATGAAGAGGGTAAAATATCGGTGTTTGCACCACATACTGAATATTTCAACGCCAAAAAAGCCTTACTTGAAAGTTTTGGTGAAATTGATTTCGACGTCGATGAAATTCAATACCTGCCTCAGAACTCAGCTCCAATAAGTGAAGATGATGTGGAAATGTTTGATAAATTCATCGATATGCTGAACGATCTGGATGATGTGCAGAATGTATATCACAATGTCGAGTTATAGAACGTCCAGGAGCCTGTCAGGTTTAGGTGATCGTAGCGAGGGAATGGCATTTTGAGTCAAATATTTCGATCATTTGAGGCGAATAGTGAGCCCATTTAACGAAAATGATCGGATTGTTGGCCAAAGTGCCTTTTCCGCAGTAGATTCATCACTAAATCCAACAGACTCCTATATACTTATGATTGGACTTAATTACTCCAGTTCTGCAATAATGTGGATGGAATACGCCCTTATTTCAAGATTTTAGAGCATTATTTTAAAGATACTTCTACTTTGGGTTTAGGTCTAAACTTAAAGTGCTAAATTTAACTATATTACTCGAGAACATAGCATTTTTTTTAGCTCGGTCTATAAATAGACTTATATAAATAATTAGATCATGGCTTTCAAAGTCGGTTATCTACACAATATAACAGGTGCAGGTCAAAAATGAGTATGACAAAATTTGATAAAGAAACTCAAACGGTAAGTCAAAGACTTAGAAATTTCGACTTATCTGTAGATGAAATTAGACTGGTAAAAACCATTAATGAAATGACCAGTTCGGTAAAAAAAATCGAACAAATGGATCCGAATTCACCGAGAGCTAAATTCATCAGGCTGGAAATCCAGAAACTGGAAGACCAGTTGGATGATTTACGTGATAACACCCTTATTAGATAAGAGTTTAGCTTGCTAGCCTGATCTTTTACGCGACTCCAGAGAGTTCAGTGACATCATCAGCGCATTCAGTGCTGCACCACGAACGCTGCTATGATGCTCACTGTTACAGAGCATAATTTCTGTTTTTAATACAGACTCACTAATCAGCTTATTTACCGCTTTCTCTATAAATTCATACAGACTTTTCGACGGAAAATCGATAACAACAATATCCAGATCGGCAACAGCATTCAGAATTTGCAAGGCTAAATAAAGATTAGCCGAATAACTAAATACCACTTCCTCGGCTTTACTATCACCTACTGAACAAAGTCTTGCCAACTCTTCCCAGTCGTCTTTAGCCAGACCTAAGCGGGGTAATGCTTCGGCTAGATAACCGTCTATTCCTAGAAATTTTTCTAACGAATTAAACTGACCATTGGCTGCCGGAACATTAATATGACCAATTTCACCCACCCATCCATAGCCTGATGTTTGTTTACCATGGGTTGCAATGCCAGCGCCTACTCCACTGGAAATATACAGGTAAGCAAAACGCATTTGCTTAAGTTCAGGTACCAGGTCAAGTTCTGATATCACAGATAGATTGACATCATTCTCCAGATAAACAGGGTAGGGAAGTTGTTCAGTGAGTGTCTTAATAAAACTATCGCCTTCTAAAAAAGACAGGTTGGGCGCAAACATAATGCGTTCAGTGGTGGCTATCCCAGGAATTCCTATGCCAGCAGCTGTAATACGTGACTTGTCTGGAACCTCATTACTTAGTGTGTTGAGCGCTTTGCTCACGGCCTTAAGTGTCGATTCACAATCGCTGTTATCACTTATCAGCCTGCAATAGGTGACGCTAACTTCACCTGCATAATTGCACCATGATCCTTCTATTTCTAATTGATTATGATAGGGACGCAGTGTTAACCCTAATGAGTAAGCAGCTTCTGGATTCAACATGATCGGAGTTATAGGACGACCGCGCTGGCCTTTTGTGGGTAGGGTAGATCCCCCTTCAATCAATAGCCCATCAACAATCAATTCTTCAACAACTGCCGATACAGCGGCAGGAGAAAGCCCCAGACGTTTGGTGATCTCGCTTCTGGAGCCTGGACCCATTTCTCGAACTGAATGAAGTATTGCCAACCGGTTTGTCTGTCGAATCAGCGCTGGACCAGAACGACGCGACTTATCTGATTTTAAGTTGTGCTTAGATTTGCTCAATGAAAGTCCCGAGGTTAAAAATTTCGTTAGTAAAAATAATTGACAAAATATGGTTGTTGATTTAATTTACTTTACGAAATAAATTTAATCAAATTAATAATTATAAAATGAAGCTAGAGGAAACTGGTCATATAACTCATAGAGTACTTGTTGGCGATATTGGCGGAACCAATGCTCGATTTGGACTTGTGTCAGAGTTCGATGACGGATCATATAATCATCCAGAAGCTATTCAGAGCTATCCTACCAGTGAATATTCAACCGTATACGATGCGATAGCTGACTATATTTCTCAATTCCCCAATATCCAGATTAGAAAAGCCTGCCTTGCTATTGCAACGCCGGTACGTAGTGAAACGATAAAGATGACCAATAATGGCTGGACATTTTCCTTGACTGAAATGTGCCAGAGATTCAACCTGGAGTTTGTCAAACTCATTAATGATTTTACCGGCCTGGCGCTATCTATTCCTAAACTTCTGTCCGATCAGTTATTACAGGTTTCAGACGGTATAAAAGTCGACAGTAGTACCATAGCGGTTATTGGAGCGGGAACAGGTCTTGGCGTTTCAGGCCTGCTACCATCGCGAGATGGCTGGATGCCGATAGAAGGAGAAGGCGGTCATGTAACCATCGGTGCTACAACGCAACGTGAGCTAGCAATCTTTCAAAAGCAATGGGAACGATTCGGACACATGTCTGCTGAGCGCTTACTCTCCGGTACGGGATTATGCGAAATTTACCAGTCAATCTGTGAAATTGACAATAAACCTAAGCAGCAATTGCAAGCTTATGAAATATCTTCAAGGGCTATTTCAGGAACCTGTCCTATCTGCAAAGAAGTGATGGAATTGTTTTTTGGGTGGCTGGGTGTTGTGTCTGGAAACCTGGCTTTAACTTTAGGCGCTCAAGGTGGGGTATATATCGGTGGTGGCATTGTCCCTCGCTTGTTGGAAACATTTCATGGCTCATCATTTATGCAACGCTTTGAACAAAAGGGGCGTTTTAGTAATTATCTTAAAAACATCCCCGTATTCGTAATCATCGATAAGCATCCAGCTTTAACTGGAGCCGCTTGTGCACTGGCGGATGTATATAGCCATTTAGGTGTATCACATCATGAAAATAATAAAAGTACATAAAAATTTTTTAATCGACAGGAATTCCTGTTGAACAACGTTGATAAATCCTGAAAGGATAAGAAGTAATTCCTGGAATTATAAAGAAATCTCTCGTTACAACTGCAATCACCCTGTCGCTTGATACGGCAGCATCAGCTGGTGAAGTTAAGGTACTTCACTATTGGACTTCGGGTGGTGAAGCGCGCTCAGCAGCCGCGTTAAAGTCCTTGCTCAAAGCAAAAGGCCATACCTGGAAAGACTTCGCAGTAGCGGGTGGTGGTGGCGAAAATGCTATGACCGTACTCAAATCTCGTGTTGTTTCTGGTAACCCGCCTACAGCAGCCTGGATTAAAGGGTCATCAATTCAGGAATGGGGTGATGAAGGTGTGCTTGCGAATCTGGATGATGTCGCCAAAAAAGGAAACTGGGATAAGTTATTGCCAGACGTAGTGGCAAATGTGATGAAGTACAAAGGCAAACAGGTTTGCCGTTCCCGTGAATGTATATCACGTTAACTGGATGTGGGCCAATCCAGCCATATTCAAGAAAGCTGGCGCCAAAATCCCAACAACCTGGAATGAGTTTTTTGTTGCTGACGATAAAATTAAAGCCACAGTGTTTATTTCTGTCGCTCATGGTGGTTAATCCTGGCAAGATGCAACAACCTTTGAGTCAGTTGTGCCAGGTGTTGGTGGTGCAGATTTCAACCGTAAGGCTCTTGTTGACCTTGATCCTTCTACTACTTTAAATAGTAAGACAATGATCAAGTCATTCGATTCGGTCTGGGTGCTGTTAGCGCCATGATGCTGCTTACAGTATGGTTCCCTATCTTTATTCTGAAGTGAGGAGTGGCCGCAATGACTGATTCACAGGTTGTCATGGTTATCACATCGATTAAAACAATGGATGAAATTCGTTCAGGAGGACTTCTCGACCTGCCCATATCACCCACTCTGGAGACCTGGGGGATTGCCTGGAACTCTGCCTGTACCAGTGTTAGCTGTGAAGGTCCGAAGGGATATTTCTGGAATTCTATGGTGAAGGTGATACCAGCAGTTTTAATCTCAACCATGCTGGGTACTGTGAATGGATATGTGCTGACACAATGGCGCTTTAAAGGTTCTGATCTGTTTTTTGGAATGTTATTGACTGGATGCTTTATCCCGTTTCAGGTGGTCTTGCTACCCGTGGCAAAAACACTGGGTGTTCTTGGTATCTCAGGCACTCTGACAGGGCTGGTTTTCGTCCATGTCGTTTATGGTACAGCGTTTACCTCGCTGCCAGCCTGTAGCGCTACCATAACAATGTATGAAACCACTGGACCAGATACGTTAATTTTCATCCATATGAACGAAACAAATGTTGTCAGCAGGGTCCAGTCATCTTCTGAGTACAGGATCGGCGATACCATACGCTTAAAGTTTGATACCTCTAAAGCCATTATTTTTGATCCGGAAACTGAAGTACGCATTGTGTGAATTTACTGAGTTATCCAGTCGGGTACTATTTTTACATGAGTTTTCTGATCATGCTCAACAAGAGAATGAATTAACGCCGTGCCCAGATATTTATACCCGCTTCCTGAGCATATTTATCAATCTCTATGAGTTCCTCTTGCGTGAACTCTCGTTGATTAAGCGCTGCTACACTATTTTCTAATTGCTGTACCGAGCTTGCACCAATTAACGCCGAAGTCACCCTGTCATCTCTAAGTACCCAGGCTATCGCCATTTGAGCCAATGACTGTCCACGAGATAAGGCAATCTGATTCAAAGCTTTAATATTTGACATATTAGTTTCATTCAAAAAATTGGGGTCTAATGATTTGCTCTGAGCAGCTCGGCTATTTTCAGGGATCTCATTCAGGTATTTGTCTGTCAACATCCCCTGAGCAAGAGGAGAGAATACGATGCTCCCGACACCGTACTCTTCCAGTGTATTGAGTAAGCCATCACTTTCAATCCAACGATTCAACAGTGAATAACTCGGCTGATGAATCAGGCAGGGGGTTTTCAAATTGTCGAGAATGGCCAGGGCTTCGCGGGTCTGCTGTGAGTTATAGGATGATATGCCGACATATAAAGCACGACCAGATCTTACGATCTGATCCAGTGCCATCATCGTTTCTTCTAAAGGGGTGTTGGGATCAAAGCGGTGTGAATAGAAAATGTCTACATAATCCAGTCCAAGTCGCTTCAGGCTTTGATCACAACTGGCAATCAGGTATTTACGACTACCCCATTCACCATAGGGGCCTGGCCACATTTCATATCCGGCCTTTGATGAAATGATTAACTGGTCTCGATAAGGCAGGAAATCCTGTTTTAAAATTCGACCGAATGCGAGTTCAGCAGATCCAGGAGGAGGGCCATAGTTATTAGCCAGGTCAAAATGAGTGATACCAAGATCAAATGCACGACGACAGATTGCCTGTTTAGTCAGGTGAGCGACGTCATCGCCAAAATTGTGCCAAAGACCTAATGAGATTGAAGGAAGTAATAACCCAGAATGACCACAGCGCTGATAACTCATGGTCTGATAACGATTGCTGTCTGCTAGCCACATGGTTGATGTCCCCAATTTTTGTATAAAAGTCTACAGCTCAAAAAATTCAAGGCCTACTTTACCATAAGGTGGATTGACTCCTGTTTAGAAATTCCATCAAACCTTAAACTGATTTACCAATTGCTGTAAATCAACAGCAAGACGAGACAGCTCTTCACTTGCTTGGGTTGTCTGAGAGGCACCTTTAGCAGTATCGTCAACGATATCATTAATGTTCACAATATTTCTATTGATCTCTTCAGCTACTGCACTTTGCTGCTCAGCAGCGTGAGCGATATGAGTATTCATATCCTTAATCTTTGATACTGAGTCAGCGATGATTTGAAGTGATGAATTAGCTTTGTCGGCCTGTTCCACGCTGTTATTGGCTCTATCCCGACTTTCGTCCATTACCTTGACCGCACTTTGAGCGCCATGCTGAAGCTTTTCAATCATTTGCTGGATTTCCTGTGTGGAGTGCTGGGTTTTGCTGGCAAGGTTACGCACCTCATCGGCTACAACCGCGAAACCACGCCCCTGTTCACCGGCACGAGCGGCCTCGATAGCGGCATTCAGGGCGAGTAAGTTTGTTTGCTCGGCAATACCTCTGATGACATCCAGTACCGATCCGATATTTTCGCTATCTTTTTCAAGTTGCCCAATCACATTTGCTGCGGAATGAACTTCCTCAGACAACGCTTCGATAGCCTGCATTGTTTTAATGACGACCTGTTTCCCCTCGGTTGAAGCCTGATCAGCGCTATTGGCAGCATCTGCAGCTTCATTGGCATGGCGAGCAACTTCCTGCACAGTGGCAGTCATTTCATTCATGGCAGTAACTACCATCACTGTTTCAGATTGTTGTTTCTCAGTACCCAGGGTGGTTTGTTCAGTAATAGTGGACATTTCGACGGCAGCTGCAGCGAGCTGGGAAGTTGAACTACTAACTTTACTTACTGTGTTACGGATTTTCTCAGCAAATTGATTAAAGGCCTTACCCAGTCGAGTGATTTCGTTATTACCCGATTCATCCAGGCGGCGAGTGAGGTCACCACCACCCTCAGCAATCTCATTCATAGCTTCAACGGTTGAGCATAAGGGGGTAGCAATCAGACGTCCGATAAAAGAAGCAATGATTAATCCCGCCACCAACGCTACCACGCCAATAATGATTGCGGTGTTTTTTGCATCAGCAATGGTTGCAACATAGTGGCTGCTATCCATACCAATTTCGAGTACGCCTACTGCATGACCGGTATAATCGTCAACCCGGTAGGCGTAGACGGCCAGATCCTGACCATCTACTGAAAGCTCCTGAATAACAGGCTTTTCCATAGCGCTCTCAAGTTGTGCGGATGTTAAAAGAGGCTCGCCCTTAAGCGTGGAACCAAATTTCTGGAATTCATTGCCATTGTTTATGTAAAGAGAAATATCAACATCATGGCGCTGTTTAAATTTTTCAAAAAATGCCTGACCAAATGACATACCAAACTCTACCGAGCCAATATGCTGGCCTTTTGAGAAAACAGGGGCAATACCTCTAATACCGAGTCCCGCAACCCCTTTCTCCAGGCCTACTACATTCTTTTTGTCTTTATTTGTGGCAATAACCGTTTTTCGGAAGGAAGACAGGTCATCGCCGAACTTTTCAGGTTTGTGCAGACGAAGAAAAGAGGTTGCTGGTGGTGTGTGAAATTGAAACTGTCGCGCATTAAAATCCTTTTTTAAGACCTTAAAGACACCGGCAAGATCCTGTGACAGACCTTCTCTATCCTGATTGGCAAACTTATCACTGAAAATTTCAATATTGGCAATAGTCGTTGCCAGTGCGCTCGCCAGATGGCCTTCTGACTCCAGTTCCATAGTGGCGGTGTTAAATAGAGCCTTTAGTTCACGCTCTTCGGCTGATTGAACCACCGAGGAAACCGTGGATATAACAACAGGTATATTAACTAAAGTAACTAACAATAAAACAGCGGTAAAACTCAGCCCTAGCAAAGTGCCAATATTAATCTTCTTTAACATTATTATATCAACTCATTTATTAAGTTAATGGGATTCTGTACAACCTATGACCCTATGAAATGTTCAAAATAATTCAATCTTACTCGCATGTTTAGTACATATAAATAACGATAAAATAAGCTTAAATTTAGATTCACTTCAGACTGAGTATTTCGTAGATATAATCATTCTAGTCTACATTTGGAATTTTTATATATAAAATGCATCTTCTCAGTGCGTAAGATGCTGGTTTGTATGGATTATCCAATAAATGAATAAGTTTAGGCTCAACATCATCGGCTGCGGCCATCTTGGTAGATCACTAGCGAGACTCTGGTCAACTCATCAATGCTTTGAAATAGGAGGGGTATTAAATCGATCTATCGAAAGTTCAATTCAGGCCATCGATTTTATTGAGGCTGGAGTTGCAATATCTAATCTGGATGAAATGCCTCCAGGCAAAGTTTATTTAATTGCGACGCCTGATAATGAAATTATCAATACCTGTCAATCTCTGCTTGATTCTGCTTTACTAAAACCAGGTGATGTTTTGTTTCACTGCAGTGGCGCACTGTCTTCCGAAGCGTTAAATCAAGCGAGGGAGTACGATGTTTTCATCTGCAGCATGCACCCGGTAAAAAGTTTTGCCGATCCATCAAATGCGGTGGAAAACTTTATGGGCACTTATTGTAGTGTGGAAGGTGACCCGCAAGCTTTAGATATTATTGAAGCCGCGATGCAATGTATCGGTGGCAGGGTATTTCGTGTACAGGCTGAGAGCAAAATATATTACCATGCCGCCAGTGTCATGGTATGTAACTATTTAACGGCATTGATGGAAGTTGGAATACAAACCTACCAAAATTCCGGATTAGATCGTGAGCAAGCAATGGATGTTATGCAACCCATGGTGCGCGAGACGCTGAATAATATATTTCACCTGGGTACGGCTGACGCATTGACAGGACCTATAGCACGGGGTGATGACATGGTAGTAGAAAATCAGCTGTTGGCAATTTCTCAGTGGAACCCGGAATATGCCAGTCTATATGCCAGACTAGGGGAGGTAGCATTGCAGCTATCTGAGCAAAAAGGCAATGCTTCTCGCGAAGCCTTAGCGCTAATTCGTGAATATCTGGCGGATTATTAGTTTCTGATTTAGTGTTGATGTCGTTAACATAGGCCCACATCCCACATCCCACATCCCACATACTCAAATGATAAAGTTGACATGATTTTGCCAATTGAGTGTGATGCCAGATTTGTTGGCGCGGAGAAAGGCTGGCTAGGTTAGCTTCCTGTATCTGCATATAAGCAAACAGTTATATCTGCCACATTGATGAATTAGTTATGATTTAATAAGATAGTCTTTCAGGACGCAGCCATTGGAGTATGCACTGCAATTGGCTGATTGAAGACAGAAGGAGATATTAAGGTACTCAAGTTTCGGAGTTCAAAATGATTCATACAGTTTAGGCTCGGCCGATCAAATTTTTTTGATTGGATTTGAACTCCAAAACTTGAGTGCCTAAATATCTTTAAATTTGAATTTATATCTTTTTATCATAGTCTCATTTCCTTTTATACCGCCCTGGTGAATATAAATATATTTGAAGTCATTCTCTTTTTTAAGTTCTAAAAATATTTTCATACCAATAGGGTCATATAATAAATCAAACTCAATATTAGTTTTTTCTTTTAACTTTTTCCATAATAGGTAATTTTCTTTATACAGCTTTCCAAAGTGATACTTTTTATCATTTGGTATAATGGTCGGATGTATTGATACATCACTTTCAAGCTCTAAAAATTGTTTTTTTAGATATTCTTCATCCCCAACACAAGGTGTGGTAATAACTTCATCATTGATATATTTTTGTAAAAAAAGAGTAGTAGTACCTGTACCGCCAGGTAGGAATATCTTTAGATTCTTTATTTTATTTTCATCTTTGTAAAGTATTATTTCATTCGCAAGAATCTCTATACCATATTGAGATTCTTTGTTGGCTCCGCCCTCATTGATAAATAAAGTATTACCAGTATCATATTCGATATCAGCTATTGTTTGATTGTTTTCAAATGTCTTTAAATGCATACCATTTTCTAAAGCATATTTATAATTTCCGTCTGGATTTTCTTTTAAAAAAGTCGGTATATGGTCCACATAGTATATAAAGTTCCATTTTTTTAATTTACAAAGAACTGATAATGAGTACATGGCATTAGATTGATTTGAGCCATGGCTGATAACTGTATCAATATCTGGAAACTCATTTACCAAAAAGTAGTGAAACTTTCTGGCTTTATTTCCTGAAAATTCAGCATCTAGTAAATCATCTCTTTTGATTAAGAAAGATTGATTCTGAAAGGTTATATTCTGGATTGGTGAGTTATGTAGTTTTATCATTATGTTCAATTTATGAATGTCCAATTGGCCCATATTCTGAATGCTATTGCCATCTATAAGCCAGGAAAATCGATTATTTAATCACAGATGTTGGCGAAATAGGGTAAAAATATGTTCAGGCTTGTCTTTCAAGGATATTCCAAGAAAAAGGAACAGGTATCACACTAATCACCTGGCGATTACGATGAGAAGGCTGTAGTGAGAAATACAGCATGGCAAAAGCCTGGCTTAACTGGCAATATATCCTGGAGCAGGTAGGGGGAGTATTTTGACTACAGCTATGCAATGGTAAGTCGGGCTGTAAAAGCTTAAGCAACTCCTATGTAAAACGTAAGGCCAGCCCTAAGGTTGTAAATTGTGCCCCGAAGATTGTATTCCCTATCTATTATGCCAACCCAAAACAAACTAGCCTGTTAAGTATTATCTGGAATTATGTAATTCGCAACATGAAAAGAAATATTGAATTATTAGCGCCCGGTGGCGATGTTGAAGCCATTAAAGCAGCCATTGTTGCTGGTGCGAATGCAGTCTATTGTGGACTGGATAACTTTAACGCTCGGAACCGGGCCTCTAACCTTAGTTTTGATGACTTATCGGGCATCATAGTTTTAGCACACAAGTACGATTGTAGTGTGTTTTTGACCTTAAACGTGGTTATCCTGGAACGAGAGATTCCCAGCTTGATCAAACTACTGAACAAGCTGGTCAATTCTGGTATCGATGGAATTATCGTACAGGATCTGGGCATTTTTAATCTGGTAAAGAAATATTTTCCTTCCATCAATATTCATGCCTCTACCCAACTGACAACGCTTAACGAAGGTCAGATATTATTCCTGAAAAAAATCGGAGCATCTCGCGTTAACCTGTCGCGTGAATTAAATATTGACGAAATTAAATCATTGACGGCATTGGCCCACAAACACAGCGTACAAACCGAGGTTTTTGTACATGGTGCACTTTGTATTGCATTTTCTGGACAGTGTTATTCCAGTTCGGTCAGCGTTGGCAACTCAGGTAACCGTGGAAGTTGTAGCCAGGCATGTCGTGATGAATATGAAATAACTGCGGCGGGCAATCGTTTCCCTCTCAATCTGAAAGACAATTCTGTATATTTTGATCTACCAGCTTTAGTTGATGCTGAAGTTGACTCTTTGAAAATTGAAGGTCGTAT
Source organism: Gammaproteobacteria bacterium (assembly GCA_050298595.1). Lineage (GTDB taxonomy): Bacteria > Pseudomonadota > Gammaproteobacteria > JACNJF01. The sequence goes on along the minus strand of JBNKUM010000030.1, from coordinate 49,829 downwards.
CAAAAATGCACACTATGTTTATACCGTAGTTGATAGCTGGCGAAAGCAAATCGACGAGTTTGTTAATACAGGAAATCTGTTGACGGATGACTCTAACTTGCACCGCGTTTTTAATCGTGATTTCACCAACGCTTTTTTAAAGGGCAACCTCAGCAAAGATATGTTTATCGACAATCCGCGTGATCATAGTGTTCAACATGCTATTGAGAAAAGTCATGCTGTACTGGTGAAGGATATTCAGCATGTAAGAGATGAACTTCACAGGAAGAAAAATGAACTCGGGGCAGATCTCGCAGAAAAAATTCAAAATCTCAGCATTGCTAAACAACCGCTAGTATTAGCTTTTTCTGGTCAATTGAACGAGCCTCTTTGCCTGACTATGACAGTAGGTGATGACAACAAGGTTTTCAGCTTGCAAACTACATCGCTGCTCCGACCTGCCAGTCAAAAGCCTATCAATCAGGTTGCTTTAGAAAAGCAATTCAAAAACCTGGCCCGCAACAATTACAGCATTAAAGATATTGAATACTATGGTCTTGATGATGGCTTAACTATTCCGTTTAAGGAACTAACCCAATTGAAAAAACAGGCGACTTCATTATTAAAAAATTCAGTAGAAATTATTCCTTTTGTCGATGTGCCTGCGTTAGATAAGCATAAAAAAACGGCTATTAATCCGACATTGTCGATACTAATTGCCGATGAAAAAGATATGCATCTGTCTGATCTAACTGACGCTGATGTGTATTTCAAGTTGCCGGAAAGTCTCAAAAAAGGCTGCAATAAACACATTGATATCTTATTGCACAATCCTCGCCTGATTCCATGGTTTCCTGCAGTATTAATTGGTAAAGATTACGACGAATCTGTGAGAATCCTTAAACAGGTTCGTCCAAAACGAATCGTCAGTAATAATACCGGCATTGCCTATAAGGCATTTGAAATGGGTATCGAGTGGATTGCTGGTCCATTCCTCAACACAACCAACTCTTATGCATTGTTAACCTTGAAAGAAGAATTACAGTGTGCAGGAGCCTTTATTTCAAACGAAATTAATCGTATGCAAATCAAAAATATTGCACGTCCGGACAATTTCAAACTGCTTTATAGCATTTATCATCCGATTTTGATGATGACCAGTCGCCAGTGTTTTTTCCAGCAAACTGTAGGTTGTAAAAAGCCCAGCATCGATGATGCTTGTATGCTGACATGTAAAAAATCTACCACTATTACCAATATCAAAGGTGTTTCTTTTGCCGTAGATAAACAAAGGGGGGGATATCCCAGTATCTATAATCATGAGCAGTTCTTAAATCTGGACATAGTGAGCGATCTTGCCGATTTATTTGACGAGTTTTTTATTGATCTGACGAATATAGCTGCTGGTTCCGGGCGCGAGCAGGATAAAGCGAAACTGGTCACATACTTTGAAAACCTGATAAACGGTGCTAACCAGGCGCGACAACAAATAAGTAATCACATTAGCGTATCGACTAATGCACAATATATACAGGGTTTGTAAAAAGATGCCTTAAATCACAAGATATAGACCTAAGGTGATGTTTTCCTCAGAGGCATTAATCAGGGTGCAGTTTGAACTGCTCACGAGCTCGCTTTAATTCAGCTTCGCACGATTTCCTTGATTGACCAAAATATCTGCTGGTTTATACTGCTATGGAAACAAATCTATTTCAGGAAAGTTACATGCAAGCCATATTCGTACAATTAAAATGTGAACTGGGCAAGGCTTATGAAGTCGCTGCCGAGCTGGTTGAACGTGACAGTGTTTCAGAGGTTTTTTCGATTTCAGGTCAGTACGATTTAATGGCGAAGTGTTATCTTAGTGATTCTGAAGATATCGGTCGTTATGTAGAAACACAGATTCATAGTATTCCAGGTATTCGGGATACGCATACCATTATTGCTTTTAATGCCTTTACATAATCCTATTGTGTTGATGATTGAACCACTACAGGAATAGGGCAATCTATAGCGGATGAAAAAGCGCGCAATAATTCAACCTCTCTGCTGGAACTAATCTGGTCCTGTTCAATGCATAATATACAGGCCTCGAGCAAAGTCATTTTATGCATTAAAGACATGTGCTGTAATTTCTTCAGGGCGTTATCTATTGCCGACAGCTTCATCTTTTTTTGTTCAATGAAGTCAACATGCTCGAGTTTAAGATGAGTCATTGCTGCGTTAAAGGCTGCTCTAGCCAGTTCAATTCGGCTATGACCCGCTATAGCCAGTAAGGATAGCATAACGCTAACCTCTACTTTTAGCTGTGATAACCTGGGAGATTTAACCCTGAGTTTTGGTTGATTATGAAAATGCTGGTCTAAATGATTGAACAGAATCTTCTGTAGCGACCACTCCATCAGGTCTATTTTCCCATCGGCATTCATGAGAGAAGATACATTATCTCGGAAGTCCTGGTATTGATAGTTAGAAAGCTGTTTCAGTACAGGGATCGTGATATCTATCAGGGGCAGGCGCAGACGAAAATCCAGGGCATCCATCTCTGTCATGATTTTCTGCGTTAACAGGTAAACCTCGCGCTCGGCATGGTATTGCAACTGCTCCAGTTGTTTGACTCGAACGGGATATGCTTTATCTAATAGTAGAGCATAAACTACGGCCCTGGCACCAAATGGCTCGGCAGCTGTTTGACGTATATTGGCAGAGATGCCTGATAACAGGGTACGCGCGAGTTCTATGGATTGCTGGGTTAGCTCGCCTGCAGCTAGAATAGTCTGATTTAAATCCTGGCTAGTAGTCGATGGTGCTAGCGAGGAATCTCCCGCAAAAGAAGATACCGATGGGTTGAAACTTCTGTTCGCCTTTTCTGTATCTTCTCTGTCTTTGGTGATGAAATGTCCATTCCAGTAGGGATCAATTCGCCTTATACGTTTAATCAGCGGAGGATGCGTGGCAAACAGCGATTCGAGAAAGTTGGAAATACCCTGTGCAAAAAAGGCATGGCTGATTTCGACAGCGGCAGAGGTTTGCATACGTGAGCCGGTTTCTAATCCACCAATTCGTTTTAATGCCCCAGCAAGTCCTTTAGGATTACGGGTAAACTGTACGGCAGATGCATCAGCAAGATATTCACGTTGTCGGCTGACTGCGGCCTTGATCATATTCCCAAAAAAGGTTCCAGTGTACCCAATAATCATCAGACTTAGTCCCAGAGCGACCAGGAAAAAGGTGAGTTTGGCATCTCCGCCTCCGCTAGTACGGCTTCTGCTTCTTGTGCTAAAACTCGATCCTCTAAATGGTAAACGCAGTAATTCATAACCAATGATGCCGATGATCAGAATGCCATTTAAAGTGCCTGTCAACTGGATATTAAGTCGCATATCTCCATTAAAGATATGACTGAACTCATGCGCGATAACGCCCTGTAACTGTTCACGGCTTAAATGATCAACCAGACCCTGAGTGACACTAATCACGGCATCACGGCTGGAGTAGCCAGCCGCGAAGGCATTAATACCGCGCTCCTGTGGCATGATGTAAACGGGCGGTACAGCAGTACCGGATGCTATCGCCATCTCAGTGACTACATTGAGTAAACGTCGATGTTTTTGATCGGTAGAATTACGTAAAACAAGTTTACCGCCGAGGGCCTCAGCAATAACTTTCCCACCTGCTGATAAAGCTATAATTTTGCTGACACTGCCGGCTAATACCACAACCCATACCGCCAACCCGACCATGCCGAATGTCCACCAGTCCATGTGCTGGATCATGCTATTAAAATCGGTGATTTTTGAGTTTTTAAAAAAACCCATCGCCAGCATGACAACCAGATTGGTCAGTATGATGAGACAGCAGACAGCAAGAATTAACAGAAAAACCAGTTGAAAAGTATTCCTGCGGGCCTGTGCCTGGGAGGCAAAAAAATTCATAAAAATGGTCTGGAGCTAGAATGAAACCTTTGGTGCAGACTGTATCGCAGCACTGTCTTCAAATTTCAGTAAAACGGCATCTTTGGGGTGACCAAAGGTAGAGGCAAAAATAGTTTGTGGAAAGGACTGGCGGTAAGCATTATATTCCATCACCTGATCATTGAATGCCTGTCGTGCGAAGGCCACTCGGTTTTCGGTAGTAACCAATTCTTCGCTTAACTGCATCATATTCTCGCTAGCCTTGAGATCAGGGTAGGCTTCCATCAATACATTGAAGTTAGTCAGGGCACCAGCTAATTTTGATTCAGCACCGATCAATTCCCCCATGGCACTGGCATTGCCTGGATCAGAAGCTATTTTCTGCAGACTATGGGCTGCAGTGTTTCGAGCCTGAATCACGGCTTCCAGTGTCTCTCTTTCGTGTTTGATATAGCCTTTTGCGGTTTCTACCAAATTGGGTATCAGGTCGTAACGGCGTTTTAGTTGAACCTCTATCTGAGAAAAAGCATTCAGATATCGGTTTTTTAATGAAACCAGTTTGTTATAAATACCGATTATATAAAAGATAATCAGTGCAATAACGATGAGGAAAATGATCAGTGATGTATCCATTTTTGTCCTTCTTCTAAAGAGCATTCTGAGTTAGATGATTTTACCCAGTATCTTACACGGTAATAGTTTGAAGTAAATTATGACTTATACCAATGCCTTTATAAGAATGATTTAAGGTTTGGCAGCTTTAACTTATCAGGAAAACTGGCGACGTCTGGAACAGTTAAACCTGGATTCCGCAGTTGATGGCTCGTATTAGAGGGTAACTCACTGTTTCGTGGACCATTACAGTCTAAATATCTTTTCACGCTCCTATGCACCGGCTCTGGCCTCCTGCTTCGCTCTAACACCTACGTCCATGTAGGCGTCCATGCATTCGCGGAATAACATCATCCATGCTGAAAACCAAATAGGTGAATTCCGCTACGAGCTGAATTGCACGTTGCCTATAGGGACATAGGTAAGGGGCGTGAGCAGGACGCGTAAGCCTTGCCTATAGGGACATAGGTAAGGGGCGAGAGCAGGACGCGGAAGCCTTGTAACTCCTTCACTGTAGGTATAGGTAGAATAGTTTTTTAAGGTGAAATAATACCTCGCAAGTTCAGGCTATTTCTTCAATTCTCTCATTAGAGAAGCTGTAGATTATTGTCTTCAGCAACAAAAAGCTGATGGACACTCTGACTCTTTAAGCGAGTTTTCACCACAGTAGTTAAACAGGAAAGCAGCCCTTTTTTAACTGTCAGAGTATAAAACACGACAAAACCTGCTCAAAATTTCGACATATCCCCATGTTAGGCCTATTATTAGGAGAAACTAACATGGATTAGTGAGTGCAGGTCTGTACTAGCCAACATTATAAAGTTCGAAACGTGGTAATCGTGAACTAAGGATAAGCGAAACATCGTGTTATCTAAGGAGAAGAAAGGTGCCATGCTTAATATGCAGTCGTTTCCAGCGGCCCTCGACAAGTCCGCCAGCACAACTGATATCAATATTGATGATGGTCAGTATATAACCATGCTGAAAGTGCGCAAACAGATCGAAAATGAGCGTAAAAAACTCAATCATCAACTGCGTAATCAACGTTTCTACACCCGTTCAAGAATGACTTCATTGATCGGCCACACATTCGTGTTGCTCGAGTAGAATCTGAAAATCCCATATAAGGAAATAATCAATGACTCAATTCAGTCCAAAAATAAATTTCAGCTACGAAAACGGACAGGCCGTACTGGATTCGATGGGACATCCTGGCGACTTCTACGAGTTGATTCTTTCAGACCTCAATATGCCTCAAATGGATGGGGTGGAATTTGTGCGACATCAGGTCGAGCATGATCATGTTAGCAACCTGATACTGCTTAGTGGCGAAGATGAATGCAGGCAAAAAGTGCTGACTTATGCGCTGATTCAAGCCAAAGCATTACAGTACGCAGGGTTGTCACTGCGTGTTGCGATCAAGCTGTCGATGGATAAGCTAAACTCACTGGATTTTCTGGATGATGTGGTTGAGAGGATGGATTAAGCAGAATGAAGGATTCAAATCTAATATGGATAAACAGAAAGCGATAAAGGCTGCACTGCTGCGGCAGATGCTAGCCTCCAGTTACACTTCAATTATTACCAGCACATTGCTTGCGGTGGTTTTAGCTTATGAGCAGCAAGGTCTAATCGCTTCCAGCGTGATTATAATCTGGCTAGCACTGATTTTATTGGTCGCTATCTCTCGCTCCATTCTTGTTTTTGTTTATAGACGTTTCCCGCTGAATGAAAACACCTCGCCTGATGCACGCATGTTGAGATTTCGAGTTGGTGTACTTGCGGTTGGTTTAGTGTGGGGAATGGCAGGGATTGTGATGTTCCCGCCCAACGACCCACCTCATCAGATGTTTTTAGTTTTCATGCTGGCTGGTTTAACGGCTGGCGGCGTGATTTCATATGCTGCCGATCTTGCCTGTTCTATAGGTTTTTCTGTATTTGCTTCTACGCCTATTCTCATTCGCCTGTTTTCAGCAGGGAACAGTTTGTATATGTCTATGGGCATAGCTGTCATGCTGTATCTTGGTTTTATGATCGTGATCTCGCGTTATATGAATAGCAATATTTGTGACAACATTTATTTGCGTCTTGAGGCATCCGAACGTGAGGATATAGCGCGAGAGCGCTATCAGTTATTGCTGAATTACTCACCCGTTGGCATTATGTATTACGATACCAATCTCATCGTCACCTACTGCAATGATCGCTTCGCAGATACCTTGCGCAACTTTCGTGAGCACCCTGTCGGACTGGATCTGAATTTGCTCAATGATAAGTCTTTTCTGCCCGCCTTAACAAAGGCTCTGGAAGGAGAGCATGGCTATTACGAGGGGTATTATTTTACTGCCTTCAACGAATCCATTTTCTGGATAACCATGACTTGCGTGCCTTCGCGTAGTCCTGAAGGAAAGATCATAGGCGGCGTGAGTATTGCTCAGGATGTGACAAGCCTGCATGAATCCCATCAACAAATGTACTCACTACTCAACTCTATGGCGGAGGGAGCCTATGGCGTCGACATGAATGAGAAATTCAAATTTGTAAACCGTGCATTTCTGAAAATACTTGGCTACGAAGATACCAATGAGCTTATCGGTAAGAATGCTCATAAACTCATACATCATTCATATCCAGATGGTAGTGAGTACCCACAGTCGGAGTGCAAATCGTTTAATGCATTTTTTAAAAAGGAAATTCACGTAACGAATGAAGTATTCTGGAAAAAAGATGGGAGTGCTATACCCGTGGAATATTGGTCGCAGCCCATCATTAATAATGGTGTTGTGCTAGGCGCAGTGGTTACTTTTGTCGATATTACACAACGCAAGTTAGTGGAAGAGCAGATACACAGTCTTGCCTTTTATGACTCATTGACACAACTCCCTAACCGTCGTCTGTTGATCGATCGCCTGGGTCATGCGATACAGGCCGGCTCACGTAGTGGCCGTTATTCAGCCGTGCTGTTTCTTGATCTGGACAACTTTAAGCCGCTTAATGACTTGCATGGTCATAGCGTTGGAGACCTGTTATTGATTGAAGTAGCAAAACGATTGAAAAGCTGTGTACGACAGGTAGATACGGTTGGCCGATATGGCGGTGATGAGTTTGTGGTTGTTGTCACTGAACTGGATAAGGATAAGGCCAAATCTACATTGCAAGCTGGCAATGTGGCAGAAAAGATCCGTGCTATTCTGGCCGAGCCCTATACACTAACATTTACCGAGGACACAGGAAAAGAGAAAACGGTCCAGCACCAGTGTAAAGTAAGTATCGGTGTGGTGATTTTTCTCGATAAGGAGGTTACAACAGACAATCTGATCACATGGGCAGATAAAGCGATGTACGAGGCTAAGAAGGCGGGGCGAAATGCGGTTGTGCTGGATGATTCGAAAGCTTGACAGGCATGAACTTTTGACAGGCGGCAATAATCCAGTTAAATCCGCGCAATATTGTAATGTGGATCATCTTCAGCCACTTCTACCTCAATCAAGCTACCGGCTGTGGTTATCATTTGCTGACACTCTGGGCTTAGATGACGCAAGCGCAGTCTTTTGCCAGCTTTACGATATCGCTCGGTGATGGCATTCAGTGCTTCCATACTTGAGTAATCCGCAACTCTGGCTTCTTTAAAGTCGATAATAACCTGGTCGGGATCAGTCGCAGGCGAAAGCCTCTCAGAAAATTCACGTACCGAACCAAAGTACAAAACGCCTTGAAGGTTGTAGATTCGTGTTCCGTCTTCGAGATTGTGTGGATTCAACCGAACATGCTGAGCACTCTGCCAGGCGAATACCAGTGCAGAGACGATCACACCGGCAAACACGGCTAGCGCCAGGTTATGCATGATGACAGTGGTCAGTGTTACGACCAGAATGACGATGACTTCAGAGAAGGGCACTTTGCCCAAAGTCATAAAGCTTGCCCATTCAAAGGTTCCTATCACTACCATGAACATGACGCCAACCAGTGCGGCGATGGGGATCTGGCTAATAACAGGGCCGCCCACCATGATCAGGAAGGTAAGAGATATTGCAGCAATAAAACCCGACCAGCGTCCGCGTCCGCCCGATTTGATGTTAATCAGGCTTTGACCAATCATAGCGCACCCCCCCATGCCCCCAAATAGGCCAGACAGAAAGTTGGCTCCACCCTGAGCAAAACATTCACGGTTGCCCTGACCACGTGTCTCAGTCATGTCATCAATAAGCTGAAGTGTCATGAGTGATTCGATAAGACCCACCAGAGCAACGGTTACAGCAGTTCCTCCAATCAGCAGCAAGGTGCTGGTATTCCAGACTATATCACTGGGCCAGGTAAAAGTGGGTAGTGAAGCGTTTAGCGATGCGCTACCGGTGCCTTCATAAAGTACGTCAGCAATAGTCTTGGTACTGACCACATCAAAGTAAGTCAGCAGACTGACGCCGACGATTGCTACTAGTATAGAAGGTACGGCCTGAGTCAGTTTTGGAAAGAATTGAATGATTGCCATAGTGAGTAGCGCTAATCCGCCCATGACGATTAATTGACTACTGTCTAACCAGTTACCATTTGCATCGCGAAAGGAATCAAACTGGGCCAGCAGAATCAGGATAGCCAGGCCATTGACGAAACCCATCATGACAGGGTGGGGTACCAATCGAATAAATCTACCTAGTTTAAGTGCACCGACAAGGGACTGGATGAATCCAGCCAGGAGTAAAGTAACAAATAGATACTGCATGCCGAGATTGTCCACGCCCATTTCCAGACCAGTGGTAGTACCTATGTCTACAACCTTGGCAACAACGACAGCTATGGCACCGGTTGCGCCTGAAATCATACCGGGGCGACCGCCGAAGGATGAGGTAATCAAGCCCAGGAAAACTGCCGACCAAAGGCCAACGATAGGATCAACACCTGCAATAAAGGAAAAAGCGATAGCTTCAGGAACCAGTGCAAGAGCAACCGTCAATCCAGATAGGGTATCGTCTTTATAGTTACCGTTTTTCTTTTCGAAAAGTTTAAAAAGCATTAGAAAATAATCTGTCGGAGTCGTGGATGAAAACAGGACTCAAAGTGGTTTTATGGGGGAAATACTGAGAAAGGTGTGCATCATAAAAGCCCCATACCCATATTGCAAGCCAGAGATAACATCTTTCCAAAGTAGGGCACAGTAAATGACCAATTTTACAGTTTCACGTGTCTCGAAAACCAGTGCTTACCTCGCTTCACAATTTAAGCGACAGTCGGCTTCAATCAGGATTAACGGAGGCATTTGAACAGAAACTTACGGTTTTGCCTTCGCGGAGCCATATCAAACCGTAAACGTAGGGACACAATCAAACAAGATTGAAAATCACTAACTCTGGATATACCAGCAAATATGCTTGCGGCAGCAAAGATGTATCTGGTAGTACAACTTTTTCTACTCAAAACAAAACACACTTACACTCACTAGTTAGAGTAAATTCTATTCGCCGATAGCTAAGCTGTTGTCAAATTTGATAATAATCACTTATCCACATTTTCTGTGTATAAGTCTGTGAATAAGTGTTTGAAAAAGATATCCAGGCCGCGCCAATGTTACAGTTGTGTTAAATTGTATGATTTACGAACAATTTAATTTATCCCTTATATTCAATGGCTTACAAGTATTAATATTTTTATAGTAAAAAATGCGTACGAATATTGACCTCTTTTCGAAACTTGAATATAAATGTGTATATCTTTCGATTGTCAATACCAAAAACCAGTGTTTTTCATTTATTTTTTTCTATGCATGGATTTTTTCGCCAAGCTGGCGCGGTGGTTCCAAAGCCAGGGGTTTACCTGACAAGATTCCATGAAGTATTCGCCCCAACAGCAAATACCACGCTGACGTGCAATTCAGCTCGTAGCGGGATTCACCTGTTGGGTTTTCAGCATGGATGGTACAGACTTAATTTTCCTGGTCACCGTTATTCATTGATTGCTACTAAGGAGTCAGAATTGTTCCTTGTGATCTGGACTTTGTGATTTGTGTCGAGGTTTAACCAGTCACTGACTACACCATCCGGCCAGGTCACTCTTATGCTTACGGACTCTGCATCCCCCAGACCGAAATGTTGGTAGCCAGAAGCACCTCCTGCATGTCCTCCTCCTATGGTGATCTCGCGAAACCAGGAAGCATCATTGTTGCGGACTTCGATCCAGGCGCCTATGGCATCCCTGTTGCTTCCCGCTTGAATTAGCTTGAGTAATAACCAGTGTCCAGTTGACGAGCTCTGGTTTTGATAGATTTCTACCGCAGCGTTGCGGTTTAAAACCGCCAGGTCGGGAAAGCCGTCGAGGTTAAGATCTGTCAGGGTTGCGCCACGACTTTTGGCGAAGCTAGCAACACCAGCAGTTAATGCCTGCTCCTTGAACAGCGCTTGGCCGTTTTGAACCAGCAGATTATTCGGGTCGCGTACTGCGCTTGACAACATCTGCTCGACATTACCCTTTGAGATGAAGATATCGTCACGACCATCGTTATTGATGTCGGCAAATTCCGCATGCCAGCCGGTAGAAGGTCTGCCGTCATCGCCGGTATAAGGTCGATGCGCTGTGATACCACGATCGAAGGTTGCGTTCAGGTACCTTGGGCCGTTGACGGATCGGTCCAGAGACTGTAGTTTCTGATCACCCATCGAGGTGAGGAATATTTCTGGATAACCATCACCCGTCAGATCACGGCTGGCGATGCCCATACCCCACAAAGAGTAGTCAATCCAGCCATCCTGAGCGGCGTAAAGCCGTGGATGCTGTTCCATGGCCCATAGTTGTTCCGAACCTTTACGCACATAGTAATGGCGGTCATTGCTTATACGCAGATCCATTCGACCATTCTTTCCCCAGTCTGAAAACAACATCGACAATGCGCAATAGCCAGGGCTTAGTTTTAACGGGGGGCCATATTGCTTCTGCAAGGGACGATACAGACGATTGTCATCGCAGGCTTCGAATGGTCCATCGGGTTGCTCTCGATCTACATAATTACCAAAAGCCAGAGTAGGTAAGCTTAGCCCGTGTTCCCAGGTAGCTGAAAAGGCGGTCGTCCAATGATCCTCACTGTCAAACCCCAGAGAAGCTGGAAATGGGGTGAAACGACATCCGCCTTCTCCGCGTAATAGCACATTTTTTCCGACGCGAAGAACCACCAGGTCGAGTAAACCATCATTATCAATGTCTAATGGATAAGAACCAGTCACATGCAAGATGGATAAGGCTTCAGGTGTTTGCGCTTCGAAGTGAAGCTTTCCCCTGGCGGATGCTGAGCGGTTGCGCAACAGCGTGGCTGGAGCGGAGCCTCCGGCCAGGTACAATTCGGGAAAGGTATCACCATCACAATCGAAGCTGCTAATTCCGCCTCCGACAAAATGTTCCCAGCCACCAGTGTACTGATGTTTGATTAAATCAGCATCTACCCGCTTGAAAGACACATCAGCCGCTGACGTTAATAAAGGCCATATTAGTGATAAAGTGAAGATATAGGAGTTTAATCTGTGGGATATCATAGGTCCGTTTAATTTTTGTGTAAGTATAGCGATTAAGATTTTTGAGCGAACAAGATATCTTATTCCGCATTTAATTGATAAGCTATTTTAAGGTCTAATTGAAACACAAATAGAATAATCCATTTAGATATCGGATAACATAAGACAAAAAATTTGTTTTTTTTTATTTGGAATTGTTTTTTTTTGTTTTTCAGTGGTTTTTTCAAGACCGAATTTTACAATGGCACTACAAAAAAATGTTGTTTTTTGAAACTTAAGATTCTGAAACAAATGATATACCGATAAGGTTAGGAGCACGTATGAAATTCATTAAAACTATTACTCTGTTTATGGCAGGACTGTTTGTGGCTACATCACTCTCAGCTGCTGATCTTGTGGTCGGCGTCAGCTGGTCAAACTTCCAGGAAGAACGCTGGAAAACCGATGAAGCTGCTATGAAAGCAGCTTTGGAAGCCGCTGGTGCAAAATACATCTCTGCCGATGCTCAAAGTTCTTCATCCAAGCAACTTTCAGATATTGAAAGTCTGATTGCTCGAGGCGCTAAAGCATTGATCGTACTGGCACAGGATGCTTCGGCTATTCGTCCGGCAGTAGATCAGGCAAGCGATGAGGGCATTCCCGTTGTTGCTTATGATCGATTAATCGAAGACAGTCGTGCATTTTACCTGACCTTCGATAATGTTGAAGTCGGACGCATGCAGGCACGCGCAGTTCTGGCGGCTAAGCCAAAAGGAAATTACGTCATGATCAAGGGCTCACCCCAGGATCCTAACGCTGATTTTCTGCGTGGTGGCCAGCAGGAAATTCTGCAGAAAGCAATCAAAAAGGGCGACATCAAGATTGTCGGTGAAGCCTATACCGATGGCTGGGTGCCAGCCAATGCACAACGCAACATGGAACAGATTCTGACCTCTGTAGACAACAAGGTTGATGCTGTTGTCGCTTCAAACGACGGTACTGCGGGTGGCGTCGTAGCTGCCTTGACAGCACAGGGTATGGAAGGTATTCCGGTATCTGGTCAGGATGGTGATCATGCAGCACTGAATCGAGTTGCGCTTGGTACCCAAACCGTGTCGGTGTGGAAAGATGCTCGTGAGCTGGGTAAAGCAGCCGCTGAAATTGCTGCTGAGCTGGCGAAAGGTCGTTCATTAAAATCGATTAAAGGCTCCAGGTCCTGGACTTCTCCATCCGGTACCAAGATGACTGCTAGATTTCTGGCACCCGTTCCCATTACACGTAAAAATCTTAACGTGGTACTGGATGCTGGCTGGATAAGCAAAAAAGTTCTCTGCTCAGGTGTAAGCCCAAGCAAGGTTCCTGTTTGTAAGTAATCGTTACCAAAGCCCTCTTCAGAATAGAAGAGGGCTTTATTTATTACTGAAAAAAGTCTTTACCTCCATCTGGTATTACGTATATTGTATGTAGGCAAGGTCGGTATTAAATTTGAATATTATAAAGGTCGAGCTCTGAACAACGTCATTAAAAACTTCATTTCCAAATTAGGCGTCGATACTCGTATCCTGGGCATGCTTGGTGCACTGGTGTTACTATGGCTTGTATTTAATCAGTTTACTGATGGGCGCTTTCTGACTCCCCGAAACCTGTTTAATCTGTCGGTACAAACCGCTTCCGTCGCAGTGATGGCTACGGGCATGGTGTTCGTTATTGTCACCCGTCACATCGACCTTTCGGTGGGATCTCTGCTCGGATTACTGGGTATGTTGATGGGAACGCTGCAAGTTCACTTCCTACCTGAGTATCTAGGCTATGGACATTGGTCTATCTGGTTTATCACTGTAATCTTTGGTATTTTTTGTGGTGTGTTGATTGGTGCTTTTCAAGGCTGGATTATTGGTTATCTCACCGTTCCCGCCTTTATCGTTACGCTCGGTGGCCTGCTGGTGTATCGCGGCGCAGCCTGGTGGGTTACTCAGGGTCAGACGGTGGCACCACTTGATGCGACCTATAAACTTCTTGGTGGTGGTGCAGAAGGCACACTGGGAGACACGTTGAGCTGGTTGCTGGGCGTTGTTGCGACACTTATTGCCGTCTTCTTTATGCTTGCCAGTCGCAGACAAAAAGCGAATCATGGTTTTTCATTGAAACCGGTATGGGCAGAAGTGACCCTGATCGGTGTTGCTGTCACTTTGATTATGGGCTTTGTCTGGATAATGAATTCCTACCCCATACCTTCTGGTGCAGTGAAACGCATCGCCGAAGACCAGGGGCTTGAGATCCCTGAACAGGGTTTGACGCTTTATCACGGTATCGCTATTCCCGTACTCATCCTGTTGGCAATCGCCATTATTATGACCATTGTGTCCCAACGTACTCGTTTTGGACGCTATGTTTACGCCATGGGTGGTAATCCTGAAGCCGCTCAGCTATCAGGCATAGACACCCAAATGATGACTGTTAAAGTATTTGCACTGATGGGTGGATTAACGGCCATTGCCTCAGTCATCGCTTCTGCCCGACTCGGTGCGGTGGGTAACGATCTGGGTACACTTGATGAATTACGCGTTATCGCTGCTGCGGTAATTGGCGGAACTGCGTTATCTGGTGGCTTTGGCACTATTTATGGTGCTATCCTCGGTGCCGTGATCATGCAATCGCTGCAATCTGGAATGGCGATGGTAGGGGTGGATGCACCCTTACAATCTATCGTCGTCGGACTGGTACTGATTGTGGCGGTTTATCTGGATATTATTTATCGACGTAAAACAGGGCAGAGATAGATGAGCATGAATCAATCCCCCCCCTTAGTAGAAATGAGAGATATGCATCTCTCGTTTGGTGGCATAAAGGCAGTAGATGGTGTCACTGTAGATCTGTATGCAGGGGAAGTTGTCGGCCTGCTTGGTCACAATGGCGCTGGTAAATCAACACTGATAAAAATGCTTTCCGGTGCCTATCAGGGCAATGGTGGCGAAATATTTATCAATGGTAAAAAGGCGGTTATTAATAATCCACGCGATGCTCGTACTTATAACATTGAAACCATTTATCAAACCCTGGCGTTGGCGGATAATCTTAACGCCACATCAAACCTGTTTCTGGGGCGTGAACTGGTCACTCCTCTGGGATTAGTGGATGATGCTGCGATGGAAGCAGAAACACGCAAAATCATGGGACGACTGAATCCGAATTTCGATAATTTTTACACCCCGGTCTCTTCACTGTCTGGCGGCCAACGTCAATCAGTAGCGATTGCACGAGCCGTCTATTTTAATGCAAAGATTTTGATCATGGATGAGCCGACTGCTGCGCTGGGACCACAGGAAACGCAAATGGTTGCTGATCTTATCCAACAACTAAAGGCAGAGGGTCTGGGTATTTTTCTGATCGATCATGATATACACGATGTTATGAAACTCTGTGACAGAGCCGCCGTGATGAAAAATGGCAAGCTAGTCGGTCCAGGCGCAGTCAATGTCGATGATGTGACAGCGGATGACCTGTTAGCAATGATTATTATGGGTAAGCAACCGCAGGCGAGCGATTAGCTATCACATAGTTTTCTCCTTTTCTTTTTAGCTCTTTCTGGCTAATAAATTCACTGGTTTCTGATGTTTTGCAAAAGGCTCTTTAAAAAATAATTGGGTTTTATCAAGGAAGAAATAATATCGAGTCAGTTGCATAGATGAATAGTATTTCTAAGATTGTTGCCACCAGCCTGGTAGTTGCTAATGGTATACGTAAAAGAAATGTTGCTTCCTGAACTTTTTGACTGCTTACCTTAATATTCTGACAATGAAGCTAAAGTATGCGGAGATTAATGGTTAACTCCAGCCCCACGTGTTGACCATTATTACATCTGTGGCTATCTACCTGTTAGAAGCGGTGAAACAGGGTTGGTAAATATTTTTGGTCTATTCCTGTTACAGTATCATTTACCTGTAGCGAAACATCATCTTTTACATGATTCAAAATTAACTGGACCTAACCCCCGGCATCGGTACATGAGATTACATTATCCACAAGATTACTCAGCGCACGATCAATCATGGCAATATCAACATTCACCAATGATAATTGATCTTCGCCCTTAAACGTTAGGGTCAGGATTTTCTTTTCAACCTGCAAGTTAAATTTCTGCAATACATCTCCTGAACCCGCTCTAACAGGAAAAATGGTTCGATCACGGGGGTAGTTTCTTTTACTTCCAGGCTGGATAGTTTAAAGAGTGCTTCGATTATATGGTTCAATCTTTGACTGTGGCGCAAGCTTATCTCCTGAAATCCATTTCTTTCCGCATCTGAAACTGTTTCCGATTGAGGTATTAAACGTTTAACCTGAATTCATATAATAACTGCAATTTCATAAAGTGAGAGGCTAGCAGCTAAAGTTTGGAAATTTTCTCGCCAAAGGAAATCGTTTTATGAAATATCTTTAGCTGAGCTTCAGTTTACCCTGGGATTAAGTGAGACCATAGTGAGTATGACCCTTTTGATTCTGAGTTATAATCAACATGTTTATCCAACTGAAATTGTTTAAATCATAAATCAAAGATCTGACCGACCGTGTATTCATTTAAATTCATTTTTCAGGACTGACGAATTATCCACAAAGAATATGAAGGTTTATAAATGTTTTTCTTCGTGTGTTCAGTGTGCTTCGTTGTTAATCTTTTAAGATTGATTATTTGTTTGGGTTAGCATTTCTCCAATGAGTAGTAAAATAAAGGTTCCCACTGATCTCAGGGCTACCACCTGACATAAAAATGTGGTCCAATGAAACAGTTCACTGGGGATACTTGAATATCCATTAGTGTTCATAGTGGCCATCGGTAGTGGTCGAAAAATTTACTGGAGGCCGTGCCAGGAGTAGCCGTTAAATTGGAAAGATCATTCAGGACACAAACGACAGGCACTACGCTATGTCAACTATTTATTTGTATATTTTCGGTTTTCTTTATCCTGAAACTCTAGTTAAAGAGAGTTATTTTCTTTATAGCAATATATAAATGAGAGCATTGACATTCTTATCTATACAAAAAGTCCTGATTTTTTAAAGGGCAGTTGAATTTACTATCTAACGTATTATGCAAAAAATTATTCTTTCTTCTTTCTTATCCCTGTTTTTTATGTCGTCTGCATTAGCATCAGCCGATGGTAAAGCTCTTTATCAATCACTGTGTTCCAGTTGTCATGTCCCTGAGGGGCAGCCCACCCTGGCACCGCCATTATTTGGTATGAAAAACCATATTTTGGGCAGCTATCCCGCACGCGAGGATTTTATTAACTATGTTGTAAACTGGGTGAAAAATCCGGATGCTTCGCGATCACTTATGCCAGGGGCTGTCATGCGTTTTGGGGTGATGCCGACCTTTCCTTATGAAAAGGATCAGGTGCGGGCCGTTGCCGCATTTATTTTCGATAGTGATTTAACCATGCCGGGTTGGTATCAACAGCATTATCAACAACAGCATGGGAAGAAACCGACTAATACTCAATGATAGATAAGTTTTAGTCTGTGGGTGGCCAGGGCCTTTCAAGCTCGCTGGCTACCCAGGATTGAATCCAGGCATCAGGTTCTGGTTTCCAGTCGCTGGCCTGCAGTGCCTGGAAGATTCTGTCGGTGGAGATGGTTTTACCTTTTTCAGTTATACCTGTACGGAATAGGGCAGAAGATGCTGGCTGGCCTTTGACCCACATGGATTGAATCAGGTATACCCAGCGTTCATCATAGTAGGCAACCTGCGTACGCATGGCGACCTTTTCGAAGGCGCGAATACGTCGGCGGTATCGAATCGAATTGCCAGCAACGACCAACCCCCATCTTTTTTGTCTCAGTACCTTTCCTAGTCCCGTTCGTATGGCCAGGTTAAAGCGCCCAAGGTCGTAAAGCGTAAGCACTCTGCCATTGTTCATTTCCATAAACATATCCAGATCCCAGGGCATGCAGTAAAAGCTTGTTTCACAGCTGCTGTCTACGCTGGCAGGCTTTGAGAGTAGCCCTTTAATAGATGTATTGATGAGCCTTATGAATGGGTACATTTAGAATCCAGTTATTTTTGATGAGATTGTTCGTTAGATAGAGTGATTATTTGAGATGCAAATTTCTGGAATAACTCTGACAGCCTTCGCGCTATCTTTTCTGAAAAAAAACTCTGCTCCTTTGCGAACTATGCTACAGCTTTCATGAAGTCATTTCAGCTTTAAATCATGTGGTAGGTTATCAACAGGGATAAAGGTTGATTATTCACCTGATCAATTGAATGGTAGTAAAATGAAAAAACATGGTAATAAGCTTTATTTGTAATATATATTTCTATATTATCCAGAAAACAAAATAAAACACCTATGAATATTGGCTGTAATAAGCATCGAAATAAAAATATAATTATTCAAAGGTCAGCAAATACATAATAAAAATTAAATAAAATATAAATAAAAATAAACCATCTAAAGTAGTAAGCAGTTTTTCATAGAAAACTATTCTAATGATTGCAGCCGATAGCTAGCAGTGTCTGGTCTATTGGTTAGAGCCAGAGTATTTGAGAGGTTATTGAGCAGATTTTTGTAACTCGCGTTATGAAAATTTGATTTCTATTCTTCACAATACTTAGTTAGGAGTGACTATATGGCTTGGCATTTTCCCAGTCTGACCCGAAGGGCCTTTCTCAAGGCGAGTGGTTACGGCGGTGCAGGACTAACCCTGCTCAAACCTTTATCCCTGATGGGGCAACCGCAAGTAGAGCACAGCGCTGATAGCGAAAAAATCAGTTACAGTATCTGCAATTTCTGTTCTTCCCTGTGCAACTTGCGTGTTACTAGTCGTACCCGTAACGGGGTCAAACGCATCGTTAAGCTTGACGGTAATCCACACTCAACTCTGAACCGCGGCAAGATCTGCGCGCGCGGTCAGTCTGGCCTGCGCCAGACCTATGACCCAGATAGAATCAAGACACCATTAATCAGAGTGGAAGGTAGCCAGCGAGGCAGTTGGTCCTTCCGTCAGGCTAGCTGGGAAGAGGCCTGGCAATATATTGAGGCTAAGCAGAAGAAAGCCGAGATTCAACCCTATGAATGGACCATGGTTGGCGGCTGGACATCCTGCGTTTTTTACATGGGCTGGGCGGTGCCTTTTGCAATGGCCAACGAGGTGCCCAATATAGTCGCCTCGCCGATGCAGCATTGTGTGACTACCGGTCACCTGGGTACCGATATGGTCACCGGTAACTTCAATATTCACGATGAGGTTCTGCCCGACTACGATAATGCAAAGTACATCCTGTTTATTGCCAACAATGCATCTATCGGTGCAGTCTCCACCTGCCGCATGGTGCGCTTTGCCACCGGTCGCAAACGTGGTGCCAAGGTGGTGGCGCTCGATCCGCGTCGTTCAGAGACAGCGGCCAAGGCCGACGAGTGGCTGGCTATTCGCCCTGGCACCGATCTGGATTTTATGCTGGCGATGCTCAAGGTCATGATGGATGAGGGGCATTACGATGCCCTGTTCCTCAAGCGCCATTCCAATATGCCCTTCCTGACTTATCAGGATGATGAGGGCGAATGGCATCTAGCTCTGGACGGGGAGGGTAGACCGCAGGCCGTAAACGATGGCAGTGACACTATCCACTCTCTGCAAGCCTATTGCAATGACAATGAAACCGATGTCCACGGTAAGCCGCTCAATCCGGCGCTATTGGCACCTGAAGGTCTACAACAGAATGGTCATAAACTATTTACCGTTTTCCAGGCACAACTATCTGAGCTGGAGGGCTACACCCCTGAATGGGCGCAGAAGACTACCGGCATACAGGCCGAAACGATTCGTCGCATCGCCTTTGAGTTTGGAACCACGCGTCCGGCTATAGTCGATCCCGGCTGGCATGGTGCGCGCTTCCAGAACATGATGATGCTGCGCCGGGTGCAGGCGATGATACAAATGCTCACCGGCGGTATCGACAAGAAGGGCGGCTGGATTATGAGTGGTGAATTTCACCATAAGGCTGCTGCCATGATTAAAGCTAAGGAGGCTGGTCAGGAGACCCCCGCAGCGCCGATGGTACATCTGGCCGGGATGCCCTTTGCAAAATTCGTTATCGGTGCACTTTCCGATGGCAAGAATTTCTCTCATGGTCGCCCAGGCTGGGCCTGGGCTTTCAGTGCTCAGGAGGCTGCCGCTGGACGTGATCATGTGGCGCTACCGGTAATGGCCGATACCGGTTTGAAGGAATCAGTGGAAGGTAAGCTTGAGTTCGATGGTAAGCCCTACCGGACCCGAGCCTTCCTGATTAATGCCGCCAACCCGGTGCGCCACTATTACCCAGACCAGCGCTGGAAGGACATTCTGGGGCATAAGGATGTCGAGCTGGTTATCGCCATTGATGTGCTACCTGCCGACACCACCGCCTGGGCCGATGTGATCCTGCCCAATTCTAGTTATCTGGAACGTGATGAACCCACCCTGTATGGCAATGGAGTCAACCATGATCTGGCGCTGACCACGCGTTACGCTGCCATCGATTCGATGTATGACACCGAGGAAATCACCGACATCCTGCTGCGCATGAGTCATATCATTAGTGGCAACGAGTACAAATTCCTCGAATGGGTGGAGAAGCTGACTGGTATGTCAGCCACTGCGGTGAAGGACGCTTATGCGGAGAAACGTAAGACGATGAAACACGGTGCCTTCGCTGCTGCCTGCCGAGAGGTTTCCTTTAGCGAAACGGCCGAGCGTTTGCAAACCACTGCGCAGCAGATTGACGATGAGTTGCGCGAGAAAGGCGTTATGCTGGAACAGCAACGTGAAGAAATCCTGGCCCACTCCGGCATGCCGAGGAAGCTGCCGCTACCTTCCGAGTCAGGGCGGGTAGAATTCTTTAGTCCACTGATGCACTCGCTGCGAAACGGAGGCGCAAAACAGCCCAACTTCAGTCCATTGGCGACTCGTATCGTCGCCGAGTGTCGCCCCGACACACCCATGGATATGCCACTGGCGGGTGATGAGTTTTACTTTACCTATGGCAAGACCCCGACCGTGTCCTACGCATCGACCAATAGCAACAACCCGGTGCTGGCAGCGATTAACAAGTTCAAGGAGCCTATCTATGCCGGAGTGTGGATACACCCGGATCGCGCCGAAGCGCTGTCGATTAAGACCGGGGATAAGCTCAATCTGACGAACAATGCTACCGGTCAAACTACCGGTGGCACCGCTTACATCACTCGTCTGGTACGCCGCGACACCCTGTTCATCTATTCATCCTTTGGCTCAGAGAATAAGGCACTCAGCCGAGCTTACGGCATTGGTACTGCCACCAGCAAACTGATTCCGTATAACGTCGAGCCGGTGGTGGCGGGATTTCGCTCTCAGGAGTTCACTCTTAAAGTGGCTAAAGCCACCCAGCAAGGAGGTGCAGCATGACTCGTTACGCCATGGTTATCGACCTGAATACCTGCGTCGGTTGCAATGCCTGTATGGCTGCCTGTGCAATGGAGAACCAGACACCGGTGTGGAAAAATAGCTGGCGTACCAAGGTGCACGACCAGGAAATCGGTACCGGTGAGGACGTGCATCGTCGATTCTTCCCACGCCTGTGTAACCACTGTGATAATCCACCCTGTCTCTCGGTTTGCCCTACTGGTGCCACCTATCAACTGGATACTGGCATCGTCAAGGTCGATGAGGATCTGTGCATGGGCTGCCGCGCCTGCGCTATGGCCTGTCCCTACGATGCACGTATCGAGGTTAACTGGGATGATGTGAAGCAGGGCAAGTCATTCTACGGCAACGACTATCGTCGTGAGCGCCCCAGCATGGATAAGTGTACCTTCTGCGACCATCGTGTGGCCGTGGGGCGCAAACCCGCCTGTGTAGAAACCTGTGTTGGCTCAGCACGGTTGTTCGGCGACCTGCATGACCCTAATGACCCGGTAGCGCAACTGGTTGCCTCCGGCCTGGCCCAGCCATTGCTGCCACATCTTGGCACCCGGCCAAACGTTTACTACATCAATGATATGAAGAGGAAGGGATGATGAATATCACAACAACTTTTGCTACACAGGAAATCTGGACCTGGTGGATCGCTATCTATCTCTACCTCGGTGGTCTCGGAGCCGCTACTCTGGTGGTGACCTTTCTCACCGATATGTATCTCAAACGGCACCATACGCTGGTATTGTGGGGAGCCATATCAGGTGTGGCCATGCTTGCACTGGGATCTTTAATGCTGTTCTACCACCTGCTTGATCACAAAGCGGTACTGCACCTGCTCAACCCGCTGGTGCTGTTTCGTCAGCCCACTTCCTGGATTGCATGGGGTACCCAATTCATTATCTGGATGATGTGGTGGGGGGTATTTTATGCGCTGCCTTATCTGGTGGAATCTCCTTTGATGAACCGTATACCATTGTTAGGCAGCCTGCTTAGAACCAGGCTGATGCAAAAATTATCGATGCTATGCGGCCAGCGCTTTCACAAAACCATCGGCTGGCTGGCGACCATCAACGGCATCGGTGTCGCGGTGTATACCGGCCTGTTACTGCAATCCTTCCCCGCTGTGGCACTTTGGCATAATCCGGGTGTACCTTTATTGTTTACTGTGTCTGCTTTTTCAACCGCCATGGCATTCCTGCTACTGTTGCTGACTACGGTGATCAAGCGTGATGAAGACCAGTCGATACGTGTGTTTTACGAGCGAACCGACGTGATGTTGATCGCCGCCGAACTGGTCATTCTGTTTTCATTTTTCTTCTATATGTCGGCTGGTTCCGAGTCAGCGATGCACTCAATTAAACTGCTGTGGGGTGATCTGGGTTGGCTGATTGGGTTTATTGGCTTTGGCCTTATCGTGCCTTTCCTGCTTGAATTGCGCTGTGTACTACGTGGATCGCGTGACCATGCTCCGGTGATCTTAGCCTCGGTGATGGTGCTATTCGGCGGTTATCTGCTGCGCCATTATTTCCTCTCTGCAGGTGTTTATGCATATCCCTGGTAGGAGGAATTATGAGTGTTAACGCAGAACAACTGCAGCTTTTCTCTCTGCTGCTGAGTGTACCGCAGGCTGATTCACTGGAACTATTGCAATCGTTGAGCGTACGGCACCCATGGATGCAACAACCGTTGCACGAGCTGCGGAGTATCTCTCTGCAGCAGTGGCAGGGTGAACACACGATGCTATTTGTCAACGGTTATCCACATACCATAGCCCCGCCGTATCTTTCAGCGCTACGCCAGGGGTCGATGGGGGGTAGCGATGAAGAGGCGATGATGGACTTCTATTTCCGCCTGGGCCTGGAGGCGGAGGGTATGCCTGCCGATTATCTGGGCACCCTGTTCGAATGCGCGGCTTGGCTGCTACAGCAGGCAGAAGGGCTAAGCGATGAGTTTATTGAATTATGGGATAAGCACCTGTATCCGGTGATACCTGGTTTTGCCAGACGCCTGATTGAACATCAGGGGCTGCAACTGTATCAACGCATGGGTGAGCAACTGTTATGTGTTGATTACGATAAGGTGCAAGGTGAGGCTCTTGCTTAATGGAGGAAGGTTAAAATGTACGATTCAAACTGGGTTGCCGGACCAGACATACTAGATCAGGACGATGCACTGCAATCATTAGTCATCAAAACATTTGAAGATATCTATCAGCACTACTTTGCCGATGATCCGCTTATCAACCAGCGGCTGCCAGTCGAGATCCGAGCATTACGCGATATCGACGAGTGGAGAGTGTTCCTGCTGCTAACCCCATGGATGCTGACGCGTATCTACCTCAGCAGTAAACCTGCATCTATAACTGTTCCCAGTTCATGGAGTGCTACATATCGTAGTACTCAGTCTTATCTTGTAATGGGGCCGCAGATCAGTTTCAACCTGCTGCAGAGACAGCAGGTAGCTCATCTTAATTATCACCCACATCTGGGACACCACCTGATGCAGCCACTGATTCTACGTATGCAAGACTATGAGTCGTCTGCGCAGGTTTACCAGGACTGGAACAGAGTAATAGAAACACGCAACGAAAACATAAAAAAACGTCATACTGAGTGTCGTTATCAGGAAGAGATCTCACGCCGTGAGTTCTTCGACCGTATGCGTCATTGATGATGTTCTCAAAATATAGCGAATGAAGAGGTTATTATGACTTGTCAGAGTCTGGTCAATACAATTTCAGGCGAGTTCTGGTGCAACTGCTGCTTTTTAACGGTGGCGTTGTTAGATTGACTCTCCAACCTTTTTATTGCGTGTAAGGTTATACGAGTTTACTATATTTGGATTCCAGAGTATTTGCTTTAATACTTGACTAGTTTATTAGGCTTTCATTTTTAGGATACAGCTAATGGGGAGGGAAGTTTTCTCCGTTATTTATTGTTCCATGTGTCTATTTAAATGCGTATCGTTTTATAAACTGATTCTTTAACTTAGGGTTCTAACTTAAGACTTACATTTTTATCTTTACATTTAAAGATTAGAAGTGAGAGAAAGCATCTTGTAGAGTTTTATCCAAAACATAATAAGAAATACAATATAAATTGATCGTTTTTATTTATAGAACAGACAGACAATAATAAATAAGAAAGCATTTTCACCGGACTATGCATCTTGGAGAGAATCAATGCATATAGATCAAAATGATTTTCTAATCGGGATCTACAGCAATATCAATGAGCTTTTTGCAGAGGAAGTTGGCCCTGTGGCTCATATTCTATGTGAAGAAGTTCAAGAAGAATGGGAAGCTAGTCTAGAGAGAAAAGGGCATAGACCGGGATTGCGAAATATGCCCGTTTATGTTCATAAGCTATCCATGTTGATTGAAGACCCAAAGCACCGTAAAAAATTTCTTGATGCAGCTTTTTCGATCGAAGCGCTGAAATTGTTCGATAAACCCTAACTCCCATTTACCTTTAATTTATAAAACTATCAAGCCCTGGGGGCGATATGAAAATAGATGCAAAAATCACTTTGTTTACATCGGTTTTTCTGGTTCTGATGGTTGTTGTAATCAGTTTTTTTAATCTGAGAAGTATCGAGGCTCAGGGTGAGCTGCGACTACAGGACTTTAAAACTGCAGCGATGGTAGACGTAAAACAAAAGTTAAAAGATCTGGTTAATGTTGCTTACGCAACAATCGAAAAAAATTACAGTAACCTTTCTGATCTGAATTTTTTGAGTAAATTTTACCAACGTCGTTTGCACAATATCCTGGATACAGGTGAGGGCATTATTAATCGCTACAGACGTAAGGTAGAAAATGGTGAAATGAATTTGCAAAAAGCCAAAAATGGTGCCATGTCCGAAATCAGGGAGTTAAGATTCGACGGGGGCACTGGGTATATCTGGATCAATGATACATCGGTACCTTACCCTAAAATGATCATGCACCCAATAATACCGGCACTGGAAGGTCAGGTGCTGGATGATCGTAAATATAATAATGCACTTGGATTGCGTAAGAACCTGTTTCGTGCCTTTGTTGATGTAACTAAAGATACTAAAGAAGGTTATGTAGACTATCTATGGCCAAAACCAACTGCAGAAGGTTTAACCAGGGAAGAACCCAAGTTGTCTTATGTTAGACGTTACGATGACTGGGGCTGGATTATGGGTACAGGTATCTACATTGATGATTCGCGCCTGGAAATCGAAAAGCAAATAAAACAATCGATCAGGTCTATGCGCTATGCAGATGGCACAGGATATTTCTGGATTAATGATAATACGCTGCCTTACCCGACAATGTTGATGCATCCAATTACGTCGACTCTGGAAGGTCAGGTGATGAATGATCCTAAATATAATAATGCATTGGGCGTAGATAAAAATCTGTTCCAGGCGTTTGCCGAAGTGACTGCAAAAAATGGTGATGGTTTTGTCGATTATCTATGGCCAAAACCAACCAGAGATGGCCTGACCGAAAGAACTGCTAAACTATCCTATGTGAAATTACACAAGCCAACTGGCTGGATTATTGGTACAGGGGTTTATCTGGATAGTATAGATGCAAGTATCGAAAAGGAAAAATTTCTGATTGAAAGACAAAAGGATGAAATGATCCGTAGCAATCTTTTTGTATCGGCAGTTTTTATTACACTTGCTGTGATCATTTCCTTTGTGTTTTCAAATACCCTGGCCAGGCCTATCAGAAAGCTGACCAGCATAGCTGATGAAATCAGTAAAGGTAAAAATCTGGATGTGAAAATTGAAGAAATCAAGCGTTCCGATGAGATTGGTGAATTAGCCAAATCCATTGATCGCCTGAAAACCAGCGTTAAAATGATGATGGATCGTATGATGAAAAAATCCAAATAATGGGGCAGAGTAAGATTCAATAGTAACAGGTTATTATTTGCCTGATTTTAATGCCGCAGATAGGCTTCTGCGGCAAGTATTCAACTGTTTAGATGACAGTAATCAACACAGCATCAGCAGCGGGGAGTAGCTTACCAATTGGCTTAAGATCCAGCCCCAGTTTAGCTGTAACCTGCAGGAACTCGTCATCGGCACCAGCTGCTATTGCTACTAGCAGCCCACCTGAGGTTTGTGGGTCGCAAAGTAATTTACGCTTAAATTCTTCAATGGGGCCAATCTTGTGACCGTAACTGTCGAAATTTCGTTGTGCGCCACCGGGTGAGCAACCCATTTCCAGATATTCTTCTACATGAGGCAGTTTGGGTACAGCATCATAATTGATCTCGGCACGTACACCGCTGCCATCACACATTTCTCGAAGGTGGCCGAGTAGGCCAAAGCCAGTGACATCGGTCATTGCTTTTACCCCATCCAGTTTTCCCAGTTCGGCACCGACCTTATTAAGCTGGCACATGCTATCTGGTGCAATACGTTCGTGTTCAGGTTTGAGTTTTTTCTGTTTCTGCGCAGTGGTGAGGATGCCGATACCGATGGGTTTGGTGAGATATAGATTGCATCCCGCCTCAGCAGTGTTGTTTTTCTTCAGGTGTTTGTTATCCACAATGCCAGTAACGGCAAGACCAAAGATCGGTTCGGGTGAGTCTATGGAGTGCCCCCCAGCCAATGGGATTCCCGCATCTTCACAGGCGGCACGTCCGCCATCTACCACCAGACTGGCAACGTCAGGCCCCAGCTTATCAATAGGCCAGCCGAATATTGCGATTGCCATTATTGGGCTGCCACCCATGGCGTAGACATCGCTGATGGCATTGGTGGCAGCAATGCGGCCAAATTCAAAGGGATCGTCAACAATCGGCATAAAGAAATCGGTGGTACTGATCACAGAGCGCCCGTCATCCAGATTAAACGCAGCGGCATCATCGCTGGAGTCGTTGCCAACCAGCAGCCTGGGGTTAGGGGAAATGCTAAAACCGCTATTGAGGATTTGTTCCAGAAGATTAGGGGCGATCTTGCAACCGCAGCCTGAGCCATGACTGTATTCGGTCATGCGAATGGGTGGTTTGTTTTCGATGTTCATTGAGTGATTGCCGCTTCAGGGGTCAGTTTAAAATGGCGTGATCTTAGCATGAAAAACGTTTGCTCAATGCAGCTAAAAATGAATGATTTGATTGGTTTTTATGGGGCAAAGAAGGTTGCAAAGAACAATGTGTTTAAAAAGCCATGGTTAAATACTTGACATAGATCAAGTGTGACTAAATTAAATTAGCCATTGATTTATATACATTTCTCGTTGTCTTGCCTGTAAAAAAGTTTCCAACTGATAATTTTGATGGAAACTTAATATCCATTTATAAATTAAGGGTGTTGTGACTTTTTTCACTAACTATCTGATTGCCTGAAATAAAACTACTTTTCGCATGGTTATTGCAGATATGTTCCGAGTTGGCCTGTAAATGACAGTAGTTGCGCACTGCATCTACTCACCGGAGGAATACACGTAGTGGAAAAAGAAATTGACTTTTCAGAAGTAGAAAAACGTCTGGGTGTCACCCGTAGAACGTTTCTTAAATTTTGTACTGGCGTAGCGGCGTCACTGGGGTTATCGACCAATGCTGCTGTCGCAATGGCTAATGCGGTGGCGGATCCTAAGCGCCGTCCTCCGGTTATCTGGCTGCATGGTCAGGAATGTACCGGACCTACCGAAGCCTTGCTACGTTCCGAGCAACCGAGTCTGGAACACCTGATACTGGATTTGATTTCTCTGGATTACCATCAGACGCTGGATACCGGTGCTGGGCACAATGTGGAAGCGATCAAGAAGCAGTCGATGATAGATAATAAGGGTAAGTACCTACTGGTTGTCGAAGGTGCTATTCCGGTTAAGGATGGTGGCATCTACTGCAAGATAGCAGGTGAGACGATGCTGGACCTTACTATAGAAGCGGCAGAACATGCTGCAGCGATAGTCGCTTATGGCTCCTGCGCCAGTTGGGGCGGGGTACAATCCGCATCACCCAATCCGACTGGCGCTACTGGAGCACCGCAGGTACTTAAAGATAAAACGGTGGTGTCTATTCCCGGGTGCCCACCTAATCCAGCTAACTTTATCGGTACCGTGCTGTACTTTGTTACCTATGGAAAATTGCCGCCTATCGATGATAAGGGGCGTCCCAAGTGGGCCTATGGTCGCTTGATTCATGAAAACTGTTATCGTCGTCCGCACTTTGATGCGGGTCGTTTCGCTAACGAGTTTGGTGACGAAGGCCACCGCAAGGGGTACTGCCTGTACAAACTGGGCTGTAAGGGGCCAGAGACCTACAACAACTGCCCTTCTCTTGAATACAACAATATCGGTGGCGGTGTGTGGCCTATCGGTGTGGGGCATCCCTGTTTTGGCTGTTCCGAAGATGGGGTTGGTTTTAATAAAGCGATGTTTAGTCTGGCCGATGTCAAGACCCATACTCCTCCCAATATGTTTCCAGCCATTGAAACGCGTGAATCGAGTGGAGGCATGTCAGCGGGGAGTGCAGCTCTGGCAGGTGCAGCCGTAGGTGCTGTAGTAGGGGCCACGGCGATAGGCGCCAAAAAGCTGGATCAGAAAGAAAAAGACCAGAGCTAGGGGGCGTTATGAAACGTAGAGATTTTCTCAAAGCGACTCTGGGCGGTACCGCAGCAACGCTGTGCAGTACTGTCGAGGCACGCTCAAATCTGGAACCGGCGCCACAGGCGGTCGGTATGCTGTTTGACTCAACCCTGTGTGTTGGCTGCAAGGCATGCGTCAGCAAGTGCAAGGAAGTGAATGATATGCCGCCAGTCATTGATGGCGATAATACAACCTGGGATTCTGCACGAGACCTGTCCGGTCAAACCTTGAATGTGATCAAGGTATATAAAGAGGGCGATGGCAAGCTCAAGGATTCAGAAATCAATGGTTTCTGTTTCGAGAAACGCAGCTGTATGCATTGCGTTGATCCGGGCTGTGTGTCGGTCTGCCCCTGTACCGCCATGCGTCAGGACAAGGTCACCGGTATTGTGACTCATCATCCTGACGTGTGTATTGGTTGCCGGAACTGCACGATGGGCTGTCCATATAACGTGCCACAGTTCCAGTACAACGAATTATTTGGTCAGATACAGAAATGTCAGATGTGTAATCAGGCTGGCGTTGAGCGTATCAGCAAGGGTCAGATGACTGGCTGTGCTGAAGTCTGTCCAACCGGTGCGACCTTATTCGGCTCGCGTGAGGCATTGCTGGCAGAAGCCAAACGTCGCATGCAATTGAAGCCAGGCGAGACCTATAACTATCCACGTGGTGATGTACGCAAGCCATACAGTCATCACGAAAAACAGGTGCCGACATACCAGCAGCATGTATGGGGTGAGAAGGAAGCGGGCGGTACCAATGTGATGCATATCTCTGCAGTGCCTTTCGATAAGCTGGGTATGCCGCCACTGGAAGAGCGTTCGGCAGCATCAATCGCTGAAACGGTACAGCATTCGGTGTATGGCTTTATGGCTTTGCCGGCGTTGGCATTGGCGGGTCTGACCTATACGGTTAGACGCAATACCAAAGATGACGATGAAGGAGGTGAGGAATGAGTAATCATCAGGCTTTAGGTGGACGCATATTCACCCTGCCTTTTTTCATACTGCTGGCTATTTTTGCCGCCGGTTGTGTCTTTATGGTTGAACGGTTTAGTTCAGGCATTGCCTCGGTGAGTAACCTGAATGGTGGTTTCGCCTGGGGTATCTGGGTGGTCTACGATGTGGTCATAGGCACGGCGTTTGCCTGTGGCGGTTATGCATTGGCCTTTATGGTGTATGTATTTAACAAGGGCCAGTATCACCCACTGGTTCGCCCTGCAATACTCGCTAGCGTCCTCGGTTATGCGATGGGCGCCTTTGGAGCCTTTTTTGATATGGGGCGCTTCTGGCAGTTCTACGAAATATTTATGCCCGGTAACTGGAACTTCAATTCAGTGATGCTGGAGGTCGGTCTTTGTGTGGCACTGTATATCATTGTGCTGGCGCTGGAGTTTGCTCCGGCACTACTGGAACGGCTGGGTATGCAGGGGCTATTGAAGGCGCTAAATAAGGTTTTGTTCCTGTTTATTGCGCTGGGTATATTGCTGCCAAGCATGCACCAGTCTTCGCTCGGCTCATTACTGATTGCAATGGGGCATAAGGTTCACCCGCTATGGCAGGTACAGCATATGCAACCCTTACTGGCGCTGTTAACGGCATTACTGATGGGATTTTCTATCGTCATCTTCGAGGCTTCTTTTTCAGCCATTGGGTTCAGACGTCCATCGGAAGTCTCTTTGCTGGCAAAACTGAATAAGGTCATTATCGGCCTGTTGCTGGTATTTTTGCTGGTACGTTTTGTGGTGTTATTGCTGCAGGGCAAATTGGGGATGATCTTCTCAGCTGACTTTGCATCGCTGATGTTCATTGTCGAGACCCTGCTCTTTATTGTGCCGCTGATCATTCTGCGATCACCGGCCAGATGCGAGCGCGGCAGTCAGTTATTGATTGCTGCGGTCAGCCTGTTGATGGCTGGATCACTGTATCGATTCGATGCCTTTCTACTGACCTTTAACCCGGGCCCGGGTTTCAATTATTTTCCATCGGTACCTGAGATCATTATTACGTTGGGCGTTATTGCCTTCGAAATCATGGTTTACATGGTACTGGTTAAGATTTTGCCCGTCATGCATCGCGAACAGCATGTATAAACATAGGAGATTTAATAAGTGACTACACGTATTACAGTTGACCCGATTACTCGTATCGAAGGGCATCTTCGAATTGATGTTGAAGTTGATAATGGCAAGGTAAGCAAGGCCTGGTCCTCCGGTCAGATGTGGCGCGGAATTGAACAGATTCTGATTGGACGTGATCCGCGTGAAGCCTGGTCCTATACCCAACGCTTCTGCGGTGTTTGCACTACGGTGCATGCTATCACTTCGGTGCGCGCGGTTGAGAATGCGCTGAATCTGGAAGTACCACTGAATGCTCAGCTGATTCGAAATATCATCCAGACCGCGCATGCGATTCAGGATCATATCGTGCATTTCTATCATCTATCTGCAGTGGATTGGGTGGATGTGGTTTCAGCACTGGATGCCGACCCGGTAGCAACCGCCAAACTTGCGGAATCTCTGTCCGACTGGTCGCTGAATGGACCGCATGAAATGAAAGCGGTACAGGAACGCCTGAAAACCTTTGTCGGCAGTGGTCAGCTAGGTCCTTTCGCCAGTGGTTTCTGGGGGCATCCTGCTATGAAGCTGTCACCAGAGGTGAACCTGCTGGCTGTGGCCCATTATTTACAGGCGCTGGATATTCAGAACCATGCCAACAAGATTGTTGCGATTCTGGGTGGTAAAAGCCCACATATTCAAAATGTTGCCGTAGGCGGCGTGAGTAACTCTATCGGTCATGATGCTCCGTCGGTGTTGAATATTGAACGTCTGATGTTGATTAAAGGCTTTATCGATAAGCTCGATCATTTTATCAAATCGACCTATATGACTGATGTGCCTGCCATCGGTGCTTTCTATCTGGACTGGGCCGGTATCGGTGGCGGCGTGAATAACTACCTGACCGTTCCAGATTGTCCAATCGATACCAGCGGTAATGAATTTCTGCTACCGGGTGGTTATATAGACAATGCCGACATGTCAACGATCAAGCCGATCAAGACCTTTGGCGATGCCTACTTCCGTGATGGTGTGGCAGAGAGTTCCAAACATTCCTGGTATAAAGGGGACGCAGCACTGCACCCATGGGATGGTGAAACCGAGCCTGACTACACCGACTTCCAGGATGAAGGTCAGTACTCATGGGTTAAGGCTCCAACCTTTTATGGTAAGCGTGCAGAAGTTGGGCCACTGGCTGACGTACTGGTTGGTGTGGCCAGTGGTCATGATGGTTATACTAAATACCTGAACCAGACGATTGATATCCTAAAGGGTGTTTCGAAGAACCCTGATATCCCATTGACTGCAGTTAATTCAACTATTGGACGTCACGCAGCACGTGCTATCCGTTGTGGTGTAATGATCGATACACTGCATGATCTCTGGCAGCGACTGGTCGATAATATTGGCACCGGTGACCTGGATACCTTCAATGCACCGGTATTCCCTAAAGAGGAAATCAAGGGTGTAGGTTTCCATCAGGCGCCACGCGGCACGCTGTCGCACTGGGTGGTTATTGAAAATGGTAAGATCAAAAACTATCAGGCCGTGGTACCCAGTACCTGGAATGCGGGTCCACGTGATGCAGATGGGCAGATTGGTCCCTACGAATCATCCTTGATGGATAACCCGGTTGCAGATCCTGAAAGGCCGCTGGAAGTATTACGTACCGTACATTCCTTCGACCCCTGTATCGCCTGTGCTATTCACATGGTGGATACTGAGCAGAAAGAAATCGTTAAGGTCAAGGCGCTGTAATTACGAGGACTGTTAATATGGGGCAGAGTGAAAAAAAGATACTCATTATCGGCATGGGTAACGTACTGATGCAGGACGAAGGTGTCGGAGTACGAGCAGTAGAAGAGCTGGAAAACCGCTATATCATTCCGCCAAATGTGAAAGTGGTGGATGGAGGAACTACCGGCATGGAGCTGTTCGAGCCGATCCGCAACTGTGACCAGTTGCTGGTGGCGGATGCAATCAATACCGGTGATGCCTATGGCACGTTGGTACGTATTGCCAACGAAGAAATTCCTGCCTTCTTCCAGACCAAGCTCTCCAATCACCAGCTGGGTCTTTCTGACCTGCTGGCCTTATTGATGTTAAAAGGGGAAGTACCTGAGCATGTGGCGATTATTGGCATGGTGCCGCATTCGCTGGAAAACAAACTGGGCTTGACCGCAGAAGCCGAAGCCGGACTGGATGCAATGGTAGAGATGCTGGTTTCTGAACTGGCAGCGATGGGTGTTGAGCTGAAACCCAGAGATGAAAGAATCGTCGGTCATTGGCGCCGCGAAGCTGAACGGGAAGTCGCATGTGCATAGGCGTACCGGTTCAGATAATCGAGGCAGGCGAGCTGATGGCTTTATGTCGGGGACGTAATGGTGAAGAGCGCGTCAATATGATGTTGATAGGCCCTCAACCTGAGGGTAGCTGGGTGCTCAACTTTCTGGGCTCTGCGCGTGAAGTGATCTCTGAGGACGATGCAATCAATATCAATAAGGCACTGGATGGATTAAGCGAAATCATGTCAGGTGCAAAGGATGTGGATATCGACCATTATTTTCCCGGACTGGGCGGTGAACAATGAATAACTTACAGCAGATTAGTGACACACTGGAACAGAGCTTTAAGCGTATTCATAAAGAGAATATGCAGGGTATACCGATTCTTAATCCGGCAATTGATGTACAGGCGCTGGGTTTTCAGGAGTGGCAGGGGCGAGTGCTGGGTGTGATCATAACGCCCTGGCTAATGAATCTGGTATTACTACCTGCCGAGGGCGAAGACTGGAGCCAGATGGCGCTGGGTCATAAACAACCGCATGAGTTTCCATCGCGTAGCTATAAATTCATGATCAACGATATCGAAGGTATCGGCCCCTGTCAGACCTATTCAATGTGTTCACCCATGCGAGATTTTTCCACTCATCAACAGGCCGTGCAGGTAGCGCAGGATTTTCTCGATGGATTGATGGTAGAAACAAAACCGACGGAAGAAGATCTGGTGGATGAAGAGTTATTGGGCCGGGTGATGAAGGGGGAAGACACCTCGGATATTGATCTTAGTCAGTTTGATGAAATTGAGCCTGTGCTGGCTGAATCATCAAGTGACCTTAACACTGCTGACGTTCAAGATACGGTAGGGAAAAAATTATCCCGCAGAGATTTGCTGCGATGGAATCTGGCTAGTTGATCATATACCCCAGTTTATCCATCAATAGAATTTGTCGAGTCATTCTTGTATTTGCGGTAAGATTTTTTTGTAACATTAGCTGTAGATGGGCTATGAAATAGCAGACATTGGTTTGGTGCATTGCTATATGCCGCATGGTACCCAGGTTGTGTGAAAACTATTTTCCAATTTTTCAAGTGGAATATGGGGTCTTATATAGAATCAATTACGTATATTTTGTGGTAATTGAACTCTAAATATTTCTGAAAAATTACCCCGTAGTGAGAAATATTGTTGGTGTGATCAGTTTGAAGCGAGTTTTCACACAACCTGTACCAGGAGCGGTCGTTCACATTCTCCTATACCTGTACCACTGCAATACTTGACCCTGTCACGATATATATTCAATGATAACGTGACAGAAAATCCATATCTTATTGAATAGAAGGGATTTCTCAATGAAATCCATAAAATCACTAGAATTTGATAACGAGACAGTCCAGTCTCTTTTATTCTACTGTTTGTTGAATTGCATCCAAAACTGACCCGCTAACCCACGTTATTTGCACCGAAAATTGACCCACGTGTAATCCTCTCCTGTATTTCACGTGCAGGAGTAAATTGAGGAGTGATAGACGTGGCATTATTAAGTTTTATTCGACGCTGGCATCATCGAGAAGGGAAGCCGATACGAGAGGTTGTTCGACGAACTGGGCTGTCTCTCAATACGGTACAGTGGGGTAGTGGAGCCGCAATACCCCAAACGTAAAAGTGAGAGCAAACGGGATGATTATGCCGCCACTCTGAACAACTGGTTGCATCGCGAGTTACGACGTAGCCGTAAACAACGAAGTTAGATTAAACAGCTGTTTTTTGATCTGGTTAAACTGGGATATACTGGTTCATATGATCTTTGCCCCTGACTGGCGAAAGGATCAACAGGAAGCACGTCACCAGGCTAGTCGCGGCACCTATGTACCGATGAGCTTTGGACCGGGTGAAGCGTTTCAGTTTGACTGGAGTGAAGACTATGCCGAGATCGCTGGGCAAAATACTTAATTACAGATCGCACAGTTAAAGCTCCGTCATAGTCGTGCGTTTATCCTTCGATCCTATCCACTACAGACGCATGAGATGTTGTTCGATGCACACGTGCATGCCTTCCGTGTGCTGGGTGGTATACCTGAACGCGGTATCTACGACAACCTGAAGACCGCTGTCGACTAGGTGGGCCGTGGCAAGCATCGAACTGTGAATGCGCACTTTCAGGCCATGGTCAGTCATTACCTGATTGAAGCCGAGTTCAGTAATCCGGCGGCTGGATGGGAGAAGGGACAGATCGAGAAGAACGTGCGCGATTCACGTCATCGGATTTGGCTGTGTGCACCAACGTTCCAGACCCTGAACGATTTGAATGACTGGAACAACGCTGTCTTGTTCTCTGGACAGACTGCCAACACCCTGAAGATAAAAAGCCGAACGATAGAGGAGGTCTGGCGAGAGAAACGTGACCAACTAATGTTGATACCCACTGCCTTTGATGGTTTTGTTGAATACTGCAAGCGAGTGTCTTTCACCTGTCTCATCACCTTCGACAACAATCGGTACTCGGTGCCATCTACCTTCGCCAACCGACCGGTAAGCCGCAGACAGGTTGGTGGTGGTTACTGAAGCTCAAATCGTTTCTGAACATGAACGTGTGACTACGCGTGATCACAATAAGCAGGGGAGAACTCTCTATGACTGGCGTCACGTCATTACCTCTCAGTAATCAACGTAAGCCTGGTGCCTTGCGTAACTTCGCACCCTTCTAAGAATTACTCGAAGCTTTCCTCCAGTTATAAAATCAGCTGCTCAAACATCCTGGCAGTGATCGTGAAATGGTAGAGGTGTTGGCACTGGTGTTACAGCATGATAAAGAAAAAGTCGAACATGCGATTACTCAAGCACTGGAAAGATGAAGGTCGATATCTTACTTGCTTATCGCGACCTCTCTGGTTTTGACTTTATGCAAAGTGAGGTGAATGAAGCTCTGATTAAATCCTTGCATCGCTTTAAGTTTATGGATGAAGCCCAGAGTGTGGTTTTGGTCGGTGGCCACGGAACGGGTAAAACCCATCTGGCAACGATCATTGATGTGCAGGCCATACACCATCATCAGAAACGCGTACGCTTCCTATCGAGCATTGAACTCGTGAATCAGTTGGAACAGGAAAAACAAATCCGACAGACTCCTAGGAAACGAATTTTACTGCTTACGTATAAAGTTCCGCTGACTCACGTGACGAGTCACTAAGTGATTGATAATAGAGACAATCGTCAATCACAGGAGATTATCATGTCTCGTAACCTCATCCAGTTACAACCAGGCCTCTCCTTAACAGAATTTATCCGCCTTCACGGCATTCGGAAGCTATGCGAATCTGCAGGGGAACCTCACGCTGGCCAACTAGTTTCTATTGTCCACATTGTCAACATACTAGATACCATTATGGAGCAATTTGATGATTTTTTGGTATTCTTCTTCAGGTAAATTGATGGCTGTTGCTATTCTCATTGTTCATAATTTGACAGAAAGGAATTTCAAAAGAATACAAAAGTCAACAGTATTCTTCAGTTTATTTGAAGCACTACACTAAGTTCCTGAATGAAAAAGATACTGAAATCTTGTATAAAGAATTATTTTTTGGGGTTTCGAGTAAATTAAACCACTAGCCGTAAAAAATTTCTGATTGCGCAGATAATTAGTGGTTATTTTATCTTTAAGTATTATTATTTTTAGACTTTATATCATTGCAAATGGAATTCGTGTCGATTCAGTCAAATATTTTACAAATTTGTATTGATATAGTTTATTTGATCGATAGTATTGTCCATTAATTATTTTATAATTCTAATTCAGTCCATGAGCAAAAGAAAAATTGAAATTTCTGTTATTGCACCTCTTTATAATGAAGAAGATTCAGTCCAGTTGCTCTACCAGAAAATCAAAGACTCTCTGGTTAAGACAGAACTTAATCACGAAATAATCTTTATTGATGATGGCAGCTCTGATAATACATTGATGGTTGCCAGTGGTCTAGCCGCGCAAGATGAATATCTGAGAATTGTAGAGTTTCGGCGCAATTATGGTCAAACCCCGGCCATGGCGGCAGGTATCGATCTGGCCAGAGGTGATATTTTGGTTACTATGGATGGTGATTTGCAAAATGATCCAGATGATATTCCAATGATGGTTGATAAACTCAATGAAGGCTATGACCTAGTTGTTGGTTGGAGATATAAAAGGCAAGATAAGCTGATATCTCGTAAAATACCCTCTAAGATTGCTAACTGGTTGATTGGTAAGGTTACAGGAGTGCCAATTAAAGACAATGGGTGCTCTTTGAAAGTTTATAGAGCTGATGTGATTAAAAATTCTCCTTTTTATAACGAGATGCATCGATTTATCCCCGCCTTATTATCTTTATCAGGTGTTAGAATTGCGGAGGTAAAAGTTCGACATCATGCAAGGCAATTTGGAGTCTCAAAATATGGATTAGCAAGGGTTTATAAAGTGTTAATCGATTTGCTGACTATTAAGACAATATTATCACTCGGCCAGCACCCGATTCGCTGGTTCTTTAAAATTGCTTTGTTGCCACTAATCATGGCTTTATTTTTGGTGATTTTGGTCTTATCTGGTGGTGTAGATGCTACTGGTAATAGCCTTATAATTTCAACCCTCATATTATTATTCTCTTCCCTTGGTGTATTCTTGGTTTCTTTGGGAATAATGTGCGAATTGATTTATTTTAAGGGAGACTTTCGGTTATTAGATGTGAAGTCTCTAGATCTACGCAAGGAAAATTAAAATGAAAGGAAAAAACAATATTCTTATTGATGCCATTAGTGTAGTGATATCTGTCAGCGAACGGGGTGAAAATTTACTAGATGTATTAAAATCTTATCAAACGAATCTGATTCAGTTAGATATGTCGATTGAATACATCATCGTATTAGCACCTCAGTACTCTCATTTTCAAGACTCTTTGAATGAGCTTAATTCAAAAGAAAATCCTGTCAGAATTGTTGTACTCAATAGGAACTATGGTGAGGCAGGGGAAATGAAAATAGGAGTGGAACACTCGAAATATGAATATATTTTAACTTTGCCCCCTTATGAGCAAATAGAAGCATCTAATATACCTCAAATCTTAGCCTCAATGGATGATAATGATGTTGTGGTAGTCAATCGGTGGCCAAGGATTGATCCTATCCTAAATAAATTACAATTTCATGTCTTCAGAGCGATATTTAAATTTATAGCTTTTGAAAGTCCTAAGGATCCTGGTTCGGGTATCAGACTTGTAAAAAAGTATGTTTTTGAAGATATCAAGCTGTATGGTGATATGCATCGATTTTTTAAAGTACTTGCTGATCAAGCAGGTTTTAAAACCACTGAAATTAATATACCTCAATCTAAATCAGATGCTCATAGAAGACTTTATAATCCTCGAACATATTTAAGCCGTACTCTTGATATTTTGACAGTAGGTTTTCTAACAAGGTTTAATCAAAAGCCTTTACGTTTTTTTGGTATTGGGGGTGCTATTTCAGGACTCATAGGTTTATTTGGGCTGGGATATATTACAATTGATAGATTATTTTTTAATATTTCGGCGGCAGATAGACCTCTGCTTGTATTATGTGCCCTATTTTTTGTCTTAGGAGTCCAGTTAATTGCAATTGGTTTAGTGGGTGAAACTATTATTTTCACCAGTGCTAAGAAGAATAAGGGATATAGAATAAAAAAAATAATAAATTAACTTGAGTTTAGAGCATGGCAGGCCATTCAATCCACTTTGCCATTCAAACCATATTGTTCAGGTTATTCATACCTGCAACTAATGTTTTTCTTTATTTTATGCTTTTTTAAGAGTATTTGATTTAGTATACTCAATGACTCTCCAGTTTGGCGCTTCGAATGTGAGCGTTCGGCTAACTCGACTAATTATTTATAATTTTTTTCTAGCCAGTCATTGAAGTTAATATCCATAATATTACGCCACCATTTTTCATTATTAAGATACCATTCAACTGTTTTTATTATTCCAGACTCAAATGTTTCTTTTGAATTAAAACCTAAATCTAACTTTATTTTTGTAGAGTCAATGGCATATCTTCTATCATGCCCAGCACGATCCTTTACGAATGTAATTAATTGATTATGAGGAGCTCCAGAAGGATTTAATTTATCCATTAGTTCACATATAAATGTAACTATATCTAAATTTGTTCGCTCATTATTTCCACCAATATTATAAGTATTATCTACTTCACCATTATGTAAAATTTTATCTATTCCTCTACAATGATCGATTACGTATAACCAATCACGAATTTGCAGACCATCTCCATATATTGGCAATGATTTTCCATCCAGGCAATTTGCGATAACTAAAGGGATGAGCTTTTCTGGAAATTGATAAGGACCGTAATTGTTAGAGCAGTTACTTACTGTGGTATTTAAGCCATAGGTGTGGTGATAGCTTCTTACAATGTGATCGGAACTTGCTTTACTTGCAGCATATGGCGAATTGGGTAAATATTGATTTTTTTCGGTGAAAGCAGGGGCCTTGGGTGTTAGCGTTCCATAAACTTCATCAGTAGAAACGTGGTGAAAACGGTGGTTGTCAATTTTTGTTTTGTCTAACCATATTTCTTTGGCCGCTTTCAACAAACTATGAGTTCCTTCAATATTTGTTTTTAAAAATGTGTCAGGACCATGAATGGATCGATCCACATGAGACTCCGCTGCAAAATGTACAATGGTTTCAATATGTTCATCCTGGATTATCCTTTTCACTAAATCTGTATCAAGAATATCACCATGAATAAATCTAAAATTCCTGTTTTTATTCAGAGAGACTAGGTTTTCTATGTTTCCGGCGTAGGTCAGCGCATCTAATACAATCAACCTTTCATGTGGATATCTATCTAACCAGTAGTGCGCGAAATTACTACCTATAAAGCCTGCTCCACCTGTTACAAGGATATTCGTAGTTATATGGGGCATTAATTTTTCCAGTTCTTTAAAATGTAGTTTAGTCCAATTTTCCAGTCTGGTTGACTAATATTCAGAGACTTATATATTTTGGTACAATTTAACACACAGTTTTTAGGTCTGTTAGCAGCTGTTGGGAATTGCTCTGATGAGATTGGGTTTGTTTTTGGGATTTTATTAATTAACCCCATCAATTTACCTTCTCTTAAAAT
The DNA here is from genome assembly GCA_050298595.1 of Gammaproteobacteria bacterium. GTDB lineage: Bacteria > Pseudomonadota > Gammaproteobacteria > JACNJF01. Next base: position 9,353 of record JBNKUM010000030.1, on the reverse strand, counting down.
GTGAACAGCAAAATCATACCATGTTGATTTGGGTTTTCCTGTAAAGTTGTATAAACCCCATGGGAAGTTATTCGTTTCAGAATATATTCTGATGATTGCTATGAGAACCTCAGCAATATCTTGCGACCATGTGGGTGATCCAGTTTGGTCATTTACGATATTCAGACTTTGACGTTCTTGCCCAAGTCTCAACATAGTCCGGACAAAATTATTGCCATCGGCATCAAATACCCAGGAAACTCGTAATATTATATGTTTTTCTAACATTGCTACTTTTTTATCACCTTCGAGTTTACTCTTGCCATAGATATTCAAAGGGTTGGGTATGTCAGTCTCAGTATAACTATCTATTTTTTTTCCGTCATAGACATAATCTGTTGATAAATGTATTAAGGGGATATTTCTATCAGAAACAATGTTTGCTAAATTTGACGGGCCATCAGAATTTATTGCGTAAGCTGTTTCAGTTTCAGTTTCCGCTTTGTCAACAGCCGTATATGCTGCTGCATTTACTATAATATCGGGTAGAGATTGATTAATTAAAAATTCTAAATTCTGGTAATTTGTAATATCGAGCTGTTCCTTAGTATATGCAAGAATGTTAAAACCTGCTTTCTTGCCTAATTGAACAACTCGTGAACCGACTTGACCATTCGCCCCTGTTACTAATATTTTCATCAAACAGTTTTCTGGTATGTTGGTAGATATTCTACTTTTTGATCTTTTAAAAGAGGATTATGTAAATCTTTATCAGATAATGAAGCCTTAATGTCAGGCCAATTTATTCCAATATCTGGATCATTCCATAATATACCCTGCTCAGATTCAGGATGATAATATTCAGTACACTTATATAAAAAATCTGCGGTTTCAGATAATACTATAAAACCATGGGCAAAGTTAGGTGGTATATACATAAGTCGCATTGACTCATCATCTAAAATAGTTCCGTGCCAGCGACCAAAAGTAGGTGATCCAATACGAATATCAACGGCAACATCAAATACTCGCCCATTAGATACTCTTACTAATTTTCCCTGCGGATTTTTTATTTGGTAATGTAGTCCCCTTAAAACCCCTTTTTTTGATCTCGAGTGATTGTCTTGTACGAAAGTATCCGTTATTCCAGTGGCTCCGAGAATATCTGATCGAAAAGATTCGAGAAAAAATCCACGTTTATCACCGTAAACATGGGGCTCAAAAATTATTACGCCAGGTAAAGTTGTTTGAATAGCTTTCACATTGATATGTCTATTTTAATATTTCCATTAAATACTGACCGTATCCACTTTTTAGTAGAGGCGTTGCTAGTTTTTCTAGCTGCTCGGAGTTTATAAACCCCTTACGATAAGCAATTTCTTCTGGACAGGCAATTTTTAATCCCTGCCTTTCTTCTATAACCTGGATATAGTTTGCTGCCGATAATAGAGATTTATGTGTTCCAGTATCTAACCAGGCATATCCTCTTCCCATCAACTCAACATTTAGTAAATTGTTCTGTAAGTAAAAGTTGTTGATATCTGTGATTTCAAGCTCGCCTCTATCCGATGGTTTTAGACCCTTTGCAATATCAATAACATCATTATCGTAAAAGTACAGCCCCGTCACAGCGTAATTACTTTTAGGGTTTGCTGGTTTTTCTTCAAGATTTAAAGCAATACCACTATTGTCAAAATTTACAACTCCATACCTTTCTGGGTCCCTCACATAATAACCAAATACTGTTCCACCATTTAGCTGGCCTGATGCTCTAGACAGTAATTCGTCCATGCCGTGACCATAAAAAATATTATCACCTAAAACAAGAGTAACTGGATTCTCCCCAATAAATTTTTCGCCCAGAATAAAGGCTTGACCAATTCCATCTGGGGAGGGCTGAGTCGTATAAGTAAATGTCATTCCCCAGTTACTGCCGTCCCCCAATAATAGCTGAAAAGCTCCATTATCTTGGGGGGTTGTTATAAATAATACTTCTCTGATACCAGCTAACATCAATACAGATAATGGATAATATATCATTGGTTTATCGTAGATCGGCATGAGTTGTTTGCTTACACCCAGTGTTATTGGATATAACCTTGTGCCCGAACCACCCGCTAAAATAATACCTTTCCTTTCTTTCATATTAGCCCGCTAAAATTGAATTAAATTGAATCCATAGTTCGGAAATCTTACTGATTAACTATTAATGAAAAGTTCAATACAATTCCATTTGTTACTATTATTATTCGATTTCCTTATGTATTAATATTATCGTAAAGAGTGTATCGTGGATAGCAGGTAAAAAATTGAGTTTCGTCACAACTTAAACAAAAATAATCATTGATAATACCTTAAGTTATAAGTGATATACGTATCTTCAACAATTTTCTTTTGGAACTAAATATTTACAATAGTTTTAGAATCTGCGGGTATTTTGACAATTACTCAATGCGCTATGCTGATATCGATATATTTATAAGATCTAATTACAATGGAAAGTATATTTTAAATGAAAAGAAATCTTCAAGAGCTTAAAGATAATAAGTTTGATTTGATAATAGTGGGGGGTGGTATCACTGGAGCCTGTCTTGCTGCTGATGCAGCAATGCGCGGCTTATCAATCGCACTCATTGAAAAAGGGGACTTTGGAGGCGCCACGTCATCGGCCTCATCTAAGTTATTGCATGGCGGGATTCGTTATCTCCAGCAATTCAATTTTTTCAAGGTTTATGAGTCTGCTAAAGAACGGATTTATTTTCAACAACTTGCTCCGCATCTTACGAATTACGTGCCATTCATTATTCCTACATATGATAGCTTTACCAAGGGAAAATTAGTCATGCGAATGGCATTGAGGCTTTATGAAATTATCTGCATGGGCCAAAATGCCATTCTTAATGATATCTCAAAAAGAGTTCCTCCCAGTCGCATTCTGTCACGACAAGAAGTTATTAAAGTAGTGCCTGATTTAAAGTCAGATAATATCACGGGTGGAGTTGTTTTCTATGAAAGTCATATGTATAGCTCTGAAAGAATGACGCTCAGTTTTGTCGATACCGCACAGTCGTATGGTGCCACTGTTGCCAATTATCTTGAAGTAGAATCTTTTCTGGGTGCTGAACAAGGTTGCGTTCGAGGTGTTAGGGCAAAAAGCCTGCTAAACGGAGAACGAGTTGACATCCAGGCTGAGATGGTTATAAATGCCACTGGCCCATGGATACCTGCACTCAATAAACAAATTGGAAAAACCAATGCGGGCGGAAAAAAAGTTGAAGGCGTGGTAAACGCTTTTTCAAAAGGTGCTCATATTATTACTCGCCAACTGAGCCAGGGCCACGCTGTTGCTTTACCGACAAAAAAGCAGAATCAGGCAGTAGTTAACCGGGGTGGTCGCCATGTTTTTATTATTCCCTGGCGAGGCTTTTCGCTTATTGGAACGACTTATAGGCCCTATAAAGGGAATCTTAATGATGTGTCTGCCACCGAAAATGATATTAATGAGATGATTAGCGACATAAATTCAGCGCTGGTACCTGATATGGGCTCAGAAGTGTTGCAGCGCAGCGATGTTTTACATGCATTTGCGGGTATTTATCCTCTTATCGATGACGTTATTAACACAAATGTTTACCAGGGTACTGGAAAATACCAGATTGTTGATCATGCTAAGATTGATAAACTTGAAGGTCTGGTTTCTGTATTTGGTGCCAAGTTTACTACGGCCAGGCTTCTTGCAGAAAAAGCACTAGATCAAATTGTAAAGCGATTTGATAAAAAACTTGAGGGCTGTAAAACAAGGTTCTCAAGGCTGAATTCGGGCAAAATTGAAGATATACTGGCATATAGGAATGAGCAGGTTTCAAAATATGGGTCGCTACTGTCAGAACCTATAATTAATAACTTGGTGACGAACTATGGTTCAAATATTCACATGGTTATTGATTTGATTAAGATAGACAAACAGTTGTCAGACGAACTAGTTACAGGCCGCCTTACAATTGCTGCTGAAATTATTTATTCAGTGAGGCATGAAATGGCCTATTATCTTGAAGATGTTATCTTTCGACGTACTGGGATAGGCACTATAGGCAACCCTGGAGAGGATGTACTACGCTACTGTGCCAAGTTAATGGGGCGAGAGCTTGGCTGGGATCAAGTTAGAATAGATAATGAAGTGCAACAGACATTGAGCCGCTTTCCTACCGTGGATTTCCTATAAGGCTATCTTTTATGGGAATTTTTAATCAGCCTGTGAAAGATAAGAAAGTACTTTCAGTATTGCACATAGCCCCTACACCTTTTTTTTCTGACCGGGGGTGTCATATGCGAATTCGAGGCATAATTTTTGCTCTAAAAAAATACCCAATTGTCAACATACTATGTACTTATAATCTGGGTCGAGATGTGGAAGGTATTGAAACGGTTAGAACTGCATCCATTCCGGGCTATACGAAGTTGGAAGCAGGGCCATCAGCTTTTAAATACGTGGCTGATATCCTGTTGTTTTTTAAAGTCTTCGGGCAAATATTTAGCAGGAGGCCAGATATTATTCATGCCCATTTACACGAAGGTGCTCTGATCGGTTGGTTAGCCAAGTCGTTTTTTTTCTGGCGAAAAATTCCAATGATATTTGATATGCAAGGGAGTCTTGTGGGTGAGCTTGAAGCACATGGGTATTTCACAAAATACCATTCGTTAAAGCGAATATTTTGGGGCCTTGAATACTTAATTACGCGTATGGCAAATCATTTTATTTGTTCATCACAAAATTCAGTGGATATCCTGATCAATGAATTTAAGGTTAGGGCGGAAAGTGTAGAGCTTGTCAATGATGGTGCTGATGATTTTTCGATTAATGACAATTATCCGCTTCAGGAAAAACTAGGCCTGCCTAAAGATGGGGCTATAGTTATTTACAGTGGCGCTTTACTGGAGGCGAAAGGCTTTAGTCATTTATGTAATGCAATATTGCTTGCTAAAAAACGGGATATACCCTGTCACTTTCTGGTGGTCGGTTATCCTGAGCAAATAATTCACGATTTCATTAAAAACAATCAGTTAGAGGCGTATTGCACGATAGCTGGACGTGTACCTTACGAGCAACTAGGTTCCTATCTTGCGCTTGCGGATATTGCTCTGGAACCCAAACTATCTGATTCAGGGGAGGCTAGTGGTAAAATTTTAAACTATATGGGTGCGGGTCTACCAGTTGTGTGTTTTGATAATACCAGTAACCGACAACTTCTTGGTCAGTGGGGTTTTTTTGCTAATGATTCCCTCCATGAAGGTGCTGGGATATTTGAGAATGCTTTAATCGACCAAATTGCGAATATTATTTCAGATCCGGATAAGGGGATGAAAGCTGGTGCTGAGGGAAAAAAAAGGGTTACAGATAATTTTTCTTGGCTAGCTGCAGGTGAAAAAATTCAGAGTGTCTATCATTTATGCTTGATAGATTGAAAGCAGTTTTAACGGAATTTGTTATATTTTTTTGAGGGTTAATTGATGAAAGTTTTGGTTACTGGTGGCACAGGGTTTACGGGTAAGGCACTTGTTACACGATTGCTTAAAGAAGGACATGAGGTAGTATCGCTGGATTATAAAGAAGGTCTGGGTACGGATGAATTGCGTAAAAGTGGAGCTGAGGTTGTTATTGGGAGTGTTGCAGATAAGGCTGTGGTTGAAAAGTGTATGCAGGGTGTGGATGTTGTTCAGCATCTGGCAGCAGCTTTTCGTGAACTTGATGTACCTAATAGTTACTATGATGAAATTAATGTTGGTGGAACGCGTAATGTGCTTGAGGCAGCTGAGAAACAGAATGTCAGCAAATTTATTTATTGTAGTACCTGTGGAGTTCACGGAAATGTTGAAAATCCTCCCGCTAATGAAGATGCACCTATCAATGCTGCAGATTATTATCAACAAACCAAGTATGCTGCTGAGCCAGTAGTAAAGGAGTTTGCTGAGAAAGGAATGAAAACTGTAATAATCCGTCCTTCCGCAATATATGGGCCAGGCGATCCAGAGCGGTTTTTCATGATCTTCCGTCGAGTTAATAAAGGTTTGTTCCCAATGTTTGGTAGCGGTAGGACCTTTTACCACCCATTATATGTAGATAATTTGGTTGATGCACATATGTTAGCAATGGAACCTGGCAAAGGAGATGGTGGTACATATCTCATTGCTGATGAAGAATACGTTACGATTGAAAACCTGGTGCAGCGAGTTGCCAAGGCATTGGGTGTGGAAGTAAAAATACCGCATTATCCGATATGGCCCTTAATCATTGCGGGCCATGTATTCGAGAAATTATTCAAACCATTCAGGATTTCACCACCAATTTTTCCGCGACGTGTTGATTGGTATCGACAGAACCGTGCTTTTGATATTTCCAGGGCAAAAAAAGAATTAGGCTATGAGCCTAAAGTTGATCTTGATGAGGGGTTAAGACGAACGGCTCAATGGTACAAAAGCGAGGGGTACTTGTAAGTATTTATTAATTCATACCTAAATTCCTAACTTCAATCCCCCAGCTAGGTGATCAAAAGCCAGCAGGATGCGGGCCGAATCACCGGTCTGGCGCTAGTTATTGCGCCTGGGTGGTGGCAGTGATGTGATCGAGAAAATGACCTGATGCTGGAGCACCGGCAACAGCAAACACAAACCCTGGTCAGCGTTGAATTTATCATCTAATGGAACCCGCGCAGGGTGGTTTGGGTGACGGAACGAAGCATCGACAAACATCAGGGCATCAAACGTCGGTGTATCAAAATGACATGCAGGAGTTGGTGACTGTGGCGGCGCGAGTGTGTCAAAGTGTGCATCGTATTCAGCAGTCCTTTGGCAAGGACTGCAAAACCTTTGAAATCATGCCCGGAGTGTACCAGCGGCTTGCTTATGTCTGAGGTTCAATAGAGTCAAACATAAAAGACTGCAGGTTTGTAATGAGCCATGGAACTATGCACCTGAAATAAAGAAATCGCAGTAGTCTGCTCAGTATTTCGCAGCCCCCCCTCGTTGCAAGCCGATAGCTCTTATTCATCAATAAAATCCGCACTTAAAATTATACTGCGACCCATTTTATCAGGCACAGCGTTGAAATGAGTGTTAAGTTATGGATTCAGGTTATATTTAATGATTTACAATCTTAAAATGTGATACTCACCCCGTTTTCATCAGGATTTAAAATTAAAATAGTTAGATGATGACAGGATTAATAATTTGCAATAGTAATATTACCATAAATTGATTTTTTATAGTTTGCCAATAGCAATTATTATGAGTTTTGAGATAGGTTTGTCTGGTTTGTGAGACGATAAAATATTGATATCTTGATCCTTAACATTATCTCATGTTTTAGTTTTCTTATAGTCGGATTTAGGTGGTTATTTATGTGCAGGATTGCAAATCTTTATTATATCGTTGTTTTATTATTCCTATATAGTATACCAATGCCGGGAGTTGCAGGTTCTGTAAGTGGTGAACTTGTTAAATGGCATGGAATTACTGTAAGTTTTAATGGGCCTCTTCATAATGAGATGGATTCTAGCCCGAACCCGTTTCTTGATTATCGATTACAGGTGGTTTTTACTGCACCAAGCGGCCAAAAATATGATGTCCCAGGGTATTTTGATGGTGATGGTTCTGGAGGAGAAACAGGCAAGGTTTGGCGAGTTCGCTTTGCCCCAGATGAGCCAGGAATCTGGGCATATCAGGCTTCCTTTCATAGTGGTACTAATGTAGCCGTAAGTTTAAACCCTTCTGATGGTATAGCTGTTTCATTTGATGGTGACTCAGGTAACTTTACTGTAGCTGATCTGGATATAAATGCTGAAGGTTTTCTTAAATATGGTCGACTTGAGTCAGTCGGTGACTATTACTTTAAGTTTCGTGACGGCAATTACTGGATCAAGGGCGGTATGGATAGCCCTGAAAATTTTCTTGGTTATACCGGGTTTGATAATACGCCAAATGCCCTGAATGATTTTAGTACACATGTATCAGACTGGGTACTTGGTGATCCAGACTGGGATAGCAGTAATACTCCGATAGCAACCAATGATGGGAGGGCTATCATCGGTACCCTGAACTATCTAGCGTCTCAGCACCTTAACAGCATTTATTTTATGCCGATGAATATTGGCGCAGATGGTAAGGATGTCTGGCCATATGCAAGCACAACAATCGATCGAAATGGCTCTGCATCAAACGACAATGTGCATTTTGACCTCAGCAAAATGCATCAGTGGGATATTGCGCTTGATCATGCTCAGCGCAAGTCAATATTCCTGCACTTCGTTCTCAGTGATAGAGAGGCTGCCAACAAGAATGAACTAGATAATGCCACGCTGGGCGTGGAGCGTAAATTATTTTATCGCGAATTGATTTCTCGCTTTGGCCACTATAATGCACTGCAGTGGAATATCTCAGAAGAATACAATTTGGCTCTTCCTCTCGATCCAGCGGTCATAAAAGAGTTTGCTCAATATATTAACGATGTAGACCCTTATAACCACCCTATTACTGTCCACAACCATGGTAATACCTACGTAAGTGCTCTTGCTCCATTTGTCGGTGATACCAGGTTTGGTGTAATGTCGGTACAGACTTGGCAGGAGCCTGAAAACATTAGTAGTGCTATTGAACACTTCCGCACAGAAACGGCTAATGCAGGGCACATTGTGCCTACTGCGGTCGACGAGTCTATAGGTCTGGATCAGTTATCTGCAGCAGAATATCGAAAAAGAGCCATATGGGATGCGATGTTGTCTGGAGGTGGCCATGAACTCTTTGTGGCATATCAGGATTCGAGCCTTGATAACTTTACAACTTTTGAAGATCACTATCGTTATCTTTGGTATGCCAGAAAGTTTGTACAAGATAACTTGCCTTTCTGGGAAATGACACCGTCTGATGCACTTGTAACAGGTGAAAATGGGTTATATGGCGGTGCAGAAGTTTTCGCTAAAGAAGGTGAGGTTTATGCGATTTATCTGCCAGCGGGTAATCTTGAAGGTACGCTTTCACTAGGAGCAAATAGCGGACTCTATGAACAACGATGGTACAACCCTAGAACTGGTCAATTTGCAGGTAGCGTAAAAACAGTTAATGCAGCTCTCTCGTTTGGACTAGGTTTGCCACCTTCTGAAATAAATGAAGACTGGGTGACCGTTGTCCGTACTTTGACTGCAGCGACATCACTATTTTTGCAATCTACGGATAGTCAGGGCTTGGTATCGATGGAGTCGGAGAGTTATCGGGACAATGTCTCACAGGGAGGATATGACTGGAGTGTGGTTGTAGTGGGCGGTCAGTCAGGAGCCGCTTCAATGGAAGCGACACCAAATACGGGTACGACCCTGAAGAATGAT
>JBNKUM010000029.1:0-21496 GCA_050298595.1 Gammaproteobacteria bacterium | reverse complement strand
GATCGACGCCGCAAGCTGCCAGCAACCATCCTGCTGCGCGCTCTGGGGTTTGAAACCGAGCAGATCCTGGAGATGTTCTTCGAGACCGATAGTTTTACGTTATCCAAGCGTTCCGTGAAGGTCGAGCTGGTACCTGAGCGTCTGCGTGGCGAAACCGTCAGTTTCGACATCAAGTCTGGTGATGGGGTTATCGTGGAAGCCGGTCGACGCATCACGGCACGTCATATCCGCGAACTGGAAAAGGCGGGTGTGAACAAACTGGAAGTACCCCGCGAATATCTCAGTGGCCGTGTACTGGCGCATAATATCGTCGATAAAGAGACCGGTGAATTGTTGGCGGAGGCCAATGTCGAGATCACTGAAGAGATGGTGGAGAAGTTCATCGAGGCAGGCGTCAAGAAACTCGACACCCTGTTCACCAATGATCTGGATCACGGCCCCTTCCTTTCAGAGACCCTGCGTATCGATCCCACCACTAATGAGCTCGAGGCACAGGTAGAGATCTATCGCATGATGCGTCCGGGCGAGCCGCCCACCAAGGAAGCTGCGCAAAACCTTTTCAATAACCTGTTCTTCACTTCTGATCGATACGATCTGTCCGCGGTGGGTCGGATGAAGTTCAATCGCCGTTTGAGTCGTGAAGAAGAGACCGGTGAAGGGGTGTTGTCCAAAGAGGATATCGTGGATGTGCTCAGGGAGCTGATCAATATCCGCAATGGTAACGGTATCGTGGATGATATCGATCATCTGGGTAATCGCCGTATTCGTAGCGTTGGCGAAATGGCGGAAAATGCTTTCCGTACCGGCCTGGTACGAGTTGAGCGTGCGGTACGTGATCGCTTAAGTCTGGTCGAATCTGAAGGCCTGATGCCACAGGATATTATCAATGCCAAACCTGTTGCTGCTGCTGTAAAGGAATTTTTTGGTTCCAGTCAGTTGTCGCAGTTTATGGATCAGAATAACCCATTGTCTGAAGTTACTCACAAGCGACGTGTTTCTGCGTTAGGGCCGGGCGGTTTAACCCGTGAGCGCGCAGGCTTTGAGGTACGTGACGTACATCCGACTCACTATGGTCGCGTATGTCCTATCGAGACTCCTGAAGGACCCAACATTGGTCTGATCAATTCGTTGTCGGTTTATGCTCGTACCAATCACTATGGTTTTCTGGAAACACCTTATCGCAAGGTTAATGATGGTAAGGTAACTGATGATGTGGTTTACCTGTCAGCAATCGAAGAAAGTCAGTACTCTATCGCTCAGGCGAATGTCACGATCGGTGAAGATGGTAGCATGCTGGATGATTTAATCCCCTGCCGTTACCAAAATGAATTTACCCTGTCGACAGCCGACAAGATTGATTATATGGACGTATCTCCAAAACAGATTGTTTCGGTCGCTGCTTCATTAATCCCTTTCCTGGAACATGACGATGCGAACCGTGCATTGATGGGATCAAACATGCAACGTCAGGCTGTTCCCTGCCTGCGCGCAGATAAGCCATTGGTTGGAACTGGAATCGAACGCGCAGTAGCGGTGGATTCTGGTACGGTGGTGAAGGCGCGCCGCGGTGGTGTGATTGATTCAGTTGACGCAAGTCGCGTGGTAATTCGAGTGAACGAAGATGAAACCCAGGCGGGTGAACCTGGTGTTGATATTTATAACTTCACTAAATACACACGATCTAACCAGAATACCTGTATCAATCAGAAGCCTATCGTTAAGCCAGGTGATGTGGTTGCTGCCAACGATGTACTGGCGGATGGCGCTTCAACCGATCTGGGTGAACTGGCTCTGGGTCAGAACATGCAGGTGGCATTCATGCCCTGGAATGGATACAACTATGAGGATTCGATCCTGTTATCCGAGCGTGTGGTTAAAGAAGATCGCTTTACTACGATTCATATCGAAGAATTAAGCTGCCTGGCTCGTGATACCAAGCTTGGATCTGAAGAGATTACTGCTGATATTCCTAACGTAAGCGAAGGCCTCTTATCCAAACTGGATGAATCCGGTGTGGTATATGTAGGCGCTGAGGTTAAGCCAGGTGATATTCTGGTTGGTAAAGTAACACCTAAGGGTGAAACTCAGTTAACTCCAGAAGAAAAGCTATTGCGTGCTATTTTTGGTGAAAAAGCTTCTGACGTTAAAGATACTTCATTGCGTGTTCCATCGGGCATGATTGGCACGGTTATTGACGTGCGTGTATTTACGCGTGATGGCGTGGAAAAAGATGCCAGAGCACTGGAAATAGAAAAAGCTGAAATCAAATCACTGAAGATCGATCTGGATGACCAGTTCCGAATTATCGAAGGTAATATCTACAGTCGACTGGCGCGACTGATCGAAGGTCAGATAGCCGATGGTGGCCCAGAAAAGTTAAACAAAGGCAGTGAGGTTACTGCTGAATATATGGAAGCTATTGGTCGTGAAAACTGGCTTAAAATTCGCGTCAGCGATGATGGAATCAGTAAGCAGGTTGAAGACCTTGGTCAGCAGCTAGATGCACAACGCCGCATCTTTGATGAACTGTTCGAAGAGAAGAAACGTAAGGTTGTTGCGGGTGATGATCTAGCACCTGGCGTGCTGAAAATGGTTAAGGTTTTCCTTGCTGTGAAACGTCGCATGCAACCTGGTGACAAAATGGCGGGTCGTCATGGTAACAAGGGTGTGGTCTCAATGATTGTGCCTGAAGAAGATATGCCATACCGCGAAGATGGAACACCGGTTGATATAGTACTTAATCCGCTGGGTGTACCTTCACGTATGAACGTTGGGCAGATTCTTGAAACTCATCTGGGCTGGGCTGCAAAAGGCATAGGTCTGAAGATTGGTAAGATGCTGGATCAGCATAACAAGGCTGAGCAGATGCGCGAGTTCCTGGAAAAAGTTTACAACGACCGAGCTACCAAGCTGGATTTGGCCCAGTTCAATGATGATGAAGTCATGGAGATGTGTAACAACCTGCGAGGTGGTGTGCCTATGTCCACACCTGTTTTCGATGGTGCAGAGGAAGAAGAGATTGTACGCATGCTCAAACTGGCTGACTTGCCTGAAACGGGTCAGACAATCCTTTATGACGGACGTAGTGGCGAAGCTTTTGATCGTCCGGTAACCGTTGGTTATATGTACATGCTTAAGTTGAATCATCTGGTCGATGATAAAATGCACGCACGTTCTACTGGTCCTTATAGTCTGGTTACGCAACAACCGCTGGGTGGTAAAGCACAGTTTGGTGGTCAGCGTTTCGGTGAGATGGAAGTGTGGGCGCTGGAGTCATACGGCGCGGCATACACTCTGCAGGAAATGCTAACTGTTAAGTCGGATGATGTTAACGGGCGTAATAAGATGTACAAGAATATTGTCGATGGCAATTTTAGTATGGAAGCCGGAATGCCGGAATCATTCAACGTGTTGCTTAAAGAAATTCGCTCTTTAGGCTTGAATATTGATCTCGAGCAAGAATAAGACCTTTGGTCTTCATGTATCGATTTAAGCAGCAGGAGAAACAATGAAAGATTTACTCAATCTGTTAAAAAAGACAAATCAAGATGATGATTTTGATTTTATTCGAATTGGTCTGGCCTCACCGGATATGGTCAGGTCCTGGTCCTATGGTGAGGTTAAAAAGCCTGAAACCATCAACTATCGTACCTTTAAGCCGGAACGCGATGGCCTGTTTTGTGCCAAGGTGTTCGGCCCTGTAAAAGATTACGAATGTCTTTGCGGTAAGTACAAGCGTCTCAAGCACCGTGGTGTTGTTTGTGAAAAATGTGGCGTTGAAGTCACCCAAACCAAGGTGCGTCGTGAGCGTATGGGGCATATTGAACTGGCCTGTCCAATTGCGCATATCTGGTTTTTGAAATCGCTACCGTCACGTATCGGTCTTTTACTGGATATGACCCTGCGTGATATTGAACGCGTTCTGTATTTTGAAGGCTTTGTAGTCATTGACCCAGGTATGACTACGCTGGAAAAAGGTCAGTTACTGACTGACGAATCCTATCTGGAAGCCATCGAAGAATTTGGTGATGACTTTAATGCCAAGATGGGTGCAGAAGCTGTTTATGAATTGCTGATGCAGATCGATTTACATACAGAAGCGCAGGAATTGCGTGATGAGATTGATACCACCAAGTCTGAAACCAAGTTCAAACGTTTATCCAAGCGCTTAAAGCTGGTCGAAAACTTTATTGAGTCTGGTAATAAGCCGGAGTGGATGGTAATGACTGTATTGCCAGTGCTGCCACCTGATTTACGCCCACTGGTACCTCTGGATGGCGGTCGTTTTGCTACATCTGATCTGAATGATCTTTATCGTCGTGTAATCAACCGGAATAACCGTCTAAAGCGTCTGCTTGAGCTAAGTGCGCCAGATATTATCGTACGCAACGAAAAGCGTATGCTGCAGGAGTCTGTCGATGCCTTGCTGGATAATGGACGTCGCGGTCGTGCTATCACTGGCACCAACAAGCGTCCATTGAAATCATTATCCGACATGATCAAGGGTAAGCAGGGTCGTTTCCGTCAGAACCTGTTGGGTAAGCGTGTCGATTACTCTGGTCGTTCGGTTATCGTTGTTGGCCCAACTTTACGTCTACATCAATGTGGCCTGCCAAAGAAGATGGCGCTAGAGTTATTTAAGCCTTTTATCTTTAGTAAACTGCAGTTAAGAGGTTTAGCTACTACCATCAAAGCGGCCAAGAAACTGGTTGAGAAAGAGGTAGCAGAGGTTTGGGATATCCTGGAAGAAGTAATCCGCGAACATCCTGTAATGTTAAACCGTGCTCCTACGCTACATAGATTGGGTATTCAGGCATTTGAGCCTACGCTTATTGAAGGTAAGGCAATCCAGTTGCATCCTCTGGTGTGTACTGCATTCAATGCGGATTTTGATGGTGACCAGATGGCGGTACATATTCCGTTGTCTATCGAAGCGCAACTTGAAGCGCGTGCTTTGATGATGTCGACCAACAATATTCTTTCACCTGCAAATGGTAAGCCTATCATCGTGCCTACACAGGATATTATCCTGGGTCTGTACTATATGACTCGCGAAAGAGTTAATACTAAAGGCGAGGGCATGGTATTTGCCGACGCCAAGGAAGTGTTACGCGCCTATAACACTCATGCTGCTGCACTGCAGGCAAAAGTCAAATTTCGAGTGACTGAATATACCCTCACAGAAGAGGGTGAGAAAATTGAGTCTCGCCGCCTGGTAGATACCACGGTAGGTCGTGCCATCCTGAGTGAGCTACTACCTAAAGGACTTTCGTTCGATCTGATCAACCGTACACTGGATAAGAAGGCAGTATCATCATTAATTGATGCCTGCTATCGCGATATCGGTTTAAAAGACACTGTAATCCTGGCAGATCAACTCATGTATACCGGATATTACTATGCGACTCGCGCAGGTGTATCAATTGGTGTTAACGATATGGTTATTCCTGATGAAAAGGTTGCCATTATTGATAACGCTGAAAACGAAATCAAGGATATTGAAAAACAGTGGGCTACTGGTCTGGTAACCTCAGGTGAACGCTATAACAAAGTAGTTGATATCTGGTCTCATGCTAATGATCAGGTTGCGCGCGCAATGATGAACAAACTGGGTAAAGATATTGTTAAAGATGCCGACGGCAATGATGTCGAACAGGACTCTTTCAACTCGATCTTTATCATGGCTGACTCGGGTGCTCGTGGTTCAGCAGCCCAGATCAGACAGCTGGCTGGTATGCGTGGTTTGATGGCGAAGCCGGATGGCTCGATCATTGAAACAGCAATCAAGGCAAACTTCCGTGAAGGTCTCGACGTATTGCAGTACTTCATCTCTACCCACGGTGCACGAAAAGGTCTGGCCGATACAGCATTGAAAACAGCAAACTCTGGATATTTGACTCGCCGTCTGGTCGATGTGTCTCAGGATCTGGTTGTTGCTATGGATGATTGTGGTACTTCTGAAGGTATTATGATGACGCCAGTTATTGAAGGTGGCGATATCGTAGTAGAGCTAGGTGAAAGAATCCTGGGTCGCGTCACCTTACAGGATGTAGAGGATGCAGAAGGTAATGTTGTTCTACCTGAAGGCACGCTGATTGAAGAAAAAGAAGTTGATATTATCAATGCACTGGGTATTGATGAGCTGAAAGTTCGTTCAGCAGTAAGCTGTGAGGCTCGTTATGGAATCTGTGCGGCCTGTTACGGTCGTGAACTGGCGCGTGGACATCGGGTTAATATTGGTGAATCTGTTGGTGTTATTGCTGCGCAATCTATCGGTGAGCCAGGCACACAGTTAACTATGCGTACCTTCCATATCGGTGGTGCGGCCAGTAGTTCTGCTTCGGTTAATAGTATCGAAACCAAGAATACGGGAACTGTTAAGTTTCATAATGTAAAAATCGTAACCAATTCATCAAATAAACAGATAGCGGTATCTCGCTCAGGTGAGATCGGTGTTAGCGATGTAAATGGTCGAGAGAAAGAGCGTTATAAGATTCCTTATGGTTCTGTATTCAATGTGACCGATGGGCAATCCGTTGAAGCTGGTGATACTCTGGCTAACTGGGATCCGCATATGCATCCGGTTATCACCGAGGTTGCGGGTAAGGTTAAGTTTAGTGATTTCGTAGAATCGGTCACGGTACAGCATAAAACTGACGATATGACAGGCCTGACTTCAATTGAGGTAATGGATGATTCCATCCGTTCAACTCAGGGAAAAGAACTGCGTCCGACGGTTCAGTTAATCGACGAGACAGGTGAATCCCTATGTTACGCTGGGACCAATATTCCAGCTCATTATATGTTACCTGGTGGCGCGATAATCAATGTTGAAGATGGTTCGACTATTGAAGTTGGTGATGTTGTGGCAAGGATTCCTCAGGAATCATCTAAAAACCGCGATATTACCGGTGGTCTGCCGCGTGTAGCTGACCTGTTCGAAGCCAGGAAGCCTAAAGAACCAGCGGTGCTGGCTGAAATGGGTGGTACTATCTCTTTTGGTAAGGAAACAAAAGGTAAGAAACGTCTAGTCATCACCGGTGATAATGATGAATCGATTGAAATCCTGATCCCCAAGTTCCGTCATATCAATGTTTTTGAAGGGGAGCATGTTGAAAAAGGTGAGGTTCTGGTCGATGGTGAACTAGATTCGCATGATATTGTTCGAATCAAAGGTATTACCGAGCTAACGGAATATATGGTAAATGAAGTGCAGGATGTTTACCGGCTGCAGGGTGTGGGAATAAATGACAAGCATATCGAAGTTATTGTGCGTCAGATGCTACGTAAGGTAACCATTGTGGATGGTGGTGATACACGTATGTTGAAAGGTGACCAGGTAGATAAGTCGCGAGTACTGGATGCAAACGATAAAGCGATTGCTCATAACAAGAAACCCGCCACCTATACTCAGGATCTGCTAGGTATCACTAAGGCTTCTCTGGTGACTGAATCCTTCATTTCAGCCGCTTCATTCCAGGAAACTACCCGTGTACTGACCGAAGCTGCGGTTAGGGGTGCGAAGGATGATTTACGTGGATTAAAAGAGAATGTCATCGTGGGTCGACTGATTCCAGCGGGTACTGGACAGACTTTTCATGCCGAGCGTCGTGCAAGAAGAATTCAGCCTGCCATGCCTGTCATACCAGACACAGAAGAACTTTCTATGGCTATGGATATGAATTCTGTTTCATCTGAAAGTGATTCAGCAGAAGCAAGTGAAGAAACATCGGCAGAATAGGCTTTGATCCTGAGCTGTCAGTCGATTTAGCGGTTGACAGCAGGCTTCGACAGCCCTAAAATTCCGCCTCCCTGACGACAGGTCATGATATTTTGGCCTGTCGTCATGTTTCATAGAGTATTTCAGTAACTGCTCAAATTATCATTGTGATTGCACTGGTAACCTGAGTAGTTATTTTTTTATGTATTTTAAACGAGTAAAACTAGTCTGCTCTTGTAGGAGAACTAAATAGTATGGCAACAATTAACCAGTTGGTACGTAAGCCTCGTAAGTCTAAGACTTACAAGAGTAATGTGCCCGCACTTGAAGCATCACCACAGAAGCGCGGCGTTTGTACTCGCGTATACACTACAACGCCTAAAAAGCCGAATTCAGCGTTACGTAAAGTGGCTCGTGTTCGTCTGACTACAGGTTACGAAGTGACTTCTTATATCGGTGGTGAAGGCCATAATCTGCAGGAGCACTCAGTTGTTCTGGTTAGAGGTGGTCGTGTTAAAGACTTGCCTGGTGTTCGTTATCATACAGTTCGTGGCAGCCTGGATACTCAGGGTGTTTCAACTCGACGTCAGGGCCGTTCAAAGTATGGCGCCAAGCGTCCTAAATAAGTAGCAGGAAAGTAACATGCCAAGACGTAGAGAAGTCCCAAAAAGAGTTATCTTACCCGATCCAAAGTTCGGAGATATTCAGGTTTCTAAATTTATCAACATGATTATGCGTAATGGTAAGAAGTCCATTGCTGAAAAGATTATGTACCATGCTCTGGATTCTGTTGCAGAGAAAAACAAGCTTGATTCCGTAGAGACTATGGAAAAGGCTCTGGAAAATGTTCGCCCTGTGGTTGAGGTTAAGTCACGTCGAGTAGGTGGTGCAACTTATCAGGTGCCAGTTGAGGTTCGTCCTTCGCGTCGTAACACACTGGCTATGCGTTGGTTGATTGATGCAGCTAAAAAACGTGGCGAAAAAACCATGGCCAGCAAGCTGGCCGGCGAGTTACTGGATGCTTCTGAGAACAAAGGTTCTGCAGTAAAAAAACGTGAAGATACGCATAGAATGGCAGATGCCAATAAGGCGTTCTCTCATTTTCGTTGGTAATTAACCAGGCCGGGAGGCTCTGTTGTGGCACGATCTACCCCGATTAATGATTACCGAAATATCGGAATCATGGCTCATATTGATGCGGGTAAGACCACGACAACCGAGCGCATACTTTTTTATACCGGTGTGTCTCACAAGATAGGTGAGGTACATGATGGCGCTGCTGTTATGGACTGGATGGCGCAGGAACAGGAAAGAGGTATTACTATTACCTCGGCTGCTACCACCTGTTTCTGGAAAGGAATGGATCAGCAGTTTACACAGCATCGTATCAATATTATAGATACACCTGGACATGTTGACTTTACTATTGAGGTGGAGAGAAGTTTACGTGTGCTGGATGGTGCATGTGCAGTATTTTGTGCGGTAGGAGGTGTCGAGCCTCAATCTGAAACCGTGTGGCGTCAGGCTAATAAGTATCATGTCCCTCGCATGGCTTTCGTTAACAAGATGGATCGTGCTGGGGCAGATTTTCTGCGTGTGGTTGAGCAGATAAGGGATAGGTTAGGTAGTCATCCTGTGCCGATGCAGATCAATATCGGAGCAGAAGAGAATTTTCATGGAGTGGTTGATCTGGTCAAGATGAAGGCCATTATGTGGAATGAGGAAAACATGGGTGTGACCTATGTTGAGGAAGATATATCCACAGATTTGTTACCGTTGTGTAAAGAGTGGCGCGAACATATGGTTGAAGCCGCTGCTGAAGCCAATGATGAGTTGATGGAGAAGTACCTGGAGTCAGGTGATCTGTCGGCTGATGAAATTCGTCAGGGAATTCGCATAAGAACCCTGGCGGGTGAGATAGTACCGACATTTTGTGGCAGTGCTTTTAAAAACAAGGGCGTGCAGGCAATGTTGGATGCGGTGGTTTATTACATGCCATCACCAGTTGATGTTCCAGCAATTAAAGGTATTTTACCTAATGATAAGGAAGCTGAAAGACATCCTGATGATAAGGAGCCATTCGCGGCTTTAGCGTTTAAGATTGCTACCGACCCCTTTGTGGGTAATTTAACTTTCTTTCGGGTCTACTCGGGAGTGCTTAAATCGGGTGATTCGGTTTTTAATCCGGTTAGGGGTAAGAAAGATCGAGTGGGGCGCATCTTGCAGATGCACGCCAATCATCGTGAAGAAATAAAAGAGGTTTATGCGGGTGACATTGCAGCAGCAGTAGGCCTGAAGGATGTAACCACCGGTGAGACTCTGTGTGATATCAGCTCTCCGATTACGTTGGAAAGAATGGAGTTTCCTGAGCCGGTTATTTCAGTAGCGGTTGAGCCCAGAACAACGGGTGATCAGGAAAAGATGTCCATAGCGCTGGGTAAGTTGGCGCAGGAAGATCCTTCTTTCCGTGTACATACTGATGAAGATTCTGGTCAAACCATTATCTCCGGTATGGGAGAGTTGCATCTTGAGATTATTGTCGATCGTATGCAGCGTGAATTTCATGTGGATGCGAATATAGGTAAGCCACAGGTTGCATACCGCGAAACCATAGGTAAGTCGGTTGAGCAGGAAGGGAAGTTTGTGCGTCAATCAGGTGGTCGAGGAATGTATGGCCATGTCTGGCTGAAGTTAGAGCCATTGGAAACAGGTTCAGGGTTTGAGTTCGAAAATGCCGTGGTAGGCGGTGTTGTTCCGAAAGATTTTATACCCGCTGTTGAAAAAGGTGTAAGAGAGCAGATGGATAGTGGTGTTCTGGGTGGCTATCCGATGGTGGATATTAAGGTCACCTTGTACGATGGCTCTTACCACGATGTGGATTCAAATGAAATGGCGTTCAAGCTGGCTGGAATGATGGCTGTTCGCGAAGGGTGCAAGCTGGCTAAGCCTACATTACTGGAGCCGGTGATGAAGGTTGAGGTGGTAACTCCTGAAGAGTATATGGGTGATGTGATGGGTGATCTAAACCGTCGTCGCGGCATGCTCGGAGGGATGCAGGATGCACCCGCTGGAAAGATATTGCGGGCTTCGGTACCGTTGGCAGAAATGTTTGGATATGCCACCGATCTGCGTTCTGCAACTCAAGGTCGTGCTACCTACTCAATGGAATTTGAGAAGTATGCAGAAGCGCCGAAAAACGTTACAGATGCTGTAGTTAAAGGCAGCATTTAATTGATTAACTTGATGTTATTGTTTGATAGAGGTAGATAGGTCGTGTCAAAGGAAAAATTCGAAAGAAATAAACCCCATGTAAACGTGGGAACGATTGGTCACGTAGATCATGGTAAGACGACGTTAACAGCAGCGTTGACCAAAGTCATGGCCGAAGCAATGGGCGGAACAGCGAAAGCTTTCGATGAAATCGATAACGCACCTGAAGAAAGAGAGCGCGGCATCACGATTGCAACCTCGCATGTAGAATACGAATCAGCCAATCGTCACTACGCGCACGTAGACTGCCCAGGGCACGCCGACTATGTTAAGAACATGATCACCGGTGCTGCACAGATGGATGGTGCGATTCTAGTTGTATCTGCAGCAGATGGCCCAATGCCACAAACACGTGAGCACATCCTGTTATCTCGTCAGGTTGGCGTTCCTTATATTGTTGTATATATGAACAAAGCCGACATGGTAGACGATGAAGAATTACTAGAGCTGGTTGAAATGGAAATTCGTGAACTACTAGACCAGTACGAATTCCCTGGTGACGACACACCTATTATTACCGGATCAGCGCTGAAAGCACTGGAAGGTGATGAATCAGATATGGGCAAGGGTTCAATCCTTAAGCTAGTAGAAGCGCTGGATACTTATGTGCCAGAACCAGAGCGTGCTGTTGATGGTGATTTCATCATGCCTGTGGAAGATGTATTCTCAATCTCAGGTCGTGGTACGGTAGTAACCGGACGTATCGAGCGCGGTATTATCAAGGTTGGTGAAGAAATTGAAATCGTTGGCATCAAAGATACGGTAAAAACCACCTGTACTGGTGTTGAAATGTTCCGCAAATTGCTGGACGAAGGCCGTGCTGGTGACAATGTAGGTATCCTGTTACGTGGTACCAAGCGTGAAGACGTGGAACGTGGACAGGTACTGGCCAAGCCGGGATCAATTACACCGCATACAAAATTCGAAGCAGAGGTCTACATCCTGTCAAAAGATGAAGGTGGACGTCATACGCCATTCTTTAATGGTTATCGTCCACAGTTCTACTTCCGTACAACCGACGTAACCGGTGCCTGTGATCTGCCAGAAGGCGTAGAAATGGTCATGCCTGGCGACAATGTAAAAATGGTTGTTAGCCTGATTGCACCGATAGCAATGGATGATGGATTGCGTTTTGCGATTCGAGAAGGTGGTCGTACCGTTGGTGCGGGCGTTGTCTCCAAGATCATCGAATAAGTTTTACTGAGAAAATATTATGGCAACTAATCAAAACATCCGTATCCGTCTGAAAGCCTTCGATCATCGTCTGATAGATCGTAGTGCGGCCGAGATTGTTGAGACCGCAAAAAGAACTGGTGCCCGTGTTAAGGGGCCGATTCCTTTACCAACACGCAAAGAGCGATTTACAGTTCTGATTTCTCCGCATGTAAATAAGGATGCGCGAGATCAGTATGAGATTCGTACTCATAAGCGCCTGATGGATATTATTGATCCTACAGACAAGACTGTTGATGCGCTTATGAAGCTTGATCTGGCGGCTGGTGTGGACGTGCAAATTAAGTTGAATTAGTGCCAGAATTGGCTGTTGTGTGAGGTTTTTGCGACACGAAAAAAAACAGTTATAAATTGCCGAATAGTTCTTAACTAATCTGTAATATTCTGTTATAGTGCGCGCCCTCGCGGCCTGATGCGGTTTTCTGTATCAGGCCGTTAGTTTTAAAAAAGCTGAAAAATTTCAGCAAGATATGATTTGAGGTTAACAATGTCTCTCGGTTTAGTTGGGCGAAAAGTTGGTATGACCAGGGTTTTCTCTGATGATGGTGTTTCTACACCCGTTACCGTCATTGAGGTAGAGCCAAATCGTGTGTCACAGTTAAAAACTGTAGATACGGATGGGTATACCGCTATACAGGTTATTGCTGGATCACGTCGTCCCAGTCGTGTTACCAGACCTATGGCTGGTCACTATCGTAAGGCAGGTGTTGAGCCGGGTCGTATCGCGATGGAATTTCGTGTTGATTCAGTTGATGAATTTGAACTCGGTTCAGAGATTAAGGTTGATATCTTTGAGCAGGGTCAACAGGTTGATGTGACTGGAACAACTATAGGTAAAGGTTTCGCTGGTGGCGTAAAGCGTCATAATTTTCATATGCAGGATGCAACGCATGGTAACTCAGTTTCTCACCGTGCGCCGGGTTCAATCGGACAGAACCAGACACCGGGTCGTGTTTTTAAGGGTAAGAAAATGGCGGGGCATATGGGTGCGGTTAGGCAAACTACGCAAAATCTTGAGATCATGCGTGTTGATGCTGAACGTAATCTATTATTGATTAGAGGGCCTGTGCCAGGCTCTAAGAGTAGTGATGTGATTGTGCGTCCTGCGTCAAAAAGTTAAGAGACAAGAGTGATGGATATTTCAATACATAACTCCGGTAATACGGTGTCGGTAAGCGATGCTGCATTCGGTGTCGAGTTTAATGAAACCCTGGTGCATCAACTGGTGGTTTCTTTTATGAGTGCTGCTCGTGCAGGTACTGTAGCTCAAAAGACTCGTTCAGATGTTAGAGGTGGTGGTGCTAAGCCATTTCGTCAGAAAGGTACTGGCCGTGCACGTGCTGGAACAATTCGTAGTCCTTTATGGCGTAGTGGTGGTGTTACTTTTGCAGCGCGTCCACGCGACTATAGTAAGAAGCTGAATAAGAAGATGTACCGTGCTGGTATGTGCAGCATTGTATCTGAGCTGGTTAGACAGGATCGCCTTGTTGTTGTGGATGAGCTGTCTGTCGCTGAGCCAAAAACAAAGTTGATGGCCGCTAAACTGGCTGAACTTGGTGTTACTCAGGCATTGATTCTAACAGATGGCCTGGATAGCAACCTTTATCTGGCTTCGAGAAATATCCCCAACCTGCTGGTTATGGATGTATCAATCGTTGATCCTCTGTCTCTGGTTCGATTTGACAAGGTTGTGATTGATCAGACTGCATTGAAAAAGCTTGAGGAGCGTCTGGCATGAATCAGGAAAGAATTTTCAAGGTGTTGAGAGCACCGCACATCTCTGAAAAAGCCGCTATTGTCGGCGATGCTTCAAATCAGCATGTTTTCAGAGTTGCTACTGACGCAAAAAAAGATGAAATCAAACAGGCAGTTGAACAGTTGTTTAATGTGAAGGTTTCTAAAGTGCGTACAGCTAACGTCAAGGGCAAAACCAAACGTCAAGGTATTCGTTTGGGTAAGCGTAATGACTGGAAAAAAGCATATGTTTCTCTCGAACAGGGTCACGAAATTGACCTGGCAGCAGTCGGCGGATAAATCTTATGGCATTAGTTAAAGCAAAACCAACTTCGGCAGGTCGTCGTTTTGTAGTACAGGTTAAAACACCTGGTCTGCATAAAGGTAAACCTTTTGAAAGTTTAGTTGAAAAGAAATCTAAGACCGGTGGTCGTAATAATTCGGGCCGTATTACAACGCGTCACCATGGTGGTGGTCATAAGCAGCGTTATAGAACTATCGATTTCAAACGCAATAAGGATGGCATCGAAGCTGTGGTTGAGCGTATTGAATATGATCCAAATCGTAGTGCTCATATCGCACTGCTTAAATATGCCGACGGAGAGCGTCGCTATATTATCGCCCCAAAGGGTGTTAAAGCTGATGATCGTGTACGCTCAGGTGATGATGCTGGTATCAGGCCTGGAAATTGTTTGCCATTGCGCAATATTCCGGTGGGTTCGGTTGTTCATTGTGTAGAGCTAAAGCCAGGAAAAGGTGCTCAGATTGCTCGTTCAGCAGGAACATCTGTTCAGTTCGTGGCTCGTGATGGTGCTTATTCCACACTGCGTTTACGTTCAGGTGAAATGCGTAAAGTATTGTCAGAATGCCGTGCAACACTTGGTGAGGTTGGTAATGGAGAGCATGCGCTGCGTTCTTTAGGTAAGGCTGGTGCAACCAGATGGAGAGGTGTTCGCCCAACTGTTCGTGGTGTTGCCATGAACCCTGTTGATCATCCACATGGTGGTGGTGAAGGTCGTACTTCAGGTGGTCGTCATCCGGTCTCCCCATGGGGTATGCCAACCAAGGGTTATAAGACTCGTACCAATAAACGTACGGACAAGTTGATTGTTCGTAACAGGACTAAGAGGTAATTTGACGTGCCACGCTCACTAAAGAAAGGCCCATTTATTGATCACCATCTGTATCAGAAGGTACAGAATGCGGTTGAAACAAATAACAAGCGTCCGATCAAAACCTGGTCGCGTCGTTCGATGGTAATTCCGGATATGGTTGGTTTAACCATTGCTATCCATAATGGTAAGCAGCATGTGCCGGTATTGATTAATGAAAACATGGTGGGTCATAAGTTGGGAGAATTCTCCTTAACTCGTACATACCGTGGTCATGTAGTTGACAAGAAGGCTAAAAGGTAATCGTTATGCAAACTTGTGCGAAACATCGTAACGCAAAAATCTCGGCTCAGAAGGCTCGTCTGGTTGCTGACCAGGTTAGAGGTCTGCCTGTAGATAAGGCGCTTACTATACTGAAGTTCAGTAACAAGAAGGCAGCTGAGCTGGTTCGTAAAGTTCTCGAGTCTGCTATTGCTAACGCTGAGCATAACGATGGTGCTGATATTGACGAGTTAAAAGTATCTACTATTTACGTCGATCAAGGTCCTAGTCTGAAGCGCATGCGCGCTAGAGCAAAAGGACGCGGTAACAGAATTTTAAAACGTACAAGTCACATCACCGTGACAGTGGCAGATTAGGTAAAGAGGCACAGATGGGACAAAAAGTACATCCAACGGGTATTCGACTGGGTATTGCCACAGACTGGACTTCAAAGTGGTATGCAGATGGCGCTCAGTATGCAGATTTTCTGCACGAAGATTTGAAGATTCGTGAGTATCTGAAAAAGAAGCTGAGCCAGGCTGGTGTTAGTCGTATAGCTATTGCTCGTCCTGCAAAATCGATTGCGATCACACTACACTCGGCTCGTCCAGGTATCATCATCGGTAAGAAAGGTGAGGATATTGAGAAGCTGCGTAAAGACGTTTCTTCTCTGGTAAATGTTCACATTAACAATGTGAAGATAAACATTGAAGAGATTCGCAAACCTGAGCTGGATGCATATCTAGTTGCTGAAAGTATTGCTCAGCAGTTAGAGCGTCGTGTCATGTTTCGCCGTGCTATGCGTCGATCAGTTACTAATGCAATGCGTATTGGTGCTGAAGGTATCAAGATCAATATATCTGGTCGTCTGAATGGCGCTGAGATTGCTCGTAACGAGTGGTATCGAGAAGGCCGTGTGCCTCTACATACCCTGCGTGCTGATGTTGATTATGGTACAGCCGAAGCTTTGACTACTTATGGAATTTTAGGTGTCAAGGTGTGGATTTACAAAGGTGAAGTTTTTGACCTTGAGTCTAAACATGCTTCTGCGACTAATAAGTCCGGTAAGTAGTTGAGTAGCCAGGAAAGATTGAATTATGTTACAGCCTAAACGTACAAAATTTAGAAAGCAGTTTAAAGGTCGCAACCGCGGTCTGGCCACTAACGGTAATAAGGTTAGCTTTGGTCAGTTCGGCTTACAGGCCAGTGAACGTGGCAGAATTACTGCTCGTCAGATTGAATCTGCTCGTCGTGCCATGACCCGTTATATTAAACGTGGTGGTAAAATCTGGATCCGTGTGTTCCCGGATGTGCCGATTTCAAAAAAGCCGCTTGAAGTACGTATGGGTAAAGGTAAGGGTAATGTTGAGTACTGGGTTTGTAAGATTCAGCCCGGAAAGATGTTATATGAGATGGAAGGTGTTTCTGAAGAGATTGCACGTAATGCATTCAAGCTGGCTGCAGCCAAACTACCTTTTAAAACCAATTTTGTTATCAGGCAGGTCATGTAATGGACGCTAAACAATTACGTTCTAAATCAGATGCTGAATTACGCGAAGAATTAACTGGTCTTTTAAGAGAACAGTTTAATCTTAGAATGCAAAAAGCAATTGGCCAGACGGCACGTTCAGATCAGTTTACCAAGGTGCGTAGAAACATTGCACGTGTGAAAACTGTTATGACCGAAAAAAGAAATAACGGTGAATGATGATGAGCAATGAAGAAAAAGTGTTAAGAATTCAGATAGGTTCAGTCATCAGTAACAAGATGGACAAATCTGCAACTGTGCTTATCGAAAGAAAGGTTAAGCATCCTTTGTACGGCAAGTTCGTTAAGAAATCTACAAAACTGCATGTACATGATGAAAACAACGAGTGCTCCATGGGAGACACCGTGCAGATTACTGAATGTCGTCCGATCTCTAAAACCAAGTCATGGGCTTTGGTTAAGATCGTAGAAAAAGCGAGCTAAAAGCTGGGATTGGTAGGGTACTAAAATGATTCAAATGCAAACAGTTTTGACTGCGGCTGATAACAGCGGCGCTCGTAGAGTTCAGTGTATTAAGGTACTGGGTGGCTCCAAGCGACGTTATGCAGGTATTGGCGATATTATCAAGGTTAGCATCAAGGATGCTATTCCTCGCGGTAAGGTTAAAAAAGGCGAAGTTTACAATGCGGTAGTCGTTCGTACTGCAAAAGGCGTGCGTCGTCCTGATGGATCGTTAATTAAGTTTGACGGTAATGCGGCAGTTATTCTTAACAATAATCTGCAGCCAATTGGAACCCGTATCTTTGGTCCAGTAACTCGTGAATTGCGTGGTGAGAAGTTTATGAAAATTATCTCACTGGCGCCTGAAGTGCTTTAGGAAAGGTTGAGTCATGAACAAGATTAGAAAAGGTGACGAAGTCATTGTGATTTCGGGACGCAGTAAAGGGCAAAGAGGTAGCGTGCTTAAGCGTATTGACGAAAACCGTTTGCTGGTTGAGAACGTCAATATTGTTAAGAAGCATGTTAAGCCTAACCCTAATACAGGTGAGACTGGAGGTATTATTTCCAGAGAAGCCCCTATCCAGCAGTCGAATGTGATGATTTACAATTCGCAAACTGAGAAAGGCGATAGAGTTGGATTCAAGGTTTTAGAAGATAACCGAAAAGTCCGTTACTTTAAATCTAACGGCGAAGTAATTGACGTTTAACGGTACCAGACGATGACAAGATTAGAGCAATTTTACCGTGATACCGTGAAGCAACAGCTTCAGGATCAATTTAACTATGCATCTGCAATGCAGATTCCAAAATTTACCAAGATTACATTAAATATGGGTCTGGGTGATGCGGTTGGCGACAAGAAAGTAATTGAAAGCGCTGTACGTGATATGGAACAGATCGCTGGGCAAAAAGCAGTTGTTACTATGTCAAAAAAGGCTATTGCGGGCTTCAAAATTCGTGAAAACTGGCCGGTTGGTTGCAAGGTTACCCTGCGTAAGGATCGTATGTACGAATTCCTGGATCGTCTGGTTAATTTCTCAATTCCACGTATTCGAGATTTTCGTGGTCTGAGTCCCAAGTCTTTTGATGGTCGTGGTAATTACAACATGGGCCTGACCGAGCAAATCGTTTTCCCTGAAATCGATTATGACAAGATAGACAAGTTACGTGGTATGAATATTACATTTACTACCACTGCTGCAAATGATGAAGAAGGTCGTGCACTGTTGTCGGCTTTTAGTTTCCCATTTAAGAATTAAACCAGGTTATCAGATATGGCTAAGTTATCTATGGTTCAACGCGAAGCAAAACGCACCAAGCTGGTTGCTCGTTATGCTCAGAAAAGAACCGAACTGAAATCAATCATCAGTAATCCTGAAGCGCCATTTGAAGAGAAAATGGCTGCTGTTGATGCATTACAGAAGTTACCACGTGACTCTTCACCTGTACGTCAACATAACCGTTGTCGTTTGACAGGTCGTCCACATGGTTTCTACCGTAAATTTGGTTTAAGCCGTATTAAATTACGCGAAGCTGCGATGCGTGGCGATGTGCCCGGTCTGGTTAAAGCGAGCTGGTAAGAGAGAACTGATATGAGTCTACAAGATCCCGTTTCTGATATGTTGACACGCGTGCGTAATGCACAACGTGCAACCAAAGTTGGTGTTTCTATGCCATCTTCTACCCAGAAAGAAAATATTGCCAAAGTACTTAAAGATGAAGGTTATATCACCGACTACAGTGTCAGTGGTGAGACTAAAAAAGTATTAAACATTGAGCTTAAATATTTTCAGGGTAAACCTGTTATTGAAGAAATCAAGCGCGTCAGTCGTCCTGGCCTGCGTATTTTTAAATCTAAAGATGAACTCCCATCGGTCAACGGTGGTCTGGGTATTGCTATTATTTCCACGTCTCAGGGCGTGATGACTGAGAAGCAGGCCCGGGCTACTGGAAACGGTGGCGAAGTAATCTGTACTGTCGTATAAGGTTGCCAACATGTCCAGAATAGCTAACAAACCGGTAGAAATGCCAACTGGCGTTGATCTAAAGGTCAGTGGTCAGACTATTTCTGCTAAAGGTCCTAAGGGTGAGCTTTCAATCACCATTCATAAGGACGTTACATTCGAACAGAATGATAATGTTCTGACCTTCAAAGCGGTAAATGATGACAAAGCCTCGGTTGCAATGACAGGAACCATGCGTTCACTTGTTGATAATATCGTTACCGGTGTAAGTCAGGGTTTTGAAAAACGATTAAACCTGGTTGGCGTGGGTTACCGTGCTCAATCCAAGGGTAAAGTGCTTAATCTATCACTTGGTTTTTCTCATCCAATTGATTATGAAGTGCCTGATGGAATCACTATCGAAACGCCTAGTCAAACCGAGATTGTTGTATCCGGTTGTGATAAGCAGAAGGTAGGGCAGGTTTCAGCAGAAATTCGCGCTTATCGTCCACCTGAGCCTTACAAAGGTAAAGGGGTTAAATATTCTGATGAGCAGATCATCAGAAAAGAAGCCAAGAAAAAGTAGGTAAGTAATGGATAAGAAATCATCACGTATTAGACGTTCTCGTAAAACTCGCGCCAAGATTCGTGAACTTGGTGTAGCGCGTTTATCGGTTTATCGTACGCCACGTCATACCTATGCTCAGGTTACTTCTGGTGAGACCGGGCAGGTTGTTGCTACAGTTTCAACACTGAGTAAAGAAATTCAGAAAGATCTGAAATATACAGGTAATGTTGATGCCGCTGTTGTTATCGGTAAAGCAATTGCTGAAAAAGCTAAAGCTATTGGCATTGAATCTGTTGCGTTCGATCGTTCAGGCTTTAAATATCATGGTCGTGTTAAGGCGCTGGCTGATGCTGCGCGCGAAGCAGGATTGAAATTCTAGAATTACGTTATAAGTTTTAAGAGAAAGCACTATGTCAGATGCTCAAGTTTCAAATGATGATTTAACCGAAAAGCTTGTTGCGGTAAATCGAGTTGCCAAGGTAGTTAAAGGTGGTCGTCAATTCGGCTTCACAGCACTTACTGTTGTAGGTGATGGTAATGGTCGTGTCGGCTTTGGTTACGGTAAAGCTCGTGAAGTACCCCTGGCTATTCAGAAGGCTATGGAGAAAGCTAGAGCAAGTCTGGTGAAGGTGGCTATCACTGATGGTACATTATATTATCCTGTCAATGCACGTCATGGCGCAGCTAAGGTTTATATGCAGCCAGCATCTGAAGGTACCGGTGTTATCGCTGGTGGTGCGATGCGTGCAGTTCTTGAAGTAGCAGGTGTGCGTAACGTACTGGCAAAATGTAATGGATCACGTAACCCTATTAATCTGGTTCGTGCCACCATTAAAGGTCTGCAGGATATGAAATCTCCTGAGATGATTGCTGCCAAACGCGGTAAAACAGTTGAAGAGATTAAGGGTTAACTGTCATGGCAAAAGATAATCAAAAAATGGTCAGCGTGAAGCTGGTGAAAAGTTTAAACGGACGTCTGGCCTCTCATAAGGCCTGTGCCGCTGGCCTTGGACTGCGTCGTATGCACCAAACAGTTCAAGTGATCGATACTCCAGAAAATCGTGGAATGATCAACAAGATCCATTACATGCTCAGCATCGAGGAAGCATAATGTACCTGAATACTTTAAAACCTGCGCCTGGTTCAACAAAGGCGTCTAAACGCGTTGGTCGCGGTATTGGTTCAGGTTTGGGTAAAACCTGTGGACGTGGTCATAAGGGTTTAAAATCTCGTTCTGGCGGTAAGCCTATGGTTGGTTTTGAAGGCGGTCAAATGCCTTTACATCGTCGCCTGCCAAAATTTGGTTTTACTGCACGTAAATCTAAATATTCAGCAGAAGTTCGTTTAAACGAACTGGCTAATATCGATGCTGATGTTATTGATTTACAGGCTTTGATTGCTGCAAACGTTGTACCTGAATTCACTCGTCAGGCTAAAGTGTTTCTGTCTGGTGAAATCACAAAGGCAGTTAATCTGAAAGGTATCAAGGCTACCAAAGGCGCTAAAGCAGCTATTGAACAGGCTGGCGGTAAGGTAGAAGAATAATGTCCACTTCGGCGTCACAACTGGCATCAAGTCTGTCGGGTGGTAGCCTGAGCGAACTTAGAAAGCGTATCTTTTTTGTTATTGGCGCTTTGATTGTATTCCGTATTGGTACATTTTTACC
>JBNKUM010000028.1:0-103074 GCA_050298595.1 Gammaproteobacteria bacterium | reverse complement strand
AGGGAAGAGGCTTTGCGGTTGTCGCAGATGAAGTAAGAACGCTTGCAAGCCGTACTCAGCAATCAACCAAAGAGATAAGGGCGATCATAGAACGCCTGCAACAAGGATCGGAACAAGCTGCTGCGGTGATGATCAAGAGTAGAGAAAAAGCGCAACTAACCCTGTCTACAACAGGCACTGCATCCGAATCTCTAAACAGTATCACTGAAGATATTCAATCTATGGGCTATACCATCAGCAAGATATCCACGGCCACCTCATCGCAGAATGAAAAAACCGGCGTCATGCAGCAGAATCTCGACAACATCCGTGACATCAATTCCCAATCTAGCAGTAGTAATGAGCGCATCAGTGATAGCATAATAAAACTGGATGAGCTTAACCATCAGTTACACAAGCTGCTGGGGCATTTTAAGGTTTAGGCAAGTTGTTATTAAACACATAGACAGCGAAGCCTTATAGCATCGGTTGACGAATAACCGTTTTCCATTTTTCGGGGGCCGCCCGTCTAATATCGCTTAAATAAATCTCATGATGCTTGCCAGTGATTGCTGAATGCTCAGCGATAAAGCTATGTACCCGTTGAATGGTCGGGCCTTCTTCAGAAAATGGCCCTATGTGCAATATTTGGGCACAACGCCCTTCAGTAAACGCTTCGAAACGTAGTTCGGAAATAGCCGATATATTTTTTTTCTTCTGCACTTCGCTGATAGCTTCATCGATTATATTCTGATCAACAAATGCAGGTTGCATAATCATCATCGTCCACTTCCAGTTCGATTTATCATTGCTGGCAAATGCCGACATATCATCAGCCCACCACAGTCCTTCAAGCGGCATCACTGCATAATCAATGGCATCAACCCCTTTCTTTATCATGAATTTTATCTTATAGGAAACCGAGAATAACGCCTCTACCGCCTGGGCGTATTTCTGTGATGTATTCGGATCACCCACCCCATCAATCATCAGGAAATTAAAGCCGGGCACATCAACCTCAACAACCTGCCTGGCCGAAGGAGCATAGAGATGCCTGTATTCTTTTTTTAGGTCTATTTTTGCCATATCAATCGTTCCACAAAGCTTCCTTATCACCCAAAAATTGCAGGAATTCCATACAACAGGCCCCCTGACAGGAAACAAACTAATAATACAACCGATGCCCAATGTTTCAACTTATAAAATACCACCTGTAAAACACTACGACCTATCCACAGCAAGGTGATAGAAATTAACAGGGTGTTACCTAATGGAGTTGTGAGTATTTCTTGGGTATGAAATAACGATATCCAGGCAAAAAAAACAGAAATACGAATATCAGAAAAATATTCATAACCTGCATGGTTGATCTATTGATAAATGAAACAGACCTGAGATCTTCCTGCCAGTTGAAGATGCGCCAGAATAATAGATGAAAAACAATCAGAATAATGTAGTAAATGCCGCCCAGCTTGATGAGTAATTCCATATCCATTATCACCCTCGTCTAGCTTGAGAGGAGCTACATATTATTATCGCATTGAAAAAAGACAGTATAACGCTGAAATCGAGGCTTTGACCTGGCTCTGTTTAATCGAGGGTAACCCACTGTTTCGTCTATCGTAAAGAGCAAGACGCGGAAGCCTTGTAACTCCCTGGAATAGCCCGCCATTCCACGACGTCTCGCATTGATCAAGATTCCCTCGTCTTTAGGCGGGTTTCAGGGATGACTTTATAACTTCACAATTTATCACGCCAGTGATCACTACCACTTAACTTGCGCCACAACCATCCATGCTTTCTGACTTCTCCTGTGCGTATATAACTGAGGATGGTTTCCTGCTGTAAATTCCAGAACAGACGAGTAAACCCACCTCTACGGGCACATACAAGCAGGCGGTCATTTATTCTAAGCTCGACATCATCTGCTGGTAACAATCGATGATCGTTATGCCGCTGTAGCATTAATACGATGCAATGTAATTGTGTCTCTTTATGCCAGGAATCACGCAATAATTCACCCACAGTGAGCGCCCCTCCCTGCTGCAAATGCCGGTAAACCGCTTCTGCCATGCGTTCGTTGATTACGATTTCTTCCAGACGCGGAGCATGATTTCCAGCTAACGCCGAAATACGACTGACCAGTTCACAGGCCCATTCGTTTTCCTGATAAGCTGCTAACGAAATAAATTCGTAAAGCATCGGCGTTCCGAGTAATACGCGGATTTTATCCGCGATGATTTTGCTGGAGTGCATCACTAAATCAGCTTTGACGGCATCAATAATCGCACTATTGTCTGAGTGGTTCTGACGTACGACAACAAACAGGTCTGGATTCAGATCGCGTGCGGTAACCACGATAGATAGATTATTGGCATCATTATCAGTCCCTGCTATCAAACCGCAGGCTTTCTCTATACCTGCTAATTGTAAAGTTTCAGCTTCGGTTCCACGACCGTCAATCACGCCTTGCTGGGGCAGGTCTACCATCTGTGAATTCGCTTCAACGATAATCACATCTAACCCTTCCTTGATCATGCGTTTATACAATGCTTTTCCAAAACGGCCAAAACCACAGATGATCCAGTGGCTGTTTTGTGGTGGATAAATGGGTTCTTCCAGACTTTCTTTTCCATAACCGGAATATAACCAGCGTTGCATCAGGTACAGACAAGGCACCTGAAAAGCAGTCACCAGAGAAAGCGCAAAGGTTTCATAGGGATCGATAATATAATCGGTCCCGAAAGAAGCCATATTCTTTTCAATATCGTATGAGTCGGCTCGGCAAATGACCTTGATACGGGGGTGAAGTAATTTACTGGTGATAGCGATTTTGAGATTTGCTTCGTTGTCATTGGTTACCGCAACCACTGCCTGACACAGCGGGTTTTCTAACCCTGCCTCCTGCAGATGCAATGGCTTTTGTGCATCGCCATGTAACACCGGTACAAAATCGCGCAGGTTATCAAGTTTGGTCAGATTGCTGCGAAATTCGTTGATTTCGATCACCACTACATGCTGACCGACATTGGTTAATCCTCGCACCAATGCACTACCGGTTTCGCCATAACCACACACCAGATAAAACGGCTGACGCATACCTCTGATCTGTCGCGCAAATTTGTTTTCTGCTAATGCTAGTTGAAAGGTTTTATCCTGCACCAGAGTCAGGATATTACTGATGGCATATAACCAGCCTATAACCCCGGCATACATTGCCAGAGTAACCCACAGCCGTTGCGCATCACTAAAAGCATATGGAATCTCGCCAAATCCAATGGTGGTAGACATATAACTGACGAAATAAAAGGCATGGAAAAAATCCATGTGCCAGACATTACCCTTGTCATCCAGACCCGGAATTAAAACCAGACCTAATATCGAGATAGAATAGATGATTAGCAGGGTAATCAAAGGTCGGCGCATGCGCCGAAAGATCAGGAAAACGATGTTATCCATCGAAACATTCCAGGATTAGCGTCGTAACATCACTGTTTCAATGATGAGTAATATCACTGATACCACATTGGCAAGCATGGCACCTCCTGAGAGTGAAACAATACTTGAAGTAACCGCAGGGGTCAGTCCGACACCGGTAATATGCTCAGCCGCCACCCATACCAGCGTTGCTGCAACTAACTGCAGGATAGCGACCAGGCTGGTGGCCAGTAACACCGCCCCCATTTGACTGCGATCACCAAACTTGAGAATGGTGGCAATCAGGTTAACCACCACCACAGCAAACAGTTCATATACATGGTGATGATCCGGGTTATCGATTTCACCGATAAAAAATCCAAAGTTGAGGGTTAATGCGAGAACGATAAAAAACCCAAAGACTACTTTTTCCGGATTCATGATACAAAACCTGCCTGTGATAGCTTTTGTTAGAGAATTTTAGCAGTTTGCGGCAGATTTACAGGGCTGTCAAACCAGCATGAAGGGATTAAAACCAGATCGAAACAAACAGGCGCAGTACCGTAGCATCCATTTTATATAAAGGCTCTTCACCAGGCGCTGCAGCTTTAGTTAAATCTCTAAAGTCATCGTAGTTAAAAGAGATGTAATCGATAAACAGGTTGGCAGTGCCTCTTTTTATAAAGCCATCACCATTCTTTTTGAACTCATAGCTTGCACCCACGCCAATAGAGCTATCGTTAAAAGTACTTAGTTCTTTGTCTCTGCCATAAAAAGTCTGCGGATCGTTACCTGGCTCCCAAAAAGGTAATAGGTCGCTATAAAAATCAGCATGAGTCTGGCCATAAGATCGATAGCTAAACTCCAGCAACCAGTCTTCATCATAAGGCAAGGTATAACCCAGCTCGAAGGTATCAGCTTCTATCCCCCAGTCATCACTGAAGTAACGATACCCCGCATGCAAGGCTGAGCGCTGCGACAGATAGTAACGCGCGCTAACCGCAAAAGCATTACTGGTCCTGGTGTTAGGGTACTTTTCAGCTATATAACTATATCCAGATATTACCGCAGAATTGAGATAGCGTACCTGTCGATAGGGGTTATTAAGAAAACCCTCATCGGTGATAGATTCAAACGCAAAGGACATGATCGTATCCTGAGTGATTACCTGAGATAGTGATACACGGTAACTGCGAGATTGTAGCTCTTCTTTAAAGTCCGGGTCTCCGTTACGCTTCACCGTATTGTCACCCATCGCATAACCCATACTCAGGGTTGTCAGATCACCAAAAAAATCCTGAGAGAAATTCAGGTTGACTGTAGCGGCATCATAATCACTTTCACTACTGTTGGTATAACCCACACTCATCAGAGTTTTATCGTGCAAATAATCCAGATTGATTGAGTTTTCTTTACGCTCCTCAGTGTATTTACTGGCTGTTGTCATTACATCAATAGAGGCACTGGAAACATTATCCACATAGTTATTAAACGAGGCGGATACATTTTCGCTAAACTTTTTTCTGATGAGTATCGAAGGGCCGGATATCTCGGCACCGCCACCATCGTAACTATGATAGAGAACATCCGCACGATCTTCTGGTAGCACCAGGGCTGAGGCATTAGAAAAATACACCAGACCCAACAGCAATAATAAAAGGCGCTGAAAAAATCCGTTTTTCATTGGCCAGATCAACATATTAATTACAGCCACAACCACCACCGCTGGCGACACCTGCACCCCGTGCGCTTTCACGCGAATCATAAACGTGGTGGATATAATTAGTAGCAACTGGATCACGATTAACATCCATAACAGGATCGGCCAGATGCGCGCGCTCGTAGGGCTTGACCCAGGGCTCAACACTGCTACAGGCCTGCAGGCAAAGTAACAGCGTCAACAACATTAGAGATCGAATAGATCGTTTCATATAGCTATTCACGTAACAGTTTTTTTACCACTTTCTGGTAGGCTTTTTCATCACCATCCTTGTAACCCTTATGCAAATGTCTAACCACACCATTGCGATCAATAATGACTGTGGTAGGCATGGCATTTACATCATATAACTTGCTGGCTATATTACTGTCGTCTAACAGAATGGGAAAATCTACCGGAGAACTGGAGATGAATGATTTTGCCAGATTGGATTCCTGTTCCACATTGACCCCTATCACACTGAAACCCAGTGCTTTATATTTATTGTGCAAATCATTGAGCAGTGGCATTTCTTTACGACAGGGGCCACACCAGGAAGCCCAGAAATTGAGCAGCACGACATTGCCTGCCTGTTCGCTGAGTTTGATATTATTATTCTGTAAACTCTTCAGAGTAAAATCTGGCGCTGCCTTTTCCAGCGTCAGGGCCTGCAATGAAGTGACAAACAATAGCGTAAACACTGCGCTTAATAATTTGATCCAGAAAAATATTTTGTTCATAGTTTTTCTCTCTAGAAGATCCAGCTGATACCGAAAGTGAATTCAAGGTTATTGGTGGCTTTGGGTTTGGTTTCACCAAATACATTCATATCAAACTGGTTGTTTCGGTAATCTATATACATCGCACAGGAATCATTGAGCAGGAAACGATAACCCGTACCATAGTTAATAGTGAATCGACTCTCTCCGGCGAATTCGGTGACACCCATCCCGGCGGTGAGATAAAAAGCGGTATTAAAGGTTCTGGTCTCAGTCAGGAAGGCTTCACCCGGCAACAGGTTATATCCGATATTGATACTGTAATAAGTCAATTCGCGTTCAGCATCAGTAAGCAGCGGCGCCCCTGCAGACAACACTTCCCAACTTGTGGTACCACCTTTGCTTTGTCCATACGCCATCTGTAAAAAGATATCTTCATTTACATGGTAATCAAGCTTGGCAACCATCAACGGATTAACACCAAAATCTTCAATACTCAGGTAACCCAGTGCCAGCATTATTTCAAAATCATCTGCATTGATCAGCGCTTCATCAAACTGTTGTCGCTGAATATCCGTTTGAATTAACAGCGATTGCTGATCAGATTCAGCAGCCGGTTCAGCCGCATAAAGCGTTGTGCAAAATACGATTAATAACAGGCTTAGAAAAAGACTGCGAAACCTAATTTCCATTCACCTATATCCTCATTTTCATCTTTAGCATTGCTGGCGGAAAAAATAACATACTCGTTATACTCTGCTCGAACTACAAAACGCCGACTTAAAAATTTCCTGAAGCCGATGCCAATCTGGCTTAACTGGTTGTCTTTATCTGCAGGGTTAATCAAGGTCGCATTGGGTTTTACATTAATATGCCCCAGCCCAAGAGTAAAAAACGGCGAATACTCCCAT
Organism: Gammaproteobacteria bacterium; assembly: GCA_050298595.1. Classification (GTDB taxonomy): domain Bacteria; phylum Pseudomonadota; class Gammaproteobacteria; genus JACNJF01. The sequence continues at coordinate 96,349 of JBNKUM010000028.1, read as the reverse complement.
TCAGGAAATGGCTGCATGAGCAAGTTAAGTTTATACAACAAACTAGTGGAAACCGAACCCACAGATTGTCCCAGATTTAACTCTGCCGATAAATTTTCGGTAAAGGCATAGGCCCCATAGAATGATATTACAGGAGCGCCTTCCAGTTCACCTGACAATACCCCCATTTCCCACTGCCGCGCTTTAAAATCCTGTTCCGACAGATCGCGCAGCTTTAATTGCTGCCCGCTGGGTAACAATGTCTGTTGTAATTGATCCCGATTCACCCAACCTTCGGTTCCCTTGCTTGAACGTATCTGATACCAGTTGGTTTTGCTCTTGATGACGCTGATCTTTTCACCTCGATCAAGCACATGAAATATCGGGTAAGCCGAAGCGGGGCCGGTGTGCATCTCAATATATGGATCGGCAATAGTTAACTGCTGGGCATTGTCTGTTTCTGCACGCACAATGGCGGGCAGTAACAATATAACCAGAATGAAAAAATGCACGGTGCTTGTTATTTTTGTAATCAATGGACTGCTAAAATCATAAAACTCTTCCCTGCAAAGTGCAGACGTTAATTCATCGGCACTGCCGGGTCAAACGGGTCATTAAAATATTGTGCGCCTAAATCCAGCCATTCAGCGATCAGGCGCAATTCATGTTCGTCCATAAAATTTGAATGGTCGACATAATTCGGATTTGTTACCCGAGTTAAAGTACGGCCAGCGTCCAACTCGGTTTCGGTCATTTTTTCCATGAAATAGCTGGCCCTCGCTCCGTTTGCTGACATGGAGGGTCTCACAGTAGCAGATGGGTCAGGAATAAACTCGGTTTGTGGTATACCATTGATTACTTCCTGAACACCATTCTCATCAAGTATCGGCACTTCGATCTGAATGTTCTCAAGACTACCTGTTGCATCTATTTCCTGCCCAGCATCTGCGACCAGCAATTCATCGTAAGACTTATAGTGCATTTGTGGCGCAATATCCGAAAATCCATCGGTTAAATCCAGTTGCGCTGCCGGTACTCTATCGATCATCTGAACTGAATCCGTTTTGCTATGGCAATTGGTGCAGGTATCTACGCCAGCTACTCCACGCGGTAAATTCCACAATGGATGAATATGCTGTTCATAATTGATCACAATGCGGCAGGTATAAGTCCAAGGTGTACAGCTAGATCTTGCGGGAGAACTGATGCTTGAATCAAGCAGTCCATACTCATAGCTAAATGCAGCATTCAATGCAGGGTCTGTCCAGTAGTCGTCATACACAATATCAGTATTAACCTCTGGCTCTGCTGGTGCTAATCGAAACCTGACTTCAGCCATAGTTTCTCCCGGATTTCCCCAGTATTTATCGCTACTTCCGGGTATCTGTGTATTTTCAAAAACACCACTGGCTGGAATACCCTCATTGATTGACGCGGCTTCTGCGTCACGCCGATGATGAATATCAGGAACCGCATTATTGCTGGTATTTTCCGTATGACAACCGGTGCATTCCATCGTATCGCCCGGGCGTAACTGGAACCAGTTTTCGTGACGCGGACCAATACGTCTGCCCATCTTATCCAGCACTTCAACCCCCAGTGGAATATCCGCAGGTAATTTCACCTTCACCGAACCATCCGGCTCTACAGGTGCATAACCGACAATTTCACGCATGGCCAGATTGCGCAATGGACCGAACGCAGCACGATTCAGATCAGGGGGGTTAGCCAGATCAGGGTCATCAGGGTCTGGCAGGGAAACCGGTTTAACAAAGCGCACAAAGCGAGCAGGACGCTGATCTGCGCCAGCTTTTAACGGATCACCCAGATCATTCACACTGGTAATTCCATTTGCTGATGTACATTGTGTGAGGAAGCATCCATTAAAGCTGCCATTGCCAAAATCATAAACACTCCTTATATGCAGTGCTGCGACTACATCCGAAGCCCAGGTAGTATTCAGGTCAGCGCCAGCTTTATCAAAAACAATATCCGGCTTTTCTCTTGCCTGTAAGGCAACTATATCGCTAATCACCATGCCCTGTTCGGCACGCACTATGACCTTTTGTGAGTGCTGATTCATATCGTATAACCAGATGCTATAAGTGGGTGATACTTCAACCGCTGACACATCTGATATATAGGGTTCTATGCAGGGTCTACGCGTACCATTCACATCCAGCTCACAGGTACTTTTACTAAACATGATTCGATCCGAACCATCCCACAGTGGAAAAACAGAGCGATAGCGGCCACCCAGAGATGGCTCATTATTCGTTGTTTCAGTGGAGACAGGGTTAATGGTTGCTGACCTTTGCGCAGGCCCTGGACTGCTCATACCCGCTACCGGCTGAAAATTATTGGCGAAGTTCTGCGCATCTATGATCACAATATCACCACCATCAAAGGTATTGGTAAAAGGTCGAGCTATGGTAATAATGCGGCCATCTTCCATTTCCTGAGCCTGAGTAAACTGGATAGTGGCATCATCACTACCACTATTGTTGGCCCCGGTGTCATGGCTATGCACGCCATATAACACCTGCAGGCTGGTTCCATCAGGAGTCATCTTATAGAGATTCATTGAACTATTGCTGCCCGCATTATCCCAACGGGTGAACATCACTTCACCGGAATAGTTATGCGTTAATACCGTAGGATCCAGATCATGGCTCTGGTTGAATGAAACCTGATGAAGCTCACCACCATTCTCGTCCATCACATGCAGCACCATGGCCAGCGTATTCTCGTCTTCATCCAGCGCCCTGAAAGGTTTACCCTTTTCATTAGACAGCATTTCAACCGACTGAACCTGACGGTTAGAACTGAAGATAATGCGCCCATCAGGTAGATAAGCAGGTGATAGATCGTCGCCTTCCTCTGCAATCAAATTATCATCAATAATCCGGCGTAGCGTTTCAGTACCCAGGTCATATTCATAGATATTCCAGCTTGGAATTACGTCGTCATTGAGGTCATCATCAAACAGACGTAGAGAAAACAGCAGCTTGGTGCCATCAAATGATGGTCTTAACCCCTTAACATCTCCCTGTCCGCCGGTCACACTGAAGGTAATATTTTTTTCGGTTGCAGTGACGGTAGAATTACTGCGCAAATAAACATCACCGCCTGCCATAAAAAACAGGGGTTCGCGCAAATCGGACTGTAATTCGTTGCCATTATCATCTAGCGCTATGGGTCGCTTAACAAAAGCAATTGGCGCCTCCAAAACACCGGGGTCAGCACCCGTCACCTTACTGCCGGTAGTACTTTCGGTGCAACCAGTTAGCGCAAGGTGCAATATTGCTGCGAAAAATGGGTAATGATTTTTTATTAACACTTAAAAATTTTTCTTTTTTGATACATTGATTAACAAAACATTTAGTTTAAAGAAAGTGATAAAAGCACAGTATCCTGCTGCATTGTAGATAAAAACTCAAATCCGTAAGTCTGATCTCTAAATAAACCGATGAATCTACATTTTATCCCTACCAACGGTCATCTTCGCTTCACTGAGACAGCTAAAATCACCTAGATATTGTGAAATAGGTTTCAAATTAAACAATCTACCCCGCATCAAATTTAGTTTATGTGATCTAATCACGGTTAGATATCCTTATTTTATGCTTAAGAGGTTTGCTAGTTTAAAAAGTGCAAACTTATAACATCTAATTAACCCATTTTTAAACTGGAACTTCGATAATCATGCAAAAAAGTTCTCTCGCCACTAGCGCCGTTATACTTTTACTATTGATCAGCCAGTCACTGTTTGCCGGGGATCAGGAAAGGCGTCAGGCCAAACGTATTCATGACCGTCTTACCGGTGTGCCACCTTCGGCTAGCGTTCTAAACAGTATGGAAACCGCCCTTATTTCGGACGCTAGTGGAAAAACGGCTGCTGAAATCGCCCTGCAGGACCCTGCCTTTTACAACGTCACACTGAAAAACTGGGCCGCTCCCTGGACCAACGAAGAGCAAACAATATTCACACCACTTAACGACTACACTGCCACAGTGATTGGCATGGTACGTGATGATATCGACTTTCGTGAAATTCTATACGGAGACATCATTTATACCGGAAACTTCAACCTGCTCAATAAAGATGGTCAGCCAATTACCCCATACCATAATGTAGACAATTTGCACTATCAGGAGCTGGAAGCACTTGGCCCTGTAGATGGTGATCTTTCCGACATAAACATACTACAGAAAAAAGCCCAGAGTGCCGTCACGCAGCTGGATGAAGCCGCCACCGCTGGCGTCATAACCACACGTGCTTCAGCACGAGCATTTTTGATTCTTGGAACCAATCGCGCGCTGTTTCGCTTTACCATGCTCAACCACCTATGTAACGATCTGGAACAGATCAAGGATAACTCACGCACCCCTGATCGAGTGCATCAGGATGTCGCGCGCAGCCCGGGTGGCGACAGCCAGATCTACCTGAACTCCTGCGTCGGTTGCCATGCTGGCATGGACGGCCTACTGGGGGCTTATGCCTATCTTGATCTGACTACTGAAGATGGTAATGGCGAGGTTACGGAAGATGCAGCTAATCTTAAGTTGCTATACACAGCAGGTACAGTCCGGCCCAAGTACCTGATCAACTCGAATAACTTCAAACAGGGTTTTATCACCACCGACGACAGCTGGATAAACTACTGGCGCAACGGCCCCAACGCCCTGCTTGGCTGGAATGACTATCCGGATGTGCAAAAAGATGCCAAGGGGCACGCCTACGGTAATGGCCCCAAATCAATGGGTAAGGAACTCGCCTATAGCGAAGCATTTGCCCAGTGTCAGGTTAAGAAAGCCTTTAAAGCCGTGTGTTTTCGTGATCCGGATAACTACGCAGCAGACCGTAGTGAGGTAAACAACATTGTTAGCGACTTCAAGGCCGGCTTCAGGATGAAACAGGTGTTTCGCGATGTTGCAGCCTACTGCAAGGGGAATTAATCGTGACGCTTAATAACATGAACCCTTATCGTAAAACCTCAATGATCCGCACAGCACTATCCTTACTTACCGTAGCTACGCTTCTCAACGCCTGTGGTGGCAGTACTGAAACCATTCAGAACCCTTTTCTGGGCGATACCACAACATCCAGACAGGGGCCTGCTGCCGCTACCGAAGATGTACGCGCATTTGAAGTCAACCTATGGGACAACATCAAGTCGACCAATCGATGCGGTGGCTGTCATATCAATGGTGGAAACTCGCCAGGCTTCGCTGATCCAGGGGATGTCAATTTTGCATACTCTGAAGTGGCGGCAATAGTCGACCTGAAAAGTCCCGCCGATTCCAGAATGGTCACCAAGGTAGGCGCAGGTCACAACTGCTGGGAAAACGTGCCTCAGGTCTGCGCAGATGCGTTGACAGCAATGATTTCTAACTGGGCCAGTACCGATAACAGTATCACCAAACGAGGTGTTGACCTTGAAGCACCCACAATCAAGGAACCTGGTGCAACCAAGACTTACCCAGATACGGCTCAGGAGAACGGCAGCAATAGCTTTGAAAACACCATCTACCCATTACTTAAAACGAACTGTGCCAGCTGTCATTACGAAGAAGGTAGCGTACAGCAACAGGCACCCTTCTTCGCCAATCTAGTTGATGTAGATGCTGCCTATGCGGCCGCAAAAGCCAAGATTAACGTCGATACTCCCGAAAACTCGCGCTTTGTACAGCGTTTGCTGGAAGCTCATAACTGCTGGACAGACTGTGGCTCAAAAAATGGAACCACTGGAGCAATAGATGGTGATGCTGGTGAAATGCTGGATGCCATTACTCGTTTTGCTTCAGCCATTAGCCCCACAGCCGTAGATACCACGCTGATCAGTAGTAAGGCATTGACTATGCAGGATGGCATAGTGGCCAGCGGCGGTGATCGTCATGAAGCCAATATGATCGCACGCTGGGAGTTCAAAACGCGTACTGGAACTACTGCATTTGATAGTAGTGGTATCGAACCTTCGATTAATCTGGCACTCAGCGGCAATGTCAGCTGGTTGGGTTCTTATGGCATTAATCTTAATGGTGGAGGTGCCCGAGCAGATACACACACCAGTAAAAAGATACACGATCTTGTCAGATCTACTGGTGAATACTCCATTGAAGGCTGGGTCATCCCGGCTAATGTCACCCAGGAAGATACCAATATCATCAGTTATGACAATGGTTCAACACAGAAGAACTTTACCCTTTCTCAAACCCTGTATAACTACAACTTCCATAACCGTACTGACCAGTCCGACGCTAATGGCGAACCCTTTCTTTCCACAAAGGATGCTGGCGAAATTGTACAGTCCAGTTTGCAGCATGTAGTCGCCACCTATGATCCGGTCGCAGGACGTAAGATTTATGTCAATGGTGCCCTGATCAATGTTGCCGACCCTACCACTGTATCCACTGCGCTGAACTCATGGAAAGATACCTATGCTTTTATGCTGGGACGAAGTGCAGCTGGCAGCCAAACCTGGTTGGGGCAGATCCGCATGGTTGAGATACATAACCGTAGCCTTACCCAGGCCCAGATAACGCAGAATTATGCAGCAGGCGTTGGTGAAAAATATTTCCTGCTGTTTTCAATTGCCCATCAAATTGACATTCCTGACAGCTACATCATGTTTGAAGTTTCTCAGTATGACAGCTACAGCTATTTGTTTGATAAACCCACCTTTATCAACCTCAACCCTGACTGGACCCCTGGCGGATTCACTATCGGCAGCATGCGTCTTGCGATCAACGGAAAAGAAGCGGTTGCCGGGCAGGCATTTGCCAATATGAATACCACTATCGATAGCAGCTATAGCCCTGAGAGTGGTCAGTTGTTATCAACATTAGGCGCCGTAATCGCGCTGGAAAAAGGCCCAGAAAGCGATGAGTTTTTCCTGACCTTTGAGACCCTGGGCAGCAAAAGCCATCCACATATTGACCCGATGCCAACAGCGGCAACACCAGCAAACGCTGCAGAAGCGGTGTCAGATTTAGGTGTTCGTACCTTCGATGAAATTAATGCAACTATCTCTAGAATGACCAATATTCCAGTCACTAATACTGCTGTGAATGACCTGTATATAAAATATAAGCAACAGTTTCCAGCGATAGAGACCATTGACGCATTCCTTGCATCACACCAGATGGCGATTGCTCAGCTAGCTTTAATCTCCTGTAGTGAAAGAGTTGACGCCGATGCCCTGCTACCTGTAGGCGATGCTAACCGGATGTTTACTAACGTAGACTTTACTGAATCGGCGCAGACCGCATTCAACACTGCAACCAAACGCGACTATGCCATTCAACCGATATTAGATGCGGTATTATTGAGCAATCTGGATTCATCTCCGGATCAAAACGAAGTTAAAGCCCTGCTGGGTGATCCTGCCCAGCAGACGTTGACCTTCGATGGTGGAAGCGACAGTTACACTTCGCTAATCAGTGAAATGACCAAATGTCCTGTAGATGGAGACCCCCACTATAACGCGAACTTCCCCTGCGACCTGAATAGCGATATCTACACCGCAGATCGTACTAAACAAATCGTCAAAGCCATCTGTGCAGCCGCCGTTGGTAGCGCCGCCATGTTGATTCAATAGGTAAAATCATGCGCCAAAAAAACAAATACTCGATGAAAAACCTGCCGGTTGATGCTCCGCTGTATCATGCCGATCACGCCCGCCCCGTCTCGCGCCGAGATTTTATCCGGCAGGGTTTTACATTGGGTTCTGCTAGCGTATTAAGCGGTGGAGTCTTCAGCCTGTTCGCAACACCGAATCAGGCGCGCGCAGCGCTATCTTCAGATATGAATGCTCTGGCAGCCGACATAGGCTGTTCCTTTGGCCTTGATACCGGTAACGTACCGATGATCTGTTTCGACCTGGCCGGAGGTGCTAACTTCGCTGGTTCCAATGTACTGGTTGGCGGTGCTGGCGGCCAGAACGATGGCACCATAACAACTGCGGGCTACAGCAAGATGGGTATACCCGGTGACATGATTCCCGGACTCGATTCCACCGCCTTCACTACTTTACAAAACCCCAGCATCAATAACGATTTCGTTAATTCTCAGCTCGGATTACAGTTTCATGCTGACAGCGCTATGCTGGCGGGAATTCTGGAAAAAGGCGGAGCTGCAGTAACTGGTGGTAATATCGATGGTTGCGTCATCCCTGCTCGATCAGACAATGATACCGGTAATAATCCGCATAACCCCCTGTATGGTGTTGCTATAGCGGGTGCCCGTGGCTCGGTTGTTGACCTGATCGGTTCGCGTAATAGTGAATCGGGTGGTAACTCGGTAGCCCCTGCAAATATGGTTAACCCTGAGTTTAGGCCTACCAAGGTCGACCGACCCAGCGATGTCACCGGCATGGTTGATGTTGGCAATTTAACCGCTACCCTGAGCAACCCCGCCGATGTAACAGCAGTCATGGAATCGATGGCTCGCATCACCCATAAAAAACTCAAACTGGGCACTATCCAGACCGGAATCACCAACGATGAGGTGGTAAAGGATCTGGTGCGCTGCGGCTACTTAAAAGCCGCCGACCTGGCAAATGGCTTTGCTGGTGTAGCAGTAAACCCAGAAGATGATACTAATATTCAAGCAATTTTTAACACTACGGAAATGAAAGATACCGAATTCCGTAAAACCGCATCCATCATGAAGATGGTATTAAACGGGTATTCGGCCGCTGGTTGTATCACCATGGGTGGTTATGACTACCATACGGGTGACCGTAGCACCGGTGAAACAAGAGACAGGCGCGCGGGCCAATGCATAGGCGCCTGCCTCAATTATGCAAATCTCCTGGGTAGCCCTTTGATGATTTATGTCTTCAGCGATGGCTCCGTCGCCAGCAATGGCACAAGAGACAGTTCTGCCAATGGCAAGGGTGTGTGGAGCGGTGATAATTCTTCTACAGCCTGTTCATTCTTCCTCGTCTATAACCCCAATTCATCACCGCTTCTAAGCGCAAGCGGCCCAGGAGCTGGTCGCCAGATAGGCCGCTTCTCAAGTGATGCATCAGTAGTGACTTCGTCCAGCCCAGCCGCAAATAATGTCAATCTGCTAGTGAACACCGTGCTATTAAATTATATGGCGCTGAATAATCAACTAAGTAACTTCGCTACTACTTTTCCAGGTCATGGATTAGGTAGCGGAACCAGTTATGAACAATACGTCGCCTTCGAGCCTATCATCTCCTGACCATTCAATATGCAGTTTAGCTTTTCAATTCCTGCTGCCACTTTTTATCTGTGCTTAATCAGTCTGGGGCTTTATAGCTCATCGATCAACGCAAACTGGCTGAAACAGCAGCGTAATATGATGGGCACTCTAATTTCGCTAGAGATCGATAGCCCGAACCAGCAACAGGCTGTCACCTGTGTTGGGCAGGTGTTTGATGAATTTAATCGTATTGAACAGCTGATGAGCCCCTATATCGCAGAAAGCGAAATCTCGCAGATCAATAATAAAGCCGCCGCACAGACTGTTGCAGTAAGCCCGGAGCTATTTGATCTATTGAAAACATCGATTAAATTCTCTGAACTCTCTGCAGGCGCTTTCGATATCAGTTTTGCCTCTATCGGCTACCAGTATGATTATCGAAAAAAAATTCAACCTGATGAAAAACATATCAAACTGGCTTTACCCAGTGTTAATTATCGAAATATTGAGCTACAGGCCAACACCGTACATTTCACCCACGCCGGCATGCGTATCGATCTGGGGGGAATAGCCAAGGGCTATGCGGTAGACCGCGCTATAGATCTACTGCAGAAATGTGGAATCAGCTCAGGCATTGTCAGCGCCGGCGGAGACAGCCGCATCATAGGAGATAAAAATGGAAGACCGTGGATTATCGGTATTCAACATCCGCGCAATAAAGATGCCTATGCGCTACGCATCCCGCTTTCTAATACTGCAATTTCAACATCCGGCGACTATGAGCGTTATTTTTTAACCAATGATGAAAGAATTCATCATATAATCAACCCCCGTACCGGCCGATCAGCAAAAAGGTCATGGAGTGCGTCGGTTATTGGTCCTGACGCAACGACTACTGATGCATTATCGACCACTCTGTTCGTACTGGGTGCAGAGAAAGGGATACAACTCATAGAAAAAATGCAGAATCTGGATGCGATTATCATAGATGCCAGCGGTAAAGTTCATTACTCATCCGGACTGGTTTCACCCGATCCATCTTAAATCGCAAAATAACTAAATTTAACAGGGTATAACAGGTTATTCACATGACAACAGCTCACAGAATTTTAATTTTGCTGCTATTGGGCACCGTATTCCTCACACCCACTATCGTGAGCGCCCAGCAACCCGATAGCGAGTTGCAGCAGGAAATTATCGACTTAAAAAAACAGGTGCTTACGCTTAATCGCAACCTGTTTATTCTTGAAGAAGACCTGTTATTTCCCGCCAATACTCAGTTTAATGTTTTTCTTTCTATCGACGCTGGACAATTATTCACACTGGATTCGGTACAGCTAAAAATCGATAACAAAGTAGTCACAAACTACCTGTACACTCAACGCGAACTGGATGCGCTCAAACGCGGCGGTGTTCAACGCCTGTATCAGGGCAACCTGGCATCCGGTGAACATGAAATCATTGCATTATTTATTGGCAAAGGGCCGAATGGCAGAGACTATCGACGCGGCGCTACACTTAAAATGGAAAAAGGCAGCGAGCCGCAATTTGTCGAGCTACAGATAATTGATGACCCTAGCAAAGAGCAACCGCTTTTCGAAGCCAAAATCAGAGATTAGGCTTATTAGCGCTTAGTGATGAAAGTATTTCGTTTTAAAATCCGGTCTGTATGCCTGACACTCCCGCTCTTAATTGTCACTCATAGCTTACGTGCAGAGAAAGATCTCCCCACTCTCGACCTGCCGTACGGCACAGCACTGTATCAGCTGTTCCAGAATAAAACGCTAAATGCAATTACCGAAATTGATGTAGGAAAATTTAAAAACGCATTCAAGGTACAACCCCATGATGCCGAGTTATTACGCGGTAGCCTGTACTTTAACTACGGCTTAAGCGATGACGCCGAACAGATATTCAATCAGTTGCTGCAACAGGAAAAATCCACAAACACCCAGAACCGTGTCTGGTTCAATCTGGCCAGAGTACAGTTTGAACAGGGCAATTTCGAGCAGGCTGAACAACTGCTATCACGAATTTCAAATCCCCTGCCCGCACAACGTGAACAACAAAGACAGTATCTATTGAGTTCTCTGTTTACCCGCAAACAAAACTTCGAGCAGGCTGCAGATGCTATACAGAAAATTGACCCTCGTAGCATCTGGCGTGCTTATGCAATATACAACTTATCGATTGCGCAAATAACAGCTGGTCAGGAAGAACCCGGTTACCAGGGCCTGGAAAGTCTGCAAAAACTTAGCATACCCGGTGATGAGTTTGCTGGCTTACTGGATTCGAGTCAGTTGGCATTAGGATTGAACAGCCTGAGGCATGAAGAAAATGATGCCGCAATCGCACATTTTTTAAAAATTCGCTTCTCTGGACCCGTTTCAAATAAAGCTTTGCTTGGCATAGGTTGGGCCTGGAGCCAGAAATCTGATCTGGATAAGGCCATGAGTTACTGGAGAGTGTTGCAGAAAAAAACTCAGATAGATGGTGCGACTCTGGAATCCTATCTGGCTATTCCCTATGCTCTGGAACTCAAACAACGTAAAACTCAGGCAATTGAATACTATCGTCAGGCAGCCGCCAACTTCGACAAACTATTGGTCGAGCAACAAAAACTTATTTCTCAGATCACTGATGACCAACTGATTGATGCACTGATTCAACATCGCATCATTGAAGATTCAAGCATTAAACTGATAGGCGAAACAACGCTGGAAAAAAACACAGCGAACTATCTGTATACACTGATCGCAGACAAACAATTCCAACAACAGGTTCGCCGTTATCAGGAACTGCTTGATATTCTGGATGCTCTGCTTAAATGGGATGAGAATCTCCCAGTACTGACATTAATGCTTAAAGAACGTCGAGCAAATTTTGAGGCCAAGCGTCCAGCCATTGAAAACAATGCAGAATTAGAACATATAAACGACTTTCAATCACAGGTTGAACAACTCTCACAGAAAGTGACCTCAATAGTTAATGAAGAGAATTATCTGGCTCTGGCCGATGCAGATGAAACTGAATATCTGCAACAGCTGGATGAATTAAAATCTATTCTTGATCAACTTGAAGGGCAGCAGGATTTAAGCGCAGAAAAAGCCAAATACCGTCTGCTAAAAGGATTGCTGCAATATCAGATAGAAACCGATTTTCCCACACGTGCCTGGCGCGCGACATCTGAACTGAAGTCACTTAAGCAGTCCATGCTTGAAACCAGTGCAGCCGCTCAATCACTCAGCCTTGCCGCTGTAGTTAACGACAACACACTAAGCGAGCTAGATAAGCGCATTGCAGGGCAATCGTCGATAATTAGTCAGCTGTTTACGCAGGTTGATAACCTGCTCGGCAGACAGAAAAATTATATTAACCAGGTAGCTATCAATACACTGCTTCAGCAACAGGATCATATCAAACAGTTACGTCTGAGCGCGCGTTACTCCCTGGCCCGTTTATATGATGACCTGGCAAATAGCGAGAAGAAAAATGACTGATCGCTGGCTTATATTCCTACTCACTTTATTACTTTTACAGGGCTGCGCAAACACGCCAGATATTCGTAATATTGCCGATATTGAATTAGAGCCGATAGAAGAGATTCAACCTCAGGTAAATTTTGACATCTCTAAAAGCAAGGTCATTAAAAGCTATCGCGAACTGATCGATATTACGCCACAGAATGAAGTTTACGGAAAAGAGGTACAACGTCTGGCTGACCTCGAACTGGAAGCTAGCATGGACAATAAATTATCCGATGATCCAGAGATAGAAAAACGCGCCAAACTTGAAACCCAGGTAGCCATTCAACGCTATCAATCCTATTTGAAACGCTACCCATACCGACCCGATAACGACCTGATCCTGTACCAGTTATCACGTGCTTATGCCCTTGAAGGTGAAACTGAGAAAGCACGAGCCGCAATGGATCAACTGGCATCTAACTTTCCTCAGTCTCAATACATTGATGAAATACAGTTCCGCCGAGGGGAAGCCTTTTTTCTTGATGGTGAATATAAACAGGCACAATCTGCCTATGCCGTTATTGTCGAAAACTTTCCCGATTCCCTGTACTACGAGAAAGCACTGTATAAGCAAGGCTGGGCATTGTTTAAACAGAGTAATTACGTTGCCGCCACCCAGAGTTATATATCACTCCTTGATTACAATAAAAAATTAGGCAAGATCGAACCAAACAGTCTACCAGCTTCCTTAAGTCGCGCCGATCAGGAATTATTAAACGATGTACTACGCGTTGTCAGTCTTTCATTTTCCTACAGCAGCAGCAAACAACCCATCGCACAATTCTTCAACACCCACGGCAAAAGAGACTATGAACCCCTGTTATATCTAAAACTTGGTGAGCTGTATTTAAGTAAAGAACGTATTACCGATGCTGCTGATAACTATCTGGCCTATGTGCAAAATTACCCTTTCTCCATCTATACCCCAGGGATGCATGGACTGGCTATAGACGCCTATCAGAAAGGCGGGTTTAGCAAACTGATACTGGCAGAAAAGCGTCGTTTTATCGAGAACTACAATATCGGCAATGCTTACTGGTCACAGGCCAATGAACAGACACGCAAGGATCTACAACCTGTATTAACCCGTCATTTATACGACATTTCAACCCATTACCACGCACTGGCACGCAGTAGCAAAAAAGTAAGCGATTACAAAACTGCCGCCAGTTGGTATCAGTTGTATCTCGATTCATTCCCTAACGACAAGGATGCGGCTGAAATCAACTTCCTGTTAGCCGAAACACGCTTCGAATCAAAACAATACGCAATGGCCATTGAGCAATATGAAAAAACCGCCTACCAGTACCCTCCACATAAAAATAGTGCTGAAGCGGGCTATGCCGCATTGATGAGTTATAACGCACTGTATGCAATCACCAAACCTGAATTACAGCCCGCTTTAAACCTGCGTCTAATACAAAGCTCTTTAACCTTCAGTGATAAATTCATTGAAGATAAACGTATGCCATCTGTGCTACTAAATACCTCGGAAAAGTTTTTCAGCCTAAAAAAATATAACGAAGCGATTAATGCCTCGCAACGTCTTGTAGATGATCTGCAGCTGGATAAAAAAATTCATCATCAGGCCTGGATTATCATTGCTCACAGTCAGTTTGAATTGAAGCAATATGCCCAGGCAGAAGATGCCTACCAGCAGGTCATCGCCGGGCTAGCGGTTAAAGATCGTAAAACCCGCGAGCAAATGCAAGACCAACTGGCATCCAGTATTTATCTGCAGGGTGAAATGGCGCGTAATCAGGGCGATCATCTACTTGCTGCGCAGCACTTTCAGCGCCTGGGCCAGGTTGTTCCCAGTTCTGACAAAAAAATCATCGCCCAGTACGATGCGGCCACTGAATACATAGCCCTGCAAGACTGGTCCAGCGCAATCACCATTCTGGAAGATTTTCGGCGTAAATACCCAAAACAGGAGAAATGGAACCAGGGTGTTAGCGAGAAACTTGCGCTTTGCTATAACAATACCAATCAATATGGCAAAGCTGCCAAAGAAGTCATGGCACTGGTTGCCCTTTCCCCGACCAAAGATCAGCGTGATCTATTGTGGCAGGCTGCCGAATTGCATGATAAAGATGGGAAGCCAGAAAAGGTTATAGACCTCTATAAAACCTATGTCAAAAAATATCCCAACCCCTTATCTCGCTCTATCGAGTTACGCTATAAAATAGCCCAGTCTTATCTGAATAAAAAGGATACGAAAAATTATCACAGCTGGCTAAATAGTATTATCGAAGCAGATGCCAATGCCAAAACTCAACGCAGTGACCGTAGTCGCTATCTGGCGGCAACCTCCAGTCTGATTTTGATAGAGCCGATCCGTCAACAATACACTAAAGCTCGGCTTACTACGCCGCTGAAGAAAAGCTTGAAAAAGAAGAAAGCTCTAATGCAAAAAGCCATTAAAGCCTATACAAAAGCAGCAAAATATCAGGTTGAAGAAGTAACCACCGCCTCTACTTATTATATTGCCGAAATCTATCGTGATTTTGCCACTGCATTATTAACTTCAGAAAAACCAAAAAATCTAAACGCGGCAGAGCTGGAAGAATATAACTACCTGCTGGAAGATCAGGCATTTCCTTTTGAAGAAAAGGCAATCGCCATTCACGAAACCAATATCTCAAGAATTCCAAAAGGCAGCTACGATGACTCTATCAAAAACAGCCTGCAAAGCCTGGCCAGACTGCTACCTTTTAGATACGGCAAAACTGAAATAAGTGATCAATATGTTGAATAAAAACTACCCGATCTTAATCTTTTTGTTTGCCATTCTGCAATCTGCCTGTCAGAGCATAGCTCCAACTCAACCAGAACCAGCAGAGCAGGCACCTGAAGTCGTTAAAGTTGACCCCAGGCTAGAGCTTTACGACCTCGCTATTTCCACAGCAAAAGCGGGGCAAACTCACGAATCAATCGATTTCTTTCGACAATTGATCGCTATTGATAACGAATATAAGCATGCGCATACCAATCTGGGTTTGCTGTTATTTCAACAAAAAGAATACAAACCAGCCCAAAGTGAATTTTTGACCGCAATTGAGCAGGATAAACAGGATGCAATTGCCTATAATCACCTGGCCATTATCGAGCGCCAGCAGGGTTTATTTGAACCGGCAAAACAGCATTACCTGCAAGCGCTAGAAATTAACCCCGAGTATGCAAATGCGCATTTAAATCTGGGTATATTGCTGGATATCTATCTACAGCAATGGAATGATGCATTAGCTCATTATCAGAAGTATCAGGAATTGACTGGTGCAAAAAATGAATCTGTAGAAAAATGGATAGTTGATCTACAACGTCGAATTGACAAGAAAAACGAAGGTTAAAAGTAGAATGAAAATATTACTTATTCCCCTTATGTTGTTGATACTTCCGCTTGAGGTATTGGCGCAGGAACGTCTTGAGATGCAGGGTACATCTATCATTGGAAATAAGGAATTACCCACTGTAATGTATGTCGTGCCCTGGAAACCGGCAGATAAAATTGACCTTTCAACACCGGCTTATAGCAGTGTCCTGGATGATGCACTGCAGCCTCTGGAACCTAGTAGCTTTCGTCGCCAGGTAAAATACTATCGTGAACTGTATCCTGAACTTTAGAAAATATTTACAATCAATGACCGCTTTATCACATTTATTTAATCAAACACCGCAGTATATCAACTGCACGATGAACCACGGAGAAAGATCCCATGCTTAACACCGTTATTAATTTTTTTCAGTCAGGCGGACCTTTTATGTATCCGATACTGGTTGTACTCGCTTTAGGCCTGGCCATTACTCTGGAACGTTATATTTTTCTAACTGTGGCGAAATCTAAAAATCGTCTCGTGCTTAACCAGATCATCCCAATGCTTGAAAAAGGGGAAATGAACAGCGTCATCAAACTCACCAGGGAATCGAACTCAACCGTGAGTAAAATTCTGGCTCAGGGCTTGAATAACTTCAAAAATGCTCGCCGTCGCGAAGACATAGAAGCCTCGATGGAAGAAAGCATCATGGAAGCCATTCCTCGCCTCGAAAAACGCACTCATTACCTGGCGCTATTTGCCAACATAGCAACTCTGCTGGGATTACTGGGTACCATTATCGGCTTGATCAAGGCATTTACTGCGGTAGCTCAGGTTGACCCATCGATGAAGGCAGAAATCCTGTCGACCAGTATCTCAGTCGCCATGAACACCACAGCCTTCGGATTGATCGTTGCAATTCCTCTGCTGGTTTTTTACACCCTGCTACAAACCAAAACCACAGAGATTATCGACAGCCTGGAAATGGCGACCGTGCGTTTCACCAACCATCTGGCTAAATTCAAAAGCACCGGTCAGTAAACCATGGCTCGAAATAAACGCATACGGCGTAAACATCCAGCGGTTGAGCTCAACATTACTGCCTTCATGAACCTGATGGTGGTACTGGTACCTTTTCTACTGATGACAGCGGTTTTCAGTCATATCACTATCCTTGACCTGAACCTGCCGCCTCCAGGCGCAGCCAATAACGAAGACCCTAAAAATCCGCCCTATGAATTACGTGTAACCATCCGTAAGGATGCGTTAATCGTATCGGATAATAAAGGCGGGCTGATCAAACGCATACCCAAAACTGCACAGGATCAAAACTATGCGGTATTAAAAGAAACCCTGAAAATGATCAAATCACGATTTCCAGATAAAACTAATATCACCATTCTGTCTGAAGCAGATACCCCCTACAATGACATGATCCAGGTGATGGATAGTGCTCGCTCCTATGCAGCCATGTACGAAGGTGAACAGTTTTTTGCTGAACTGTTTCCCGATATATCCATCGGCGATGCCGCCAAATAACCTGGTGAGAAATAACGGATAGCTCATGAAACTTTCACGACGCGCCAAACGAATGCAGTCACACCATGCCCGCAGTAAGGATCGTAATGCCGGGCTGAACATGATTTCGCTGATGGATATCTTCACCATCCTGGTGTTTTTCCTGCTGGTCAATGCCACCAGTTCTGAGGTGTTACCCACTCCTAAAAAAATAACGCTGCCCAATTCTATGGCTGATCAGGTACCACGTAGAAATCTGGTCATCTCAGTGAATAATGAAAGCATTAATCTCGAAGGCTTACCTGTAGTCGACGTAAAGTCGGTAAGCAACCCTGAACAAAAAACTATTCCTGCATTGTTTAAGTCTCTCAAAACTACAGTAGTAAAAGTTAAAGACCTGACCGATAAAAAAGGTGTCACCATTATGGCTGATCGAGAGATACCTTATGCACTACTAAAAAAAATAATGCTCACCTGCCAGGGGGCCGGTTTTACCAACCTGTCATTTGCCGTTATCCAGAAATCAGCTGAGGTAGAGGGCTGATATGTCAACTCAATTAATCCCCGTCGATCTACTTTTACCCTGGGTTGAAGGCAAGGAAGATCGTCTGTTTCGCCGTATGGCAATTGCTCTGATAATAATTTTTCTAATCCTGGGCCTTATCATCAACAGTGTGATTCTTCCTGAGCCAAAACAACGCAAGCTGGTAGATGTTTCACCCCGTCTGGCGCAGTTGATTCAGGAAAAGAAAAAGCAGCCACCGCCGCCGCCACCCAAGCCTGAAAAGAAAGAGGCTGAAAAACCCAAAAAAGAGAAAAAAGAACCTGAGAAACCCAAACCGAAAGAGATACCCAAGCCCGAAACAAAACCAGACAGTCGAGCTGCGGCGAAAAAGAAAGCCCAGCAAAGTGGTTTAATTGCTTTGAGCGACGAACTGTCGGATCTGCGAGAAAGTTTTGATTTTTCCGATATAGCCGACCTGCCTCAACAGAAAACTGGGAATCAGGCTGAAACCGTCATATCAACCAGTGATGTGCTGACTGCTAAAGCTACTCAGGGCAGTGGCGGCATTGCCACAAATACGCTGTCTCGCAAGATCAAGGGCAGTGAGCTTGCGCAACGCCAAACCACCAGCAAGGTCGAAAGCAAGATTGCCAGCAAAACTCAGATCGCCAAAGCATCAACACCCTCATCACGTGGTGCTAGCCGTAGTCAGGAAGAAATTGCTCTCGTTTTCCAAAAGAATCAGGGTGCTATCGATGCAATCTATAATCGTGAATTACGCAAAGACCCTACATTACAGGGTAAGGTTGTTTTTGAACTGACTATTGCTCCTGATGGTACGGTAACCAAATGTGTCATCGTATCCAGCGAACTAGGCAATAAAAAAATGGAACAACGCCTTATCTCAAAAATCAGCAAGTTTAAGTTTGCTAACAAAAAAGTGCCTGTCATTATCGCTCCCTACACCTATGACTTTATACCTTCCTGAAAACCGGGGTTTTCAGGGCTATAATATTCATTTAAAACTGATCTGGATCAATCAACTATATTCAGTTGAGACTATAAGGATTAAGGTATCATAGTTGTGATAACATGCTATATAGCACCAAAAAGCAGTAACTAAGATTGAATAAGTTTAAGGATTATTCAAAAATATTTTATATAATGCCCTGTAATGCCTTATAGTAATCAAATATTGAGTTTTAGCTTCCAACGATACAAAACAGAGGGTAAACACAATGGACAAAGCCACACCTAAGAAAAAGGCTGTTAAGAAAGCCGTAGCTAAAAAGGCCGCACCTAAAAAAGCTAGCGTAAAAAAAGCCGCTAAAACTATCAGTTACCAATTGCGTTATCAAAAGATAGCCGAAGCCGCCTACCTGCTAGCCGAGCAACAGAATTTCAGATCCAATAGCGAACTCGACAACTGGCTTGCTGCAGAAGCTCAAATCGATAAATGGATTAAATCGGAGAAACTCAAACTGATAGACTAAACCGATTAACCCAATATAGTAGAAATCAACAAGGCTGGAAATTTATAACAAGGGGTTACTATGAAAAAATGGGTATATAACTTTACCGAGGGTGACGGGAAGAATAAAAAGCTACTTGGTGGAAAAGGTGCAAATCTGTGCGAAATGACCCAAATCGGCCTGAACGTTCCGCCTGGTTTTGTCATTACTACCGAAGCTTGCCTGTACTATCTTGAATCAGACGACAATTCATTACCTAAAAAGGTAATGCAACAGGTTAGAGAACAGATTCAAAAGGTAGAAAAAGCTACAGGCAAAGGTTTTGGTGATGCCGACAATCCCTTACTAATCTCGGTACGTAGTGGCTCAGCCATGTCCATGCCTGGCATGATGGATACCATACTTAACCTCGGCCTTAACAGCCAGACCCTGAAAGGCGAAATCAAACAGACTGGAGATGCGCGTTTTGGCTACGATGCCTACCGCCGCTTCATCCAGCTGTTCGGCAAGGTAGCGATGGGTATCCCTGATGAACTATTCGATGAAGAATTCGAAGCCGTAAAACAGGCTGCCCGAGTCACTGAAGACGTCGGCCTATCCGCTCAGGATCTGGAGCAAATCTGCAAGACATACCTGAAGGTTTATGAAGCACAGACAGGTACCCCCTTTCCCGAAGACCCTTTCGAGCAGCTTGAAATAGCCATAAAGGCCGTATTTCAGTCATGGAGCGGTAAACGCGCTGTCGATTATCGACGCGAGTTTCATATCACTCCCGATATGGCGAATGGTACCGCAGTCAATATATGCACCATGGTATTCGGCAATCGAGGAAATGATTCAGCTACCGGTGTTGCCTTTACACGTAACCCAGGTAGCGGCGAAAATCGCTTGTACGGTGAATATCTGGTCAATGCGCAGGGCGAAGATGTAGTCGCTGGTATCCGTACGCCCAAAGCCATAGATCGGCTTGATAAGGAAATGCCGCAAATGGCCAAAGAACTGGCCGAATTACGTGATAAGCTAGAATCACACTATAAAGAAGTACAGGATTTTGAGTTCACTATCGAGAGAGGCACGCTCTACTGCCTGCAAACACGTAACGGCAAAATGAACGCCTCTGCCACTGTACGCAGTTCGGTCGAGATGGTTCTGGAAAATCTGATAGACAGGCATCAGGCCTTACTCAGAATTAATCCTGATGATCTGGAACAGATGCTTTATCCCACGCTGGATAAAAATGTTCGCGTACAACCCATCGCACAGGGTTTACCTGCTTCACCTGGTGCTGCGGTTGGCCAGGCAGTATTTGATGCTGATCGCGCTGAACTACTGGGTAAAGACATGGGTTCCAAAGTCATTCTGGTACGCGAAGAAACCAAGCCCGAAGACATACACGGTTTCTTTGCCTCTCAGGGCATACTCACCAGTCGTGGCGGTAAAACATCGCATGCCGCCGTAGTCGCGCGCGGTATGGGTAAGCCCTGTGTAGCCGGTGCCGAGGGCATACATGTCGATGTTCAGCGACGCGAAGCCAGAATAGGCATTCATGTTATCCAGGAAGGTGATGTCATCACCATCGATGGCTCCAACGGTAATGTTTATCTGGGGGAAGTCCCTACCGTAGAACCCGAATTTAGTCATGAGCTTAATCAGCTCCTGGCATGGGCTGACGAGGCGGCCTATCTGCGCGTGATGGCGAATGCAGACACTCCTGAAGATGCTGCAAAAGCACTCAAGTTTGGTGCAAAAGGTATCGGCCTGTGCCGTACCGAGCGTATGTTTAATGCGATTGATCGCTTACCCATCGTCATCGAAATGATTGTTGCTGAAACGACTGAAAATCGCCAGTCTGCACTGGATCGTTTACTACCGATACAGCGCTCTGACTTTAGAAAACTGTTTGAAACAATGGCTCCATTCCCCGTGACTATCCGTCTACTCGACCCACCAATCCACGAGTTCCTGCCCACTGAGGAGCAACTCAGGGATGATATTGATAAGCTACATCATCTGAAACGTTCGATCCGCGGTCTGGACGTCCTTTCAAACTCTATAATGTTGCTAAAAAATACGGCCAATCTGAATACCGAAATCCCCAATATCGTCGATATTGGGCTGGTTGAGCAGGCGATAGCCACCAAAGAGGTGATGCTTAAAAAAGTCAGAGCCCTGACCGAGGTGAATCCTATGCTGGGACATCGCGGTGTGCGCCTGGGTATCACTTATCCGGAAATCTATCGCATGCAAATCCGCGCCATTCTAGAAGCAGAAGCCGAATGTACCGCAAAAGGGTTAGAGGTTCATCCGCAAATGATGGTGCCACAGGTATGTTCTGCAGAAGAGTTAATCTGGGTGCGTCGTTACGTGGATGAGATCAAGGCTGAGGTGGAAAAACAATCAGGGCATACACTCAACTGTCGCTTTGGCACAATGATAGAAGTCGTACGTGCCTGTATGCGAGCAGATGATCTGGCTGCAAACTCTGAATTTTTCTCTTTCGGTACCAATGACCTGACTCAGGCGACTTTTTCTTTTTCACGCGAAGATGCAGAAAATAAATTCCTGCCCATGTACAACCAGAATATGATCCTCAGGGACAACCCTTTCGAAGTCCTTGATTCGAACGGTGTCGGTAAGCTGATGAAACTGGCCATACAATGGGGTAGAGAGGTAAAACCAGATTTATCAGTAGGTATCTGCGGTGAACATGGGGGGCATCCTGCATCGATAGAATTCTGCCATAATGCTATGCTTAATTATGTATCCTGTTCTGCGCCCAGAATACCGGTTGCCCGTCTTGCTGCTGCGCATGCCGCATTAAAAAATCCAACTCCTAAATAGCTCTCAATCATTGCTATTTTATTGTCATTAAAAAATAGCGATGATATTCAAGCCATCTAGTTTTTCCTTCTCAGGCGAACCAGCCGCTGTACGGGACAAACCAAATTGCTAAACCCAGATTTTATCGATCTGTTAAAACTACTCATTCGACAACCCAGTGTTGTCGGTGCTGAGCACTCATTTTTTAGAGTATTACAACGAGAACTTGAAGAACGAGGCGCCAGTGTTCACTGGTATGAAGGCATACTGGTAGCTCAGGGCAAAAATCCATCCAGCACCATGATATCCGCCCACATAGACCGGCACGGCCTGATTTGCACCGGCCCCAATGAATTTCAATTTGCCGCCTTTATTACTGCCAATCGCTCTGACCTGCTGAATAATTCAGTTTCAGAAGAACTGATGGCAAAGGTCACCGAACGCTTTGAAGCTGCGCCTGTGTATGCCTATGAACCCTGGTCAGGAATGTATCGCGGTAATGGCGTGATCAAAAAAACTTATGTTTGCGAGCATCGCAAAAATCTTATTTTCGAGATTGATGGCCTCTCTGATGTAGTCGCCGGAACGCCAGTTGCATTCGAGGATAAATTAAGGATTGAAGGAAATCGACTACTGGGACAGCTGGATAATGTATTAAGCGCTGCTGCCCTGGTACATTTATTCAGCATCGGTTTTCAGGGTACTGTTTTTTTCACTGCTCAGGAAGAAGCCGGTAAAAGCTGGCGCTACCTGCTGGAATGGTTCCGCCGATTTGGTCATACAACCAACCGCCTGTTTGCTGTAGATACGAGCCCATTTAATAGCGTACAAGATGCTGATCAGCAACTACTGGTGCTGCGTAACAAAGATGCCAATGCGACATTTAATTCTGAAGCCACCAGCATTGTTGAATCACTGTGCATGAAAAATGAAATCCCTTATTCGTTTAAAGATAAAGTGATAGAAGAAAAAAACCGCACACTAATCGCAGAAGGACTCAAACCACAAACCTTTGGCAGTATAGAACTGGGGAGAATAATCGCTGCTTCAAATGGCCTTGTAGACGGCACAACCATCCAGATTCCCACTACCGGCTACCACACTACCTCAGAGTCAGCCTCCATGCAGTCGGTAGATAAATTTATCACGCTGTTAACACAGTTAGCTGACATCACTGCATAATCAGAGACCATCTGTAAGATATTACTCAGATAAAGGCGAACCTTTTACTGGAGTGGTTTCCCCATTGTATAAACTCTCAATCCTGTTTTTACCCAGCTCTTTGGCCCGATACAGACGTATATCAGCTCTACTTAAAATCGACTTTAGATTGTCATTCTCAACCGCTTCTGCAATACCAATGCTACTGGTCAGTTGATTGATTGTTGAGAATTTATGGCTTGAAATCAGCTTCAATAATTTATTTGCCAGCTTCATCGCTTTTTGCAAAGTTGCTTCAGGCATTATGATCAAAAACTCTTCTCCACCCCAACGACCGAAATAATCACTACCACGAAGACAGGATCTAACTAACTCAGCAAACTCGATTAATGTCACATCACCTGCCTCGTGTCCAAAGGTATCATTAATAATCTTAAAATCATCAAGATCGAGAAACATTATACTGAATGGGCGCTGATATCTTGCAAATACCTGCAACATTTTATCCAGCTCATTTTCCATTTTGTAACGATTAGGAACACCGGTCAGCACATCGGTGGTTGCTAGAATTCTTAGCTTATTTTCTGCATCTACTCGCCGCTTTATCTCCCGCTTTAGCACCCGGTTCCAGAATAAAATAATAGCTAGCACAAAAAGCAATGGAAGCGTTATTTTCCACACCAGAGAATAATCCTGCCTGCCTTCAATCTTTACTCCAACCCATTTATTGAAGATTGTTTTTTTTTCATCATTCGTAATGGCATTGATACCTTTATTGATTATAGAAATCAACTGCGGCAGGTCTTTCCTGGCCATCACCCTGATATCGATATTAAATTCTGTGGTGCCAGAAATTTTCAGATTACTATACCCAAGCTCACCTATTTTATGCGTCAATACTGGTAACACATCTACTGCAGCAAATGCCTTACCATCCGATACATATTGCAATGCAGTGATTGTATCTTTAACCGCAACAAATTTAATATCTGGGAAGTGTTGCTTAAGGATTTTATGAGCGCTGAAATTATTACCCACAGCAACAGTTTTCCCCACCAGGTCTGCACCGGAAGAAATGAACCCCTTATCGGTAGTTGTCGCTATTGCTATAGGGAAAAATGCATAAGGATCGGAAAAAATCGCGTACTGCTTTCTATCTTCAGTAACACTGGTCGATATCGTTAAATCAGCCGTTTTATTCTTTATGCCATTAATAACATCCATCCACAAACTGGTACCTTGTATGTGCGATTTCAATCCTGTCTTCTTCTGAATCAAAGACCAGTAATCGATTGCTATACCAGCCAGGTCTCCATCATCATCCCTGGCATTAAAAGGGGCCCAGTTATCCGTGCTGATAATATTTATTTCATTTTCGGCTATATATTTTTTTTCATCGAGTGAGAGATAAAAATCTCCTTCCCTATAGATAAAATTTTTCGGCTTACCTTTTTCAGTTGCGAGTCCCAGCAAACGATAAATATTTGCAATGGAATCAATTTTAGTTGCGTCCAGATGACCCAGCAAACCCTCACTTAAACCTGATAATTTTTTCAGTACTCTCGCTTCATAGTACAAATGGTCTTTTGTCAGATGCTGACTATTATAATTTTTCAGAATTAAATCCACGGTTTCATCTATATGGGCAAAAGCATATTCCCATCCATCAATAGAAGCCTCATAAAAAGCCTTTGTCTGACCAGGCTGCCGCCTTAATTCCTGCAGTGAAGTAAAAAGGATATCACCGTAAAAATCGAAGCCGTAATCACCCGGATTAAGCAGATTGTACTGGATACCCAACTGCTCTAACTGATGCGGTTGATCCGAGGTGTACACCTCATAGGCATCCACCCTGCCTTCAATCAGGTCTTTAATATTGAAGCTATGCGGGATCTGAATAAAGTCCTTTGTATTGATACTTTTACTGGCCAGCATAGAAGTCAAAGATGCGGTGTTACGAGTGGAAAACATCATCACCTTCTTGCCCTTCAATTGATCAGGCGTGCTGATCCCTGATGTCTTTAATGTCAATAATGCAAGAGGCGAATGCTGTAAAATCCCCGCTAAGGCTATCACCGGTTCACCATTCAACCAGTTTTGAACCAGAGCCGAGTCACTGACACCAAATGTTGCTCTACCTGAAAGCACTTCATCAACAAGGTTGCTATCGGCTGAGGCTTCTCTGATTTCAACATCCAGACCCGCTTTACGATAGAACCCTTTTTCCTTTGCCATATAAAACCCCGCAAATTGAAAGGCATGCTTCCATTTAAGCTGTAAAGATACTGACTGTAAATCTTCATTCGCTTGAGTAGCACAGGGGGCTATAAATAAAAAAAACAGTGCAGCTAATAATTTAACAATCATTATTGGGTATTATGGGCCTCGTCTTCTGTTGCAGCTGAGAACTTGTATGTAAACTCTTTTTATCATAGCTTAGTTTTGCACTACAAGCTGCTAACTATGGCTGATTGATATAAGTTCGATTACAGACAAAATCAGGACAAGCTTTTTATTATAATATGCAGCTTTAACCTGGAATTTGCAGTTGGGCAAGTTGTAGTGCGTTTGCGGTGGTGTTGTAGACCAAGGCGTGACGACGCGGAATAGCGGGCTTTTCCAGGGAGTTACAAGGCTTCCGCGTCCTGCTCACGCCCCTTACCTATGTCCATATAGGCTACGCAGAGATACAACGCCTCAAACGTGCAATTAAGCTCGTAGCGGGATTCACCTGCTGGATGAAAAGATAAATCGAGTGTAATGGTCTACGAAACAGTGGACTACACTCCAATACGAGCGGTCAACCTCGGAATCCAGGTTTAAGCCTACTATAGACACTCTAACACGGTACCACTCTAACTCATGAAACGCAGTTATTCTCCAGCCCCCTCTCAACAGGCCTTTGAATGGATTGATCAATGCATGACTCAATCCTCTGTTCAGGCACTCCCCCTAAATCAGGCGGCAGGGTATTTACTGGCGCAGGACATCAAGGCCAGCAACGATATACCAGCTCGCACCCTGTGCGCTCGCGATGGTTATGCAATAATGGCAGCCGATACTCTAGGCGCGGGTGACTACAACCCTCTGCCTCTTCGTCTATTAGGCATTGATGACGCATTAATTCCAGGCAGCGCTATCCAGGTTTCGTTCGGGGACCCTCTTCCTGTCGGCGCAGATGCTGTGCTTCCACTAGAACAGGCAGATTTACGCAATACATTACTGGATGTCGTCTCCAGCCTGGCTCCAGGAGACGGTGTTGTTGATAAAGGGGAAGAATGTCAGCAGAATGAAATACTTCTCAACGCCGGGCGTCTACTGCGCCCTCAGGACATGGCAATACTTGCTCTAGCTGGAATAATCGAGGTCAATGTACTCAGCCGACCACGAGTCCAACTTTTTATTGCCGGACATTTTGAGCACAATGCCAATGGCCCCATGCTCAATGCCTTGATAAATAGAGATGGCGGACAACTCGTTTCGACAAACTTAACCATATCTTCTCAGGAACTGGCTCAAGGACTGTCACAGTCGGAAGCCGAGCTGATTCTGGTCACTGGAGGCAGCGGTTATGGCGCTCAGGATTATGCCGTTCAGGCGCTAAAAGACACAGGTACAGTCAGTCTAGATGGAATCAGCATCCACCCTGGAGGGGGCATGGTGCTCGGTAAAATCGCAGATAAGCCCGTCATATTATTACCCGGCTCACCGCTGGCCTGTCTGTGTGCTTATGACCTGATCGCAGCACGCCTGCTACGCCGTCTGGCATTGAAAACGGATAAACTACCTTACCGTCGTCAAACCTTTACTCTATCGCGTAAACTGGTATCACGCATCGGCCAGTTCGAACTTGCACGTATGCGCATCGATGATCAATTCGCAGCACCGCTGGCAGTGGCAGATGATCGTCTGTTATCCAGTAGTGTAAGAGCGGATGGCTTTGTATTATTGCCTGAAAATAGTGAAGGCTATGCAGAAGGCAGCCAGGTAGAGGTGTATCTCTATGAATAATACCATTAGCAGGAGTTTTATGAATGAGTGAAGTAGAATCCATGATGGCAAGGCGCAAGGCAGCCAGCCAACGTCAGTTTCTGGATGTCGCAAGCGCTGACGAAGCATTGCAACGTTTTCGCGATGCCTTAAATCCACAACCCCTGGGCACTGAACAGGTACCACTTGAATCCTCACTCGGACGAGTACTAGCGCAGGATATAGAGTCACCAGTAGATGTACCCGGATTCGACCGCTCCAATGTTGATGGTTTCGCACTGCGTGCTCAGGACACTCTGGGCGCTGGCGAAGAGTCTCCGCTTCTGTTATCACTCACCGATGAAGTCATCACCCCCGGCAAGCCACCACAGATTACGGTAGAGTCAGGTCATGCCAGTGTCATTGCCACTGGCGGCATGCTACCGCGCGGCGCTGACTCAGTGATGCTGGTAGAAAATACCGAGCTGGTAGAACAGGATAGCCAGCAATATGTACGCATCGAAAAAGCCCTGCCTGCAGGCGCCTTCATCAGCTTTGCCGGTACTGACATAGGTCGCGGCGAAACGGTATTGCGTTGCGGCCAACTGTTAACATCACGCGATATAGGGCTGCTAGCAGCGGTTGGGCTGGATCAGGTCACCGTCTACCGTAAACCCCGAATAGCAATCATCTCTACCGGAGATGAACTGGTGCAACCCGGCCAGCCTATGCGCAAAGGCGGCGTCTACGATTCAAATCAGGCCATAGTCGCTGCTGCTGTCGAAGAACTCGGTTGCGAGGCTATACGCCTGGGCGCTGTTCCAGATGTATTGCAGGTACAACAGGATATTCTGCAGCGCGGCCTCGAAGCTGATGCAGTCATTCTCTCCGGTGGCACCTCCAAGGGTGCCGGTGATCTTACCTACGAAGTGGTCAGCGCTCTGTCCGACCCAGGAATTGTCGTGCATGGGGTAGCGATCAAACCCGGAAAACCCCTGTGCCTGGCAGTAAGCGGGAACAAGCCCGTGGTCATCCTGCCCGGCTTCCCGACTTCCGCCATCTTCACCTTTCAACAGTTTGTAGCACCCATGCTGCGCGTGCTGGCTGGGATGCCCGAGGAAACCCGCCAACAGGTTGGAGCAGAACTTCCTGTACGGGTCGGCTCAGAGCGTGGGCGTACTGAGTATCTCATGGTAGGCCTGATGCGCACCCATGCAGGCTATGCTGCTTACCCTATGGGTAAAAACTCCGGTGCAGTCACCGCCTTTAGTAAGGCTGATGGTTTCATCCGCATAGATGCTCAGACCGAGCAACTACCGGCAGGCACAGCTGTCAGTGTACAGTTGCTATCTCAACGTCTGGACCCCGCACAGCTGGTCAGCATCGGCTCTCACTGTGTCGGACTGGATGTATTACTACGCCGCCTGCAACACGAAGGCATGAGTACCAAGTCCATGCATGTAGGCAGCCAGGGAGGCCTCGCCGCCGCGCGGCGTGGAGAATGTGATATCGCTGGTATCCACCTGATGGATCCAGATTCAGGTATCTACAACAGCCCCTATCTGGAAGACGGCATGCGCCTGTTACCCGGCTATTTACGCATGCAGGGTTTCGTATACCGGCGAGATGACCCTCGCTTCGCCAGCGCTAATAATCCACAACAGGCTGTGGCAGCAGCTCTGGCAGATGCAGACTGCATCATGGTCAACCGCAACGCTGGCAGCGGCACAAGGGTACTGATCGACCAGTTACTCAACGGAGCACAACCTGCAGGCTATGCGGTACAGACCAAATCGCACAATGCTGTCGCAACCGCAGTGGCCCAGGGCCGCGCCGACTGGGGTATTGCTATCGATACCGTAGCAAAAATGTATGATCTGGAATTTCTACCGTTGCAGGAAGAGCACTATGATTTTGCAGTACCAGAGTCACGCTGGGATAGCCCGGCGGTACAACGCTTTATCGCCTTGTTGAACGAACCAGAAGCCCGTGCAGAGCTAGAGTTAATGGGGTTTGGCTTGCACCCGATGTAAGATTAAATCTGTCAATAGCAGACATTATCGAGAGAGAGATATTGTCTGAAATTTATGAGGCCTAAAAGGAAAAACTATAAACAATATGACTTCTGCTAAGTGACCAGGAGTGGCCATTCACTTTTGGAAAAACGTGATAGTATTCGAGGACACAGGCATTCAGTTTGTAAGTGCAATACGCCGCTTAGGCCATACAAAAACTTGGCAACCATTAAAGTTTTGGTTTAAGAGTTCCTGGCTAATGGGTGACCTCAGTAAAATTCTGGAAGGCAAAAAATCATCGTTCTTTCCTTACAATACTTTTTACCTTCGGTGAATTGCGATGTTAAACGCCTTCTTCCTCGAATCGGTCGTTCCCAAGTTAATGAGTTAAAGTCTTTGGTGTGCCAACTACCGTCATTCCTGAAAACCGTAACAAACGGCAACAATGTCAGAAGTGATCGTTCGAGGTGGACCTGTATTGTTTCAAGCCGACCCGACCCTGCCATTTCTGATAGATTGTAGTCTATAGCTGGTCCATCTAAAATTCAGTCAATTGCTTCAGCCGTAGCTACCTCTGGAACACGTTCCGATCAGACAAAATATTTCAATAGTGTTTTACCCCGTTGCCGATTTATCTCGGCGCACTGGGTGTCTGAAAAGATCGTCAAAAAAGTTAATGATACTTTTGGACATCGGGCTGGAGATGAAACCCTGAAACATCTATGTAAGATCATTTCAGAGAATTTAAGAGAAACAGATTTACTGGTTCGTTACGGTGGGGAAGAGTTAGTGGTATTAATGCCTGGCACTATTGTTCACCAGGCGCACATCGTAGCGGAAAGAGTTCGTTCTATTGTTGAATTACAACCAGTGACTTTAGAGAATGGAAAAAATATCACGGTTACTATATCAATCGGCATGGCCGAATGGCGTGAAGGAGAAAATATGGGGGATTTAATTGATCGAGCTGACAGGGCATTGTATGCAGCTAAGGACAATGGTCGTAATCAGATTGGAATTTGAGGTTATTATTCTAAACCTGTTGTATTTACATTCGCACAGCCACAACGGTAACCTCAATTAATACATCACCTTCAAGATCAACGCCGAGACAGGCTCTTTGTGGCCAGTTTTCCGGATTCGATCCAATCCAGTTTTTCCACAAAGCATCCATTTTTGGCTTATCTTTCATATTGGCTATGTAAACCTGTGCTGAAACAATCAATGATTTATCCGATTTTAACTCATTTAAATTTTGCTGGATTATTTCAAGGGTGTTTTCTGTTTGCTGCTCAATTGAGCATGTAGTGTCAGATGAGGTTGCAACTGTCCACACCAGATCTTTATAGGCCGATGATTTATTTCTTCCAATATAAGCACCTCTCATTCTTTCGATCATATTGTGTCTATCTTAATGCTCTAACCCGACATACACCCACATCGATTCTGTTTTGCCCGCTCGCTGAAACCCCAAAGCCTTATAAAACTCAATTGCATCACCATCAGCAGTTAGCATTTGTTGATGATAATCTTTGTAAATAGATTGCATGGCCTGCATCATTTTTCGACCTATTCCTTTTCCCTGAAAATCTGGATGTACCAGCATATGAGGATAATAAACCACAAGGTGACCATCAGCGATGGCATTACCTATACCCACTAGATCATCACCGATTCTGGCCGTTACCAGCGTATGCGAGTTACGTAAACCAGGAATTAATTTTTCCGGTTTGTCTGCAGAAGACCAGTGATTGGCTTTGTATAACGCTACAACTTCGGCCTGTTCAATTTGGCCATTTATTTCTATCTTTACTTCCATACTAATTTTTCTTCGCTCTCTTTGTGGTTTAAATTTTCAAATACAGGGCAATGGCTCAGGAGAAAATTCTACATTATCAATCTCTTTACTCTGTATCACGAATCGATGTTTCATATTAACCTTAGGAAAGGTTTTCTTCTCCACGCTAAATTCACTGCTTACAGGAGAGCAATAGGTTTCTACTGTCAGCTCACCTTTTTGATAATCCCGTATACGTTGCAAGTTGGTTATTTTTGCGCAGGTTATCCGATCGCCCTGCTGCCCATTTTCGCTTTTATATTGATCTGCGGGTAACACAACATTCAGACCCTTATCCGATTCGGTAAAGCCGTATCGGCTGCATCCGGTGTCCAGCCGGATACTGCCATCACCTTTTTGTCTGGAAAACAGACTGGTCTTAATCCACCACAGCCTGAAGCTTTGCTGCTGATCGAAATTATTTGCACTCACCAGGTCACCCTGATACAGCGTATGTGTACAGCCCTGTATCAGTAGCAGTAAAACTATGATTAGATAATTTTTATTACTCATGTCTCTCTCCCTAGTTCGCCATCATTTCTACCAGAATATCTCCAACCTCGGGCAACTCCCAATAGGCGATATGTGCCGGTAGCCATAGTTTTCCGGTGTTAACAGCTACATCTTTAATAAACCAGCCAAACTCCTTGTCGGTACTCTGGAACTTCTCTGCTATTTCAAATCCGCTTATGGTCTTACCAAATATACTTCCTGAAACAACTGGATCATTGCGGTCCCAGCAGTTTTTCCAGCGCAAAAGACTGGTCCCTGCGCCCATTTTAGATAACTTGCTTCTATCCTTTCGGAACATCGCAAGGCCTATAGGTGAGCCAATGGTTAACAGCCCCTGTACCGGCCATGTGGTACGATGCTTACGGTCAAATAAATCATTCTCCTGCATCAATTCATTAACTACATCCAGCGCATAGATGGAACCCAGGCTATGAGCCACCAGATAGCAGGGGTTTCCGCTTTGGTAGTAGTCGAGTATCTTCTTTTTTAATCCAGCCCTGACTTTGGCCGCTGTTGAGTTATCTGCCAGATTCAGCACCACATCTCCTATCAGGTCCATAGCCTGTTCAGCTACTTTTCCTGCGATGGGTGTTTTGGCCATTAATTTAATCAGCTTTTTTGCGGGAGCAATGGTTTTATCGTTGATGTCTTCGTAACGATAGATATCAGTTTTGTAATTCAACGGGATATTACCGAGGCGGTTTTTGATCAGTTGCTTGATCACCAGATGTTGATTTTGATCCTTGTCGGCTCCGGTTTGAACTCCGTGCACGATTAATGCTACACGTGGTTTAGCTGGATTTACTGGCATAACTGACTCTCCTTTTCATTTAGTCTTTAAAAATTATCACACACCAGAAGCAAACTCTATTGATATTACACTTACTATCTATTAAGTAACCGCTCCGTGACAAGCTATTCCATGCTATAAAACAACTTCTCATACAATCAATGGAGGGCATTATGAATAACAGCCAAACCCTATTGGGTGAAGAAGCCGAATCATTATTGAGCCATGTCTGCACAGGGATCCCAAAAAACACCATCCATGCTCCTGGACCTGACTATATCGAACGTGTGGTCGCCAGCAAAAATCGCAAGCCATCGGTACTACGCAACCTTAATGCGATGTACAACACCGGTCGCCTGGCTGGAACCGGTTATCTCTCGCTGTTACCGGTAGACCAGGGTGTAGAGCATTCCGCAGGCGCCTCTTTTGCGCCCAACCCGGCCTATTTTGATCCTGCGCATATCGTAGAGCTAGCCATCAATGGGGGTTGCAATGCCGTAGCATCAACCATGGGCGTACTCAATTCAGTCGCGCGTACCTATGCTCACAAAATCCCTTTCATCGTCAAAATCAATCACAACGAAATCCTCAGCTATCCCAACTTTTATGATCAAACCCTGTTTGCCAGTGTCGATCAGGCATTTGATATGGGCGCTGCTGCAGTTGGAGCCACCATCTACTATGGCTCAGCCGAATGCCGACGCCAGATTATGGAAATCTCAGAAGCCTTCGAGCATGCTCATGAACTAGGCATGGTGACCATACTATGGGCTTATCTGCGCAACAGCGATTTCAAAAAGGATGGTGTAGATTACCATGTGTCTGCTGATTTAACTGGACAGGCTAATCATTTGGCGGCAACTATCGATGCCGACATCATCAAACAGAAACAGGCCGAGAATAACGGTGGTTACAATGCGATTAAATTTGGCAAAACCCACGCAAAAGTTTATAGCGACCTGACTACTGATCACCCCATCGATCTAACTCGTTATCAGGTGGCTAATTGTTATATGGGGAGAGCAGGACTGATTAATTCCGGTGGTGGATCTGGTTCTGATGATTTGCATCAGGCAGTACGCACTGCGGTAATCAATAAACGTGCTGGTGGTATGGGTTTGATTTCCGGTCGCAAGGCTTTCCAGAAACCAATGGATGAAGGTATACAGTTATTAAATGCAATTCAGGATGTTTATCTGGATGATTCTATAACGCTTGCTTAATAGATTTACCACTCTTACATTTGAGGGCAGATTTATCTCTGCCCTTTTTTTTCATTCATCCCGATAGGTATAGTGTAATATCCATTTTCACAGGTAAACGAATAAACCTTATGGCCATAGATTTTAAAACAGAACCTTTCACCCTCGTGCTTTCTGGCGGCGGTGCTTTAGGCATTGCTCATCTGGGTATATTGCACGATATGGAGCTACAGGGTTTGGTACCCTGCGAAATTGTCGGTACCAGTATGGGTGGCATTATCGGTGCCTGTAAGGCCATGGGCATGCAGGAACAGGAAATATTTGAAAGACTTAAAAGCCTTGCTGGAATCTTCAACTGGGTAAAATTCTCCTGGAGCGGAAACGCGGTTATCGATAGTGGAAAAATCGCTGCAATTTTTGAAGGCATCTTTGAAGACAGACAGATGAGCGATACATCTATTCCTCTTAAACTTATCGCAACCAACCTACTAAATGGAAATAAGAAAGTCTTTGATTGCACCGATGATATTTATATTAAAGATGCTGTGCTAGCAACCATGGCAATCCCCGGTATTTTTGCTGAGCAGGAAATCGATGGAAACATCTATGGCGATGGGTTTCTGTGTGAAAACCTTGGATTAAACGAAGCGAGTTATGAAAATATTCTGGCTGTTGATGTACTCGGTCAGCATTCTTTTGAAAAAAAGATGCCGGATGGCTTTTTCAAAACCCCCAAGGTACTGGAGATGTTTGAGAAATCGATGCGCCTGTTAATCTATAATCAGACCCGCAACAACCTCAGGCATAACCATAAAAATATCCTGCTTGTGGAACCGGATACCCGGGCTTACAAAACATTTCACTTCAATAAAACCGAAGAGCTAAGAGCTCTGGGGCTGGGCCTGCTGGATACGCCTGCAATGCATAGCTGACAGGCACATTCCCTGGCATTCTGTGACATGCACTATAACGCGAAAATATCTGCCCGATCAGTTACTTTATTGCTTCCGGCTTTTCGAGTGTTGCATTAAATAATGAACCAGCAGACCAATAACCAGGCCCCAAAACGGGGTCCCTATCGATAGAAAAGAACCATCGGAAGCCGTAATAATAAAGGTGAGTATTGCCGCTTCTCTATGATCTACATCCTGTAAAGCAGCACCCAGGCTATTAGCGATGGTAGCCAGCAATGCCAGCCCCGCAATAGCTGAAACCAGCTGAACAGGAAAAGCCGCAAACAGGCCTGCTACTGTAGCCCCAAAAAGCCCGGCCAGGATATAGAAAATACCGGTCCAGATGGTGGCGAAATATCGCTTGCTCGGATTCTTATCGACATCTTCCCCCATACACAGAGCTGCGGTAATAGCTGCCATGTTGTAGGCATAACCACCAAACGGACCCAAAAGCACACCCAGTAAACCTGTCCAGCCTATCAGAGGCGATGCCGGCGTCTGGTATTTATGTGCGCGTAATACGGCAATCCCCGGTACATTTTGCGAAGCCATGGTCACGATAAAAAGCGGCAGGCCCACACCAATCAGTACCGAGACATTCCAGCTCGGCATCACAACAACCGGTGTGGTAAAGGTGAGCACCGACTCCACAGCCTGCATCTTTCCCTGCATTAAAGCGATAACAACACCTGTAGCAAACGTCCATGGAACCGTATAGGAAGATCGTCTCCATTTTCCTAAAACGTAGATTGTGATCATGCTACCGACCAGGATTAACTCTTCAGTAAAGGCCGGGAAAACCGCCAGTCCAAAGCGCAATAAAACGCCCCCCAGCATCGCCGTCGCCAGGCTATGCGGCACCAGCTTCATGATGTTATTAAACCAGCCGGTGACACCGCATATCATAATCAGAATGGAACTAAACATGAAAGCGCCAATGGCATCAGACATCGCAATACCAGGTAAGCTCGTCACCAGTAGTGCCGCGCCGGGGGTAGACCATGCCAGCAGGATTGGGTGCTTATAATAAAGAGATAAGCCAATACCAACCACGCCCAAGCCCATCCCCAGAGCCCACAGCCATGAACTCACCTGATCAACTGTCGCCCCAGCCGCGATAGCAGCCTGAAATACGATAGCTGCTGAACTTGTATAACCGATCAGGATCGCGACAAAACCGGAAACCATATATTTGAGTGACAGGAAATCTTTTAGCATGATTTTTACGTGCGTTATAACGTACAGACTGGCAACCTTATCACTTGTGCGTTATAACATCCAGGCAGTTTTTTACTGGTACATTTTTTATGGCAGATCCAAAACAATATTTAAGCAGTGCGCTTCAACAGATACGAAAAGATAAAGGCTTAAGCCTGGATGCCACGGCAAAATTAACCGGCGTAAGCAAAGCCATGTTAGGGCAGATTGAGCGGGGCGAATCCAGCCCTACAGTTTCAACACTGTGGAGGATTGCAACCGGCCTTGATGTTTCATTAACGACTTTTATCGAACCCGCACCAACAAGCTACCCACAGACAACCGTGATCAGAACAGCTGATGACATCCGCCAACATCCTGCCGATGGCGGGTTACATATTGCGCCACTTTTCCCTTTTGAGGAAGCACTAGGTTTTGAATATCTGGAGCTCACCTTTGAGGCCGGTTATGAACGCAGATCCAAAGCTCACGCCCCTGGTATAATTGAATTTATAACCGTTATTGAAGGACAACTGGACGTACTCAGCGAAAAAAAATGGCACCCTTTAAAGACAGGCCAAACCATCCGCTTTGCGGGAGACAGGCCACATGGATATCGTAATCTTAACGATGTTGATGCCAGGGTTATTAACATCATCCATTACCAGAATCGATCCAGAGGTAAGGCATAACACAATTGATCAGATCTTCTAACTCTATTATCACCAAATAAAAACAGCAAGCAGACTCAGGGTGAAAATATAAATCGACTGTAATGGTGATGAAACAGTGGGTTACTATAATGCGAGCGGTCAACTGCGGACTGAGGTCAGAAGACAGGATTTTTAGCATAAAAAAAAGCCACCGCATAATGGGTGGCTTTTTAAAATGGAACTCAAACCCCAATATGGGGTGATTACATAAATAACGTGATGCGAGTCAACTCATTAACAAACGTAGTAAGATTTATTTACACATTACGATTCTAATCGATTGTACGAGAAAATTATTCAAAGCCAAAATATCTAACCTTTCTTAAAAGAATTTTCTACATTTAAATCTGGTATATAACGGCTGAATGAGTAATGCCGTAGGAAGCCAAAAATCAAACTCCGAGTTTTATACCAGTAGGTGCCAAAAAAGATCACGAACAGTCCCAGTCCCATCAAGATGTACATCAAAATATTTTGACTGCCACTGATATGGTTTTTTAGTAATTGGGTCAACGCATAGATGGCATAAATCTGGGTTGAGATTAGTATTGCTCTTCGGTCCAGTATTAATGCGATGAGAAAGAAAACGACAAAGAACAGGATCATGATGATTTCTTTATTAATCGACTGTAACCAGGCCGGATCATTGATTAAAAGTGTCACCATAGAGCCATGAACGATTAGAGGTGCTGCTAATAAATGCAGCCAGAAAGCACTGTCACTTAAGTGTGACTTTCTGGCAGTATCCTGAATATCAAAACCCATGGCGATAGTAAATACCATCAGGCCGAGCAGGATAAATACCCAGGGTTTTTCAAGAAGATCCATGCCAAGTTGTAGCATAATGATCGCCAGTAATCCGGCCACCAGCGGTAATAGACTAAAAGGCATGCGGTAGCGAAGATAGAATAAAAGGCTTGTTGCACTTAATACGGTAAGGCCAAAGGTGGTTGCCTCGCTGTGATTAAATGCTATGGCTTTATTGACGAAATAAAGGATGGCTATAAGAACCGCAATGCCCGGTAGCGCTAACTTTCTTACTCGTACCAGCCACTCAGCCAGAACAATAAACCCAGCAGCGGGTATCAGATAATAATAACCGCTGATATTGATTTGATGGCTGGCGAGAACCAGTAGAACAATTCCTAGCGTAATAAAGATATCGCCGAAACTACGAATAAATTTTAACGGTTCCTCTCTGGTTTCAACTGCAGCAGAAATTTCCTGCTTATCCTGCGTTAAAAATTCATACAGTGGTTCAAGCTGTTGTGCCTGTATTAGATTGTGTTCAACAGCCTGTTGTAGCTTTTCCCGGGATATCATATTTGATGAGCGGCGTTAATTAAGTAAGTCGCTGGATAGTAATTGATCAAAGGCTTTTAAAGAACCTTTCTGCTCGAGGGAGATAATAATTATCGTAGTTTAATGACATGATGACTTCGCGTGAACGACCGACTATTTCTGCCCTGGGCACCAGTCCGATGACGCGGGAATCGGCACTGTTGTCCCGGTTATCACCCAATACCAGATAATACTCTTCGGGTACGCTAATAGGACTGAAGCTGCTGTATTCTGGATTGGCATTTAAATGGACTCGAATGTCATGATTTAGACCATTTAGATTTTCAACTACATCGATTATTGCAAGGTTGCTTTGCTTGATATGGTAAGGCAGTGGTTTACCATTAATAGTCAGGCGGTTATTTAGCATACTGATGGTATCACCAGGTACACCGATCACGCGTTTTACCAGTCGCTTATCGGAGGCCTTTGAATCGAACACGATGATATCGCCACGTTCAGGAACAGCAAGCTGAAGAAGAGAGATATGGGTGAAAGGAATACGTAAATCATAGGCCATCTTGTTCACCAGAATGCGGTCACCCTCAATGATGGTCGGTTTCATGGAACCGGTGGGTACATTATTCCAGTCTGCGACTACACTGCGAAATACAAACATCAGCAGCATGAATACGATAAAAGAACGATTTTCTCGTATGATTTTTTTGAGAGATTGTTGCATCCTGATCCCTATTAATAAACTAAAGCTTCTTTACAAGACAAAAAAAAGCCGGAAAGATTCCGGCTTTTTTTACAGGCTGGCTTGATTTAGAAATTCATCTCTACACCAACACTTTTACCACGAGCTGCTGATTCAATAAAATTAGGCATCTTATCGAAGTTTAGATACCTGTAGATCTCGGCAGACATACTGTCTAACTTGCCAGCATATTGCATGTACTCTTCAACTGTGGGTAATTTTCCGAGTATGGCAGCAATCGCGGCCAGTTCAGCAGAGGCCAGGTAGACGTCTGCGCCCTGTCCCAGTCGATTCGGGAAATTACGTGTTGAGGTGGAAACCGCAGTTGAATTTGCTGCAATTCGAGCCTGATTGCCCATGCATAATGAACAGCCGGGCATTTCAGTACGTGCACCGGATGTGGCGAAGATATTGTATATACCTTCGTCCATCAATTGCTGTTCATCCATCTTGGTGGGAGGTGCAATCCACAGACGTGTTGGGATAACGCCACCTGAAGCTTCCAGCAGTTTAGCTGCCGCGCGGAAATGGCCGATATTGGTCATACAGGAACCGATAAAGACTTCATCGATTTTGGCTCCAGCAATCTCTGATAATGGCTTAACATCATCTGGATCATTCGGGCAGGCCAGTAGAGGCTCGGTGATTTCGCTCATATTAATTTCAATCACTTCGGCGTACTCGGCATTTTCATCTGCACGCATCAGGCTGGGGTTTTCCAGCCAGGCTTCCATCGCACGGGCACGACGTTCCAGTGTACGGGCATCGTCATATCCATTGTCGATCATCCAGCGTAGCATTACGATATTAGAGCGCAGGTATTCAGCTACAGACTCTTCAGAGAGCTCAATAGTACAACCACCGGCACTACGTTCTGCTGATGCATCAGATAATTCAAAAGCCTGCTCAACAGTCAAATCAGGCAGACCGGATATCTCCAGGATACGACCGTTATAGACGTTTTTCTTGCCTTTCTTTTCTACGGTTAGTAATCCACGCTTGAGCGCTTCATAAGGAATTGCATTGACCAGGTCACGCAGGGTGATACCGGGTTGCATTTCACCAGTGAATTTAACATGTACCGATTCCGGCATATCCAGCGGAATAACGCCTAGTGCGGCACCAAATGCAACCAGACCAGAACCGGCCGGGAAAGAAATTCCTAATGGGAAACGGGTGTGCGAATCGCCGCCGGTACCAACCTGGTCAGGTAGCAGCATGCGGTTAAGCCAGGAGTGGATAACACCATCACCAGGACGTAATGAAACACCGCCACGGGTCTTGATAAAATCAGGTAATGAGTGCTGGGTATTGATATCAACTGGCTTGGGGTAAGCGGCTGTATGACAGAAAGACTGCATTACCAGGTCCGCAGAAAATCCCAGACAGGCCAGTTCTTTCAGCTCATCACGGGTCATTGGGCCAGTGGTATCCTGAGAACCGACCGTGCTCATACGAGGTTCGCAGTAGGTACCAGCACGCACGCCTTCCACACCACAGGCTTTACCCACCATTTTCTGCGCCAGCGTGTAACCCTTGCCGCTATCGGCTGGATCTACCGGGCGGCGGAAAATGTCGCTGGCACCCAGGCCCAGTGCTTCACGCGCTTTTTCG
Organism: Gammaproteobacteria bacterium; assembly: GCA_050298595.1. Lineage (GTDB taxonomy): Bacteria > Pseudomonadota > Gammaproteobacteria > JACNJF01. The sequence continues at coordinate 56,034 of JBNKUM010000028.1, read as the reverse complement.
GTTAATGATCGTCCAATGATCAGTGGGATACGACCACCCGCCTGAACCTCATCCAGAATAACATCGGTTTTCAGTTCAAATTCCGAGATCACTTCTCCTGCTTCGTTATACACCTTGCCTTCATAAGGCTTTAGAGTAATCACATCACCCATATTCATATTATCTACAGGACATTCGATAGGTAGGGCACCGGAGTCTTCAACCGTGTTAAAAAAGATAGGTGCGATCTTGCTGCCCAATACCACGCCACCCTGACGTTTGTTGGGGACATAAGGGATATCATGACCCATGAACCAGAGCACCGAGTTGGTGGCTGATTTACGTGAAGAGCCGGTACCGACTACGTCACCGACGTAAGCCAGCGGGATACCCTGTTGCTCCATAGACTGAATCAATTTGACAGGTCCGAGTTTGCCAGCATCATCGGGTTCAATGCCATCGCGCGCATTCTTTAACATGGCCAGTGCATGTAATGGAATGTCGGGACGAGACCAGGCATCCTGCGCTGGAGACAGGTCATCAGTATTAGTTTCACCGGTTACCTTGAATACACGAAGTTTGATTTCTTCGGCAACCTTATCCTTGCGTGTAAACCATTCGGCATCGGCCCAGGATTGTAAAACTGCCTGCGCATTGGCATTACCCGCTTTTGCTTTATCAGCGACATCGTGGAATGCATCGAACATTAATAAGGTGTACTTGAGTTGTTCAGCCGCCAGTTCACCCAGCTCAGCATCGTCGAGTAATTCGATCATGGAAACGATATTGTAACCACCCATCATGGTGCCGAGTAATTCAACAGCCCGTGATGAGCTGATCAGTGGTGATTTAGCTTCACCCTTGGCCACAGCTGACAGGAAACCTGCTTTTACATAAGCCGCTTCGTCTACGCCGGGTGGAATGCGATTGGTGAGTAAGTCGACCAGTGTTTCTTCTTCACCCGCCGGAGGATTTTTTAATAACTCAACCAGGTCAGCGACCTGTTCGGCATTCAATGGTAACGGGGGAATACCTTGTTGGGCGCGTTCTTCGACGTGTTGACGATAGGCTTCGAGCATGGAGAACCTCTTGTTATATGTTATCTAGCGCTATTATTAGCGCATATAGTTAATTTAAATGGCGATGCAATATAGCGAAATGCCGGATTAAACACAATTCTGGCAATCTGGGCAGATCGGAATTACCAAACTACCCAGTTTAATGAATAACTCATCTGCATCAATGCAGTCTATTGAGTTCTTCAGGGGTTAACGTCTTACTTTGCGTTAACGATCTTCTTATCGCAAGATTCGTCAAATAGATCGGAAGATAGTATTTCCAGAAATCCACGTGCCTGCGGGGTGAGGAATTTTCCTTTACGGATAACTGCACCATACACTTGCTTGGGGAAGTATTTAGCGAGAGATATTGCTTTCAGGTTTTCCTTGCCGGTTAATGAAAGACAGCTAACGATCGAAACCCCCATGCCTTCTTCTACGTAGGTTTTTATCACTTCCCAGCCACCGACTTCCATCGACACCTTGTAAGGGACATTATTTTCGTTAAATATTTTGTCCACCTTGCGCCAGGTGGATAATTCGCGCGGAGGCAGAATCAGCCCGTAAGGAGAGATATCCTGTAGCGTAATGTCCTTACTCCTCGCCAGAGGGTGATCTACCGGCATGATCAAAACGGGCTCAAATTCATGTAATGGTTCAAAAACCATATCGTCACTATTATCAGCCATGGTGCCCACTGCAAAATCAACATTATCGGACTTAAGTAGAGCGCGACCTTCCTTGCCGGTATTGTTGGATAATTTGACGTGAATACTGGGGTATTCTTCCCTGAATTTGCTGATGTATTTGGGTAGCAGGTACATACAGGCGGTCTGCCCTGCAGTAATGTGCAGCTCACCCGATTCCATACGTCCGGCTAAGCTATTAAAATTTTGCGAAAGATTATCGATACCACTGATTAACGGCTTGGAGAGTTCGTAGAGTATTTGACCATCGGGAGTCAGATTAATAACGGGGCCACGACGTTCGAATACCTGAACACATAGCTCTCGCTCCAGTGCACGTATCTGTAGCGATACAGTCGGCTGTGAGAGGAATAACTCTTCACCTGCTTTTGAGATGCTCTTGGTTTCGACGGCTTTACAGAAGGCGCGCAGCTGCTTCAGACGATTCTGTTTATAACAAGGGGGAGAAATGCTCATCTTTAAAACCTCTCATGAGTGATAATTTAATTTTATTATTATTATTTTGACGCTGATTTATAGCATATCAGCTTGTGATCGAATACTTAGTATTAAATGTCACAATATTTTGTTTTCGTACCTGTGCAAACCTTAGATTTTTCGATGACCTCGTCATATTGCGAGGTCATCTGGTGTAAAAAGGCGCCTCAGATATTGAGGCGCAACGGACATTGAGGAGGTCAAATGTCGAGATTCTTTGTCAGGCAGACATAAACATGCCGCCATTAACAGGAATATTGGCGCCGGTAGTGTAGGCATTTTGCGCATCGGCCAACCAGGCAACAGTATTAGCGATTTCTTCAGGCTTGCCCATGCGTCCCGCAGGAACGGCACTGACGATGGCTTTAAGCACTTCTTCAGGCATGGCGCTGGTCATAGCTGTTTCGATGTATCCAGGTGATACGGTATTTACAGTAACGCCTTTAGATGCAGTTTCCTGGGCTACTGACATGGTGAAACCATGTAAGCCAGCTTTCGCAGCTGAGTAGTTAGCCTGACCAAATTGACCTTTCTGGCCATTCACCGATGAAATATTAATGATGCGACCAAAACCACGCTCGGTCATACCACTGACTACATGCTGGGTTACGTTGAATGCACTGTTCAGGTTGGTGTTGATAACCGCTGTCCACTGATCAGGAGTCATACGCTTTAAGGTTTTGTCGCGAGTGATGCCGGCACAGTTCACCAGTACATCGATAGGTCCAACACTGGATTCAATAAACTGAACCATTTCGCCGCATTCTTCATAACTGGTCACATCGGCAGGAGCAATATGTACATCGGCATTTCTGCTTTGCATATCGTCTAACCAGCTTTCGGCTGCTTCTTTATCAGCAGGGAAATAGTTAGCAACAACGCTGTGACCGCTTGATGCAAGGGCTTCACAGATTGCTGTTCCGATTCCGCCGGTACCGCCAGTGACTAATGCAACTTTCTTTGACATATAAACCTCATTAAACCTTAATCTTATCTGCTTCAGAGTTGCGTTGAATTTTGATAATTTAAATTTCAGCGCAGTAAAAATCTTGTGTTTTCAACATGGGCACAAAGTCATGTTGAAACTGACGGCACAGCATTAATTACTCGGTGCCGTCAGCAGGTTAAATCAGTGCCTGATTAAGCAGCTTTTTTAGCAGTTTTCTTAACAACCTCTACGCTGGTATCGAAAGCTTTTGTTGCATATACACTGTTCAGTTTGACTGCGTCATCGATAGCTACTTTCAGTTCGTCGCGAGTTTTAACTGCGTCAGCAGCTGACTCTTTAACAAAACCAGTCACACTGTAAGATACAGTCTGCATCAGAGCGCTAGAAGCCTGCATTGCATCAACAGGAGTTTTAGCAGAAACAATTTCTTTGCTAGTAGCCAGAGTTGCTTCAACGATTGCATTGGTTAGTTCAACCTGCTTGTTGATGAAAGACTGAGCAGTTGCAACGTTTAGATCACCGAAAGCACGCATGGCTTCCATCGCTTTCGTGTTGTATTCGTAAAATAATTCAACTGTAGGGTTAGTCATGGCATTTCTCCGAGCTTAAGTTAAGAAGTAAATTCAAATTCCGTCATTTGTGCACTGCACAATGCTGCGCTGCACAAATAGTATGTCTGATCGGAAAATTGTCAAGAGTGGAATGAGATTTATTTTTTAATATAAAAGTATATTTATATTATATGTAATAAATTCAAATACTTATATTATAGAAGAGAAGCGATATTTATTTTTTTGATTCTTCAGAAGATCCTTTTTTAAAAAATTTGCTCTGTAATTCTGTTAGCTTCTCAAGGTTTTGACTGGTCATTTGCATCCAGAAATCCATCGGAGAATTCTTGAAAACCTTATCCATCTGGTTCACCAGAGTACCCTGTTGCTCAGAGAATAACTGCATACTGGCCTGTAAAAAGCTGGAGAAATAATCTCGATTTGTCTGACTATTGTTGCGGATAAATTCGGACAGAATATTGCTATTGAATAGCGGTTCGTTATTATTTTCCTGTTCCAGGATGATCTGTAACAGAATGCTACGGGTTAGATCTTCGCCGGTTTTCTGGTCTACAACCTTAAACGGTATGTTGTTTATAACCATCTGTTTGGTGTCGTCAAGGGTGATATAACGACTATCCTGAGTATCGTATAAGCGACGGTTCGGGTATTTCTTTATGAGACGTTCATTATCACAGGATTCTGACACGTGTTGTTTCCTCGGTTTACAGGCCGCGCATCTTAGCTCAAGATGCGCGGCATCACTAATTAGAGATGATTAATCTATCAATTCTACGGCCATTGCAACACCCTGACCACCACCGATACACAGAGTAGCAAGCCCTTTTCGAGCTGATTTACGTTGCATACCGTGTAACAGGGTTACCAGAATACGAGCACCGGAAGCACCAATAGGATGGCCTATTGAAATAGCACCACCACTGACATTAACCTTATCGGTGTCCCAGCCCAGGCTCTTATTAACCGAAAGCGCCTGCGCAGCAAAAGCTTCGTTAGCTTCGATCAGATCAAGATCAGAAATATCCCAGCCTGCTTTTTCGAGGCATTTCTGGGTAGAAGGAATCGGTCCAGTACCCATAATCTTTGGATCAACGCCAGCGCTGGAGAAAGCAACTATACGTGCAATTGGTTTCAGGCCAAGCTCTTTAGCCCTGGATTCTTTCATCACCATAACCGCCGCCGCGCCATCGTTAATACCCGACGCATTACCCGCAGTAACGGTACCGTCTTTCTTGAACGCAGGGCGTAAGCCACCGAGCTTTTCAGCGGTTGTACCGGCACGTGGAAATTCGTCTTTACTGAAGATGATCGGATCGCCCTTGCGTTGCGGGATAGAAACAGGTGTGATTTCATGATCAAAATTACCTGCACTCTGAGCAGCTTCAGTCTTTTGTTGTGAAGCAGCAGCAAAAGCATCCTGATCGTCACGGGTCAGAGAGAATTGTTCTGCAATATTTTCAGCGGTAATGCCCATGTGAATATCATTCATTGCACACCAAAGGCCATCAACGATCATACTGTCTTCCAGCTCCCAGTTACCTATCATCTTGCCATTGCGTGATTTGGGCAGCACATGCGCGGACATGCTCATATTTTCCTGGCCACCTGCAATGACGATATCGGCATCGCCACAGCTTATGGATTGAAAAGCCAGATGAACGGCTTTCAAACCACTGCCACATACCTTGTTGATGGTCATGGCTGAGGAAGTATCGGGTAGCCCGGCAGCTAAAGCGGTTTGACGCGCGGGATTTTGCCCCGCACCTGCTGTCAGAACCTGGCCTAAAATGACTTCATCAACCTGATCCGCTGAAACTCCAGATTGCTCGAGCAATGATTTAACGACCGTTGCGCCGAGTTGAACAGCAGAAACACTGGCCAAAGCCCCCCCAAAGGCGCCAATGGCGGTTCTTGTGGCATGAGTGATGACAATAGATTCAGACATAGTTATAAAACCTCTTGTTATTAATTTATCAGGATGATTCACTGCCCCTAAATACAATGTTTATATATTTAGTGTTCACAGGTCCTGCTACATAATTTGTATTGAAATTATCCGATATATTTAAGCATGAATAATTGTTGCGGTGCAACATTTAGAGTGATAGGGTCTCATCAATCATATAAAGGGGGGATGTTAAAATGCCAGAGAATAAGAATGAAGGTCAGGATTACCTGGCCCAGTTGTACAATCTGCAACAGCAGTATATGAAGAATTTACAGCAAATGATGCAACCACAGGCACCTGCAAATCCGATGGAACAGATGTTTAAGGCCTGGATGCCGGGTAATGCATCAGCCAATCCATTTGCTCAGATGCAAAACCCGATGAATAGCTGGCCACTGGCAGACATGAGTTCGATGAACACGCTCTACCAGCAGATGAATGATCAATTTAAATCACAGTTACAGAATCCTTTCAAGATACCAGATGTTCCCGATATGAGCAGTTTGCAATCGCCTTTTATCAGCATGATGCAGGGACTGTTCAGTGACGATGAGCGTAGTAAGGCAGAAGACCTAATGAATTCAATCAAGGATTACCAGCAGATATCGATGGAGATCAATCATTTAATGGCGCAGTTAGCCATCGATAGTCTGGAAAAATTGCAGAAAAAGGTGAACGAAAAGGATAAACAGGATCTAAACAATGTGCCACAGTGGTGGGCAGAGATTACGCAATCTGTTTTTGAAGAATCGAAAACGAGCGAGGCTTATCAGGAGTTACAGAAAAAACTGGAAATGGTACAGGCCAAACTGGCCGATGATAAAGAGCAGTACCGTGAAACCCTCGCACAGAGCCTGGGACTTGTCACTGAAAAAACCTATCATGCTATGCAAATGCAGCTAGAATCATTACAGAAACAAATCAGGGAATTGAGTGAAAAAACGCCAGATCAGGAAGCATTGAAAGCGGCAGCAGATGACTTCACGGTACTTAATGGTATCGGGCAGAAATTTAATGAAAAGCTGCACCAGCAGGGTGTTAACAATTTGAATCAACTAGCTTCTATGTCAGATGAAATGCTCAGGAATCTGGATGGTGAACTACAGACAAAAGGGAAGGTTTTTCAGGATCAATGGCGTGAACAGGCTGAGCAGTTTTTAAATTCCATGTCGGGTAAACCCACAAAAAAGTAATTCGTAGGTAGCAGGTAATGTCATATATACATTTAAAAAAGATTAAGGTTGCACAGTCACTGGTTGATTTCGTCAATACAGAGGTTTTGCCTGAACTGGAAATGGATTCGCAGAGTTATTGGGAAAATTTCGAATCCATAATGACCACTTTTAGTGAAGTGAATACTGCGTTATTAAACAAAAGAGATGAAATCCAGCAGCAGATAGATGGCTGGCATAAGAAGAATAAATACGAAGCAGACGATCTGGATAACTATAAGCAATTTCTCAATGAAATTGGTTATATCGTTCCCGAAAAAGAAGACTTTAAGGTCAGTATTGAAAATATTGATCGTGAAATCTCAAGTGTAGCTGCCCCTCAACTGGTGGTTCCCATCAATAATGCACGCTTTGCAATAAATGCAGCGAATGCAAGATGGGGCAGTCTATACGATGCGCTGTATGGTACCGACATGATTGCCAACGAAGGCGAAACAGCTATTGGTAAGCAATACAATAAAGCGCGTGGTCAGGCAGTATTTGATTTCTGTACCCAATGGCTGGATAAGGTACTACCGCTACAAGGTGGCGTTTCTCATGCAGAAGTTAAAGAATACGGCCTTGAACTGATCATGGGCATAGAGCGACCTTTCTTTAAACTGGACAATTGTGTAAGAGTCAAGTTGCAGGATGCAGATCAATTTAAAGGCTATTCACATTGCGGAGATCTGGTACTTTTATTTATTCATAATGACCTTTATTTTGAACTTAGAATCAACAAGAAAAGCATCATAGGCCAGCATCATCCAGCAGGATTAACCGATATAATTCTGGAAGCTGCGGTTACCACCATTGAAGATTGTGAAGATTCAGTAGCAGCGGTAGATACAGAAGATAAAATGCTGGTCTATCGTAACTGGAGACTATTAGTGCATGGCGAACTGTGTTTTGAAATGCGCAAGGATGGCAAATCATTTACCAGAGTATTAAACGCAAATCGTGAATACTGCAATAAGAAGGGTGAGCCATTCAGCCTGCCAGGGCGCAGTTTGATGCTAGTGCGGAATACAGGCATGCATATGAAGACTGATCTGGTGCTGGATGCAAAAGATCAAATGATGCCGGAAGGCCTGGTCGACGGATTAATCACGGTGTTGATTTCGTTGTACGATATCTGTAAGCGTCATGCATACAATAATAGCCGTACAAAAAGCATCTATATCGTAAAGCCGAAGATGCATGGCCCAGAAGAAGTAGCTTTTACCTGCCGCTTATTTGATGCCATTGAAGAGGCCTACAGTCTGCCGAAAAATACCGTAAAAATCGGTATTATGGATGAAGAAAGAAGAACCACTGTAAACCTGAAAGAATGTATCAGAGAGGCTAAGGAAAGAGTTATTTTTATTAATACCGGATTCCTTGATCGTACCGGCGATGAAATTCATACCAGCATGAAGATTGGTGCCATGCTACCAAAAGGAGAAATCAAAGGTGAACGCTGGATGGAAGCCTATGAAAACTGGAATGTTGACACCGGATTAATGTGTGGGCTGGATGGCGTTGCGCAGATAGGTAAAGGTATGTGGGCGGTACCAGACCAAATCAAAGCCATGTACGACAGTAAACAGGTACACCCGGAAGCCGGAGCAAATTGCGCATGGGTTCCCTCACCTACCGCAGCGGTAATACATGCCTTGCATTACCATAGTGTTAATGTGAAACAGGAACAGCAAAAGATTAAACTGAGAAATCGTGCCAATATAGATCATATATTGACGGTTCCTTTATTACCTAAAAAGCGTAAATTATCTGACAGTGAAATCCAGCAGGAACTTGATAATAATGCCCAGGGCATATTGGGTTATGTAGTGAAATGGATAGATCAGGGTGTAGGTTGTTCCAAGGTTCCCGATATCCATGATGTTGGCCTGATGGAAGATCGCGCTACGCTCCGTATATCCAGCCAGCATATGGCAAACTGGCTATTACACGGCATATGTACTGAACAACAGCTAGTCGAAACTTTTAAGCGTATGGCCAAGGTGGTTGATAAGCAAAATAGCACAACGCCGGGTTACAGGAATATGGCACCGAAATTTGACGGTGTTGCATTTGAAGCGGCTTTGCAACTGGTTTTACAGGGTGCTGAATCCGCTAATGGATATACCGAAGACCTGTTGCAAAAGTACCGATTAAAAGCAAAACAGGTCTGATATTTTGTCACTTAAAGTTCAGGGAAAGCCGCTTAATGCGGCTTTCTTTTTTTACTGTTCGGACTGTTTTATTAAATGCCACCCAGGCATTGAATATGTCTGCAGCGCACGAATAAATAGCTGTGCCCCTTTTTTTGCGCAGCGCGCTTCAATTTCTAATCTTGTTGCTGTAGCATCAGACTTTACAACCTCCTGCAATACGATGTCACCGCAATCAAATGATTCATTCAGCAGGTGTAAGCTCACTCCAAATGAAGAACTTCCAGAGTTAAGCTGATCGCTTATCGGATCAAAACCGCGAAATGTGGGCAACAATGAGGGATGAATATTAACAGCAGCACAATTGACACTGTAAATAACCTCAGCAGAGATAAGCTCAGGCCAGCAGGCGACCAGTAAAAAGTCTATATTCTTTTGCTGAACCCAGTCGGCAAGCTGTAGAGAATTTTGATAGTAGCAGGCAATATCGTAGGGATTGATCAAAGCAGTAACAGGTGTCAATGGGCGAGAGCTTTCAATCGGAATATTTTCAAAATAACTGGGGGTATCGGGTATTTGGCATCCGTATTGTACATAGGCAACAGGGAAGCAATCGCTGGATAACAGCGTTTTGAGAACCTGACAGGTAAAATGAGAGCCACTGCCTAGCAGCAGAAAATTATGTAACTTATGCATTTATATACAGTAAAAAAGTCGCCAGCTAAGAGTATATCTAGTATGAGAAAAAAGAATTTGCCATGATAGAAATGCCTGATATAAAGAATTAACCTGTGGAGCATACAATGAAAAAAACCAGTGATCTAATCTGGCAAGATAAACAACATCGGGTACTATTTGAACTCATAGATCAGTTAGAGACTGGGCATGGTGATAAATCTATATTTAGACGCTTAAATGAATTTGCTGAAAATCATTTTACACTTGAAGAAGAGTATATGATCAAACTCGAGTTTCCACATTATGAAGCACACAAATGCGAGCACGACAAGTTCAGGTCTGAGCTGGATTTAATGATCAGGGAATGCCATACCTACGATATTAAATTCTGTGCAGCGCTGGCTGAATTTCTACGCGAGTGGCTACGCAGCCATATTTTTGGCACCGATAAGGCACTGGAAAACTTTATTCTAAAATCCGACGCCAAATAACAGGATAAACAGTTGAGAATTTCGCAAACCACACAGGGTTTGCTGTATGGCTTTCTGGCTTACAGCATGTGGGGAATCTTTCCCCTGTTTTTCCATTTGCTGCGTGATGTCCCCTCAACCGAGGTACTGTTACATCGCGTAATCTGGTCGTTTGTATTTGTGCTAGTAATCCTGATGGTGAAGGGCTGGCATCGACGTCTAATAGAGGCAATACGCAAACCAGCTTTGATACAAGGACTGGTATTCTCTGCCTTGCTGGTCAGTTTAAACTGGCTGATCTATATCTGGGCGGTAAGCCAGGGTCGTGTGGTTGAATCCAGCCTGGGTTATTTTCTGACACCTCTGGTGAGTGTTTTTCTGGCTCGGGTATTTCTGCAGGAAAGATTAAATCGAAAACAGCAACTCGCTATCGTTTTTGCCGCTTTAGGGATTATCTGGCTGGTGGTCAGGCTCGGTTATCTGCCCTGGGTCTCGATAACCCTGGCCACCAGTTTTGGACTGTATGGTCTGGTGAGAAAACGACTGGAGGTAGATACCTTAACCGGCTTAACGATTGAAACTGGTTTAATGTTTCCCCTTGCCATCTCGTACTGGTTTTATCTCATTCAGCATAACGCAGACCATTTTTATCAGGCGCCCGATCGCTTTACCCTGTTACTGTTAGCCTGTGGGGCGGTCACATCAATACCTTTATTACTGTTTGCTTCAGCCACCAAAAAACTCACGCTATCGATTATAGGGTTCATGATGTATATAAACCCTACGATGCAATTCTTTATCGCCCTGTTTATATTAAAAGAACCTTTCAGTCATGATCAATTTATCGGTTTCTGTTTTATCTGGGCCGGACTGATCGTATTCACACTGGGATCGATTAATAAAAGAAGACAATTGATCAGGGATTAACGTTGTATATCGCTATAACGACGCCATTGCTGAAAGCTGTCGTATTTTTGATATCCTTTGGTAAGAATATAACTAAGAATACTGCGCATTCGATAGAGCTTAACCACTGAATCGATACGCAAAATTTCTTCACCCTGTTCATTAAAAAAGACCGTGGTTGGCATGTAATGTATGTCCAGCTTATCGGCCCAGTCACGTGCGGTGATTTTTTCACCTGTGGGTGTCATAACTGGAGTTTCAGACCAAGCATCAAGCTGTCGTAATTCAAATCCGGCTAACCATTGCAGGGTGATTTCATTGTTAAGGGGCTCTGAATGTAACTGATCGCAGGCATGACATTCTTTCTGTTCGAAAATAACGGCCAGTGGTTTACTACCCGCTGTGGCTCGTCTATCCAGAATAACAGGGCCTTTCAGTAGCTGCTCATGTTCATTCAGATCTTCCTGTGAGAATTTTGGTGGTGGGTCAGCGCGTTCCATATAATCACGGAAGCTTTCAAATTTATAAAAGCCTTCAACAATGTATGTGAGCATGGCCTGAAAGCGATAAGGTGGGTAATAACCACGCATCCGAAAAGCTATATCACCGACGTCGTTATAAAAGATAATTGATGGAGTAAAGTTGGTGTTTTCACTTATCGCCAGATCTCGTTCGCTGATTTCTCTGCCATCAAACAGGGTAAGCATGCGACTTCCCCAGATATCTAGCGTAATAATTTCATAGTGATCTCTTACGTATTTAACGATATCTGGTTTAGTCAAATTTATTTCCATAAGTGCTTTGCAATAGGCGCAATGCTCCTGGCCAAAATATAAAGCGATGCCCTGTTTACCTTCCGCTTTTGCCTGTTGAAGGTCTTCTCTAAGATCAAGAAAGGACTCCTTGAACCATTCAGGATGTTGAATTTCACGTTCTAATGGAGCATCGTTAAAGCTCTGCTCAAAATCTTTTTCAAAACTGGATGGCGGATTTGCAAAGAGTGGTGTAGATAGAATAAAAAAAACTGCTGAAATGAAGAAGCGTTTTACCGGATATATCTTCAGCATCTTCAAGTATTAATAGTTAACAAGTGCTGCAGAACTAAACTTCACCAGGATCATACGCTTATTGCACCAGGAAACTGGAAAACAAAACTTCATCAATATCATCTTTACCAACCAGTTCTTTATATACACTTCGAATCTTATCGGTAATCTGTTTACGCAGCTTTTCGCGCTCGACGGGTGACTTCATTTTGGCAGCATCCTGCTCACTCATCATCAGAATAAGCTGATGACGCAAAGCAGGCATATGTAATTTTACCAGATCACTACTATTCTCATCCCTGACCAGAACATCCGCTTTTAATTGAACAAAAGACGAGCGAGTGCTATCCGTGGCCAGATTAAGTACCATAGCTTCACCCATAGAAATGTAACCAGGCGTCAATTCAGGCTTCTCTGGCTCATCGGCTGCAAACAGCGGTAAGGTGAAAATCAGTAACAACAGGCTGATTATTAATTTTTGCATGGTTATTTCCGAATGAATTGATACTATATTTCTGTTTTAACAATAATTAGATTCTATGACACCACAACACATCGAGCAAAAAATTATACAGGGTATGCCTGATGCAGAAGTTTCAGTTACTGGCGATGAAGGTAAATTTACCGCCCAGGTAGTTAGCGAGCAATTTGCCGGACTGACCCCTATTAAACGACACAAACTTGTTTACGCCTGCGTTAATGACGATATTGCCTCAGGCGCATTACATGCCTTAACGATTGTTGCAAAAACTCCGCAGGAAATCATTCAGGCTTAGTCACAACCAGTTTATCACGGCCGGAATTCTTTGCCTGATAGAGTGCATTATCTGCGCGTTCGTATATTGATACAGCCGTATCATTTGAGCGTATACAGCTAAGCCCGACAGAAAGGCTGATATTGACCTTTTGCTGCTTGAAATGAAAGTTTGTTTCTCCCACTGATTTGCGAATCTTTTCAACCAGTGGCGCAGCACTCTCCAGAGCTGTTTTAGGTAAAATCAGCACGAACTCTTCGCCACCTATGCGAAATAGAAAATCGGTTTTGCGGATATTCCTTGACATCATCTGCGCGACAATCTGCAATGCCTTATCACCGGCATTGTGCCCGTATTCATCGTTGATACGCTTGAAGTGGTCAATATCCAGCAGTGCATAGCTAAAGGTTTCACGGTATCGTGCATAGCGAGAAAGCTCCTGCTCCAGTATTTCGTCGTATGACAGACGATTGCGCACCCCGGTAAGCGTGTCGAACATCAGCTTTTTTCGGTTTTCGCTGAGTTTCTTTTTCAGCTGTTCAGATTCCTGTTCCATGTATTGAATTTGTTGCCGCAACTTCTGGTTACGTAATTCAGCTTTCTCAAAACGCTTTGAATCATGTACAACAAACTCCTGCAGGCTTGTTTTAATCGATATCAGGTTATCACTGATAGCCGATTTAAGTTGCGTGATATCCGTTTCAGATTGCACCTTTTGCTGGATGTTATGCACGCTTTTATCCATAATCTGCTGCAGCTGCTGAGTTTCCTTACGTCCTTCGAGAGTATCCTGATGCTCATCGTTGAGAGCACTTGAAATCTCGCCAAGTTGACGCGTCACGTCAACGATTAGACCCTCTAACTCAATCTTCTCATTGCTGATACCATGCATAATGACACGGATTTGTTTGATAATTTGATCCAGATAATCACGCCAGTTGTCATCCTTACCCGCATTTTCCAGCCTTTCGGTTAACACATCCAGCTCCGCCGTATTGCCGAAACTGAAGGTGATTTTTTCGATCAAAGAGATTAATACCTCAAAGCTTTTGCTCTTATCTTCAGTTTCAGATGCCTCAATTTGCAGGAGCCTGTTGATCAATACAGCCAGTTCGGCCAGGCAACTTTCGGGGGAAATTCCGGGTAACTTATTACGCAGTTGGTCAAGCTGAGACTGCTGTTCCTCCGATACCTGAAGTTGGTCAATAAGAGCCAGTGTAAAACTGCTTTCATCGACATCATGGCTGATATCGGTATCGATTTCGGGAAGTTCTTCCTTGCTGGAGGGCTTTTCCTCAATACGCAACAGAGTCTGTGCCAGATTTTCCAGATCGTTCTGTAACTCCAGATCTTTTTTATTGCGTGTATGATTCTGTATATCGTTTAGAATTCGATCCAGTTGTGGATCTATACCCTTGGCAGTAATGGTTACCCTGGAAATGGTTTTACGCAGCATATCCTCAAGCCTGGCCCAGGATTTCTCCATCTCTTCAAGCTCTTTGAGGCTGGTAAAATATTTTGATTTCCAGTCCTTATCGTCTGACACCGGGATACCTGCTGATTGGTTTTATTGTCGGAAAGAGTATAGCTGAGAGTATTGTAGAATTTATACTACAGGTTTCCAGTTAAAGTGGAGATATTTTGCATACTCATTTACCCAGATTGCTCATAGTGGGCAATTGCATCCTGGACCAGATCTGGAAAATTGATCAATTTCCACAGCAGGATGCTGAATTTCGCGCTCAGGCACATTTGCGACAACTTGGAGGCAATGCCTGTAATACAGCCAGTATCCTATCCAGACTGGGGCATGAAGTTGAGCTTATGAGCCAACTGGCCGATGATGCCGATGCCAACTGGATACGTCAGCAGCTAGAAGATAGATCAATCGGAACTTCACAATGCTCATCGGAAAAAGACAGCATCACACCAATTTCCAGTATCTGGCTAAACACCAGCAACGGCAGCAGGACCATCTGCCACTATCGTGATCTACCCGAGCTTTCATTACAGCAGCTAACACTCATACAGGCAGAAGCCTATCAATGGATACATTTTGAGGGTAGAAATATCCCGGTATTGCTTGATTATTTACCAGTATTACAAAATCGTTATGGTGTACCCATTTCACTGGAAATCGAAAAACCACGCGAGCACATCGAAAAGCTGTTGCCCTATGTCAACGTAGTCATCGTTTCCGATGATTATCTAAGGCAGCGACAGATAAGTACACAGGCCTGCATCAATGAATTCGCTGAAATTAATCCTAAGCTTAAAGTCGTGTGTACGCAGGGAAGTAAGGGCCTGGTCGCTCGAACCGTTGAAGCTGGGCTTATTAAAATGGAAGCAGTAGCTGTTGATAAGGTTATTGATAGTATTGGTGCGGGAGATTGCTTTATTGCAGGACTCATTAGTCGACTAAGTCAGCAGCTGGCGTTTAAACAGGCGCTGACCTATGCCAATAAACTTGCAGCAAGTAAGGTGCAGTATCAAGGTATGAATTTTAGGCCGGAACTGATCGATGAATGAAGATTTGTATATATGTAAGATAAGCGAAATCAATGACCCTGCAAGCCGAGGCTTTAGCGCAAAATATGGTGATAGAATCATTGAAGGGTTTATCGTGCATAAAGATGGACATTTTTTTGCTTACCGAAATGAGTGTCCACATACGGGAGCACCATTAGACTGGGTCGAGCATCAATTTCTTGATAAGGATTCAGCGCAGATCCAGTGCGCGGTACACGATGCCCGATTTGACATACAAAGCGGGCTTTGTGTATCTGGTCCCTGTGCAGGGGACTCTCTATATCAGCTTGAGGTAGAAATTCGTAACAACAGCTTATATCTCGTGCGGGCCTAAGCTTATACCGTCAAAACCGTACAGCCACTGGTTTGCCTGCCTTCCAGCGCACGGTGGGCAGCGGCGCAATCCGACAATGCAAAGGTTTGATTCACATGAACCTTGACCTCACCACTGGCAACAACGCTCATCAAACGGTTGGCACCTTCTAAATATAATTCCCTGGTAGCAACATGTGTAGCCAGAGTGGGGCGTGTGACATACAGTGAACCTTTAGCCGCCAGAATGCCGGGGTTAAAAGCCTCTACCGGGCCGCTTGCATTGCCATAGGTGGCCAGCACACCAAAGGGACGTAAGGAATCCAGCGAAGCCTCGAAGGTAGCCTGACCAATCGAGTCATAAGCCACAGCAACCCCTTTCCCATTGGTGATTTCAGCAACTCGTGCAGGGATATCTTCGTTGCGGTACATGATGATATGGTCACAGCCATTGGCGCGCGCAAGTTTTGCCTTATCTTCAGAACCAACGCATCCAATTACAGTGGCACCTAATAGTTTGGCCCACTGGCAAAGGATTAATCCAACACCGCCAGCAGCTGCGTACACCAGGATGCTATCGCCGGGTTTTACAGGGTAGGTTCTAAATAACAGATAATGCGCAGTCAGCCCTTTTAGCATCATGGCAGCAGCAGTTTGGTCGTCGATATTATCGGGAACCTTACACAGCGTATCGGCATCAATCAGACGTTCTTCGGCATAGGCACCCAGGCACATGGGGTAGGCGACTCTATCGCCAATTTTAGACGAATTAACGCCATCTCCGAGTTCAGTGATGATACCGACTGCTTCCATGCCCAGCACGGCGGGTAGATCGCCTACAGGGTACAGGCCGGATCTACCGTAGACGTCGATATAATTGAGTCCGCAAGCGGTTTGTTTAAGTTTTACCTGGCCTGGGCCGGGCTTACCCACCTCGATATCTTCCCATTTTAGTACTTCGGTACCGCCGGTTTTATGGATACGAATAGCTTTTGGCATGGGGAGTTCTCCGATTTTAGGTGGTAGGTTAGTTTAACCTTTTTTTGGTTTTTTTCTATTATGTTCATCGCGAGTGTCAACGTAGCGAGCTTTCTTCAGTTTAGCATCTGACCAGATAAGTGTTTCACCCTAGATTCCGCAGTTTGATGAGTTGAAGAGTGCGTTTGAGGTGGTGTAGATCAAGGAGTTAAAAAGCTTCCACGTCCTGCTCACGCCCCTTACCTATGTCCCTATAGGTAACGTAGAGATACACCGTCTCAAACGTGCAATTCAGCTCGTAGCGGGATTCACCTGCTGGGTGAAAAGATAAATCGAGTTTAATGATTTACGAAACAGTGGGTTACACTCTAATGCGAGCGGTCAACTGCGAATCTGGTTCACTATAGATCTGCCTGTTAATTTTTTTATATCGTCAGCGTTATTGCCTTTGACATCCCAGCTTAACCTACATCGGAATAGTGCATGCGATGACCAACCCAGTTTTCCAGTAACCTTTCTCTCTGTGTTTCATGCTGATTCTGCATAAGCTGCTCAGCCAGTAATTGCGCCTGTTGAAACCAGCGTTTATCACGTACCAGGTCGGCCATTTTGAAGCTGGCTTCACCTGTTTGCCGGGTTCCCAGCACTTCTCCAGCCCCTCTTATCTCAAGATCTTTTTCTGCAATGATAAATCCATCCTGATTATTGCGTATCACTTCCAGGCGTTGCGCAACCTGGCGCGAAAGATTGTTTTTCACCAGTAGCAGGCAATAGCTTTGTTTATTGCCGCGCCCTACGCGCCCCCTTAGCTGGTGAATTTGAGATAGCCCAAGGCGTTCTGGATTTTCAATAATCATGATGCTGGCATTGGGCACATCCACGCCTACTTCAATCACCGTGGTCGCTACCAGACAGTGGATTTCACCGTCTTTAAAGGCCTGTATCTGTTGTTCTTTTTCGGCTGATTTCATGCGTCCATGTACCAGCCCGACAGAGATACCTTTAAGTTGCTCATTTAAACTCTGGAAGGTCATTTCGGCGGCTTCGCATTGTAAAGCTTCAGATTCTTCGATCAGGGTGCATACCCAGTAAACCTGTTGCCCCTCAAGGCAGGCTTTCTGTACCGAGGCAATCAGCTCATCACGTTTACTTTCGCCGATAATCGAAGTGGTTACCGGTGTTCTGCCGGGTGGTAATTCATCGATCTGTGAATAATCCAGATCGGCGTAGATCGACATCGCCAGGGTTCGGGGTATAGGAGTCGCTGTCATGATTAACTGATGCGGAATCAGATCATTTCTGGTTTTTTTCTGTAATGCCTGGCGCTGTTCAACGCCGAATCTATGCTGTTCATCAATAATGATCAGGCCCAGATTATTAAATACGACCGATTTCTGAAACAGGGCATGCGTTCCTATCACCATCTGTGCCTGGCCCGAAGCAATCATGGCCTCTTTTTGCTGACGCTTCTTTCCCTTATCGTTACCCATCAGACTGACTACGCTAATACCCAGCGTCTCTAGCCAGCTGGTGAAATTGATAAAGTGCTGCTGTGCCAGTATCTCCGTCGGTGCCATCAATGCGCATTGATAGCCAGTATGGATAACCGGCAGGGTTGCCAGAGCAGCAACCACAGTTTTTCCACTGCCAACATCACCCTGTACCAGACGCATCATGGGTTTATGTCCCTGATAATCATCCAGCAGTTGCCTGCTTACTGTTACCTGAGCCCGAGTAAGTTGAAACGGCAGCTTGTCCAGAAACTGCTTGTGTAATTCAGGTGCTGGCTGAATCTGGGGACAGGGAAGTTGGGATATACGCTGTCGACGCATTAGCAAACTGATGCGGTGAGCGGCCAGTTCTTCGATGATAAATCGATGCTGTGCAGGATGGGCAATATTATTTATTTTAGCAACATCCTGTTGGTCTTTGGGGTTATGTAAAATCTGTAGTGCTTCATCAACTGCAGGAAGTTTCATTTTTTGTAGCCACTGCTCGGGCATGGTTTCCTGCAGTCCATTTTGATGCAACTCGGCAATCAGGTTTTGCATGATTTTTCGCAAGCCAAGCTGATGCAGGCCATCGGTGGTTGGGTAGACAGGTGTCAGGTGCTGATTTAAGGGGGTAGGAGCATTGCTGTCGATATGCTCATATTCCGGGTGAACCATTTCCAGAGCATTCATCACATAGCGTGCTTCGCCAAAACAACGGATCCAGTTTCCCTTCTCCAGGCCTTTCTGCTGGGCGGCACTGAAATGGAAAAAACGTAAGGTGAGTATGCCGGTTCCATCGGATACCCTGACCACTAACACCCGACGACCAGGGCTCTGTCGTCGAAAGCTGACGGCTGCCTGTAATACCTCTACCTGAATCAGCGCTCTTTGGCCGGATTGTAATGACCCAAGCGCTGTAATCTGGGTGCGATCTTCATAACGCAGCGGCAGATGAAACAGCATCTGCTGCTTATTTTGAATGCCGAGGCGCTGTAACTTTTCCCTGATTTTCGGGCCGACCCCGGCTAAGGTGGAGACATCGTTCCTGCTCCAGTCCTGCATATGCGTTTAAGCTGTATAAGGCTGTCTAATGACCATGATGCCATCCATTTCAACACCGACACCTTTGGGTAACTCTGCGACACCGATTGCTGCTCGTGCCGGGTAGGGCTGCTGAAAATAGTGCGACATGATTTCATTGACGAGAGGGAAATTGGACAGGTCGGTCAGGAAAATATTTAGCTTAACAATATCCTGTAAGTCGCCACCTGCTGCCGTGCAAACAGCGGTTAAGTTATCAAAAACTCTTTTTATCTCAACTTCTATGCCACCACTCACAACTTCCATCGTCTCGGGATCTAGTGGGATTTGTCCGGAAAGATAAACGGTGGAGCCTACTTTTACCGCCTGTGAATAGGTGCCAATTGCGGAAGGTGCCTGTGCGGTTGAAATGATTTCTTTAGCCATGTGATATCCGTGAATATGTAAGTTAATAGGGATAGTGATTCTGTGCAAGTCTGATGAAAAGACTGCCATGTGAGAGCAGTAATGACAATACTAAAATATCTGTTGGTTTAACTAATTTCTGGTAATCCGATTCACCATAGGTAAAGAACGCAATTTTTTCATGATTCGAGCCAGATGAATACGATCACGTACTGTAATAACAAAATCGCTGGCTGCAATTAGCCCATCCTTTTCCGACTGGCTTACATTCTCAATATTTGATGACATATCAGCAATTGTGGTTGCCAAACGTGCCAGAGCACCACGCTGATTTTGCATCTGTACCCTGATAGCTGCCTGAAATTCACCTTCGGTATGCTCGGACCATTGCACATCCTGTTTACGATCTGCATGCTGGCTATCGGACATATTCTTGCAGCTGCTCATGTGCACGACCAGACCGCGACCCTGCGAAAAATGTGCAACTATGGGATCACCCGGTACCGGCCTGCAACATTTTGCATAACTGACCACCATGCCTTCTGTTCCCTTGATGGGGAGTGGTTTACCTGAAGCATCGAACTCAGTGGAATCCTTATCATCAGCCTGGTCAATATCTTCTTCGATAAGGGCCTTTACCACCAGGCTGGCACTGCGGTTGCCGAGGCCAATTTCGGAGAGTAATTCCTGATAGGTCTTTAAGCGATAGTTAGTAAGCACTCGGCTAATCTGATCTTCTCTGACAATATAATCCTTACCCACCATCTGATTAATACCCTGTTGCAAAAGACGAGCACCCAGTGACTCAGCTTCGGCAACCTGCAACGATTTTAAAAAATGTCGGATATTGGTTCTGGCTTTTGCGGTAATCACATAATTTAACCAGCTTGGGTGAGGACGAGAGTGCTCCGAGGTAATGATTTCAATTAACTGTCCATTAAACAGTTTAGTACTCAAAGGTGACATTCGATGATCGATACGTGCGGCAACACAGGTGTTACCAATATCGGTATGCACCGCATAGGCAAAATCGACTACGGTTGCTTCGCGTGGTAATTTTTTAATGTCACCTTGAGGTGTAAACACGTAAATTTCGTCCGGAAACAGGTCAACTTTAACGTTTTCCAGAAACTCCAGAGAGCTGCCAGCGCGTTGCTGCATTTCAAGTAAACCTTTTAGCCATTCTAATGCACGAGTCTGAGCGGTTTCGGTGCCGTTTTCCTGGCCTTTTTTATATAACCAATGCGCTGCTATACCCGAGTTGGCAAAGCGATCCATTGCTCGTGTTCGTATCTGTACTTCGATAGGTACACCGTAGGGACCGAACAAACTGGTATGTAATGATTGGTAACCATTGGCCTTGGGAATGGCCAGATAATCCTTGAAACGCCCTGGAATCGGTTTGTAGAGATTATGCATTACCCCCAACACCCGGTAACAATCATCCACCGAACCAGTCAGAATACGGACTCCATAAACATCGGTAAGCTCCCTGAAGCTGAGCTTTTTTTCTTTCATCTTACGGTAGATACTGTGAATATTTTTACGTCTATGGCTCACATCGGCGGTAATTTCAACCGACTTCAAACGATCCCTGATTGCCGATTTTATAGTTTGAAAGATTTCCTTACGATGTCCAACAGCCTGCTGTACGGCATGCTCCAGCGCACGGTAACGCATGGGATAGGCACTTTTGATGGACAGATCCAGAAGTTCATGGCGCATGCTGTAGATGCCCAGACGATTAGCGATCGGCGCATAGATATCCATGGTCTCGCGTGCTATTCGTCGACGTTTATCCGGGCGCATGGCATCCAGAGTTCGCATATTATGCAGTCGATCGGCCAGCTTAATAATGATGACGCGAATGTCCTTCACCATGGCCAGCATCATTTTACGGAAGTTCTCTGCCTGTTCTTCAGCCTTGGAAACAAAATCCAGATGGGTCAACTTACTAACCCCATCGACCAGTTCGGCTACTTCATCACCAAACACCTCAGCCAGTTGTTCTTTCAGGGTAGGGGTGTCTTCAATGACATCGTGTAACAATGCCGCAATAATACTTTTATAATCCATGCGCATTTCACACATGATGCGGGCTACCGCGAGTGGGTGGTAAATATAAGGCTCACCAGAGACTCTTTTCTGGCCTTCGTGAGCCTGGGCGCCAAACAGGTAGGCTTGATAAACTTCTGCTACCTGTGCGTTTTCAAGATAGGATTCTAATTCTGTACATAGATCGCTAATAAGATAACGATCTGAGTCGGAAACAATAAGGCTATGCGAGCTGACCGGACTATCAGGGTTGGGCTTGACGGTATCCGGACTCGCCATAATGGTATTTAAACCATATTCATACTGTTTTGTGCAATCTCATTAGCCAAATCTTCATCTGAAGCTATAGCAGCCATTTCCTGGCGTGTTTCCATATCATCCATTGAATTATTGTTGATCAGATTAGCGGCTATTTCACGTAGTGCAATAACAGTAGGTTTATCGTTATCTCTTGAAACCAGTGGATCAGCACCCTTTGAAATTTGTCTTGCGCGACGAGCGGCCAACATCACCAGTTCGAAACGGTTATCAACATTTTCCAGACAATCTTCAACGGTAATTCGTGCCATGCTTTGACTCCAGGGATAAAAATTTATAAACAGCCGTGTATCATACCAAATAATATGAGTTTCTAAACTGTTTGTTGGTGAATTGAGCCAATTAATTCGGGATATCGCCTCTTTTGACGCTCAAGTGTCAATCCCTGAGCCATTATGATGCATTCCAGCTCGTATAGCGCCTGCTCAAAGTTGTCATTTACGACCAGAAATTCCGCGTCACTGTAATGCGACATCTCTTCATCAGCTGCAGCCATGCGTCGTTCTATGATTTCTGCGGCATCTGTGGCGCGGTCTGTTAAGCGCTCCCGTAAGATCTCTCGAGACGGTGGCAGAATATAAATGGGGATGGTTTGCGGTATCTTTTGCTTGATTTGACGCGCGCCCTGCCAGTCGATTTCGAGTATCACGTGCTTACCTTCAGCCTGAACATCTTCTACTGATTTCTGCGAGGTCCCATAATAATTATCAAAAACTCTGGCATGCTCCAGAAACTCATCGTCGGCGACCATCTGTTCAAACTGTGCAATGCTGACAAAGTGGTAGTCTTTAGCGTCAATTTCTCCAGCACGTTTGCTGCGCGTTGCATGCGAGACAGAGACTCCAACCTGATCTGGCTTTCTGGCCAGCAGGGCTTTAACCAGACTGGTTTTGCCCGCACCCGAAGGTGCAGAGATAGTAAACAGACAACGATTATTCATGAGCTTCCCGTGTAAAAAGTAGCGTTATTGTAGTCACTGCCTGGATCAACGCCAACAGAGATTGAATATCGTATATTGATATCTTTATATCTTTATATCGTTATATCTTTAAATACTGTGACCTGGTTCAGCTTTATCATCACCTGACACTGCTAAAGTGCGACTCAGGTGATGCTCTATTCAAGCTGTGTTTCACTTAGGATTAAATACGGATTCAGGAAGCACAAATATCTCTACTGTTTTTGGTAGCAGCAATATCCTGGTTTTCAGTAAGGAAAGAATTATGCTGTATGAAGTACCACATAATACCGACAATCATGATCGTTCGTTTGACTCACGTGTAAAACAGAAAAGGAATGCTGTTTTTTATTCCAATGCCACGGGCAACATGCCCAATCTTCTTATCGCCGCGCTTTTTCTGGCTCTTGTATTATGGGAATACAAAGCCTCAGAGATCATGCTTATATCATGGCTTGCGCTAGCCGCTTTCGCTGCGCTTGTTACCGTGGCAGTCGAAAAAAGCGCACTAAAGCGTGTTGCACTAAATACTTCTCCCAATGAGAGATGGATAAAACAACGGCAATTTTTAGGTGGGATGAATGCCCTCGTCTATGGTATCACTCCATTAATTCTGCCACAGGATGTCGCTCCAGCAGCTGAACTCTATCTATTTATCATTCTTTCTACCATGGTATCCTTAGCTAGCATCGCCTATTCAACTATCCCTAAATTTATTTTTCTTCTGTGTTTGTTGTTCCTGGGTCCTCTGGCTGTATATTTCTTCATTAAAGCTGATTATCTTCATATTATTCTTGGAGTAACCACCTTGATCTGGTCAATTATGGTACTTAGGAAGACTTCGGTTGTTTCGCAAACCACCATCCAACAAATTATTGATAGTCAGAAATTACAGGATGAAATCAGGCTGCATGAAATGTTTAAGCAACAAATCAATGGAATGGCGCACTATGATTTATTAACGGGAATCGCTAATCGAAGATTACTGGAAAGCAAGATTAATCATTCCATTAATAGCGCTAAAAGAGAAAGTGGTAAATTTGGATTCATCATTATCAATTTAGATAACTTTAAACTCTTCAACAATACATATGGCCATCAGGCTGGCAATACCATACTTAAGCAAGTCGCTATCAGGCTAAGCAGAGTATTAAGATCTTCTGACTTTATCGCACGTATTGGTGGTGACGAATTCTGCGTTGTGCTAGAAAATGCTGTTGACAAGGAAATGGTCGAACCGATGTTAAGTAAGCTTGCCAAAAATATTGGGCAACCTATCTCCTATTTAAATAACGAACTCTCGGTAGAGGTCAGCCAGGGATACTCTCAATTTCCAGAAGATGGAGATAGCATGGATAGCCTGATCCTTGCCGCGGATATGCGCATTTATGAATCCAGACGCGAGAGAAAATTCATCCCGATTGAAGCAGTTTATCGTTAAACCTGGAATCTGCAGTTGAACATGGATTTTTCACAAATGCCTGTAGCGTTATTGTGTTCACCCAATGGTGAAAAAGAAAATTCATCAATTGATACAACATATCATTACCTTACGTTAGATATTAGCGGTCAACTGTAGAATCTAGGTTAAACTACCGGCTTTGATTAATCTCTTTTTATAGGCTCCATGCTTTCCGAATCTTACCTGCTACGTTTTTCTGGACTTGGTCGTATCTATGGCATGGATGCGCTACCACATTTGCAGAAGGCTCATTTCTGTATTGTTGGTGTGGGCGGTGTCGGCTCCTGGTCTGCGGAAGCTGCAGCTCGCTCAGGTATTGGACATATAACTCTAATCGATCACGATGATATCGATACTAGCAATACCAATCGTCAAATTCATACCCTGCAATCCACTCTGGGTCAAAGTAAGGTAGAAGCCCTGGCTGAACGCATCCGTCTGATAAATCCTGAATGTGAATGCTCAGCTATTGATGATCTGGTCACACGCGGCAACCTGGAATCGTTTAATTTTAAGCAATATGATTACGTGATTGATGCCATTGATCACGTGCAATATAAAATGGCTCTAATACACCATTTAAGACGAAATAAAATTCGCTTCGTATCAACTGGTGGCGCAGGTGGTCTTACCGACCCGACCTGCATCGAAGTGAATGATTTAACCCGATCTTATAATGACCCATTACTGGCTAAAGTGAGATCGAATTTACGTTATCAACTCGATTACAGTCGCAACCCCAAACGGCGTTATGCCATTGACTGTGTATTTTCTACTCAACAACCAGTTTATCCTGCAGCAGATGGGACAGTCAGCTATGCCAAGCCTGGCTCACAAAATCAGACCACTCTCGATTGCGCATCTGGCCTGGGTTCGTTTGTTGGTGTAACGGCCAGCTTTGGCATGGCCGCTATATCACATGCATTGAACAAATATTTACGCAAAGCTTTAACTAATTAAGGCTTCCAGAACGGCTTATTCGATTCTTGCAAGGCATCTACTCGAGACACGCCGATGTCTTTCAACAGATGGTCTTCTAGACTGCTTAATAATTTCCTTTGTCTGTATCGATTAATCCATAACAAAATCAGGGCATTTAAGTTTTGCAGTCCATTTAATGGCTGAGCCTTGCTGACTTGTTGCAGTTTTTTTTCAACGGCTATCATCATATTCTCCTGTTTAGTATGATGATGATTAAAGCCTTGAGGGTGAAATCGATCCAATCGTATTAACCGAACAGGATCATCAGATATTCTGATTGTGGCCGAGAAAACCCGCTATTTGTCTTCTAATCTCTGGATCGATCAATTCTGAAGCTGGCTACGAAGGGTAGATGATCTGATACGGTTTCACGATAGCGATCTCGTCCCATATCCATAGCCCAGTGCATGGGAAACAGCTTAAGGCTTCCGCGAATATATTCGGTACTATATTTACGGCTAATGGCAAAACCATCCAGCAGGTTCGCGCGGCCTGCTTCAAGAATATGAGAATAACGATCCTGTAGATCCCATGAAGAGATAAAGTTCATCAGATCATCGCCACCTAAATGATGAAAGTTACTCACATCCTCTCCTGGAATCATATTAAAGTCACCGACCAGCAGAATATCTTCACGACTTTGGGCTCGTTGATCGGTAATAAACTGCCCAATCACCTTTGCCTGATCATCACGAATCTTTTGCTCTGCATAACCGCGACCAGATTTCAAATGCACTACGATCATTTTGAAATCAAATTTACCCACCTGCATATCAACCACTAGCGCTTTCCTACGTCTTACATCATTCAGATCTGAACCCTCAAGCAGAACCGGATTTTGCGCTGTTATACCCTGTTTATACAAAACCCCCAGATTCAGGTCACTATGCTGTGGTAATACACAACTTTCGTAAATAACACCCTTAGCCGCCAGACCCTGTTTCAATGTCTCTAATGCAGATAAGGGGTTTATTTCAACCAGAGCAATAATCTCAGCATCCAGTAATGCCAGACCTTCTATCTGTTTCTGTAAACGCTCTTCAGGTATTCCGCCAAATCCAGCCAGATTCCAGGCAGCTATTGTTGCAGTGGTATGCTTAAATTCACCCATTATTTTCTCCCTTAAATAGAAATGGTGCGAGCTTGTATATTGCTATAAGTGTAAACAAAGTCTGTCCGATATGGAACCTTTATTAATCGTCAGTCTTATACTGACTGTTTTCTAATTGCAGAAATTCTCGTTCAAAATCTTCTGACTTTAATGGCCTGGAGATAAAATAGCCCTGAGCCAAATCACAATGTATATTCCGGCTTAATCTATAGTGCGCAGCCTGTTCAACACCTTCAGCAATCACCTGCATTGCCAATCCATGTCCAACAGATACAAAGGCTTCCATAATAGCCTGGTCATGTTCTTTATCTGGAGCTTCCTTAACGAAAGTTTGGTCTATTTTTAAACAGGATACAGGGAATTTCTTTAAATAATTCAACGACGAATACCCGGTACCAAAGTCATCAATTGAAATATATACTTTTGATTGATGCAAATGTTTCAGCATATCTATAATTTCATCACTGGATTTTAATAATATATTCTCTGTAATTTCTATGCCTATCTTCTGAGTAAATTCGGGATCTTGCTCCATCTTATTAATAATCTTATAAATGATTTCTTTTTTGAGAAAATCTTTTCCCGATAAATTTATATCAACCCGGATCCTTTTATAGCCTTTCTCCCTCCATTCATTCTGATACGCATACGCAGTATCAAATACCCAGTTACTGATCATGTTGATCAGCCCGGTTCTTTCAGCAATCGGAATAAATTCTAACGGACTTATCATGCTACCATCCGGTTGAGGCCAGCGTAGCAAGGCTTCACAACTCACTACCTCACCTGTTACCAGATTAAGCTGTGGTTGAAAATAAAGATGAAAATTATTTTCTGCTAATGCTTTTTTTAGATTTATTTCAATCCACTGAGACCGTTCGAGATCCTGATTCATCTGGGATGTAAAAAAATGATATCCGTTACGACCCTCTGACTTTGCCCGATACATCGCGAGATCCGAATTTTTTAATAATTTTGTGGGCGTGTCTCCATCATCAGGAAAAACACTGATACCAATAGAGGGCGTAATATCTACCTTCGCCTTACCTAAATCAAACTCCTGATTAAAGCTGTCAATAATTTTTCGAATGACAGAAAAGACTTCTGACTGATCTTCCAGTAACGGCATAATCATGACAAATTCATCACCTCCAAACCTGGACAGGAAATCATATTTTCTAATTAACCTGGATATACGACTGGCAACTTCTCTAAGTAAAATATCACCGGTTTCATGACCGTATACATCATTGATTATTTTAAAATGATCGAGATCGATAAATAATACCGCCAGTTTTTTATTATAAAGTTTAGCCTCTGCCAGCTTTTGTTTAAATTCTGAATGTAGTAAGTAGCGATTTGGTAAATTTGTCAACTGATCAAAAGTTGCGATTTGATTTATTTTTTCTTCGGCCAGTTTTCTTTCACTTACTTCAAATAATAATTTTGATTCCCGTTCCTTTAACTGGATGAGTAATTTACTGGTCAGGTACCAGGCCAGGGAGATCACAAACAAAACACCACTTAACACAATAATTAGCCGAAAGCCGATATCAAAAACCAGCCTTTGATAAAGAACCGGATTAGCATAGATTTTAATTATCCCGAATAACTCACCATTTGACCGGGTATAAATTGGGCTTTCTGTTTTTATACATTGATCACAATTTGTATTTCCAGACTTAAGCTCATAAATACTTGTAGATAGAGGAAGTGCATCGAAATCAACTTCAAGTTCTACACCCTGAAATATTTTTTCTCCGCTTAAAGGATCGTGTATTAATAATATTTCATTAAACGAATTATGAATAGCCGACAAATCACCACTTTCTCCAATATTTTGGAACTGCGCTTCAATCGATTTGGCACGCGCATCAGCCATAATCTGTAGATTAGTTATCGCTTCATGAATCAGCCTGGGTTTCAACTCCAGCTCCCAGTTGATAAATGAAAATAATAGAATCACCAAACCAATAAAAATGAATATCCAGGAAGAACTCTTCTCCAGTTTATTAAATATCTGCTTTAGATTTACCCGCTCAATCATAACTAACCGCTATTCGTAAGAAGAAGGCTTTTAGTCTTATATTGGCTTCCTTTAAAGCTTTTATATTAACGGCAGGTAGCACCTTGTTGGTCACTTCAAATCCTGTCATAACCCCTTTTTCGACGTCTCCCTTAAATGGAGAAAACAACAGGTTTTGATTGCTTCTACTAAACTCAATAGCCCTTTCACTATTCTCAAATAATGGTTCGACAATAAATAGCACTGTATTTTTATCCGTAGTTCGACTAAGAATTTCGCTCAGTGGCACTATTTTTTTTTTCACATTATGGCCGCGTATTTTTTTTATTCTAGCTAACTTTGATAGAGTGTCTCTGGCCACCTTCCTATTATCATCATAGATTATGAATAGTGTAATTGGCTGCTGCTTATAATCCTCTTCAATACTCCAGCGCATGTTAGCAGCAATGACACTAGGCAATATATTGATACCTATCTCCAACCTGGGTTGCACATCATGTATGGCATAAGCATCACTTTCCAAAAGTAAAATTACTATGAAGATTAACTTTAAAAAGCTGAAGAATATGTTTTTAAATCTCATTTACCTGATCAACATATTATTGCGCATAATAAACAAGCTCAAACCAAAAGGTAGCGTCTTTATTTATCAGGTAATCATCGGTATAGGTATTGGCGGGTGCAAGATATCGAGTTTCCTGCTCGAATATATTTCTTATTCCTGCTCTTAAGGTTAAATCATCTACATTGAGTAGTTTATTTTTTGTGAGTGTAATATCTGCTACTGTGACTGAGTCCAGGTCTGGCCTGGTATCCGTAATTTCTCTAACCTGATCAGATAAAATCTTAACTTGAAAATCAATTTTAGTACTTGAATTGATTTGATAATCAACATTTGAAGACACTATTAAGGGTGTAGAACCATAGAGTGCTTCTCCCGTAGTTAAGTCTTTACTTTTTTGCAGTGTGATATTCGATCCCAGTGTCAGGCTATGGGATAAGTTTTTTCTAACTTCAACTTCTAGACCTGAAAGTTCTGCACCCCCAATATTAGTATATCCAATGGGTGCTATATCCATAAAACGTATGTAATCCTTTATTTCAGAATAGTAAATCGTATTTTTTATTAAGGTATCATCGCTATTATAGATATAGGAGAATTCTGAAGTACGATTAATTTCAGGTGTTAATTTCCCATCTATAGATCCACCCGACTCCCTCAAACTGGGGGGTCTAAATGCCTCCGCAAATTGATATTTGAGTATATTTTGTTTTGACAGAATCCATACTAATGCAACTCTCGGTGCAACATTATTGTATTCATTATTAAAATCGTCATAGCGTAGTCCCGCCGTAAGCGTCGTGCTCTCATTGATAGCGTACTCATCCTGCAATACGAGGCTTTTTATTTTACGCTCTTCACCTTCAGCAACTGGTGCAGGAAATTCATGCAGCCTGGTTACAGGTAGTTCGGTTACAGGATCAAGGTTGATATATTGCCTGAACTTTTCTACCGAAATTTCGGCTAACGAAATTTCTGAATAAATATTGTGCTCACCCAAATCGTAATTCAAGTTTACAGCCCATGTTGTTCTGCGCTCCTGCTGATCCACATCTGAAACAATATCATCCTGGCTACTGAAACCACCATAAACAGGTGCTACTCCTAAAAACTGGGCATTTTTTTCTGTCTCATTTACTAGCTCTGTTAAACTTACAGAGCCGGTAAGGTCTTCTGTTAATGTGAAATCTTTTGCAATCTTGATTGTTATTACGGTATCAGAGATAACTGTCTGTTTTTCAGGTGGTGGTAGATAGTTATTCAAGCCAAAATAATCACCTCGATTAGATTGTTGATATTGTAGATTTAAATCTACTTTATAAATATTCATATCTAGAATTGCGGATACTGAATTTTTTTTATTATTTATACTGCCTGGGGCATATCCAGTTATAGATGAACTGGTTTTATCACTGATAACGACTATGTCCTCACCTTTGCCACCCGACAGGGCTAGATTCAGGCTTCCACTTAGTACTTCATCTCGTTGACCAAATTCATATACTGCCATCAGCTTGCTTCTGTTAATGCTGTCCACACCTGCACTGACACCTTTACCATGTTTACGTGTGATTACATTCAACACACCCTGCAGTGCATTTTCACCGTGAATAGCTGAACCCGGACCACGGATAAATTCTATTTTTTCTAACTGGCTAACCGGCGTATCAAACAGGATTACTGAAGCAGCTGTAGTGGATTGATTTAGAGATATATTATTTAGCTGAATTTTTATCTTGGAAGTTTCAGTTGCTTTACCAAGACCTCTAATGATTAGATTACGCTTACCGGTAGCATCAATATTGAGTTGAACACCCGGCAAATACCCTAAAGCATCCCATAGTGTTGCGAAACCACGCTGCTGCATCTCTTCACCGGTCATAATACTCACCATGCCTGGCACATAATCGGCATTTAACTGTGTCTGAGTGGCGATACTTGTTTGCTGATTCAGCAATTTGATTAATTGATTTAAGTCATCTTCTTCACTACTTGCATTTGCCGACGAGGGGTGGGGCAGAAGTATTGCGATTGTTATTAAATAACCTGTTCGCACTGACAGCAATATAAAGCCTTCATTAGATTCTTTTTCAAAGAAACATTTAAACCAGCACATTAGAACAGCAACCATAACTCCAAAACTACCTATGGAAATCTAATAACGAAGAATAGCTTATAAAACTAATAAGAGTTTATAAAAACAGAATATTGTTAATCTGAACGTTAACGTTATGAGCATTAAAAAACCGCAAATCATTATCTGCCCCTGGATCCTCCAGATCAGCATTACAGGTGAAAGCTATGGTGTATTCACCTGGGGGTAGATATGCCGCTTCGAATAGATAATCACCACTAAGATAATCAAATCGAATAAATGTCGTGGTAAACACCTGGTCATTAGAAAAAGAGTTAAAATTTATGTCTGATGGAATCACATTATATCCCTGGTAGACATACACTGCATTGTATGTGTTAGCATCTGAGTCCGAACAATCGGATGAAGTTAACAGGGCGGGATCAACCGTCCCTCGGAAATGTCCAACCTTAGAGGTTTCTACTATTCTGAGAACGGGTTTTAAATAATATTTACTCGATAAGTCAGCCTTGACCAGTGACTTTGCCAGATCAAAATCGATGGTATAAGCGCTTGTTTTACCTTCCTCAAAATCAAAATCACCCTTAACCTTCAAGCCTGATGAGTAACCACCAGGCACTGTCAATGTCTGAACCGAGCCATCATCAAGCTCCACATAGCTGCTCATATCAGAATCGTCTATGACCACACGTAACTCTTTATAGCTACCGGCCTCAATGTCTACTTCCGAAAATAATGTTTCAGAGGTTGATCCCTGTAGCGCTAACAGGTCAATTTGTTTGGGGGTATTAAATGTGAACTTAACAGATTGAGATGGTTTTTCTCGAATGAATTCAATCGCTTGCAAGGTGACCACCACCTTCGCTACATTAAATAAAGGAGCGTCTGTAATATTTAGTGAAAGCCTGGATAGCTGTTGAATTGAGCTATCATCTGGCTGTGGATTTGAAGAATCAGGATCATTAATAACTGAAAAGGTGACATTATTCTGTGTAGGAGAGTTATCAGCAACTGTTTCCGAAGATTTACTACCCGAGCTGGTATCAGTACCGCAGGCAGATATCAACAAAGCCAGTAGTAATGTAAATGATAAACAAACAATCTTCATAAATGCTTAGACCTTACCGCTTTGCCCGGCTAAATTTCTTTATATAGTAAACGCTCACTAATAAAACTGTTGATAAATTCACTTTCTAACCGATATTCGGTAGGATAAATGCCGATATTTGAACTAAATCACCCTTTATTTTTATATTCTCAGCCTTTTCCAGGATTTAAGAAACTGTCTCAAAGACACCCTCTTCGCGATTTTTTATCACATTATTTGGATTGAAGACCCTGCCATTCATTGTGATATAGATACCTGACGGTAGACATTGCACGGCCGCAAAAGCGCTGCCCAGATTAAACAGGCTATCCGATTTTTCGAATACGTAAGGGATCATCGCACCGGTGAGTACTACGGTTTTATCTTCTACCTGTTGTTCTAAAAACTGTGCGGTTTGCACAATGGTATCAGTGCCATGTGTGATGATGATCCTTGTTTGTTCGCTATTCTGGACATTTTCAAGAATGTTCTGGCGATCACTATCATCCATATCCAGGCTGTCTTTAAGTAGAATCTTATCCAGCTCAAAATCCGCCTTACAGCGCGCTTCGTTCAACATACTGGGAATATGAGAATCAACGAAATGCAATTCACCATTTTTCATGTTGTAAGATTTATCAATCGTGCCACCGGTGATAATGAGCTTTATTTTCATAGCATAGTTTCTAAGTATTGGAGTGGGCCATAGATTGCCATTTTGAATGAGTTGCTGCAATAACGAATTTTAAGAAACCCGTTCAGGTTTAAATACCCCCGTAGTCAAACTGACACCGGTTAATATCAGTAAAGCACCCGCTATCATCAGCATGGTTAACTGCTCATGCAGAAATACTACGCCCCATAGAATCCCGAAAAAGGGGATCAAATAAGTCACCGAAATAGTTTTAGTGACTCCAACATTGGCGATCAGGCGAAAATAAATAATAAACGCAATTGCGGTACAGGCTATACCCAGGATAATCACAGCATACCATGCTGATGCGCTCGGTATAAAAAGTGGCTTAAACCAGTATGCTAAAGGCAGTAGAAACAACACTGACCCCAATTGGCTACCGCAAGCCAGAGCCAGGGGATGAATATGATTCAACTTCAACCGCATATAATTAGCGCTAAAACCATAACAGAATGTCGCTGCCAAACCTGCTAGTACAGGTAATAATAGAATTTCAGTGTTACCCGGCTGTTTATCCATAGACAATACGATCACTCCGACAAAACCGACAAGCAAGCCGATTACTGCCAACAGGGTCAGACGCTCTTTAATCCACATCCAGGCGATCAATGCAGTAAAGATTGGTGTAACGGAATTTAATATGGAGGCATATCCTGCACTTACCGATAAAGTTGCATAGCTTAACAGGCAAAAAGGCATTGCTGTTCCTGTCACTCCGACAAGCAACAACCGTCCTGCATTCGGAAGAATATAATGACTTCTCCGGGTCATAAAAAGTATCGGTAGTAAAAACAGGACAGCAGTTAACGAACGAAGCTCTATCAACATAAATGGTCCAAACTCTGGGGTGGCTATACGCATAAACAAGAATGACGCACCCCAGATCGCAGCCAGCGTAACCAGCTCAAGCAGTTCTATGAGTTTCAAGCGATGCTACTCCCACATTCCAGATTCAGCAGATATTGCTTACGCCAGATACCACCTGCATAACCGGCTATACTACCACTTTTTGCAATAACCCGATGACAGGGAATAATAATCGCTATGGCATTCGCTGCATTTGCACTCGCTATAGCACGTATTGCAGAAGGATTTTTTATCGCCTCAGCCTGTTGCTGATAACTGCGTGTTTCGCCATAGGGGATTTGCTGCAAAGCGCTCCAGGCCTGCTGTTGAAAATCACTACCCACCATTTGCAGCGGAATATCAAACTGCCTTCTATTACCAGCAAAGTATTCATTGAGTTGCTGTTGTAACTTTTGTAAGTATGCATGATCGCCCGGCACAAATATCGCATTTAGCCTTTGCTGAATTCTACCAAGCTGCTTCTGTAACGCCTTACGGTCATTAAATTCCAGCAGGCATATACCCTGATCAGATGCTCCGGCATACATAGGCCCTAACGGCGTGACTAACTGTGCCACAGTAATGATGGACTTATTTTTTATCCGTGATGGGGCGCTACCAATAAACATTTTAAACGTATCATTAAACCCACTCAACGATTGATAGCCGACATCAAGAGCCGTATCGATAATTTTTTCACCACGTTCTATTTTTTCACTGGCACTAAGCATTTTTTTCATGCGCTGATAGTTTTGAAAGGTTACATGATAATTATCATTAAACCAGCGACGTAAACGTACTGGATCAATATCGTTTTGTTGCAAGATATGATCGCTAATGCGTTGATCAGTTTGCTGATCAACCAGATCCATGGCTTTCTTAACCCATAGAGGTACTTCGCCCATTGTTTGCAGTGGCTGGCATTTCTTACAGGGGCGATAGCCCTTATCGATGGCATCATGCGGGGAATTAAAGAATTCGACATTCTCTTTTTTCGGTGCTCTTGCCTTACAGCCGGGCCGACAGAAAATTCCCGTGGTTTTTACCGCCAGAAAAAAGATGCCTTCAAATGACTTATCTCTATTCAGATAAGCCTGATAGAAGATCTCATTGGTATTGGGTGAAAAGTTATTCATACAGCCTCGATAATCGATATGCGAATATCGTGCAACATCATACCAAAGTATTCATCCGTTATTTGGACGGGCAATTTTTACCTTATCTGGCAGGTAATTCGACTTCAAATGCCTTACCACCCCAGCCATGTTTCAAATCCTGTGCCCGTACGATCACTTTTTTGATATCAGCCGGTATCTGAACATTACTCAAGGAACGCGTAAAAGGCTGCTCTCCAACATGCGGATGATATAACACCCGGCTACCCAGCACCTGGCCATCTGGGGCCACCACATCCCACTGATTGGCATAGTGTTTCCATCCTGTATCGGCATGTTGCACGGTTACATTGAAGGTGCAGCTTTCAGGAATAGGGCAGTAAACCTTAACATTCACCACATCGGCTTTACCGGCGAACAATGCCGGGCTTACAAACATTAACGTAAACAGTAATTTTTTCATTGGGAATACCCTTAATTTCATTTCAGTAACTACAGCCACTGTTCAACTATACTATCAGGTTCCATAATAACTGTTTTGTCGAGTATCTGATCATGACCTTTGAAAGCGGACTGGCTTTTTTTATCGCTATCCTTATCTTTTCAGTAACTCCAGGCCCCGGGGTTTTTGCCCTGTTGGCCAGGGCCATGACTCAGGGTGCTGCTTCCTGCTTGCCATTGGCGTTTGGTATGGCTGTCAGCGATATCATCTATCTGGTTTTTGCCTGTCTGGGACTGGCAGTGATCGCCGAACACTATTCCGCCCTGTTCACCATAATCCGTATCGTTGGCGCCATCTATCTCATCTATCTGGGATGGAAAATGTGGCATGATCGTTCACATCTTATACAGGAAGCCCGGCCAGCTTCCAGAACCAGCATATTGATGGGTTTTGTACAGGGGTTTTTAATCTCTGCTTCCAACCCCAAGGTCATCCTGTTTTACATTGCCTTTTTGCCCACATTTATGGATTTAACCGTGCTCACTGTACAGGATATCGCTATTGCATCATTGCTTTGCCTGCTGGGTCTTATGATCGGTTTGATGGCCGTTTCCTATACTGCTTCGTGGGCGCGTCGTTACTTCCAGTCACAAAAAGCCATGACCGGATTAAATCGCGTGGCCGGTACAATCATGATGTCAGCCGGATTATATATAGGTACTCGCGGCTAAACTGCCCATGTGTTTAATTGCCTTTGCCTGGCAGGCCCATGCTGACTACCCACTGGTCGTGGTCGCCAATCGTGATGAATTTTATAATCGCCCGACCCAAAGTGCGCATTTCTGGGACGATCAACCACAGATTTTCGGCGGGCGCGATTCAAGCGCGGGTGGAAGCTGGATGGCAATAGCTCGTAACGGTCGTTTTGCCGCTCTGACCAACTACCGTGATCCACAAAACCAGAATGCAAATGCTCCAAGCCGTGGGTCACTGGTAAGTGATTTTTTAATCAGTGATTTAACAGCGCCAGATTATGCCAGCTCGATTCGTCATCAGGCCACCGCATATAATGGTTTTAACCTGATTCTCTGTGATGGTGACAAGATGGTTTACTCCAGTAATCAGATCGATGACATCAACATACTGGAACCAGGTATTTATGCCCTCAGCAACGCACTGCTAGATACACCCTGGCCCAAGACACGGTCAGCCCGCGCTAAACTCAGCAACTGGCTAGAGCAGCCAGGTGAGATTGATAGTCTGGTTCAATTATTAAATGATCCTCAAACATTCGATGACGAACTACTTCCCAATAGCGGAATACCTTATGCAATGGAAAAAGCTCTGTCCGCACAGTTTATCAAACTTGATCACTATGGCACTCGCTGTACCACTGCTTTCATCGTTGAGCAATGCGGCAATGCTGAATTTATCGAACAACTGCATCATCCTGAAGTGGGCCAAACCATTCAACATTTTGAGGCTTTTTGGTGATTCAAATTCTCGACTTGATCAGAGGCACCTTAAGTCAAACTATGGGGGCGATGCATTCCCTCAAGCTATCTGATAGCACCCATCTTTTTCATTGTATCTATCAATTTATAATGTGTGTCCAGACGGGTACGAAGTTTTTTGTAAAAAATGTAACAGAAAACATGAAAATCAGATTATAACTCATTTTCAATCGTTCAAATCCTCACGATAATAACTATAGTATCAAGGGTTATTAGCTTGACATTGATAGCTACAATAGAGATACAAGATTTGCCAGTAATATTACTCATTGAAGTTTCAGCTACCATTCGCCAGATCGAAACGAACCTACTAATCAAAGCAGGTTTCCAGATTACGAGTGTACGCGATTTCGATACCGCGATTTCGCGATTCGGTTCCGCATCAGTAGACCTGGGTTTGTTCGATGCTGCTGTGCTGGGTTGGCCAGATAGCAGTATCAATGGCGCAGCCGAGGTATTAGATCTGCTGGATACTCAGAATATTCCGGTGCTTGTACTAGACCATGAAAAAGATTCCTCACTGGATCAACACCTGCAAGGGCGGAAAAACTGCGCATTTCTGCTGTGGCAGGATTACAGACAAAGTTCCGACACACTTACTCGACTCATTCTGGATGCGAATAAACGGAATATCCTACAGCCAGCATCCGTAACTATGCTGCAACCTATCAGAGTACTTTTTGTCGATGATTCCCCTACCGTAAGGCTCAAATACAAACGCTTGCTTACAGCCAATGGCTATACCGCCGAAACAGCTTGCTCGGTCGCTGAAGGGATGCAAAAAGCGTTGGCGTCCGATTTCGATATCGCCATTATCGACTACTTCATGCCTGAGCAAACCGGGGATGTTCTGTGCAGGCAATTACGCGATCATGACAAGACCACGGGTATTACCAGCGCAATCATCACTGGAACCTATGTCGACAAGGAGATAAAGCAATCGCTCCAGGCCGGTGCGGTCGAATGCATGTTCAAGAACGAAAGCGATGACCTGTTCCTGACCCGCCTTGATGCCATGAGTCGGCATGTTCGAGCGCATAATTCAATCGAGAGTGAGCGCGAGCGCCTCAGTGGAATTCTTCAATCAGTAGGAGAGGGTGTATATGGCGTTGATTCCGAGGGCCATATCCTGTTTGTCAATCCAGCCTGTCGAATCATTCTCGGTTATCAAACGGAAGATCGATTGATCGGCAAATCAGCGCTGGAGATTTTTCATTATTCGGATGAGCGTGGGCAACCCTTTGAAGATGAGGAATGTTTTTTACTGCAAAGCTATGCGGGGGGTAAGCCGGTGCGAGACCGAGAAACCGTATTCTGGCATAAATCGGGGTATCCAATTCCTGTCGAATGCACAGCACATCCACTGACAATCGAGGACAGGACCGAGGGTTCAGTGGTGGCATTTCGCGATATTTCCGAACGCAAACAGCTGGAATCGGAATTACGTTGGCAAGCCACTCATGATGCATTAACCAGGCTATACAATCGCCGCTATTTCGAAGAGCAGCTAATAGTCGAAACCGATCGTATCAAACGTAGTACTGAAACCAGCGCGTTACTTTATCTCGATCTGGATCGCTTTAAATATATCAATGATACCGCTGGACACACCGCAGGCGATCATTTATTGATTGAGATTGCGCACGAAATGACCAAACGGTTGAGAAAATCGGATATGCTGGCCCGACTCGGCGGCGATGAATTTGCCATTATCCTGCGAAATGTGGACGCTAAAAATGTACTTCAGGTTGCAGATGAATATCGCAAGATGCTGGATGAATATATGTTTGTTTATAACAACAAACAGTACAAGGTCAATGGGACGATCGGTATCGCTCTGTTCGATCGGGATACAGAATCGCCCAGCGACATCCTCGCAAATGCTGATATTGCCTGCCACATTGCTAAGGGCGAAGGGCGCAACCGAAGCCATCTGTTCGTTGCAAAAAGTGGCAGTAAAACTGATATGGACAAGGATCTGGGATGGTCTTCAAGACTGCACAATGCACTGCTCAAAGATCATCTGTTGTTACACGCCCAACCGATAATTCCCATCCACCATATTCCCCGTGAATTTAAATATGAAGGGGATGGACCGATTTTCAATAAACTGCTATCGCTGGTGCCACAGGAAGCAATTATTAGCGAGATCTTATTGCGTTTGGATGATCCCGTTTGGGGGATGGTCTTTCCGGGAGCCTTTCTGCCAACTGCGGAACGCTTCAACATGATGGATAAAATCGACTTTTGGGTCGTCAATGCCGCATTACAAAAATTGTCGATGCTGCAGCAGGACGGTTATCAGGGTATGTTTACTATTAACCTCTCAGGGCAGAGCATTGGCAACAAATCTATGCTCGAAAATATTGAGACTTTAATCAACGATATTCAGATCGATACCAGTAAGGTGATATTCGAGATAACCGAGACCTCTGCAGTCTCCAATCTCACTTCAGCCAACGAATTAATCAAACGGCTAAATCTTAAAGGCTGCCATTTTGCGCTGGACGACTTTGGTAGCGGCTTCTCTTCATTCTCTCATCTAAAAAATCTGCCAGTGGACTATATCAAGATCGATGGCTTGTTCGTTCGCGGGGTGGTAAATAATTCAGCTGACCGGGCTATCGTCCAGTCGATGAATGACATTGCCCATTCGCTGGGTAAAAAAACCATCGCCGAGTACGTTGAGAATGCGGAAATTCTGGCTTATCTGGCTGAGATAGGCGTCGATTATGTACAGGGATACTACATCTCCAGGCCTATGGATGTTGCACGTATCAGCACCAATGTGGGTACAGACTGGTTATGTGCTGCGCAGGAGTAGTACGAACAGCAGGAACAAACTCAGTTGTTGCATCTTTTTAACTGCTGCGTGAAGAGGGCATGACACCACTCTGATTCTTCAGTAATCCTGTATCCTGGGCTGCCATTTATGGGCCGAGGTTTAAGGAATACACTGACTCCCTTAGTCATTGCCCATGCCCAATCGATAGGCAGTACCCACACCAAGAATGAGGAACAGGAAATCCAGTAGACCCAGATCATCCATCATCATTTCGAAAGGCGAAAGATTTTCTATCTCTTTGGCAAGATTATCATTCTTCCATTGCTCAAAACTCTGCGGAGTATCCATCATCTCTTCCAGGCCGGGTTGTTCGTATTGTTTGAACCAGGCAATCTCTTCATCAGTTACCGATGCAGCATCCTCCGAATCGCTGTATCCTCGTTGGACGATGAAATCACGCAGACTGGCATCATCAGTCACAGTTGTAGAAAATTGAACCGCATCTGCCTGGGTTTTCTCATAGAAGGATTTCAAATCCATGCTATTTATCTCTTGGTTAGTACTAATTGCAGCACTCGCCTCAGAAATAAATGAAACAGTCGCCATATATTTCCCCCCAACTATCGCTATTATGGCTAATAGGGCGCATACCATTGCAGCCTGCTGCCCCCTGGCTCCAGCCATAACCGCTGCAAAACCAATAGCGCCCCCGATCAGCCAGGCAATCAGGCCTAGTTCATAATTAAAAGTGACTGCAACAAACTTCCACAGCAAGGCCCCCAGAACCGCCGCAGCTGCAGGCAGAAGAAAATTTTTTATTGAGGCAGAACCCTGCTCGTTGGGTGAGGCTGTAGCCCTGGATGAATCCAGACTAACAGGTTGAACTGGCACAGCAGGGGTAACCTGCTGACGTTGTGAATTAGCCCTTATATTGCTTAAGAAAACTCCACAACCACTACATTGTTCGGTTTCTGTCTGTTTCAGCTGGCATTTCGGGCAGATGATTATTTTACCGACAGGTTTGCTTTTGTTGGCGGGTTTTTTGGCTAACCCCATATCTGTTGGTACCAGTTTAAGAACCGGTTTGCCTGCCCGAGTTGTTTTGACTTTTTTCGGTTCGGCTATTTTGACTTTAGCCGATACCACGCTAGACCTTTCTGGTTTTGCCCAGTTCATTTTCGGTGGAGTCTTGTAGACTTTTTCAAGGACCACATCAAGGCCAATCGATTTAAGTTTCTTCTGGATGTTTTCTGCTTTTACCCGGTCCAGCTCCTTTTGTAGAATTCGTTTCTTACCTATAACCGCTCGGGCTTTTTCCTGCGGAACTTTAAGAAGCTCAGCAAAAGATTTTATAACGATATCACGTTCATAACCCAACCTGATATGAGGGTTCAGGATAACATTATATTTCTCGGATTCAGTCATAACGGTAACTACCTCCATATCACTCTAACTATTTCATAAAGTTAAAGAGTTCCCGACATCTCAGATACCCTTTCCACTCCGTCTGAACCAACATTCAGTTTTTTTAGAATACCAAATTATCCCTATTATTAAATGTGAATTTTGCATTAAAATACCTAACAGAAAAGGGAAGGTGAAGTTTTTACTGCAGAAGATACTTTTGCTCAGTAACCGTAGTACTCAAAACATGCCGAGCGGTTTAGACATCGCTTAACCTGAAACCATATTACCGTTATAAAATCGTCAGAAGCCTACCGCCCTTTCACCCGATATTTCTACTAATAAAGTCGTAAAATCAATTGGCACCCCTGCTAACTTTCCGACAATTTGCGATAAAAAATTAATTAAACAAAATATGTCGATATATGTAGCTAATTATATTTTTGAAAAATATGTTTTTCTTACCGGCTTAAAGAGATCAAATGGACGATTCTTAATGGCTCTTCGTAGATTTGTGTAAACACTTAATGTGTCGTGTTTATCCATTTCAATTTTCTCTAAACTTGATAAATACCATACCGTTTTGCACTCCTACAGCTATGAGGAACCTCTCCATATTTATGATATGACTACCCTATGTAATAGGAGATATACTGTGTCTTTATATCCCCTTTCAAGTCCGCGACAAAATTATGTCCAGATCGGGGTCAAATGGGGTGGCCTTTTTTGTGCCGCTTTTTTGGCCAGGCAAAAAAGGTTCGTGCGCGTACTCGTTAGATGCTATGGAGTAAGGAAAGGAAAGCGTGTGAAACCATAATCCGGGAAGTTCTCATCCTTAAAAAGATTAAATCCCTTGCTTCCATAAACGCTA
The DNA here is from genome assembly GCA_050298595.1 of Gammaproteobacteria bacterium. GTDB lineage: Bacteria > Pseudomonadota > Gammaproteobacteria > JACNJF01. The sequence continues at coordinate 14,041 of JBNKUM010000028.1, read as the reverse complement.
CTTCCCTGTAGCACTCCTACTTCGTTGCTTCGCGCCTCGCACTGACTTAAGGCCGTAGCAGACAATTACTCCATCAACTCAATAATAATCCTCCGATTCATCTTCCCCTTCTTCTCAATCTTCTTAACCCTAACAGCCCCAATCTCATTAGAATTCCTCACATGCGTCCCACCACAGGGCTGCAAATCCACCCCCTCAAATTTAACCAGCCTTACTTTCCCCTGACCCATCGGTGGCTTAACACTCATAGTCCGAATCAGTTCTGGTTGTGCTCCCATTTCTGCATCGCTGATCCACTGTGTCGTCATCGGATGATCTGTCATGGTTATTTCATTCAAGGCTTGCTCGATCGCCAGCTTGTCCGGTGGTTCGGGTAGGTCAAAATCCAGCCGCGCACTTCCATCATCCCGGATACTGCCGCCTGTAACCGGCTCGGGTATTACAGCACATAGCATGTGCATACAACTATGCAGCCGAATAATCTGATATCGTCTTTCCCAGTCTATTTTTAATGTCAACTGTTCACCAATCTCTGGCAGGATGTCGCCTTCTACCTGATGTAGTATCTCACCGCTTTCCCGATCCTTGATGGTGTTGATGATTTTTATTTCCGTGTTATCAGGCCTCAGCATGATTCCACTGTCTCCCGGCTGACCGCCGCCTAATGGATAGAACACGGTTTTGTCGACGATTATATGTCCATCCTGAATGCCCGTTACGCTAGCAGTACATTGTTTCAGATAACTGTCTTCTCGAAATAGTTCTTGTGTCATTGTTTCATCCTGAGTTTAAATTATATTTACTTTAAAACATGAAGACACAAACAACAACGGCCCACAAAGGGCCGTTGGTTTTTTCTTTGATACATCCAGATTAATACATCTGCTGGCCACCATTAACATCTAGTGTAGAGCCGGTGATAAAGCCCGCTTCATCCGCTACCAGAAACATGACAGTGCGCGCGATATCTTCCGGGTCTCCCAGTCGGCCTACCGGGATACGTGCAATAATCTTTTCCAGTACCTTTTCTGGAACTGCTCGCACCATATCTGTTAACACATAACCTGGGGCGACCGCGTTTACAGTAATACCCTTGGCTGCACCTTCCTGTGCCAGTGCCTTGGTAAATCCATGAATACCGGATTTAGCTGCTGCATAGTTTACCTGACCATACTGACCGGCACGGCCATTGATTGAACCGATATTCACGATACGACCAAACTCACGTTCACGCATGCCTTCAATAACCGCACGGCACATATTAAAGCAGGATGACAGATTGGTTTGAATGACCTCATTCCACTGCTCGAAGGTCATCCTGTGCATGGTGGTATCTCTGGTAATACCCGCATTGTTAACCAGTACTTCTATCGGACCTAGTTCGGCTTCAATGGCTGCGACCCCTTTATGACAGGCATCAAAATCAGCTACATCAAACTTGAATGTTGGTATTTTTGTAACTTCGGTAAAAGCTTTTGCAGAGGCTTCATTACCTGCATAGGTTGCCGCTACATTGTATCCTGCTTTTTTTAATGACAGGCAAATTTCTTCACCTATGCCACGTGTACCACCTGTAACTACTGCAACTCTTCCCATTTTTACTCCCCCTCATATATTAACTATTTTTGTTTTTACATATCGGCCGGGTGCATCTTCTATTATTTTTAACTGATGGTCCCCAGGGTGTCTTGCATCAATTTGTTCTCCACAATATTTACTTACCCATTTATCCCATTCAGGCCACCATGATCCTTCATGTTGTGTTGCTTTATCGGCCCAGGCCTGTGCATCTTTGGGTAGTTTAGCTGCGGTCATTTTATAACCGTATTTGTTAGCCGCAGGTGGATTTACTATACCGGCGATATGGCCGGATCCACCCAGTATAAATTTAACTGGGCCAGAGAGGTTTTGAGCACCCATCCATGTGGATTTCCACGGCGCGATATGATCTTCTTGAGTAGATATAAAAAGTGCCGGAGTTTTAATTTTACTTAAATCGATAGGCGTTTCATCTATGATCAGCTCACCTGGTTTTACCAGCTTGTTGTAGAGATATAGATTTCTCAGATACCATTTATGCATTTTTGCGGGCATACGTGTGGCGTCTGAATTCCAGTACAACAGATCAAACGCGCGCGGATCTTTGCCCATCAGGTAATTGTTGATGTAGAAAGACCAGATCAAATCATTTGAACGTAACAGGTTAAAGGTGCCAGACATGCTTGCACCATCAAGATAGCCGTCCTTATCCATCTTCTGTTCCAGTGAACGGAGTTGTTCCTCATCAATAAACATGCCGAGCTCACCCGGCTCGGAGAAATCGATCATAGAGGTGAGGAAGGTTGCGCTCTTTATTCTATTATCATCATGTGCTGCCATGTAGGCAAGGGTTGTGGCCAGTAATGTCCCACCAATGCAATAGCCAATGGCATTAATTTCTTTTTCACCAGTGGCCTGTTTGACCTGATCGATGGCGCTCAGCACGCCTTCTTTCATATATTCCGTAAAACCCACCTCGGAATAGTTTTCATCAGGATTAACCCAGGAAATAATAAATACCGTGTGACCCTGTTCTACCAACCAGCGCATGAGTGAATTCTTTTCCTGCAGATCAAGGATGTAGTACTTGTTGATCCAGGGTGGTACCACCAGCAGCGGTGTCTTGTTAACCTTTTCAGTGCTTGGGCTGTATTGAATCAGCTGAAACATTCGATTCTCGTAAACCACCTTACCTTTGGTGGTCGCTACATTTTTACCCAGTTCAAAAGCACTATAATCGGTCATGCTGATTTGCAACTTGCCTCTACCTCGCTGCAAATCTTCCATCATATTTTTAAGTCCGTGCAGCAGGCTCATACCGTGAGTTTCGATGACTCTTTCCAGTACCGCAGGATTAGTAGCCGCGAAGTTACCTGGTGATAAGGCATTTAAATATAGATGGGTAAAGAACTCTGCACGTTGTGCGGTTTTTTCATCCAGGCCTTCGGTTTCCTTTACCAGTCGAAGCATATGTTGTGATAACAGCAGGTAAGATTGCTTTATTATTGCGAAAGAGGGCTGCTGCCAACCTTCATGACGAAAGCGACGATCTGTTTTGTCTTCTTCGATGCTAGCTTCTAGAGGTTGTTGCGTCATTAACGCTTGCAGAAAATTCTGATACAGTTCCAGGCTCTGTTTCCAGTAATCAATATTGGCAGTTAAAACCTTTTGCGGATTTTCATTCATGCGAGCAAAAAGCTCTTTATAAACATCACCCATCCTCAGTGGATCATAGTCTGATTTCTCTGATTGCAGACTAAACTGCTGTAGAAGTTGTTCAGCCAGTTTGTAACTTGCTTCGATTCCCTGAGAAATTGAAGTAAAACCTGAGACATCCTGAAAAGGGGATTGTTGATCTGACATACAGTTCTTTAAAAAATTAATCTAGATTAACCATCGTATAACACTTTTGCCGTATCACTATTATTATTTTTAATAACCTTTATACCGAGAATCGATAATTAAAACAAAATAATATAGCTCAGCATATATTGGCTTAGGCCCATAATATTCTGAAAGATGGGTACTCCCATTAGCGATAATCCAATAATTGATAATAGAACCCAATGACCATAGCGATCATTATAGTAGTGATAATATCTCGCCATGCGCGGTGGCAGCAAAAATGGCAGGATATAATGTCCATCCAGCGGGCCGATAGGAATAAGATTGAACAACATTAATAACATGTTGATATTGGCCAGATATATGAAAAACATATTTGCAGCCTGTCCTTCGAATAAGGGCAACCCAAGCATTAAGCCCAGACCATATAGATTCACTGCGACAAATGCGAGCAGTAGATTCATCATTGGGCCAGCAGCAGCTACAAAAAATATTCCCCAACGTGAGCTGTAGTTACGAGGATCCGTAGGTACGGGTTTGGCGAAACCAAAACCAATCATGATAACCATCAATAATCCCATCGGGTCGATATGCGGTATTGGATTTAAGGTTAAGCGCCCTTGCAATTCAGCGGTACGATCGCCAAAGTATTTCGCCATGATGCCATGGCCATATTCGTGAAATGTCAAAGAAAATATCAGGCAGAACAGGATGAAAACAAAAACCATCACGTGGCCCTGGAATAAAAGCTCAATCATTGAGTGACTTACCAGTAGTTATTTCAGTATTAGGATTATGGGTTAGCCGAGAACGTATCACAATCAACGATTTCAGGCATAGATTACGTTTTAATGTGGTTTAGACACAATTTTGCTGCGAAAGGTCTATCCAGATTGAAAACAAAGACTATTGTATACCATCGAAATATTACGACTAAACAACTGCATTAAATCAAAGTTACTACTGGATAAGTGCTCAATTTCAGCAAAATAGATTAAACCATAATAGCCCTGTTTATTTGCAGATAGAAAAACAGCTTTGCCATCTTCGATGACGGTTTCCTTTTTAATAATCGCATTTTTGATGATATTCATGTCTTCCATGCTCAGCACACTGTCAATACTCAGGCCTGTTAAACTGGCAAACCGTCCATTTCCGGATAAAATTTGTGGTAAACAACCTGACTGTCCTTTCTTGCAGGCGGCCAGCAGGAAGGTATGTTTTCTACTTTCCATTCCAAGTACTTTTCCAATCTGAACTCTTATGTCTGAGATAAACTCTTCAACCTGATTATGTTCAAACAGATTGGCTGCTGAATCTATAAGTCTTTGTAAAACAGTTCGTTGCTTATCCAGATTGATTAAATCATGATACATACGCAATGATGTATACATACTGGTTTTCAACTTCTGGATGGTAAGTTCGTTTTTAGACTTGTAATCGTTGATGTCATAGTCGCGGATTATACTTTCTTCTGGAGCGGCATCAGGAAGGCCGGTGCGGATAATGATGCGTACAAAAGGATTATTGAGTTCTTCTCGGATATAACGGGCAACCTGTAATCCCGCATCGTCGGTTTCCATCACCACATCCAGCAGGGCAATAGCCATATCTGGATTCTGCCTGAGCATTTCTCCTGCTTCTATACCGCTATAGGCATGATAAAAACTGATCGGTTTGTTGTGGAATATAAAGCGTTTTAACGACAAAGCTGTCACATCGTGGATAATTTGTTCATCATCCGCAATTAAAACTTTCCAACTATCTAGAGCCCTGGAATCTGTCGTAAAATCAGTCATATACGCCATTTTTTCACATTCCCTTTCTATTATTTTGCGATTCTACTTTATAGCTTAAAAATCCAGTTTATTTTATCAATTTATATTTTTAGAGGCCCCTTAGCCCTCTATTTTCATTTGCGTCATACCTAATGAATCCATCACTTCATGTACCTGCTCCTCGGCAATAATACAGGCTGCAGTTATATTCTCCAGAGATAGCCCATAATCTTTCCACCCTGGAATATCCTGCAAGGCATATTCGACTTCTTCTTCCTCAATTGGAGCTATCAGAAAATTCAAATTATTAGCAACATAGATAATGCCGGTTTCAAGAATATATTCAGTAATTGACTGGGGGTTATGGTGAGATTGGGCTGCTGAAGCCAATATATCTGGTAATCCCCATTTTTTGATAAACCCTGCGCCAACATCGCAATGGGTAAATCCCAATATCCTCTCTTCTGCGTGGTAGAGGTCTCCATCCTCTATATCAACAGCATCCAGAATCTGTTTTGTTTGCTCGGGAATCATTTTGGCCATAATCAAACGGCCAATATCATGTAAAAGACCTGCCGTAAAAAGGGTGTCTGAATGTTGGGAACAATCTGTCTGCAGACTGAGATATCGAGCAAGAATCGCGGTTTTGACACTATGGCGCCAGAAGTCTTCCATGTGAAATACAGGATTTTCCATTTTTCCGAACACGCCACTGAGTACAGAACCTATCAGTATCTGTTTCAGACGTTCGCGTCCCAGTATGGTGATCGCCTGAGCGATACTGTCGACCTTATGAGAAAAGCCATAAAACGCGCTATTCACCATCTTTAATATGCGCAGACTCAACGCTGGATCGGTTTCAACTACCTGTCCAATCTGAGCTGATGTTGCTGTTTCACTATCCAGTAAATCGGATATTCGTATATATATCTCGGGTAAAGAAGCGAGCTCACTTTCTCTTGAAAGTAGTGATTGCAGCGTAATAGTTGAAGATTCCATAGATCTTTCCTTTATTAAACTCAGTTGAGCATAGCAGAAACATGCCGGATTTTTACTCTCTCGACTGGAGTATTTTTTCACTCATCAGTGACAATTGATGACCACTGCTGATTATTTCCAAAACTGTTACAATTGCGCTTCCTGGCCTACGTTCATTTATATGACACTTACAGAGCAACAGTTTTATCTCCTTCTGATCTGCCTGCCTGCATTGATTAGCTCGATAGTAGTTTATGGCATCTGTGCCATTTTTCGCGAACGTACCGTTAGCCAGTTACGTGAACAGAATGAAGATGCGCTCACACAATTAAACGATTTAAACGACCACTTTCAGGATAGTGCTACCCAGAATGCGCTGGCTCATCAACAGATACAGCATTTGCAACAATCATTTAGCGATATTCAGCAACAGAACAATAAGCTAACACATCATAATGATCAATTATCCAGTGAGTTGAATAAGGCACAAAGTCTCGCACAACAGCTACAGGTTTTACAGCAGCAGGAAAGAAAGCATCATGATGAAAAGCTGCAACAACTTGAAAACAGCCGTTTGCAGTTGAAGAAGGAGTTTGAAATCCTGGCTCAACAAATTCTTAAATCTACCCAGCAGGAATTTACTCAATCCAGCCGTGAAGGTATGGAGAACTTCCTGCAACCATTTCGACAGCAAATTTCTGACTTTAATCTGAAGGTTGAAACCATACATACCAACGATTTAAAACAACGGGAAGAATTAAAAACCGAGCTTAAAAACCTGCAAAAATTGAATCTGCAGATGACCGAGGAAGCTCATCAGTTATCCACCGCTTTAAAAGGTCAGAAAAAAACACAGGGTAACTGGGGTGAGTTAATACTCGAGAATGTGCTTGATCGATCTGGTTTACAGCTTGATAAGGATTACAAACGTGAAGTCAGTATTAATACCCAGGATGGACGTAAACGACCTGATGTGATTGTATATCTACCGGATGAAAAGCATTTGATCATTGATTCCAAGGTTTCACTGAATGCCTACACTCGATATGTTAATGCTGAAACTGATATTGATCGGGCGCAGGCTTTAAAGGAACATATTCTGGCACTGTCTTCGCGTATCAAGGAATTGTCTGATAAAAACTATTTTGAATTACCTGGCCTGAAATCCCCCGAAATGGTGTTCATGTTCGTGCCTATAGAATCAGCTTTTGTTGAGGCGATCCGTGCTGATGAGAACTTATTTCAGCTGGCCATAGATAAACAGGTTCTGGTAACAACACCCACAACCTTACTGACCAGTTTAAATATAGTGCGCCAGCTATGGCGTTTTGAAGATCAGAATAAATACAGTGCACGTCTGGCAGAAGAGGCGAGCAAGGTTTACAACCAGTTGAGATTATTTCTTGAAAGTATGGATGCACTGGGAAAACAGCTGGATAAATCCAGACAAACTTATGATTTAGCGCTCAAACAGTTTATTTCAGGCAAGGGTAATCTGGTCAAGCGAGTGGAGGACTTTCAGAAACTGGGCGTTTCTGTACAAAAAGAGATGCCCCCAGAAATGCTTGAAAAAGCACGCCTGGAGCTGGATTTAATCGAGCATCAGTCTGAAGATTAATCAGACTCTTCGGTTGCTTGCTCTGAATTCATTTTTTTCAGCAGCCAGAGTATTTTCCATACTACAACTGCGATAAACAGTACTGAAGATCCAATCACTATAAGAAGTATCGAATTATCCATTTTTTTCTCCCTGCATTGCTGTTAATGCATCGGTTGAATAATCAAAAGAATCATAATAAAGACGGTTCACATCGAGCCCAGCTGCGATAAAGCTATCTCTACAGGACGCTATCATCTGTGGTGGGCCTGCCATATACACCGCATAACCACTTAGATCAGGATATGCTTTAAGTACAGAATGATGCACAAATCCGGTTTCACCCTGCCAATCGTCATTAGCATCTGGATCGGAAAGCACCGGGGTGTATTGAATGGAATAATCATCTACCCATTGATGAACCAGTTGTTCCTGATAAAGGTCTTTTTTAGCCCTGGAACCCCAGAACAGATGGATAGGTTGTTCACTACCTTGCTGGCTGATTTCTTCGAAAATACCTTTAATTGGAGCAAAACCAGTACCACCAGCCACCAGCAGTATAGGGCAGTCATCATGTTGATACCAGAATGTACCATGCGGACCTTCAATACGCAGCATGGCACCAACCTTTAATTCGTTAAATACAAAGTCCGTAAATACACCACCAACAGCATGACGAATTTGTATTTCGAGTTCATTCTTTTCGTTGGGTGAATTAGCTAATGAAAATGCTCTTTTGCGGCCATCCTTCAATAAGAAATAAATCCATTGTCCCGCCTTGAAATGGAATGTCTCCATAGCAGGTAATTGCAATATAAGTTTAATCACATCATCCGATAGATGATCAACCTCTGCAACTTTACAGGGTAGTGTTTTCACAACAATTTCTGGCTGAGGCTCCACCACCTTAACTTCGATTGTTATATCCGATACTGGAACAGCTTTGCAAAACAGGGTTTCGCCCTGGTCCATTTCCTGTTTTTGAATGCCACCGGGCTGTCCTTCTGGATAATCTATCTGCCCACTGATAAGTTGCCCTTTGCAGGATCCACAAAAACCATTGCGGCAGCCATACGAAATAGTGATTCCTTCTGCCAGCGCAGCATCTAGGATGGTTTGGTTTTCTTCACAGGAAAAGGTTAAATTCTGTTCAGCGATAGTGACAACAAAAGACATAAGGTTAAAGCCAGATCAAACAAGCGTCAGAGTCTAAGTGTTTTATCCCGATTAATAAAGTATAAGATTCTTCTTATACGAATAAGGTTATCAGGAGTTTACTGCTCGACTACGCTTGCTATTTAACCACTTGATAATGGGATCCCATTGTTCAAGATCGCGTGATATCTGGTAGGGTGGTAATTCGAAGACACCCAATCCTCGTTCAGCAGCACGATTATAGTTTTGCGTTTCACGTAGTACTGAGATGAATGGGACTTTTTTTATTTTACTGAGATATGACTCCAACTGGTGATACACATTAGTATTTTCGCGGCAACGATTAGCTACTAGCGCCAGGCGGACTTCTTTGCGACTTACTCGACCATTCGCTAAAACTTGACGAATAAACTCTGTCGCAGCGCGCATATCAATAGGTGAGGGTAAAACAGGTACGATGACAGATTCAGCTTTACGCAGCAGGGCAGTTAGCTCCTTACCTCGTACTGCGGCTGGGGTATCGTAGATCACAAAATCTATATTACGCGGGGTTCGAAAATTACCGGCGCTACCATCTAATGCGTTAATAGCATGTCTGCCTGATGGGCGTTCTTTCAACCAGTCCAGGCTTGAATGTTGTGGATCATAATCTACCAGCATCACCTTTTGCCCAATAGAGGCGTAATAGCTGGCAAGATTGGTTGCTACGGTACTTTTCCCCGATCCGCCCTTGGCATTTAAAACCATGATAGATCTCATCCGTCATTCCTCATTCTTTATTTTGTTTTTGACTGATAGTCAAATAAAGATAGTCTTCTGGAAAAAAATTCTCAAGTTCATTCAATTTTTATTTTGATGGAATACCCAGTTCATCCCAGATCTCATCGACTCTTTGTTTTACTGCAGCATCCATATGAATAGGTACACCCCATTCTCTGGTAGTTTCTCCGGACCACTTATTAGTGGCGTCCAGGCCCATTTTGGAACCTAAACCTGATACAGGTGAGGCGAAATCGAGATAATCGATGGGAGTATTTTCTACCAGGGTTATATCCCTTGCTGGATCAACCCGAGTAGATATCGCCCAGATCACATCCTGCCAGTTACGCGTATCTACATCATCATCCACTACGATGACAAATTTAGTGTACATAAATTGGCGCAGAAATGACCACACACCCATCATCACGCGTTTGGCATGACCGGGGTATTGTTTTTTCATACTGACAATGGCCACCCGGTATGAGCAGCCCTCTGGTGGTAGATAAAAATCTATAATTTCAGGAAACTGTTTCTGCAAAATAGGGATAAACACTTCATTCAGCGCCAGACCTAAAATCGCGGGTTCATCAGGTGGTCGACCGGTATAGGTGCTGTGATAAATGGGGTTCTCACGGGTGGAGATTGTTTCTATGGTAAAAACGGGGAAGCTATCGACTTCGTTGTAATATCCAGTGTGATCTCCAAACGGACCTTCCTGTGCCTGCTCCCCAGGATAGATAAAACCTTCCAGTACAATTTCTGCGCGTGCAGGAATTTGCAGATCAGACAGTATTGACTTTGCTAATTCAGTTTTACTGCCGCGCAACAATCCGGCAAACGCGTATTCAGACAGATTATCGGGTATAGGGGTAACCGCCGACAGAATCGTTGCTGGATCACATCCCAAAGTTACCGTAACCGGAAAAGGCTCCTCCGGTTTTTGTTGTAACCATTCCTGATAATCAAGAGCTCCGCCTCGATGTGATAACCAGCGCATGATCACCTTATTTTTAGCGATTACCTGCTGACGATAAATCCCCATATTCTGCCGATCTTTATAGGGTCCCCGAGTGGTGACTAACCCCCAGGTGATCAAGGGGCCTGCATCACCCGGCCAACAGGTCTGGATTGGTAACATGGATAAGTCTACTTCATCCGCTTTATAGACTATTTGCTGACATACCGGCTTTTTCACGACCTTTGGCGACATATCGAGAATTTTACGATAGATCGGTAGTGTAGACAGCGCTTCTTTAAAGCCTTTAGGTGGCTCAGGTTCTTTTAGAAATGCCAGTAATTTACCCACCTCACGTAAAGCTGTGGTTTCAAGCTCTCCTAAAGCCCGTGCCACTCTCTGTTCTGTACCAAATAGATTGGCCAACAGAGGAATATCGCTATCGCCCGCCTTTTCGAACAATAATGCTGGGCCACCAGTACGTAATGTGCGATCAGATATTTCGGTTATTTCAAGGTTGGGATCTACTTTTTTATCGACTCTAACCAGTTCGCCATCCTGTTCCAGAGCCTGGATGAAGTCTCTTAAATCCTGATATTTCATTATCTATGGTTACCAGACCTTAACACCCTGGAATCGTCTTTTAACCTGAGCCTCAACCATTCGTTTACCTACAAAAAAGCCACTTAAAACAAATATGACCATAATAGCTGCTAATACATACCAGTATTGGCTAACAAAAGGGATAATATCCAGAAGTCCTATCCTGCCCTGTTTAGCATCTTCCAATTCCTGTTCTAGCTCTTTGTTTGTCTCTTGTGTCTGTTGTAGATTTTTCTGAAGTTCTTCGACTTGGCTAGACATTTTCGCCTCATCAGCTTTCATCAGGCTGATAGTATTTTCATAATCTGCCACCAGCTCCCGTGTATCAGAATATTTTTCTATCTGACTTACAAGAATTTCATTTTTTTTCTTTTCTTCAATTAATTGAAAACTCGCAGTTGGTTCAGAAACCAGGAAACCTGTTTTAACCCATCCAATTAAGCCTTGATCAGTTTTAACCTTGCTGTAATTACCTGAGCGTTCTAACAGCTTAAGTTGATCTCCAGATGTCAGTAATTTGATCGTGCCGCTATTCCCATTTGCCGTTTTATACAAAGAAAGCCTTAACTTGTCGGTGACATATTTAATTTCCTGCACTATCTCTTCTGTAGCAGGTTCCTGGGCTTGAGCAAGAACAGAGAAGCTGATCAAGCTCATAATTACCATCATCCACCGATTAAATCTATTCATATTATTGTACCGATATCGACTCTATTCCATTATGTCTTAACAAAGCATCTATCTCGGGCTCACGACCCATAAAGCATATAAATGATTCCAGAGCAGGCCGCATCCCACCTTTCTGTAATATACACTGAAGAAAACTCTTTCCAGTTTGCGGGTTAAAAACACCTTCCTGTTCAAAACGCGAAAACGCATCTGCCGATAATACTTCTGCCCATTTGTAACTATAGTATCCAGCCGCATATCCGCCAGCAAATATATGGGTAAAACTGTTCTGAAAGCGATTAAATGAAGGAGGAATAACCACTGCTACCTGTTCCCTGACTTCTTTAAGTATTTGCATAATCTGTTCAACTGTTTCAATTTTTACCACTTGGTGAAGTTTAATATCAAATATTGAGAATTCCAGCTGTCTTACCATTTGCATGGCAGATTGATAGTTTTTAGCTGCAATCATCTTGTGATATAGATTCTGGGGTAAAGCTTCACCAGTTTGATAGTGACGTGCAAATAAATCCAGTGCTTCTCGCTCCCAGCAAAAGTTTTCCATAAACTGGCTGGGTAATTCCACAGCATCCCATTCCACTCCATTGATTCCTGATACTTCTGGCACATCGACCTGAGTCAGCATGTGGTGTATGCCATGACCAAATTCATGAAACAATGTTATTACTTCGTCATGGGTGAATAATGCTGGTTTGTCACCGACTGGTGGCGTTAAGTTACAGGTTAAGTAAGCCACTGGTATCTGGACTTTATTATCTATTACATACCTATTTATGCATTCATCCATCCAGGCACCGCCACGCTTATGTTCTCTTGCATAAAGATCGAGATAAAATTGTCCAATTAAATTCTGCTGCTCATCAAATATCTGATAAAAGCGAACATCTGGATGCCATAACTCTATACCCTGTTTAACCTGTTTGATATTGATCTGAAACAGTTTTTCTACAATATCGAATAATCCCTGAATAACTCGGTTATCCGAAAAATAGGGTTTTAAAATTTCATCACTAAATTCAAATAACTGCTCTCTCTGTTTTTCACTGTAATAAGCTATATCCCAGGCCTGTAAATCTTCTGTTAATCCATTGTTCTGAGCGAAATTTTGTAGCTGTTGATACTCTTTCTGTGCTGCCGCATGACTCTTGTCAGCCATCTGCGTTAGAAAATCGATCACCTGTTTCACATCCTTTGCCATTTTAGTCTCGAGCGATAGTTCAGCATAACTGCTAAATCCCAGTAGACTCGCTTTTTGCTGACGCTTTTTCAAAATATTAAGCATGATTTCAGCATTGTCCCATTTTTTATCTGTAAAACCCTGATCTGATGCACGTGTACAGTAGGCCTGATATATTTCTTTGCGTAATTCTCGATCATCCGCATGGGTTACCATGGCGATGTAACAGGGCATATCAAGTGTTATACGATAACCTTCCAGTGATTTGCTTTCTGCATTCTGTTTCAACATTGCCAACGCATATTCTGGCAATCCACTTAAACGCTCATCGCCTGGAAGATTTTTTTCCCAGGACTGGTTAGCATCAAGTACATTATTTTCAAATCTGGATTGTAATTCAGACAGTTCCTTCTGGATTTTCTGATATTCTTTTTTCGACGCACCAGATAGCCCAACTCCAGCAAGTTCAAAATGCTTCAATGAGTCAGTTATGGTTTTTCTCTGGGCCTGTGATAAATCGCTAAAACCTTCACTTTGCGCAATCGTCTTATAGGCTTGATAAAGCTTTTGATTTTGGCCTACCTCAGTTGAGTATTCACTTAACATGGGAAGACACTGATTATAAACTTCGCGCAACTCATCACTGCTTTTTACCGAATTTAAATGCCTGACTGGTGACCACGCTTTACTTAAGCGGTCATCCATTATTTCCAGGGGTTGAATTAAATTCTCCCAATCGGCTTCGGGTAGATCTTCCAGTTGTTTTATAAGCTCGCGATTTTCCAGCAATATCTGTTGAATTGCTGGTTTTATCATATCGATTGTTATCTGCGAAAATGCGGGTAAATCTGGTTGATCTAATAATGGGTTTTTCAATATTTTCACTTATTCTGGTAGGTTTATCATGGTTATTAAAACTGTCAACATGACAAAGAATAACATCACATACAAAATTAATGATA
>JBNKUM010000027.1:0-58494 GCA_050298595.1 Gammaproteobacteria bacterium | reverse complement strand
AATTTATTAGAATACTCCATAGAAAATATCGGGCAGGCCGGGTATAGCCAAAGCGCAGAGTAATGCCCCGTTTCATCGGTGATACCTCCGCCAGGTTTTTGGGCACTTTCGATCACAACACCTTCTAACGGTGAAACTGGCGTGTATTCCCCAGAACGAAATTTGTTAACATTTATGAATTCAGCACTAGCGACTGCATTTCCATCCTTATCTTTGGTAAAAGCTGCTTTAAATCCGATGCGATCGGAACTTTGCAGATGAATATTACCGATACCATCACCACGATACTGGTACAGGATTGAGACGATATTATCACCCACACTGATGTCTGGATTAACCGGGTATTGGGCTAGAATGAGACTTTGCGGGTCATCGATCAATCGCCGGGTTTGTGGCAGGATGCTAACATAGGCGGTGGTCGCAGATAGCGCTGGCTTGTTGGTCATTGCCTGCCCATTGGCCAGCAACAGATCTGATGATTCATAATCAGCGCGACTTTTAAGTTCTAAATCAGGTTGTGATTTATGTAAATCCCTTTTTTGCTTAATAATACTGCGATAGACATCGCCCGACATAACGCGCCATTCGGCAGGATTTAAACTGTCACCTGCCACAGCGATATCACCCAGGTATTCTCCATTCTCGGGGTTGTATCGGCCCCAGGTGTATTGACCCTGTTCGTTGGTAATTGCGGCCCGACTATACACATAGCCATGGTTAAACCCGGGTAATGCCTGAATAGTTTCGGGCAGCATCAACAATAGCCACAGCGAGAGTAGCGACAGGGCTTTAATCTTCATATTGCGTGAATTTATTGTTTTAGAATTCATTTATTTAATTCCCAATTCCTGTAGTGCTTTTGCCCGGGATATGGCTTCAGCTTCGTCCTTTGGTGGGTTGTAGGTAAAGGTTTGCAGCCTGAGGGTCAGTTGTTGCAGATCAATTTCTCCTTGCTGGTAGGCCCGTAAATCAAGTCGCTGCTCTGGCATGACCATGCTGTATGCGATAGTGTCCAGCATATTGAAATGTGTTTGTCCGACACTATGCACCCGATTACCCGCAATGGCCTCGCCGACACCAACAGGAATCAGTTGAGAGCTATTGCTATTGCTGCCAAGTAAAAGAACCAGTTCACCTTCCTGTGGGGCATATTCATAGCTTTGGCGGTATTTTGGCAAGGCAAAATCCAGCGATATATTGCCCTCAACCTTGATGCCAGAAGGTTGTACGCTATACGACCACTGAGGTATGTACTCGGGTTTAAATACGGGTGGTAAATGGCTAGAGCCAGGTAAAAACTGTACATGCACAGGGCCTTCCTGAGCGCCATCAGGAAACGCTAAGCTTGCCTGCTGTGTATCAATGCTCAATTCCCCTCCATTGAAAACCTGGGTAGCATGACTGTTAATGTAAGCAAACGGTATTTCCCGATTGAGTAGCGGTAAGGTAAAACTGGGGATTACGTTTTTTGCCCCCTGCTGTAAATTTATCTGGGTGTTGATATTGCCAAACCGGTTATCTTTTAGTCCGGCATTGATACTGAGCTTATGTAGCCCACCGCTGATATTCTGTTCAGCACTGTCGCCAAAGCCGAAGCTGTAACTTCCTTCTGAATCGGTTTTGGTTACTCGATTTAGATCGCTCAGGCTGACTTCGACTCCGGCTACGGCTTGACCCAGGTTATCCATTACCAGCCCCTCAATAAATGTCGGGCGTGGACGCACTTTAAAATGACTACGAGCCATCTCCTGACCATCATAATTTATAGTGACATAAAGATCAGAGTCATAGGCCATTTCCTGTTGAGGGTAAAAAACCGCTGTGGTGTTATTTGGCAAAAGTGAAAACACTCCCGGTACTGGTTCATAGTCCCGGTTGACATTCTGTAACTGATAACCCTTGGCATTCATACTGTCTAATCCTGGTGGATCAACATTCACATAATCGAAACCGTGCACGGTTTCGTGCAGCTGAATGTCTAATAAATTTAGATCGATGGCTTTATTAAAAAATACAGCGACAAAATCATTCGGCTCAGCATCGGTGGCTCCATCCTGTGGCGTTAGCTTAACGATTTCAAGTGGCAGGGCCTGAGCCGACTTCAGTGTAATTGAACGAGTAGAAGCGGTCAGAAGCTGACTGTTAATATCCAGAACTTTGAGTGCCAGGGTATATTCTCCTGCACTATCAGGGAGTGTAATTCGAGCACTGGCTATATCTGTATTCAGCGCCATAGTCACCGATGATGTGCCTGCCTGCCCCGTGATATCGAGCTGAACATCTCCTATACCTGAGATGTTGCTCAATCTGGCACTTATATCCAGTGTTTGTCCGGGAGCCTGTAGCAGAATTACACTTTTATCGGCGGGTGTTATCCAGCTTACCTGAATATCACTGTTAGCTTTAAGCAAGTATTCTCTGGGAGGTGACTGATTACCCGCAGCATCTATTGCGGTTAAATGAATACTACTCAATACACCGGCTGATAGCATCAGGTTTGTGTTGAAGCGATATTGGTGCGGAATTGCAGTAGGTTCCAGGGTCAATACTTTGTCATTTAAGGTCAATTGCAGCAGCGTAGCATCAGTCACAGTTCCTGAGAGGTTATATGGATTATCAGTGACAATATTTTCCGCAGGATAAGGTTGCATTGAATCTACCTGTATAACCGGGGCCAGTGCATCCAGGTTGTAGCTTGCATTTAAAGTACTCTGCTGATTCTTATTATCCGTGACTACAATGATGACATCCAGCTGTGATTGACCGGCAAAATTAAGTGTTTTTTTGATCTGACCGGAAGCGCTTATAACCTCGGGCTGCCCATTAATGGTTACCGCTGATAGACCGACATCTGAAGTTGCCTGCATAGTTAAAACGAAACTATCTGTCATCAAAGTCGTTCCTGGATGAGGAGAAGAAATATGCACAACAGGTGGTAAAATTTGAGTGTCAGCCGGCTGATAATTAATGATGAGATCTTCCTGCAGGCTTTCACCTGCCACCACTGAGCTGGCCGTTATCTTGTTTGCGCCTTGCTGTAAACTGACTGCGGCACTAAAAACAAACTCTGTCGGACTTGCACCCTGGCTAACCTCGGCAGCAATAGTGTTGACATTAACCACAGGCAAAGTGACGATGGTTTCACTAATAATCCGTCCAGTCACCACGATACTATCAGTATTCACCAGGCTATTGTTCAGCGGTGTATCAAACAGCATGGAAATTAGTGGGGGCGGCTCCTTTCTTCGGAAAATTTTGCTGACTTCGGCCGTTTCATTGTTGTTTCCCTCTACATGGGCTCTGATTAGATTGTCACCTACCTTTAATGGCACTCTGGCAGACCAGTTATTGTTGACTATATTCGCCGCAAAGGTAGTATCAGGATAATGGTCAGAGGTGAGATACACACGGTCGATAATGTCCCCGTAAACAGCCCCTGTTAGATCTATAAACTGG
The DNA here is from genome assembly GCA_050298595.1 of Gammaproteobacteria bacterium. Taxonomy (GTDB): domain Bacteria; phylum Pseudomonadota; class Gammaproteobacteria; genus JACNJF01. Next base: position 55,038 of record JBNKUM010000027.1, on the reverse strand, counting down.
CTATCAGATAGCGGGGGAGTGATCAGGGAAAATAACACTCTTAAATTAGCACCAGGTATATTATTTGGGTCGTTAGGATTACTTCCTCCAGCAATTTCTTCATCATTACTAAAACCATCACCATCAATATCGCTATCGCTGTTGTCGCCTATGCCATCGCCATCTAAGTCAGAAGACTCAGCTGGATCATTCGGAAAGCTATCAATCAGATTATTTACGCCATCTCCGTCAATATCATCATCCAGTGCATCCGGCATGCCGTCACTGTCCAGGTCAGCGGGTACACTTATGGGGTCAGCAGGGTTTGTCCCTAGCTGTGTCTCATAATCATTATTGATCCCATCACCATCCATGTCAGTATCGCTGTTGTCGCCTATACCATCACCATCTAAATCTGCGGACTCAGTAGGATCATCAGGATAGAGATCAGCACTATTTGTGACACCATCTCCGTCTAAATCATCATCAAGTTGGTCTGGAATTCCATCACTATCAAAATCAGCTGGAACACTTGCAGGATCAGCTGGATCTGTTCCCAACTGTAATTCGTAAGAATCGCTAATACCATCGTCATCTGAATCCAGTTCAGTATTTTTTAATGAGATTTGAAATGAGGTTAAACTTTTACCCAGACTGCCCAGCGTAGCTGCTTCTGAGGTATAGGTAATTGCCGTACCGGTAAAATTGCTGTAATTGTATCCGGTGACTTGAAAATTTTGAGGGAGTTTGAGCGACTGGAACAAATTATTCAGAGTTTTATCGAGTTGAACATAATCACCAATTGCATAACAGAATTCAGCGCCTTGATAATTAAGCTGTGTATAAAAACAGCTATTCGAACCTGCGGCATCGAATTGACGTACTGACAGGTCATAAATTTTAAAAGATTCCAGATCGATATTTAAACTCACAATTACTGCCGCATCCTGTGAATACAGTTCTCTGGCACCATTAAAGTCACTATAATTAAAACCGAACACTTCGGTATTTAAAGGGACTCTGACCGACTGGAACAAATTTCTGACAATCGGGTTGATCTGGGCATGCTCCCCAACCCCGTAACAAAATTCAGCACCCTCAAAATTGGGTTGCGTATAAAAACAGGTATTTGAACCTGAGGGATTGAATTGACGCACCGACAGGTCATATATTTTTAACGATTCGAGATTTGCATTTAAATTCACGATTGCTGTTGTATCAGCAGAATAGATTTCCATCGTGCCTGTAAAGTTTCTGTAATTAAAGCCAAATACTTCGGTATTTTGAGGGACTCTGACCGACTGGAACAGGTTCTTGAGTATCGGATCTAACTCTGCATGCTCCCCAACCCCGTAACAAAACTCAGCACCCTCAAAATTGGGTTGCGTATAAAAACAGGTATATGAACCTGAAGGATCGAATTGACGCACCGACAGGTCATATATTTTTAACGATTCGAGATTTGTATTTAAATTAACGATTTCTGCTGTATCAGCAGAATAGATTTCCATCGTGCCTGTAAAGTTTCTGTAATTAAAACCAAATACTTCGATATTTTGAGGGACTCTGACCGACTGGAACAGGTTCTTGAGTATCGGATCGAACTCTGCATGCTCCCCAGCCTCGTAACAAAACTCAGCGCCCTCAAAATTGGGTTGAGTGTAAAAACAGGTATTTGAGCCTGAGGGATCGAACTGACGTATTGACAGGTCATAAATCTTCAATGACTCCAAAGTCTGATTCAAACTCCCAAGTACCGCAGCATCAGCAGAATAGATTTCCATCGTGCCGGTAAAGTTACTGTAATTAAAGCCAAATACTTCGATATTTTGGGGAACTCTGACCGACTGGAACAAGCTCTTTAGTATCGGATCTAACTCAGCATGCTCCCCCACTTCGTAACAAAATTCAGCACCCTCAAAATTGGGTTGGGTGTAAAAACAGATATTTGAACCAACGGGATCGAACATACGCACAGAAAGGTCATATATTTTAAACGATTCCAGATCGACATTTAAACTCGAGATTGCTGCTGTATCCTGAGAATACAGTTCTATGGCACCATTAAAGTTACTATAATTAAAGCCAAACACTTCGGTATTTAAAGGAACTCTGACCGACTGGAACAGATTTCTTAGTATCGGATCGATCTGCTCATATTCCCCCACGCCGTAGCAAAATTCAGCACCCTCAAAATTGGGTTGTGTATAAAAACATGTATTTGTGCCAGAGTGATCGAACTGACGTACTGACAGGTTATATATTTTAAATGATTCCAGAGTCTGATTCAAACGCCCTAATACTTCAGCATCTGCAGAATAGATTTCCTTTGTGCCGTTAAAATAACTGTAATTAAAGCCGAATACTTCAACATTTTGAGGAACTCTGACCGACTGGAACAGGTTCTTGAGCATCGGATCTAACTGCGCATAATCTCCAATTCCATAACAAAACTCTGCACCCTCAAAATTGGGTTGTGTATAAAAACAGGTATTTGAACCTGAGGGATCGAATTGACGCACCGACAGGTCATATACTTTTAACGATTCGAGATTTGCTTTTAAATTCACGATTGAGGCTGTATCAGCAGAATAGATTTCCATCGTGCCTGTAAAGTTTCTGTAATTAAAGCCAAATACTTCGATATTTTGAGGGACTCTGACCGACTGGAACAAATTCTTGAGTATTGGATCTAACTCTGCATGCTCCCCCACTCCGTAACAAAATTCAGCACCCTCAAAATCATGTTGAGTGTAAAAACAGGTATTTGAGCCTGAGGGATTGAACTGACGTACTGACAGATCATAAATCTTCAATGACTCCAGATTCTGATTCAAACTCCCAAGTACCGCAGTATCAGCAGAATAGATTTCCATCGTGCCTGTAAAGTTTCTGTAATTAAAGCCAAATACTTCGATATTTTGCGGGACTCTGACCGACTGGAAAAGGTTCTTGAGTATCGGATCGAACTCTGCATGATCGCCAACGCCGTAGCAAAACTCTGCACCCTCAAAATTAGGTTGAGTGTAAAAACAGGTATATAAACCTGAGGGATCGAACTGACGCACCGAAAGGTCATATATTTTTAACGATTCGAGATTTGCATTTAAATTCACGATTGCTGCTGTATCAGCAGAATAGATTTCCATCGTGCCGGTAAAATTACTGTAATTAAAACCAAACACTTCGATATTTTGCGGAATCCTAACCGATTCAAATATGTTCTTTATTGGGGAGTCCAGAGAAGCAACATCACCCACCCCGTAACAATATTCTGCCCCCTGGTAATTTGGTTGATCATAAAAACAGGCTAAATTTCCAGCCGGATCAAATTCATAAGCCTGTACGACAACAGAAGTCAGCAATAGTACCAGGGACGACAGTAACTGAAAATAGAATTTCATTGTAAAAACTCCAGATTTGCCAGTGCCATTTCTAGCCCATGGGTCATTGGATAAAAACTTGAAAGATATATAACATCCATATTCATAACGACATCACTGAATATACTCAACCTGTTTGCTTATCATGGCTTTATCGATATGCTGAGTGAGCATTTGTTTAAATTTTTGCGGAGCTAATTTTTTTCGTATTGCCATACTGACATCTTTGAGTGGCTTAAAAGTATCAGGCTCTCGGCTTATTAATTTAACAATATAAATATAATCACCAAAAACAAGATCACTAACCTCACCTTCAGTCAAATTTTCTATAGGAGAACGTAGTGCTTTATTGATAGATGCAGGGAGCATCGATACAGAGTTAAACTCTACCGGTATTTTTTTTTGTTTAAGCGTGTCAACATATAAGTGCCAGTTATCAATATTTTTCGCTTTTGAAAACTCGGCCATAACCTGGCTAACCATATCATCATCAAGTCGGGGTGATGTAGTAACCAGAAATTCAAAGTTAATCCTGCCCTGCTCTGCGTATTCATTAAGATGTTCCTGATAATACTGTTTAATCATTTCTGCAGTGACTGGCTCTACTACTATATTTTTTTCCACATAGGATTTAACCAGTATTTCATCCCTGTAATTTTTTACTTTCGCATTGATTTTTCTGATCTCATCATCATCTAGCTGTTGCTCGGCCAAATTCGCCAACACTCTGGTTCTAACCATACCCTGTAAAATAGTCGATTTAAGCCTGGCTCTGTTTTCTTCGGATTGTCCAGAGGCTAACTTGTCCATCATCAGGTCAAGTTGACTTTGATATAATAAATCATCATCTACTTTAGCCACTACCAGGTCTTTATTAAGACTAGCATTACCCGCTTCAATATGGCTAATGCCATCAGATTCCTGTTTACAGGCAACCACCGCTGTCAACAATATAATTAATTTCATTGCCACAACTATTTTCATAGATAACTTATCTCTACTTGTGACAATAATCGATCCATTTCAGCCTGTTTCGCCTGCTGACGTAAACGATAGAGGATATCCCCCTTTACTTTTTCAAATGGTATTTTAATAATCTGAGGGCTCTCAAGTACTTTTACCACATGGAAACCAAATGAAGTTTTAAAAGGTTCTGAAATTTCTCCTGCTTTAGTTTCAAATATTCGTGCAGAAAAAACAGGGTCTATGGCTCCTTTACTCAACCAGCCCAACTCTCCTCCCTGGCGTGCCGATACGGTATCATCAGAGTATTGTTTCGCAACATCAGCAAATAACTGACCGGCCCGAGCTTTACTATAAGCTTCCTGAGCTTTGGTCAATGCAGCCTGTAACTCCACATCGCTCATTTTGTCATTGGTACGTATGAGAATATGCGCTACTTTAATTTTTTCACGCTGATATTCTTCGGCCCTGGTATTGTAATAATTTTTAACCGCCTCCTCGTTAACCTTTTTCTTCAGATACTCTTCAAAATATCTACTAATCACAATCTGCTTTTTAAATTCATTCAGCTCGGTTTCTATCAGTGTTGCATCAAACTCCTTCGATTTTTCAATTAATGAAGTAAATGCTTCCCGTTGCATATAATCTTTTAGCATCATATCGACGCGTTTTTTGTCTTCTTGTGGAATATTTTTAAATGTCAGGTAATGATTAAATTGAGTGCGAGATATATCTCGACCATTAACTTTTCCAACCAGATCTTCTTTATTACAAGAGACCAGGAAAACACTAACTGATATAACCAGGATAAAACTACGCAACATATATTTCTCCAAAACTCACTATTCGATTGGTTGCTAATATTCGCCAGACTCTGGCGGTGTAAAGGGGGAACCCATAGGTAGAGGTAATAACTCTAAACCTGCCTGAGGATACTGTAAGGGAACAGGGATAAAGTCTAAAGGTTCACTCCATATGCGATATCCATTCGTTAAGTCATAGTCAAACTCAATAACATTCCCCATCAGATCAAACGGTGAACTTGTGTTAAAGTATTCTCTAGTTTTCAACATGATATAAGGTTTCGTCAAATACTCATCAGCCAATGTATAACTTGAATAATCAAGGTTAGCGGATACATAATCACCTGAGTAATTTCCTTTGAAATCAAACTCAACATAACCTGACAAACTGCCCAGATCAATTTGAGAACTGCCATAAAGCAGCTTTACGCTACCATCAGTTCTAAGCTGTATTTGCGCAGTCATACCTGAGTCTTCAATCCCACTTAAATAAACACTGTCATAGGTTATAGCGATATATCCATCTGATTCTGATACACGAATGCCCCCCATTTTTTGATAAAGAAGATTATATAAAGGCAATACTTGAATGTACTGGATCTCGTTACCATTCATGTCATACAGGCTGATATACCCTGTATCCTTTTTGATAGATAAATAATCAACCTGATAACCTCTTAAACTCATTGGAGACAATGGGTAATACTTATATTCGCTTTGATAGGTATCGAAAGACAGCTCATTGCCTGTCGACTCATCATATTTAGTAGCGATGTCATTTTCGTGAAATACGAAATCTCCAATATCTATAACACCTGAGATTACTGTCGGTACTGTAGTTTGCTCCCATATCATTTTTTCGCCTCGTTGCATATGGCTGATACTGATATTGAATGCTTCATCAATAAATACAGACGGAAGTGTGAAAACACCATTGGTATCTGTTTCGACTGAATATGACTGCTTGTCTATAGTAACAACGGCACCAGCTACTGCCTCATTTATTCCATTATTATCGAACAGTACGGTACCCGTTATAGTAGCTTTGTTGCGCTCAGATATTGTTATATTTTCTACTGCAGACTGAATCAACGAACCACCTGCTAATCCTTTAGCCTGAAGCGTAATATTTGATCCGGCATTTGCTACCCGTGGTAAATCGAAAGTATATAAATGAGGTTCAGTCAAGGATGTAAATACTTTGATGTCATTCAGATAGAAATCAACACTATCTATAAGAGTTGAATTAGCACCTATGGTAATTGAGCGACCTTCTTCATAAGCGATATCGGTCGGCACAATAAGATCCAGTGTTGGATTAACCTCAATCGTTGGCTGCATATTGACCACCAACAAACTGTCAGCTTCCGATATTCCGGACCAGGTACGATCTGAGTCTGCTAATAGCTGCTCTGCTAGCAATCGAGCCTGCTCAAGAGTATCTGCTGTAGCAACCAACTGCATTATTATGCGTTTGCTGTTTGCTGGTATTTCAACGCTATAATTACTCTGCCAGTCATGACGACCATTGTACCCGTAACTTGTAGAAGTAAGGGTATTGGCCGCACCATCAGTGGCCAGGATATGAACTATATAACCTTCATCCTCTGATGCCACAAAGGGGTTACCAATGATGAAGTAATTATCACCCGATTCGAGTATCTCGTCACCGTCAGAAGTTGTCACACGAATATCTCTGTCGATGGAATTAAAATCAGAGTGTATTGAAATGTCTGTCTGCTTAGCATCAGCAGTGATATTCTCGACAATGTTTAATATTCTTACAAAATTATCTCCAGCATAGTAGCGCTGGTATGCCACTATTGAATCCTGCCATGCATCAGCTCCAAGATAAGCATGACCTGTATCCGCAAGGTATAGATTTTGACTATTAGCATAATAGTTGTTGCTGTTTACATAAAGTTGACCAATGTACCCCAAATAGTATCCAGTTGAATTGCTTATATCTCTCAAGTAACCAGAACTTGTACTGATAGTCCAGCCAGTGGTGCCGAAATTATGAATATTGTAAGAGTTAATCGTCGTCAGTTGATTTGGTGCAAACAGGCTGTCAGCGACAGAAGGATCTGTATTAAATACAAACAGTTCAGTTAGATCATCAAATCCATCAATATCAATATCCCTATTATCCGCTGAGCTTGAATATTGCAGCACTTCTAAACTATCTGATAGACCATCATTATCAGTATCGATTTTTGTTGGATCAATACCTAACAGGAATTCATCCAGATTTGTCAAACCATCGTTATCATTATCATCACTAGCGAGACTGGAAATAATGCCATAGTTATATTCAAACCAGTCTGACATACTATCTGCATCTGAATCGCTTATCAGAGGGTTCAGATTATTATTTATTTCCTGATTGTCATCTATACCATCAAAGTCACTATCAAGATTAGCAGGATCTGTTCCGAGGGCTATTTCATCAGCATCGGACAAGCCATCATTATCTGTATCTGTATCATTCGGATTGGTAATGGTTTCATAGATTTCCCGATAATCAGTCAAGGTATCCAGGTCAGTATCCATCAGTCCGGGATTTGTTCCTGCTTCAATTTCCAGCAGGTTAGTCAATCCATCACCATCTGTATCCAGCACATAGGCTTCTGACGACAGAACTAACGGGTCAAAGCCGTGAGAAACCTCAAATTCATCCAATAGACCATCACCATCACTGTCCTGATTATAAGGATCAGTCCCTGCATTATGCTCTTCAACATTTAGCAGACCATCATTATCATCATCGTTATTCCAGCTGTAATAATTAAATACAACATCTCCAAGGTCTGTTACCCCATTGATAACTGCTGGGTAATAATCTGAATACAATGTCTGAGAATAACCGGCTATATTTCCAGTAATTTGTGCCCTGATATCACCATAAACTGTAGGCACATCCGCTATACTGAATGCACCACTTGCATCAGTTACTGTTGAGAAGGTTTCTGGCGATCCAGTGAAAGAGAGGGTTACTGTAAAGCCAGGAAGCTGTAATTCCGTAATATCTCCGCTTTCATCATCAAAGAAATAACTTGCTTGACCGTTAACAGTAGTTTTCGGGTCATATATTGCAGGTATTACAATCGGCCCGAAGTTGCTGATATTTCCTGATTGATCCGTTGCCGCCACAGAAATTGAGATAGAGTCTGCCGTTAAAGGTACGACATAACTTTGATGAATAACAGCATGCTGCTCACCGTTAAATGTATGGACCTGTTCTGTGGTATCAACAATAACCCTAACCTCGGTCAGTCCGCCCTGATCTGTAACGCCGATATCAACAGGTATCGTCGCAGTACGTATAACAGAATCGTTCAACAATGGAGACTGCAGCATTATCTGCGGAACGATTAAATCTGAAACTAGAGGATTAGAATCACGACCATCTAAAATCCCATCGCCATCTGTATCATCATTCCCTACTACACTACCTACCAACATCTCTTCAATGTCACATAAACGATCATTATCTATATCTTCACATAAATTTCGTAATATTCGATAACTGGAAGACTCTGGCTTAAATACGATAATCTGGTTTTCAAGATCGAATGTTGCCATTCCTGAAAATAATTCATACATGGCCGGACCTACTGGCAGTGATCCCGCCGCTTCAGACCAATCAATGGCTTCATACAAAGAAGAACCACCAGGTGTAACACCAACTCCGAATCTCCTGGTTGACGTAGTATCTACATCACCATACTGGATGACATAAGCACCATCAGCAAAAAGAGTGACGCGAAATGTATGAACTGAGGAATTACCATACTCACGGACAGCAAGCCAGGTGGCACTAAAACTATCTGCGTTCTGTTTATAATAAACGGTCCCACCGGATGAAGGATTTAGATCTCCAAATAGTGGGGATATACGCGGAGTACCCTGTACCAGGTTGCCCGGCACATCTGGGGTATAAGATGTGCTACCAGCACCAAAGGTCAAACTTCCATTGGAGTTGATATAGACACTGCTATATGTCTCGCCAAAGAAATTGAAACTAAAGCCATCAGTAAATACAACACTTTTACTGGAATCATCTGAAAGAGCGATTGCAGTACCTGAGTTAAGCGCCGTTATTTCTTCAATATTGCTATCTGACATTGATTGATAACTTAGCACAAGTTCATTGAGCAGCGTATCGCCGTTTAATACTGGGTCAATGTCATTTAATGATACGCTTACTACCACTCCATTTACATCCATTGTAACCATAACATCGAAAACAGGCTGGTCAATCACTACATCAGGAATAGTGTAATTTCCATTTATATCCGTGATTACCTGAAAACTATTATTAAGCAGGACGATAGCATTTTCTACACCCGATCCGATAGCATTAACTACACGCCCAGATACCGTCGTAATCAGTTGATCTCCCGGCTGCAGAGGATCGGTACCCAGTTGTACTTCCAGGTAATCATTAACTCCATCGTTATCGGTATCACTATTGTCCAGCGACGTGCCAAGTTGAGTCTCTTCTATATCAGTTAATCCATCAAAATCCGCATCTGGATAGGCATTGAAATTTACTATCCGAGTGCGTATTTCTTCTGACAGGTTAGCCAGCTCATTGCCACCTAGTTTTCTAATATTCTGTATACCGATTTCTGCATTAACTGTACTGTCATACTGCCCGGCAAAGTGCAGAATATAGCGAGTTTCCCCAGCGGGTATTTCAACCTGATGAGTAATACTCCAGGACTGCGATCCATCCTGAGCGTTACTTGAATCACTAATACCTGTTGCAGCATTGGGTCCAGCAAAAATATGCCCAACAACAGGCTGATTAATATTATTTAAATCACTAATCATCATGTATTGATCATTAGAGCTCAGCTGGTTGCCACCCGATTGTGTCAATACATCTGGGCTTCCGCTGTAGTAGTATGAGTCATTACGTACTGTAGCCGATACGGCTTGGGTACCGGGGTTGTGTAATACCTCCAGGTAGCGAATAAACTCTGTGCCATCGGTAGGCACATAGACTCGTCTGCCTACCAACAATCCATTCAATCTAGCGACATTAAAAAACAGTTCCTGCCCCGCAGTATCTATTGCCGTATAGCCATTAAATCCTTCAGCAGAATAAGTGGAATTATTCACATACAACCTGAAACTATTTTTAAATACCGAACCATCATACAAATAACCTTCCCTGTCGCGTATTGGCCAACTATTACCACTTTGATTCTGTTGATAATAATAAGTATCTGAGAGATTAGTTAAGTCATCATCAATAGTTGCATTTGTCGAATCGATGAAAATTTCATCTGTATCCCGACGTCCACCTGAATCCGTATCATTGTTCGCTGCATTAGTGCCATAAATAATAAACTCAGCATAATCGGATAACCGGTCTCCATCCGTGTCAATATTAAACGGGTTACTACCTGCATTGAATTCCTGAAGATTGTTCAGTCCATCATTATCATCATCTGCCATCGGATCCAGATCTTGTCCATAATTTACTTCAAATCCATCTGACATACCGTCACCATCGGTATCAGGATTCAAGGGGTTTGTGTTATGCGTATACAATTCAGCGTAATCACTCAACCCATCGGTATCAGTATCTGCCAATAGCGGATTGGTACCCTGATTAATTTCAGTCACATCATCTAAACCATCCTCATCACCATCTGACGAGGTAGGATCTGATACATAGACATTCACTTCATCCCCATCAGACAGGGTATCTGAATCCGAATCAGCATTAAGTGGGTCCGTTGAATTCGATTGCTCATCGATATTACTTAGACCATCACTATCAGTATCCAGGGATTGCTCACCGGTGACTAATGGATCAAATCCATAACGATTTTCAAATCCATCCAGTAAGCCGTCACCATCTGTATCTGCGAGCAGATAATCTGTGCCCGCTAAGACTTCATCGTAGTCAGACAGGCCATCTTCGTCAGTATCGACGATTAGTAGACTGCTTGCATAGTTGAGTATATTAGGAGCATATACATCCCTGAATGCGGCAGATCCACTTCCACTCAGGTAATGGCTGAGTGGTATTGTTGAGTAGATTACCGAGCCGTGATTAAATGGATAGGAAAACGTTACCCATTGATCGGGGTTATTCTTACTGAGTAAACCAGTTGATCCTGATGGAACGGAATTCGCATCAACATAGCCATGTGATGAGCTATTGCCCAAATCAAGTGTTGTATCATCTATAACACCACCAGGCCCATTTATAAATGCTTCGTTGCTTGTTATCACCTGAGTATCATTGCTTGCACTATAGACGAATGACCCTGGGGATCCAGGTAAACTGGCAGCCGTAGAAGAAATAGACCAGTCATGGAAAACCAATACACCACCAGCGCTTACAAATTGATCAATTTTGTTTTTATTATTAACCCAGTTACTTGAAGTAGAGCTTTGCTGTGAAACATAAAGTATGTCAAATTGTGTTAAATCGCTAGTATTCAAATCACCAACATCTTGGGCTACAAAACCAGCAGCTTCAATTGATGGTATTTGTGCAGAGTTTCCAGAGTTAGTCGACATTTCATAATAACCCACAATCACATCTGCTCCGTTACTCTGTCCCTGTGAACCAGAATCCATTTTTAAAGTAATTATTCCAACATCGACAATATCTCCACGCACCAGATTGGCATTAATATTAGTGCTAACATGCTGATTACCAAACAGAGCAGAAATATTCATTGGCAAGGTACTGGTTACAGTCGGTACTGATGACAGTGTAAACCGACCTGTTATATCGGTATATTCTGCAATAGATCCTGGATAATTAATTACAGCACCCTGTATCGGACGACCCAGCTCATCAACGACAGTTCCGATAACTTGAGTCAGCGGATCAGCTATCAGATTAATCGTAACCGGCCCTATAGTTGTTGCATTGCCGCTTACATCGGTAGCCGTGAAATACAAGGGATAGGAACTGTTTAAACCATCGACAGTAAAGGTCAGGTTATAAGGTGGCATAGTTACACTGCCTATAGAAGTCCCTCCATCTGTGTTAGTCATACTGACGCTAGCGAGTTGCCCATTATCCGTAACATCAAAAGCAAAAGTTAAGGTTTCACCCGTTACGGCTTCAATGGTACTGGCATGAGAAGTCAACTGGATTAATGGAGGTGTAATATCTGCAATCAGAATTTCGGCATCATTACCATCTGGAATACCGTCATTATCACTGTCTGGATTGTGAGGGTCAGAACCAGCTGCAATCTCATCGCCATCTGACAAACCATCATTATCATCATCCGCATTATTATAATCGGTACCGAATATCAGTATCTCATCGCGATTTGTCAATCCGTCAAAGTCATTATCGCTATAAGCATCAGTACCATTTGCAGGATTAAGCCCATAACTAATTTCCAGGGCATCACCCAGGCCATCACCATCTGAGTCAAGCAATAAAGGATTTGAACTATAGGTATTAACCTCGTCTCCATCCTCAACCGTATCACCATCACTATCTTTGTTGCGTGGGTCAGTTGCGTAATCACGTTCAACATTATCAAGTAGCGAATCAAAATCAGTATCAATCAAAGTTGGATCAGATGGTAAGATATGAAGTATTTCATCACCATCCGATAAACCATCCTGATCAGTGTCGAAAACAGACGGATTCGAGCCATACTGGCTTTCCAGAATATTACTCGCCCCATCATTATCAGAATCCAGTAAGGCAACGCCATCATCCAATAACGGGTCAAAGCTATAACGCACTTCGAACGCATCACTCATCCCATCTCCATCAGTATCTGCCACACTGATGTTGGTACCATTCATAATCTCAAGACGATCTGGTAAGCCGTCAGCATCAGTATCTACCAATGAGCGTAAAAACATGCCATTCAACATATTTGGCGCGTATTGAGTATGCATCAATGAGCTTGTAGAGGCTGATTCTAGTCTTACTGTACTGTAATAGATGCGACCCTGCTGCCATGGGTAGTCGAAGCCAACCACATATCCCTGATAGGGCAAGGAGTTGTACACCAGAGGCGTAGCTTCTGCTATCAATGTATTGAAGGCAACACTACCAAGCACCAGGTTACTCACAGAGAAGCCAGTGAAGTTACCGCCAGGGCCTGTGGCTATATCATTCGCTATGCTCCATGGGTAGATATTATCTCCGCTGCGGTTTGAGCTAATGGTTCCTGGATTATTAGGCAATAGAGTACCCGAGTAAGAACAGGAATAATCTGGACGATCTTCATGTAAGATCATGGTGCCACCCGCTGCAACCCAGTCGAACACTTTCTGTCGATTTACATAATAGGTTCTGCTTGTATTACAGGCATAACGGCGATTGTTATCAACCATTAACATGTCGATAGTTGACAGATCAAATGTGCCAAGGTCGGTAATCTGTACCGCTTCCATACCTGCACGTTGAATAATCAATTGCTGATAGGGCTGACCCGCATTGTAACGGTTATTTAAATAACCCACGGTAATCTTATCCTGAATTAACTGTATCTGCCCCACATCAGTCACACCCGCTCTGATGGGTGTAACCGTATTACTACCCCCTATGAAATTCACCCCGTTTATAACCACATTGGCAAGTACAGTAATGTCTCCATGTGCCACTGGGACATTATTTATCACAAAGCTGCCATCGGCCTGGCTAATAGCTTGTTGGCTATTCAAGCTGAGTAACACACCTGCAACCGGTACTGCATTACTATCCACCACTGTACCCACTACGGTTGTCAGCGGATCATCAATAAGGTTAATAGTAATAGCGCCCGTAGTTCCCTGATTACCATTGGTATCAACTGCAAGAGCTTCAAATACAATACTATCTGCATCAGTAGGTAACAGAATGGAAAGCTGGAATGGCTCAGAGGTTAATACCGTTGGCTGCTGAACATTATTTATACGATACAGCAGTTGTGTCACTCTACCCTGGTCAAGCGCAGATAAAGTGAAGTTAAGCCGTTGACCTTTCAGGTAAGACTGCGTCAGGTCTGGAGCTGTTACAGATACGACTGGGGCAACCGTATCCGGAACTATCGGGTCATAGTCCAGATTATCATCGAGTCCATCGTTATCAGTGTCCTTGCTGCGTGGATTGGTTGCAGGAGTACCATGTACTTCAACACCATCCGTTAAGGTATCGCCATCAGTATCAGGGATATCTATGCGTGTACTATTTAATACCTCGTCCAGATTTGACAAACCGTCGTTGTCGGCATCGGCACTTGCGTCTAAGGCATTTGACGGATCGAGTCCATACTGGACTTCAATATTGTCATCAATACCATCTGCATCAGTATCCTTCAGAGTGGGATCTGAAGGAGATGTAGAATTGACTTCAGCACCATCACTCAGGCCATCCCCATCTGTATCATACAAGTTAGGGTTGCTGTTGTAGACATTGATTTCATTACCATCTGACAGATTATCGTTATCCGTATCTCCATCATCTAGCAGGGTGTTGTGCAAAACTTCATCACTGTTTATCAGGCCATCGTGATCAAGATCATCGGCTGCATCTGGAATATTATCGTAATCACTATCACTATTAGTTGGATCCAGTCCAGCATAACGGACTTCTATCGCATTACTCAAACCATCTCCATCAAAATCTGCCTCTGGATCGAAAACCTGAAGGTTAAGTTCATTGCCTACATGTAAGACTTCACCATTTAAATGACCCGACAATTTCAGGCTGATGAAATCACCATCACCAATTTCTAATGGTTCTTCCAGTGAATACTGCGGAATAGTGATTTTTCGATTATTCGACCAGTAGCTTTTATACCAGTTGAATGGCATTTCACGTGTGTTTAATCGGGCCATACCATTGCTGACGTTATTTAAATTCACTGAAGATGCAGTAAGAAAATCAAGTGTAAGCACCTGTCCTTCCGTTACCTGTAGAGAGACTGGAGGTAGAATCAGGACCTGAGGTGCACAAACCTCACCCGATTGTGCAGTGACGGGATCATCATCCACCAGTCCAACAAGAGTAGAATTCTGAGTGCTATAGCTGTAACAGTTACCCAGTGTAAATGCGCCAGCTGATGCGGGGGTAAATGTGACACTGTCATTATCAATAGTGGAGCTTCCGCTAATCTCAGTTCCATTCAGATGGCTCATGGCCACCATTCGACCAGAACCTTGCTGGCTTACTGCTTCATCAAACTTAAAGAAGCCGCGCAATGTAGACTGGTTTACTGCAGCCGCGATTTTAACTGTGGCCAGTTCAGGAGGACGCTGACGAAATTGAATCTGATATTGACTGCTAATATCAATGTTTTCAGTACTGCCTGTTAAGGCGCTGATATCAAGCGTCACCGTTTCATAAATTGTACCCTGCACCTCAACCACTGCAATGCCTTTATCAAGCGTCACTGTTGTCGCATTAGGATGATTGTTAAGGTTGACAGTACCATTGATGGACAGAGATACCTGATAGTTGGCATCCAGTCCTTCATGCTGTTGCACCGGATTGTTATAAGCATCGTAGAGTCTTAAATAAACGGGTAATGGTAACTTGATATCCGTTTCGTGTACTCCCCCATTTAACTGTGGCTGCAGGTTTTCATCGACCAGTAATAAACGTGCCGGAGCTGACGCTATGACAGTTATTGGTAAGCTAGAAACGGGTGTATTCTCAATTCTGGCAACGAGTCCAGCTCCAGCAATCAATGGTAGGTTGTAATTTCCAGCAACAGTTGGAACCTGTAGTTGAACTTGAGCAGACCCATTGCTTAAGCTGATTTCTGCCTGCTGAATAGTTCCATTCGGACCGCTGATGTTAGTAACAACAACACCTGTCTCTGGGACAAAGTGAAATGCGGTGTTTGAGCCCTGGATACGAATAGTACTGCTGTCATCATTTGTAACAGCATTATTAGCCTGGTCATTTGCCTGTAACGAGATAACCATAGTGCCATTCGCAGCAACCTGAGGAATAGCTGATATTTGTATATATCGAGTAACACCTGGCAATATTTCAAATGTTTTTACAGCTTGAGCTAAATTTGGAAACTGTGGCAGAGATGCACGTATTTCATAACTACCTGCAATATGATTAATACTTAATGACTGACTCGCCAAGCCGTTAACATCTGTCTGTGAAGCGCCGAAATATGTCGTATGGCCATCGTCCACCCGTCTCAAAGACCATTGAACATTCTGATTTGGTACTGGCTGACCGGAAGCATCAACCACCTCAACTTCAAATGCGGCCTGTTGCCCAACTGCTGCGCTATCAAGATTGGTTGATACATCGGTATTACTAAAGTGAATCAGATTGGGAGATTGAGATAGAGCTATAGTATAAGTCGTTGTCATCGACTCCTGAGACAAACTGTCAATGAGCGCCAATTTATAGCTAAAAAGGTCATCCGGTTGTGAATTGGCGGGAAGTCGAAAATACCAATTGAAACTACTGCGATTCGCTAGCTCATACTCACCCAGAACAACATCATCTGTGGCCGTTTCCTGTATGAGCCTGACCAACAGGCGATTACCATCATCGACCTGCTGGAGGTTACTTAGATTAATTTTAACCTGTGTTCCGTAAAAGGCATTGGACGGTGAGATCACAGACAACAGGTCAGCTTGAGGTGCTAAATCAGGCTCTACAACTATGCTGGTCTGAGCCAATGTCTGCTCGCCAAAACGATCTATTATCTTAACTGTCAGAACTTCAGATTGTGCCGTTACCACACGCTGAGCCCTGTTATCAGTGAGACTGACTTTATAATTATTTAGCTCACGTGCATCCAGATCATAAGAGTGAGTCAATCCATTCCAGGTGACTTCCAGCTGCGCCAGTCCGACGTCATCCGACGCATTCAGAGAAATTTCAAAACTTCCCTGTTCACGTATTGTGTCCGGAGCCTGACTGATTACTAATGTTGGAAGAGCATTATTAACGACATTTACAGTTTTACTTACACTGGATGTATTCAATGCCCGATCTGTCATTTCGATAACGTAATTAATTTGCCCCAGCTCATTATTAACTTCATCATAGCGAAGAACACCATTTTCAAAGGCTGCTGCAACAGCTATACCGTTGCGTTTTAACAGCGCCTGATCGATACCACTTTCAGCATCCTGAATATTGATTTTTATCAGGTATGGAGCACCGATAACTGCCCTGCCACTAGTCGCATCAACCGCCTCACCGCTAAGCTCAAAGCTTGCCGTGGGTGCAATTAGATCTTCGAAACGGTAGAATTTTTTTGCTGCTGATTCAGCAATATTGCCAAATACATCGATAGCCCTGGCTCTGAGATAAAAACCACTCTTATCAGTACCATAATTTTTACTGACAACATACTCGGGGCCTTCGTGAATATCGATCAATTGCCATGGCCCTGTAGCATGCTCGGCTAACAGGAACTCAACGCGATCGACAGCCTGAGTACTGTTGTCAACGATAGCCCGTATCTCAAGAGGTTTAGGGCCCCAGCTTTGGTCAGGCACTACCATCTGGACGGTAAAAGTATTATCAACATTTTCACTGGAATACTTGAACAGGGATTGAGGCGTTGATGTCAGGACCTCACCATTTAACAATCCGAAACGTGCTTCAAGATCGAAATATTGACCATTAGGTAACCAGCCTGGTGGTAATAATTGGGTAATAAACGGTGTTTCAGCAGTAGTTGCCACTTTCCTGTTATTAATGAAATAACTGATCGCAGCAATATTTTCAGTCTGAGCAGGTAACAGCGTTATTGCTCCATCCTGAGCAAACTGTGTATGAATCAGTGGACGATTGAGTGCCGTTTCCACACGTAACACATCCGTGCCCAGGCGATATTCTGTGACACCTTGCGCTCCCAAGCCAATGAACAACCGATCCTGATAACCCGTTATAGCACTGGCCGCAACAGGGATATCAATATTAAATGCTGAGCGTTCGCTTAACGTTGCCGCTTCAACTGCAGTAACATGAAAGCCGCTAGTACCTCTAACACCTAGCCACAGATTACCCTCGTGCAATGACATAGTGGTAATACTAAGTGCATCCTGCAAAGTTATCTGGCTTTCACTTCCGTCAAGTAGTGCAAAGCGCTTAACCTCACTTCCTTGAGCAACATATAGATGGGTATTATCAACTGCAATTTGAGCCCCATTGATAGCCGAGGTGGGTAATACAGACACCGATCCATTTAATAAATTAGCAAGGTAAGATTTTCCTGAATCAGTAACCGCAATCACCAGATAACCAGCGACGGCTATACGCTGAATACTCTCTGAGTTACTTATGCTAATGCTTCCTTTCTCATTCAGATTATCCAGCCGCGCTGTATACAAGGTACCGCCAGCAGCTGTGATGATATGATCATAACCTAAGGAGAGATCAACATACTGAAGGCCATTGAAAACATCACTGCCACTCAAACTGTTACGCATCACTTTACGCACCCGACTATGCTCGGGTTGAAGAATGAAAAATGCTGATTCAGTAGCAACCACTCGCTTAGCAGCTTGCTGGAAACCCTGAGCAGGGTATCCGCTTAAAACATACTCACCCTGCTGATCAGGTTGATAGAGCATAGTGCCGTAGTTATCAGCCGCATTAAACAGAACACCGTCATGATAAGAAAGATCTCGTACATAGCCTGATACAGCATCTCCAGCAGTTACTGAATCATAGACCCTCTGCTGATTTAAACCTGAAACCAGATTAAATACTTGTCCGCTGGTATTGCCTAACCAGATTTTCCCAGAAGCAAGAACCGGTTCACTACGCCACAATGAGATATTTTGAGGCCAGCTCGCTACCTGCTGCATCGCTTGCGGTGAAGCAATATCGATCAGCTGAATACTCTGTGACTCAACCGACGGTGCTATAAGATAACTACCGAAAGCGAGTAACCGATCTGCGGAAATCCCACTTAAATTACCGATCTCATCCAGATTGGTATTCAGTAAAAACAGCCCACCCGCCTCATCCAGTAGGGCAATGCGATGCGCTAGAACTGCCATATCACGATAGCTTCCAGTTATTTCGGAAGTCACCTGACCCAGGCGATTCATAATCTGCACTTTATCAGGAGTGAGGATGATAAAACTTTCAGACCATGCATGCAGTTTTAGAACTTGAGTGATATTCGTATTCTCAGTTTTCGGGTGTAATGCGCTGCCCTGAATGTCAAACAACTCGAGTCCGCGTCGACTTGCAACCAGTAACTGGCTGCCATTGGCTGCCAGATGATCAATAACCGGTGCATACGGTATATGAGTAATTACTCGGAAATTATCCTGTGGATCAACAAGTGTCAGTCCAAAACCTTCCTGGCCAAGCAACAGGTACTGACCAATATAGGTCATCGCGCTAATAGGACCTTCGAAGGTATGGCGTAACCCGGTCTGATCAAATAAATCTAGTCCCTTGCTATACCAGTAACCATCTGCATCTGGCAGAAATACGTCATAACTGACAGGGTTAGCAGCTTGTAAACTAAAAGGCTGTACGACAACCGATGAACGATTTTTCACACGTTCATGATTACTGTCATCATAAACCCTTAATTCAACTGTTAATTCTGTAGCACTGGCAGGAACGGTTAACTCAACCGCATGGTTACCTGCGGCTATCAATTCATCGCTTTGATTAAATACTCGTAAGCTGCCATACAAATTATCAGCAGGTAGACCCTGTATAGATAGAGATAGTCTTGAATTGGCAAAGATTGTTCTGGGTAACCCGTTTAATACCGGTTCAGGGACCTGGGCATTTGGCGCGATCCTTATACCCACTTCATTGTCAACGTAGTGGTATTCATCGCCAAAATAAGCCCTTACCCTGAGCCTGTAGCTTTCCTGAGCATTCACCATAGGCAGGCGCAGCTCAACGTGACCTTCAGTTTCAGCCAGAGGTAACTCGATAAATGAGGCATTAGCATTAAAATCCAGCAGATTAATATCAACTCGCTTAAAGTTATCACTGCTTAATTGCTGGGTAGCATAATCAAAAGAAAGGGTACTACCGGCGGTAAAAATTTCATTATTAACTACACCACTGACTGTTACAATTCCCTTACCTTGCACTAACTCAACAGCAGTAATCGCCTTACTCAAATTAACATCCGCATTTATCTGGGCAGTCAAACTCTGGGTACCTGTAGAGTTAACTTTAGCCCAGCCATACCCATAACCCGGAGTAACCATCGCAGCCTGATTTTCAAGTGAAAGCTGATTGATTCGTGAAGTGGTGTCCCAGTTAAGAATAGAGGGAACCACCGCTCCAGTAGCCAGCGATGAGTTTTCTGCCGGAGAAGACCATTGCCCCAGTGAAACCGGACTGTCGGTCAATACCGCCTGGTTCAATACGGGATTGCCATGCGATGACCAGCTTAGTTCAACTGAACCTTTTCCATAGGGTAATAACCAGCTATTACCCTGAGGAATATTGGTACTAATTAAACTATCATACTGGCCGTGGTATTTTATCCAGGTTAAAGGTAGTAATTCATGGTTAGCATCACGCGCAATCAGAGTATGTAAGCCATAACTATCATCAGTGGCATCTCCAGCCAGCAGCAGTCCACCCGGTAAGGAGTAAGCATTCAGTGCTAACGAACTATTTGCACCAGCAACTTCAATAGCTCGGCTCGAAACCCGGCTTACCTGGTCTACACGATTAATACTATAAGCATGGCCCACCGCAAACTGGAGTTGCATATCTGAAGACAGTTGTCCCAAAGGCTGACCAGCACGCCAGGCCTGCCAGAAACGGCCAGTTAAACTATCATTTAACTGCAACCAGGCAATATTTCCGTCCGTAACTGCCTGAACAAATGCACCCGCAAGTTTTAATTCAGCTGAATTTCCTGCTATAGAAAGTGTTCCATCATCAGCCAGTAGATAACGTGTTGCATGGGTGTTATTTATAAGTAATAGCTCATCTCCAATTACGCTGATATCCGTTGCTTCAGACACACTCTGTTGCGCAACCACCTGCAGCACAGGCCCGGTATCAAGTTCAACTATTTCGAGCACATAAAGTATATTATTTGACAGCACAAACAGCTGCTGTGCTTGCTGTGCAGTAGCGATGATATCGTTATCGAAAACATGCCCTGTGACAGGTAATGCCGATGCTATTGACAAAGCGGAAACAGCTCGCCCATTTTGCAAATACAGATGATCACCATTAGCTCCGATTATTTCACCCGAGACAGGGTGTTCATCTGCAACCTGCAGATCACCAGCTATCAGAGGCAAGCTAATATAAGACAGTTCACCATCCTGAGCATATTCAGCAATTACTGCATTTCCGCTAAATATTAACTGCGTAATTTCGCCTGATTCACGCTCAACATAAACACGGTTGTTACCCAGAATTCTAAAACCACCGTTGAGTCTGTTTTCAGCCCAAACTATATCTCCAGCAAGACCTGGAACCGTTAATAGATGTTCGTAATAAAGCTCACTCGATGCTGCCTGTGAAACATCCACCCAGTCAGCGTTAAAGTAGGAAAGTTTATTTATAGTTTGAGTTTCATTCAGGCTATTACCCGAACGGTCCCTAAGCACAGATTCAACGGTTATCTGTGAACCAATCATATCAACAGGTAATCGAACAGAACCTTCATCCATACGGTAATGGTACTGATTAATATCATCAGTGACGGTTACGCTTGAAGCATCACTATAGTCCAGCATGCCTTCAGGCGCTGCAAGATCAAGCCATAATTCTGTGCCGCCAAGAACATCAGTTAAAGGTGTTGGTGTTACCGAGATAGATTCAGTAATACCGTTATCTGCCACAATATTCAGATAACGTCGAGTCTTCAGATTCACTCCATTCTGATTACCGCTAATACTGATAACAACAATTCCTGACTCGGAAAGATCCGGTAGAGTTAAAGTTCTGCGCAGAATACTACCTTCGCCCAAATCACGCGAAATACTGAAAGCAGATGGATTTTGGGGATTTGTGGGGTCAGCGGAAATTTCAACATTGAGATCAACCGTATCAATATTTTCCAGCAACAGGCTTAGATCAATCGTTTCTCCACCAAAATAATGAGCACCGTCCTTAGGTTCGATGATATCGATACGCGCCAGTTCATCACCACTGTCAAATGGATATAAAGTAACCTGTTGGGTATTACTGTATAGACCATTAAGGTCTAGCGCTCTGGCATGAATAACCTGAGGGCTATTGCTGTCGGCAGGAACCACAAATTCAAATCGAGAAATATCTGAAAGTATCTGACAGGCATTATTATCGGAAAAAACATCAACTGTATTCGTACTATTCAAGCACAATTCGACTCTATCGATGCCATAACGATCATAACTGCGCAGTAATAATTCTACCGCTTTGCCTTTAGCGACATATGATCCATCTTCCGGTGAAATAATTTGTAGTAACGGCTGTGTACTATCCGGGTGTAACTGGTAACTTCCACTAAAGTAGGCAAATTGTAAACTTCCTGGTAAACCGTATCCAACGCGTAAACTCACCGGAACATCAACCGCACCACTGCTATAACCTTCCAGATCACTCAGACGTGGATTGGTATAATGCATCCTCACTTCACCGTTATTCTTATCCAGAGTAACCGGTACATAACTGCCATTATCAAACAAACGGATACTGGCCGATTCCAGTAAATTCAGATCGCCTGTCAAGTTAAACGTAAGATCAACATCAGTTAATTCTTCGATAAAATCAGGACTGGTCACAAAACCCGGTGAGCCAAGAGTAATGCTTGGGGCCACTAACGATATATCAAGCCGGCGCTGTGCCGAGAACTTACCATCGTCTGCGCGTAATAACAGGGTCAGGCTATTACTGAACTGAGCACCCAGTTGAACTCTGAATACAGCCTCTTCACTTTGATTAGGTAATACATTCGTCCAGTTATTCAAATAGTTGAGGCCGCCATCAGCCGAAATACGATAGGCAAACTTAAGTCTATTGGCTTCGACATAATTATCTTCAGCAATAATTCTAAATTCGTATGCCATGCCCTGCTTAAGACTCGATGCTGCGCTTAACTGTTGAGCGTTCGACTGGTCAATAATTTGTATGCTATCAGCTCTGGGAGCTAGCAGATCATCAGCTTTAAAGATCGAGCTCAGGGTACCATTAACGATGTTATTGCCATCATATGGTTGATTACCTGAAGCATCGGTTATCCCGTTAATTGTCACTTCATAAAAGGCATTGTGCTCCAGGCTTTGACCAGGTAATAAACGTAGAAAAATATGTTCCCCAGATACGAGCAAATCATCAAAACGTGAAGAAATATTTTGCCCTGCCTGGTTACTATAATCTTTAAACTTTTTAATGACTGTAAAGCCACGAACACTATTAACGGCTAAATTCTCACTACCCTCTATAACCAGTGCCTTTGAATAACCCAGATTCTGTAATAACGAAATCTGGGGCCTGGTGTCATCAATGGAAATCAGTAGCTGGGTATCAGTTGTATTTATAGTTTCTGCAGTAGCACCACGTAGTATGCTGACCTGATAGCTTTGACCCGCTAGAGTCTGTGGTGTTATAAAACTGACTTCATTATTTTGCAGGGTAAATTGAACACGGTTAGAGTCTGCAGGCTGAATACCCTGATTAGCGGGATATAAATGCACTGACATATCAACTGAAAATCCACTGCCACTGATGCTAACTAAATCACCACCAGCGTCACTGATATTGTTACTACCCAATACATTGTTACTACTGACCGAATTAATGACGATGTTATTAACTACAGAGACAGCTGCGGCAACTGTATACACCTGACCGTTCTGACGTAACTCAAGACTGTACAACCCCGGATCGGTTAATGCGGCATTAAAGGACAGAGAACGTCCATCTGCAGAGACGTCAAACTGTCCACCTGTAAATGTTAGTGCTCCAAGACGAACTTCGTTTACCTGTTCTAACTGAGATCCCGTAACTACGAAGGTATCGGTATCCATATTATCTAAAGCACTGGAAACTGTGCGAGGTAGAACCTGCTCAACAGATACGGGTAATACATCAAATGTTTGTCTGGCAGCAATATGCAAAGGCATATCTAGATGCAATAATCCACCAGCTATCGGACTTTCGGCTTGCTGGACTAAAGCGATCTCATAATAATCCCCCGTACTATAAGAAGGTGACTGGGGACTTACTTTCAGATCAGGGCCTTCAACCTGAGTGATAACAGAAATATCATTCCCCGAACTCCGTTCAGTTAGTTTTAATATGGCCTGTTGCCATGATGTACTACTTCCACCTGTACTTAACCTGATTGCAGAGTCAGTCTCTCCGATCAACTCTGGACGAATCTGCCAGATATTATTTAACGGTATCTCAACATTATAATATCGACCGCCTGATACCCATTCTAGAAGTTGCCCCGAAAAAGAAATCCAGGTTAATTGGCTCACATCTGAGGAACCCAGTTTGATACCGGCTACACGACGTAGAGAAATACTATCCAGGGTTTTATCAATATCGTGAATCACCAGCCTGCCTGATTCAAGTAATGCAGCCATATCGCCATTAACAACCAGATAACGGTTTGAATTATTCATAGAGAAT
Organism: Gammaproteobacteria bacterium; assembly: GCA_050298595.1. Taxonomy (GTDB): domain Bacteria; phylum Pseudomonadota; class Gammaproteobacteria; genus JACNJF01. The sequence goes on along the minus strand of JBNKUM010000027.1, from coordinate 30,361 downwards.
TCATGCTGACCTATAACCACATCAGACTGTAAATAGCCAAATGCAGTTTTATTTAATAACTGCGCACTTTCAGCACTTTGAATAATTACGTTTAATTCGGATAGATACAGAGAAACCAGATTAGTCATCTGATGTACATGAGAGTTAATAACTCGTGTTGGACGGCGTACATCACGTAATTCCAGACGATCCTGGAATAACAGATAAAGTCCGCTGCTATCTGCTTTAATATCGATTAAATCATCGCCTGGCTGAATATCAATAAAATCCAGATCTGTTGCATGAACATTTGCAAATAAAACACCATTGTTCAGTTTCTCAAACAGGTGATCATTCGAAAGAATCAGCTGTTTAATGTCATATCCATGTACATTAGGAAAACGATTAATACGTTGAGGCGCATACACATTAACAATGTCATATACATCAATATCTTTGCGTGACCCGCTGTTAAACACCAGAAAACGATCACTTAAATCCAGCCCTGATATATTTCCATCAGCCTTTAACTTGGACAATAATATAGGGGATGCGCTGTCACGTAGACTATATAAACGCAACTCATCCTGATGCGCAACCGCCATTAAGTCATTATGGCGTTGTACGATACCTGCATCATTCAACCTTAACTGGGCATCAAAAAACACCTCAAGTTGTTTATTCAGATAGGTATCCTGTACAAACCCGTCATTACTTAACTCAAAGGTCAGCTGCCCAATAGTATCAACCGGTACTTTAACTGTTAGCAGGTCTTCGTTGCGCAATACAACATCGGACACTTCGACCCCATTTATACGAATCCGTGAAGATGTTCCAAGTCCACGCCCTCGGACTCCGATCATTTCACCCGCATTAAACAGGAGTTGATGATCAAACTGATTCAATTTTCCTGTAGCAGGGTTGTATTGACCGATAGCTTCAATCTGTGGATCAGCCACATATATATGAGCTGCAGCAATGAAATCTGTGAGTCTGCCATTACTCACCTGGATACCAACCGGTAGATTATTCGAAGGCGTTGCCAATAATGCAGGCGCTGAAAAAACAATACGCTGCTGTTCCAGAATCAGGATATCTTCGGCAGAAACATTGACGCCGCCCAGTGAAACCTGAGTATCAGGTGTAAAACCTTCGCCCAGAATTTCTATTTCTGTTGCACCACGCCAACTGCCGTACAGTGGGCTAACATTACGAATCAGCGGTTGTAAACCTGCAGAAGAGATAAATTTAAAGTGATAATCATCAGTTAAGGTCTGGCCATGGGAATCGCGAACTAACCCGCTCACTACTACTTCATATTGCTTGTTTTCCTGCAGCTCATTCACTGGACGAAATACCAGTCGTGAACCGATATTATTCACCGTTTGCGATACAAAGCCGCTCACCTGTACCCCATCCAGCGTCAAGGTAATCAGACTACTACCGGACTCAGCTATCTGGCTAAAATCAAGCACACGGTTAAACTGAATTTCAATTGGATCTGCTACCGGTAAAATACCTGCAGCAGCCGGTTGCTGCTCAACAATAGTCAAGCCATCATTCAACAGTGTATTTACACCTCCTCCCAATACTGTACTAGTTTCATCTGTCGAGATCGGATTTTCAGCAGGTTGCCCATTGATATACATAAAAGCGGTGCCGGCATATAACGCCTCAGGACTGAATACCAGGCTATCCACGTTACCGGTCACTGAAAGATAATTCGACAATTCAGGTTCGGTGTAATAACTTCCAGCTAACCAGTTGGCGATATTAAACAGCTGAACATCTCCCTGACCTGCAGCAACATAAAGCGTCTGTCCTTTAAGAACCATATCACCTGCATTCAAGCTGCCATTCCTAACCAGGTAGGTTAGCGCTAGATCGCTCACAGCGGTTGCTGAGTTATCACTATCGATGGTAAACAATTGAACAGTGCCACGCTCTCCGCTACTCACCATTAATAAATCACCGCTAAGGAGTATAGCCTCGGGCGTAAATGGTGCTCCTACGGCATCAATAGTATCTACTTCACGAATCTTATTAAATTGGCCGCTAGCCAGTTCGAGTTGTATTAATTTACGTGTAGACGGTAAGGCTATCCACAAACTGTCGTCCTGTAGTGACATTTTACCGGGCACACCACCCAGGCCTGATATATCTATACTACGTAGACTAATAAGATTTCGCTGTTCATCCAGGCGTAAAATTTCTACGCCATTCACGGTACTCACATAAACCAGACCATCCGCAACTGCTACGGCATTTACACTGCCTGAAAATAAACGGTCATGCAGTAATAAAGGATCCGCAGGCAATGTAATATCAAAGTGATACAGTTTACGACCACCGACAATAAACAGATTATTGTCATCAATCTGTATATCAATAAAACCATCGGGGGAAAGCCCGCCAGTGACATCAAAATGATAAGGTTTTGAGTCAGTTATCAATTCTTTTTCAAGGACTACCGGATGAACAGGGTCAGAGACATCGGCCAGTACAAGTCGAGCTACATTAGAACTAAGACGGGTTCGGGTTATCCCGCTCTCTTCGACCACATCAAATGAACCACCTGTCACTACATACAATAGCTGGTCTTTTAGTGCCATAGCGGCTACCGGGCTGGACTTGTCATTGGACAGGTTAACCGAACCTGTTTCACGACCTGAGTAGAAATACTCAACCGGAGATAAGGTCAACTCCCCAGGGAAAAGCTGGTTTTCAAAACTCACGGCAGCTGTACCAAAACTACCTGAAGGAACACGTACCCGAATATGATTACTACTTAATACCTGCAGGTCACCAGCTCTGGCACCTGCAAATTTCACACTGGTCCTGTAACTGAATCCACGACCATAAATATCAATATAGTTACCACCCTGAGGAGGACCTGTATGTGGCTGCAGATCATCAATTTCAATTTGTGGCAGTATCATCAGTGCGCCGTAGCGAATATAACTTAAGCCGCTGTCCACACGTTTTACTTCAATCGCTGGTGATACGCTGATACTACCCAACCCCAATGAGGGTAATGTCAACTGGATGGAATCATCGGCAATCGAAGTAATGTTTGAATTATCCAGTAAAGTGCCACCAATAGAGATCTGGATATTACTTGCAATATTTCCAAACTGACTGCCACGAATAATCAGTTGCTCGCTACCATCAGCATGAAAGAAATAACTATCAAGGATGACACCATCGACCAGCTTGCCTATATCATTAATCTGTGGACGTAAACCAGCCATGTATGAATAAGCAAATGAGTGATCAGCACCTAGTTTATGGCCGAATATATCCAGCAACCCGGCGTTTAATTTAATGGTAAATTCACCATTTACATTAAAGCTGCTATCAAATACGAAATCTATGTAACCACCCGCCAGAGTATTGACAGGATCTATACTATAACCCGCAGTGATCACCTGGCCTTGATCATCCTGTAGAGAAATATTAGCCAGTAAATGGGCCTGGTCCGTATTAATCAAGTTACTAAACTGAATGCGTACTCGGTCGCCTGCTGCGAGCATACTCGAAGTTTCAGGAAATACACTGGATACAATCAGGTTAGAACTGGGGTTATAAATAGCACCCTGATCATTTGACAGGAAAACTCCGCCGTAGTACTGCATCAGCTCTGAGCCGCCGCCCAGTTTTCGCCAGTAGACAAGATCATAGCCAGAACCCTGGTCATCAAGCACGATCAACTCATCACCAGTGGTGATATTGATTCTGCCATATTGCAGTTGCATAGAATAATCTGTCAGATCATCACTAGATATTGCTAACCCATTACTACGCTGAACTGTATGACTGCTATAAACCGGATTCGTACCAAACTGTTCAAATATAAACAGGCGCAATTCAGCCGTATTGTCATTACGTTGTTTGGCAAGAACATACAACTTCCCATCCTGCCATTGAATATCTATTGGCATGCCAACAAGGTCTGCATTAATAGAGCCATCCAGAGCAATCGTGTCAAAACCATTAACCGGCCCAAGTGATTCACTTTGAATATCAAAGAAGCGGATATATCCCGTGCCTAGATCGCTGGCTGCAGCCAGGGCAAGTATACGATCCACGTGGTTAATATCGACATCCATAGCCCTGTGTCCAGGCGTAGCCGATTGACTTACCTGTAGCGGATTTTGCAAATCTGTCACATTGACAGACAGTAAACCTTCATTTCCAGCAGCCATATAGAGAATACTGTCGGCCAGGGCAAGACCTGTTACCGGTCCTTTTGTGGGTATCTGTGATAAACGTATCGGACGATCCCAGATAGACATATCATATATTTCCAGGCCTGCCTGCATTAAAAATCGATTATATGGAGAAGGTTTACTTCCAGCCTTAACACCGATAAACAGCTTGTTTTCATCCACCAGGCTTGCCCCAATCTGCATGGGCGGATAGTTGGGTAAATCGATAGCCCTGCCCTGAGCTAGCAGGTAGGAGAAATCACCTAATACAATATCCTTTGTTGTCGAACCGTAAGGAACACGCAAACTCAAGCTATATAGATCAGGATCGATAACACCTGGCAATATGAATTCGAATTTTTTCAGGTCGACTACATTATCATGTAGATTTATCGTCTGCTCACCTTCAGGTAACCCTGGATCATTGATTCCTGTATAAATAATGTTGGCACTATTGTGTGCAGTCAGAACGATTTTTGAGCCGGGTAATATCCATTCCTGTGCTGCACTAATTTCAACTAAAGTCCCGCCATCTTTAAGACCAGAATCTGGCTGTATGACAAAACCATCTATAGCTGAATCCGTCAACTCAGCCCCAATAACAAACGCACCATAGTAGTGGGCTACTAGCTCTCCGTTTTTCACCCGCAAGTGATGCTGGCCGGGTGTTAATGGTAAAAGCATGGTGGCATTTTCAGCAATGACCAATGTGTTTTCATCCACAAACGTTACCGATGGCATCAGGTAACGGCCGATATAAACTTCGCTCTGAGCTGTAAAACCAGCACCTTTAATGGTTATAGCAGGCTGGTCTTTCAGGTGAAAGTTACTGCCAGTAATTTGATCAACACGTGCCCTGGTTTGAAAACTGGAAGTCGTTGAGAAATGCTGAACAAAAGGTGACCAGAGTCCCATTCCCCGTGTATTCCTGACATCATTAATTCTAAATTTGTATAAAGCTGAAGCAACACGGTCAAATACAAAATTAAAGCGGAATGCGGCATCAACCAGTTCGCCACTGAGTACCGGTTCAACAGTTACCGGAATTACCGTTTCTTCGCCCGTAGACGGGTCAATCTGGACCAGAGTTACAGCATCAGCAAGCTGTATGGATTCCACAGTAACCAGTTCATTAAATTCTACCCAGTATTTCTCATCACTAGAAAGACTCAGCAGTTCGCCTTCGGCAATTGAAGAATCCACCACTAGCGCAGCAGGTAACTCAAATAATTCGATCCCTGCGGTACCTCCTCCTGCAACTAGTCTATCAAGGAATATTTCACTCGAATTAATGGACTCAGTGTTTCCTGCTGACACGATATAAGGATTCAATGGCTCAGATATATCAACAACGACTACGCCTCTATCGGCAGCAATAAACAGCGTAGAGCCAAACAGCCGTAACTCAACAGCACGACCAGCGGAAGCCTGTAAATTACTATCCAGCGGTATATTGACTCTTTGTTCGGGCCTGTCTGCATTGATGATGTCAACACCCTGGCTGCCTAAAGCAACAATCAGATAATCACCGTATGACTTCACATCAAGAACATTACCGGTAAAAGGATATTGACGTATTAAACTGGTATCCAGCAAATTAATACCAGTTAGCGTTGTTTGAGCCCTATCATCAGGATTACGGGTTGTCAAAGCACCAGCATAGGTAGCCGGACATGGGCCCAACCAATGGATGCTGTCATGTTCTCCACCTGTATACAGCCAGTCGCCTTCAAGAGCCAACGTACTACCACCGGCAAGATCAGTAATCTGTCCCATTAGAACTGGATCGAAAGGATCACTATAATTGACCACACTCACAGCCCCTGCTTCACCCTTCGTCTGGACAGGAGTACAGACATCAGGTGAGCCATCAGACGTGGATCCCGTATTATGCACAGCAAAAAGAGAGTGTCCCTGCTTGGCCAGGTCGGTAATATGATTTCCACCAGATAATATATCACCGATAAACTGTAAGCCGTTTTGCTCATCCAGATTAAGACGTGCTACACCACCCTTACCAGAAGCCACATATAAACGCTTGCGCCAGACATTCTCTTCAAGCTCTCTGGTAGGAAAAATACGCACCGAATCTATAGCCGTTTCAAAATCAATGGCTTTGGCTTTATCCAGAAGTAGTTGTTCTTCATCAGTCGGGGATGCATCAGACAATACATATTTACCAGCAATCGCTAAAGCAGTTGCTTTAGATATCATTTTACTCTGGCCCTCTGACCCAGAAGGTAAAGCAGATTCACCTCCTACCAGTAAAGGAGAGAATCTATCCTGAATATCAAAACTTGCTGCACGTGTACTGTCTGGAAATATAACACCTGCTACCTCTACATCTTCTTTACCTTGATACAAATTACCGCCGTTGGTAATTGCAACACCGGTTTCCCTATCAACCCAGACGTCCGTTGGAGACACCAGACTGGGGTGAACTGCGGAGAGCAATTTCAGCCCATATCCAAAACCTTCATCACCATTAAGCTGAGTAATATTTCGATAGCGATCTTCGCCATACACATTGGTTTTACCTGGAATACCACGTGGGGTTTTTATCTGCAATTGAGTGGTTGATAGAACAGTAACCTGAGTTGCTGGTAATGATCCAATTTTAACCTTGATACCATCGATAACCGTATTACCCGGTTCAAAACCCTGACCTGATATATAAACCGTGGTGCCACCGTTAACAGGACCCCACAGTGGACTAATATGATCAAAACTAATCGGCAGGTCGACGCTTATTCCACCATACAGGGTTGCCTGTTCCCAGATGCCCCCTTTTTCAATCTCAACCGTTACATCATATTGTCCGCCGGCTGCAAGTAAGGGTGCAGATGCTGTCACTATAGCTGTGCGTTCTTCTGCATCACTTGAAATGGATGAGATAACCACGGCTTCCTTATCATCGATAAACACTCTGATACGAGTGGTATCCACTGGCGCACCAAAGACAGATAGAGTCACTTCGCTACTCTGTCCCGCCGCTATACGCCTTGGGACGATGGAGTTAATGGCTACCTTCTCTGCAAGATTTCCACGGTAGATAAACTCATAATTCTGGTCTTGCGCCAGCTCATAAAGCACTAAATGCTCTGTACTGTTGACATGTTTAACCGCCTGCACCCCAGCGCTAATTGCAAAATTCACCCTGTCCCCAACAGCCAGTGAATCCACTGCCATAGAGGATAAAGTCACAATGGCATCATTATTAACAATCTCTACTGAAGCATCCAGTATCTGTCCAGAGGGACCAGTCACAATGAAATGAGCTAAATTATCCGGCCACTGGTCAATGGCTTTATTGAATCGAGCGACAAGCTGAATCTGTCCATCACTGGTTTGATCTAAAATACCATTGCCTGGCTCTACCAGATGAATTTTCAGTACCACATCTGGAATGACCTGTACCACACTGGTGGAAGAACCCACTGGGACGCCTATACCCAGAGCGGAATAAGTATCGGCCAAAACAATATCGATGAAATTTCCCGAATATGCTTCCATGCCCTTGCTAACCACAGGAGCTCTCGGGTTGGTGATGTCGACAGTGACAATACCAGCATTTCCTAGTGCTAGATAAAGCACATTACCATTTATAGAAATATCATAGACATGTTCGAATTCGGAAACGCGAGCAACCACTTTAGGTGCTAACAGGTCAGAAATATCAACGATAACCAAACCACTGTCACCTGCTGACAAATAGGCATAATGGTCTTTAATCAATACCTTACTAGCTGGTATATCCAGCATTGATAACAATTTAAAACCATTTTCAGTATTCTGTTCGACCAGGTAAAAGCCACCACCGCCGACCCGCTCGGTTTCTAGCAATACATTGTTGACCTGGTCAAACTCACCGGCCACAACCGCATATTTGGTGACCTCACCAGCCTTTAGCGGTAACTGAGTAACATCTAGTGCTGCCTTATTATCAGGTAAAGCATATTGACCATTAAGATAAAGCTTACTTTGCAGGTAACTGTCGACTACACCAAGTCCTGCAGTGCCCAGAGCAATTACTGTTTTATTATCATTAACAGTTAATCCCCTGGCTATATCTGTCTGCAGATCAAGCTCGCCGACCACTATGGATTGCGTAATATCCATTGAATCAAATGAAATCACGAACAATCTTGCATCAGTATAAACGTTATTAGACAGATGGGCTGCAGTCACAAAGACTCTATCCGTACCATCCTTAAAGTAGCCATTCAATGAAATGGCATGATAGTTATCAGGAAGCTTTACTGATGTTAAAATCCTGTCGTCTTTCCCATCATCGTTACGATCAATCAAATTACGCAGGTCATCTAAATTTAGCGGATTATTTTCATCACTGGTATTAGTTGAAGCACTGATATTATAAATGACCACGCCTTCACTACCTGCTGCAGCAAGTAGATAAGTACCACTGGGATCCATTTCTGCATCATAGATTCGCCCTTTACCTTTAATGTTGGATTGTACCGGTTGCATATAACTGTAAGCAGTCGGTAAGGTCACTTGCTGGCCATTATTCAAGCCTACGACTACATCAACACTGCCTATGCGTCCAGCTGGGGTGATGACACGAATTGTCTCAGTATCTATAACCGTCACATTCTCGGCGCTTACGTAAAACCCACCGAAACTAACCTGTACGGAGCCGAGTCCAGGGCGAAAGCCCTGCCCTTTAATGATGACCGGAGTCCCACCATTTAGAGATCCCTGGGCTGGAGATAAATTACTTACTACCAGTGGCTCTACATATTGCACGGCACCTATCATTCGATCCACACTGCCATTACCATTAATGACAAGCAGGTCAGCGGGGCCAGCCAGGTTAGCAGGGGATAAAATTTGATAACGAATCTGGTTATCCAGCAGGATTTCGTGAGATTGAACAGGTGCATTTTCACCCGCCACAATAAAACTGGGCACTCCATCAGCATATTGTAGAACTACATCCAGTAAGCCTCCCGTCGTATCAATGACGGATGGTGAAACAGATAAAATCTTAACTGCAGGACCCGTCGCTGTACCCGTACTAAAAGGAATACTGTGGTCCAGTAAACCCAGGGTACGACGACTGCCCAGGTCACCTGTCAACCTGATACTGTAATCAGTATTTTGTTTGAGATTTTGTAGTGGTTGAATATGTAATATGCGCGTATCAGATACATCTACCAGTAATGTAGCCCCTACATCTACACCCGAAGCTGAACCATCTTCTTCGACCAGTCTTACAAACCCGCCAAGCTCGGAGACCGTTTGAGTTAATGGTAAGGTAAATTTGAGCTGTATAGCACCATCTAAATGCACATTTTCCTGCGCATGCGATGGCTCACTGCTAACCAGCTCCTGAATTAGTGTATCCACGAAGTGCAATCGGGAATACGCGAGCTTACCTTCAACACCCACATTCTGTGCAAAAACTGCAAGGCCATCATCCGTATATAGGGTTGGGTCTCGATCCCATAGATCACCTGCGTACTGCGAAGAGCTGGATTGAGGTAGCAGGCAATCATGCTTCACCCTTAGGGCATCCAGTAAAATAATTTCTTCATCAAGTCGACTAGCATCATAGATGCCAAAATAAGCATCCTCTCTAGTTTTACAGATTCGATCATTAACTTTCTCACGAGTTATATTGATAGCTGAAGTAGTATGCGTACCAACACCTTTACTGATACCTGGTACATTAAAGCCGAAACCATTGTACCGGCCCAGCAGGCGCTGATAGGAAGGGTTGCGTGAATCTATAACATTCAGCGCGTTGCCATTCGCATATCTTTTTTGTTGACTAAAAGGTTCAAGCTGACTTTCAGAATCGGCAAAATCATACACTCCTATCTGAGGCATAGATGGGCGGCTAATATCAAACACAGCATCGATTGTTGACCTATTACGTCCAGAACTGACTTGCGCAATAACGTGTAACTGGTTATCGATAACATTTATATTACTAGCGTTAAGGGTTCGGTTAACACCCCGTAAAGAAACCTGTGACAACCTTCTTATGACGGCCGGACGAAGCGGGTCAGCGAGACTTATAACCGCAACGCCATCTTCAAAAGTCGAAACAAAGGCTAACTTATCTTTAATAACAATATGTTCGGGTGCGCCAGATAGCGGTAAAGGAAGTGTGTAAAGAACATCTCGTTTCTGACCTTCCAGTTGCTCCACACCATCGGTGATTATATTTTCATGCCGATCATAAACCAGCAATACTGACTGGTTATTGTGTGGCGTATTGACGTGAGGAAACTTATAGCCTTTCGCAGTGACATAAACATTATTTTCCGCCAATGCCAGATCCATAGCCACTAGATCCTGCGGCAAATTGAAATATCCCAGCCCATGTCGGGGTGCTGCATTGCTCAGGTCATCACGCTGATAACGTATCAGGCTTATCCAGCCTGGAGCGTAATAGTGCTGAATATAAGCGTTATCAGTGACAAAATCAGAAGTTGCGACTTTCTCTCCTAGCAGACCTCGCCCAAGCACATAGATGAGTTTCTGTTCATCATCAGCAGCAAGAGACACAATTTCACCAGGTGGTAATTTCAACGAATCTGGAACATAGCTTCCAACGCTAATAGCAGAATTATTTGCCGCAAGCCTGCTTAATTCTTTATCCAGAAAACTCTTACTAAAAGACTTTTCTGTTTCGATAACTCGATTAAGACTCAGACGCCCATAGAACAGAGCATTCTTTAGCACATACCGTCTTCCCAGATCATCGCTAATTTCAACATCTATAAAACCTCGATAACTCTGTGAACCTTCACCATCAAAGTCCGGTACAACCCAATCCATACGTTCTGCACTGTACAGCGTAAGGGTGGAATCCTGCACAGCATAAGAAATCGCTGATTCAGGATGATTGCTCTTATAGGCCTTCAACGTCACGCCTTCATGAAAACCTAGCCCGATAATTTCAACCGTTTCACTCAGCCCATTTTGATTAGTACTGACTACCGCTGGAGTAATAAATGAAATTTGCAGCAAATCGACATAGGTAAAACCGCCAAGTACTGTATCTTTTAGTCCTGCATCATTGATAACCGTAACAGCAGCCGGCCCGGCATAGTTTGGAATCGTGGTTGCCGTGATCCTGTCATATGCATCTACGCTACCTGCCGCTTCAACCGATTCGACCAGGATTTCCTGCCCACCCACTTTCAATCTGGGTTGATTACTAAAATTTGTACCTCTAATAATCAGTGTTGTGCCACCTTCAATCCCACCTGCAGAGGTACAGCTTCCATCAGCCTGGATGCTATTAAGTGCACAGATGGACACGATATCGGGCGCTAATGCTGATCCCGCTGCAGAAGTTGTGAATTTAAAGGCATAATCTGATGCCAGAGCAAAACCTGTTATAGGCGTTAATCCAGCTTTGACAATGACCGTATATTGACTGTTCGAATCCAGTTCATAGCTAGCTTCTGGAATTAACTCTATGACACTTAGTTTCTGAACTCCATCTCTTAAAGCAAATTGAGCAGTAAACTGACTGCTTACATCTACGCCGATTAAAGGATCTCCCTGTATCACCTGGATATAATCCTTCAGTTGAGTTGTTGCAACCACGGCCGCTGACAATTCAATTGAAATTTTATCTAGATTGGTAACAACATCCCTCTGATCCAGGGCAGGCTGATGATACAGGACGGTCAACTGGGATAGATCCAGTTTTGCTATTCCCTGATGTCCAGCAGCTATTTGAACACCACCACGCGCAAAGGTTAATCCACGCGCCGCAAAGTCTGTTTGATTTGCTTCGCGGTGAATGACAGCAGGAACAGTAGCATCATAAGCATCTTCATTCGCTCGAGATAAATCTATAATTTCTATCAGTGACTGTGCGGGTTTATCTTCCTGATCAGAATAAAGCACACTGACATAAGCTTTATTACCCAACACTGCAACATCATACACACCATCAGATACCAGATCTTCCCGAGCTGGATGCAACTCTATAACCTTTTCCATCTGAGGGTGATAAGGGTCACTGATATCGATGACATTCAGTTGAGAGACTCCACCATCTCCCGCCATATCCGTGACAAATACTCTGTCTCCAACAATCTGTAAGCGGTTCGCAACGCCCAGTGTATCTATCCTGGCAACCAGTGGTAGGCTCGGGTCACTGATATCGGCAACCACCAAGCCTTCATGAGAAGCCGCAATATAGGCAAAATCTCCCTTTATCTGTACATCTCGTGAGAAACCATTCGGCTTAATAAACCCGATATGGTAAGGAGCCTGAAAATTACTGATATCTATAATCTGTACACCACCATTTCCATTAGCAACGAATACCAGATCATCTTTACGATCAAGTCCATATACATCACGGAAAGGCATATCCACTCGCCCTGCCAACAGATAGGGCAGGCCAAACTGAGCATCCCCATTTTGTGGGGTAAAGATGAGTAATTCAGCATCTTTATTATCCAGGTAAAGTTTACCTGTTCCTTCGTTACCGGTGCTGCCACCTAACCAGTCACTTTGAATTTCAGTCTTTAACTCATTATAGAATGAGCATCCTTTGTTGTTAGATGAGCCTCCAGCACACTCTTTAACTAATAATTGAGTCCCAGATTTGGAAGCAAATACAGCATTCGCATCCGCTTTAATTTCACCAATAGTGCCAGCAAAAATTTCACTGGAACCATTCATAAGGTCTGAATAAATATAATATTCTCCCTGCTCATTTCCAGTATTGACATCCATAGAATCGAGTATATAAATACCCGTGTACTCAACTGATGAATCAGTTGGAACTTGTCCCAGATTTTGTTCCACTAGCATAGGATCTTTGGTCGACCAGGCCGTAACCATCGGGCCAGTACGTACATCACTTTGAAACTGGTCAACCGCAGTGTAGTAGACATCAGTTGCAGCAGAGCTCCCCTCAGAAGGAGCAATAAATCTGCGTTCACTTAGCCTTAGACCAACCTCATAAAACGTTTCACTAGTGACGGTATGATTTGGGGTTCTAATTTTCGTGATTACCCGAACACGCTCATTTCGTTCGGCTGTACGTCTCAAAATAGAGTCAGCAGTAAAATCACTCCAGTAAATAAAATAATGATTGTCGGGATCACTCACGGGCGTGTCATCTCCATTAACACGTAAATCATCTCTGAAAAGGGGTAATTCAACCTGATCGGTAACGATCCACTGCCCTGCTACACTCTGATATTCTCGCATCAGGGTTGAAGTCACAGCATCAATAACTCCGATATCTTCGATAGCGACAACCATCCTGATGGGTTCAGCGGCAGTCAGAATTTCGTGATTAAAAGGTTCTAAAACACTTATTTTAGGGATAACCGTATCCCGAATACGGCCGACTGTGATCAGTTGTGACTCACCGGACTGTCCTAAAACATCATAGGCTATGGCCTGGAGTGTAAATCCATCAACTCCTTTTGGTGCTGGTATCTCCGCATGGTAAACATGTTGCTGAGCAAAAGAACCTGTGGCTGCTGAATAGTTTTCATAAACACTAATTTGAGGCTGCCCATTAACATAAAATACAACTCTATCGATTCCATCTGGCCCCAGGTCGTCAAAAGCCTCAACAAAAACTTCAATATTCTGTCCATCAATACTTACAGAATTATTATTGTCTGGTTTAACTATATTAGCGGTAGGTGGTTTATCTTCAACTATAAGAAGCTTTAATAAAGTGGGAGACAATTCAGACTCATATCCATCGACATCCTTTGCACGTGCCTTAAGATAAATACTCTCCCCTATTTTTCCTGTCGGCACCGTGTAGTGGAAATTAAACGGTGCGGCACTATCCTCACCTAACAATGTAAAGTTAAGGTTAGTTTCATCTGAGCCTATAGCGATATAGAGTGCAGCACTATCGACACCCGCTTCTGCATCTTGTGCCAATACATTAAATACTAGAGCATGACCTTCTGCTATTTCATCTATTGCACCCATACTAAAACCACGGTTATCAAGTGCACGAATTCCAGTGACTTCTGGTGGCGTATTTCGCAACATGGTGACAGGTATTGATTTTACTGTTTCATTACCAATTCCATCACGAGCCAATACCTTGAATAACATGTCCAACTGATCAGGAACATTTCCCTTGTCCTGGACATAATCATCTATAGATCGTAGCGCTATACTTCCGTTATAGGGTGCAGAGATGAGTATAGTTTCTTCAACCACTTCAGCATCATCAAACACGCCATTTAAATCTGCATCAGCATATAGGGATACACGAACCGAACCGATTTTTACGTTGTCAGTCACATCAAGGTTGTAAGGTAAAGAGTGTCTTTCTATAACTGTCGCACTATCAGTTATTGGTTGTATTATATTGACCACTGGAGAAACATCATCTCTCTGCACATGGATTACTGTAGGCTGAAGAGTAGAAATAGTACGGGCATTTTGCTGTTTATCTTCAGTCACACTAGCAGTTAGACTGAGATCTTTACCAGCCTGACCATAAGGCACTTCCAGTAAAAATTCATATGGAAAAGTTAAATCAGTAAAACTCCGATCACCCTCTTTCAAACCATCAACATTTAGTGTCACTCTATCGACGGCCACGTCATCAATCGCATTGATTTGTACAAGCAAATACTGCCCTTCTATAATGGTTGAATCATCGAGTGGCAGACCTATGGCAACTACTGGTGGTTGATCAGCTACAATGCGAACTGATACGTTCTCTAGTGCCGTATGATTATCAAGGTCACCGAAAGCATCGCCGTAGGTATCGATAGCCTCCACAGCTATATCGATACGATTATTAGCGGGAACATTGGCATCAAAAGCCGGTGTTGGAACAGAAAAATTATAGGGTGGCTGGCGCAGTCGCATTTCATAATTTGGCTGACCATTGGCATATGTAGCCACTAATTTAATATATGAGATGCCTACATCATCGAATGCATTCACATTAACATAAAGATCAGTATTTTCTACCGCGTTTGACGCCTCAATCGGTTCAACAATATCTATAGTTGGCTTTTCATCGACTCGAACAGGGTAACTTACCTCTCTTGACTGCTGATTTGCTACGTCATAGGCTGTAACCTTTACCCAGACATCAAAACGCTCAACTTCTGCCAATGTTACACCTGCAAATCCGCCAAGAATTTCATATAAGCGATCTACATGGAGTTTTTGTGAATACACTGGCGAATCAATATTTACCGTTGTCACAGGCTCATAATCCTGTGACGGGATTCCATTGATATCGCGTATTAACTCATAATTTCCCTGTACATAACTGCCATCAGTTTTTAACAGACCATAAGCTCTATGCAGAGAAATTCTTTCAACTTTCACATTATCGTAGGCCCGAACATCCAACGTGAAATCTGAAAATTCAGGTGGACCAAATCCGGGCTCAGGTTTCAGCACAACCGGCTCAGGTATTATATTATCAGCAACGACATTAAGCGTTATTTCATCACTACCGACAGCATTTTCACTATCATAAACATAAGCCGTCAGTTTTAATGGCTCATTAAACCTGACCAGTCCTGCAGGAATCTCTAGCACATAGCCCGTTTCTATACTGTAAGGGTTACCACTATGAGCAAAATCATCTGCTACCTCAGGAGAATAATTCTCCTTCATTGAAGCATATATCTCTCTATAAGCCTGATCGATAGCCGACTGCCCACCAGAGACAACATCACCATGTACTGTCTTGTCCAGAACTTTAAGAGCAACCCCATTTGCATAAATTCGCACAGGTTCGTTATCCGCATTGCTGCCACCATGCAAATCTCTTTTTGTTAACCATCGGTCGTCGGTCGCTACGATACCCACTTTTATTCTGTAGGTGCCTGCTGCTATCTCCTGGTTATCAGCAGGGCCTGTTATCCTTATCTCAGGAACAACATTGGTTAAAGGGTGAACCAGAAAATTACGCGTTACCTCATGTCCATAGGTATCTACTAAAACCATCTGGTATTCGGTTGCTACAACTTGATTGAAGGTGATATTTGAATTTTCCTGCTGCCTCAATAAAGGCTGATCAGGGCAACCTACCGCATATTCTTGAGGCTCTATAACTTCCTCTACCCTGCTGCCAGTTCTATCCAACCGATAAATTGTAAAACTTTGCAACCCGGCATCATCACTTAGCTTTGCGTCTACCTGAAATAGCTCTCCCTGTCTTACCCAAAATTCACCATAATTGACACGTGATGGTTCAGTCAGATTTTTTTGATATTTTCCATCTACTAAATAACTGTGAAATGCTGAAAACTCTAACAACGGTGGTTCATTTGTATCTAGCGGATAACGCACGCTGCTTTCATTAATATAACCACTTTCGTCTTCAACAATCGCTGTCAACTCTAGTTCTCCAGAGCTGAAATCATGGGGCACATCGAAGGGAATAGTTAAATCAGTATCGAGATATACACCGCCAAATTCTCGCAACAATTCTGAACGGTTCTGATAGAGTTTTATGCTTTTAACAACACCGCTATTATCACCCAGGCTAATCTGCAAAGGAATACGCTGATCAGGGAGCAATACTGTCCCCTGAGCGGGAGAATCAACGTGGATTACTGGGGACTCGGTATCCAGATTCACCAGGGTCTTCGCCAGAACAGGGGATTCCTGAATGCCTCGTTGTAAACTCAGCCTGTCAGTCACTACTGCCAGTAAATTTATATGCTTTATAGCGGCAGATGGAGGTACTGGCAAAGCCGTGGATATCTGTTGTGAAATATTATTAAGAGCAATGTTTTTACGACTTTCTATGAAAGCCTGCTCAGTTTCAGGTCCGTCATCCTGAATCATCAGACTTACCCGTGGAGAAAAATCTGCGACCTCGTGTTTACGGCCAGCAATATCAAAAGTATTAAGTCTGTCGACCCGCTCATAATCAACACGAATTTGTTTAATAAATGAAGGCCCGCCGGCTAGAAAGTGCGGAGTAACAATGATAGATGAATATTCATCAGGCGAGTAAGCTGACAAATCCAGTACCATATCTGTTGCCATACTCACCTGCTGCACCTGAGCAGAACAAATATCACGTTGAAAGGCAACAATGCTGTAACTGGCCATGAAGCTGTCACCATCAAAACTTATCAGCCCACCTGTCATTTTAGGTTGCGGGTAAACTACTAATTTGCCATCATTAAACTGCATATAGGTATCTTCGTTCGGAACGGTACCTAAACGCAGGGAACCATTCCAGCCCTTACCCTCAGGATAAGTGACGGATAGAGCAGGTATTACAGCCAGGTTATCAGGAGTTAATGCGATAGCTGCTGCCTTTATCTGCCGAGTAACATTATCGGACATACCACTCAAGGAAGTGAACACAGGCATAAACTGATTATAACCAGAACCACTCTGAATAAAGTCATCTTCAACTTTAAAAGTAGTAAATAAAGTTTCAGCTGTCACCAGTCCTTTTTCGGGTATTAAGGTTTCAACCGATACTTGCGGTGGCGTATCTTCCCTGACTTCAAACAGTTCGCTATGGAGCTCCCGATTTCCACTAGTATCTACCGCTTCGATAATAATATGAAAGCTTGTAGCTGTGCCATCAGCCAACGGTTGTGGGGGAGTGAAAACAATATTTCCTACTGTGACCCGTTTAAGGCCGACAGCCATTGCAGAACTCACCAGTTGCTTATCACTATTATCAAACTTAACAAATGCCTGATAAGAATCTATTTCTATATCATCGGTAATACTGAATGATAACTTTGCATCAAGTTGCTCATACAAAATAGACTCTGGACTTTCGATAGTGATTTCTGGGGCCTGAGTGTCAGACTCAATAGTGACCGGAATTTTTAATGTTTCAGCTGTGTTGATACCATTGTCTTCTGTGCGCAGAAACATCTGCATGACCTGGCCCTGATAGATTAAAAACTCCTCAGGAATAGCCACTGAACCTTCAAAGTCGACATGATAACGAGTTCCAACGATGATAGACCCAAGAGTACCCGGATTAGCAACTCTAACTTCCTGCAAGCGCTCGCTTCTTCCATATCTCTTCCAGTTAAGGGTATGCTCCTGCCCTGCTTCATCGAGCATAACAACAACCGGATCATTTAAATAAAAATTATCATTAGAAGTACCTTTTAATTCAAATTGCTGACCTGGCTGTATTGAGAAAGCTTTATCCGGCTTTTGCAGAGATATCACAGGAGCTTCAGTATCATCCAGAATCGTCAAATCGAGCCATTCAGTAACCGTATTTCCTCCATCATCGGTTGCTCTAACACCCACTCGGGTTACACCCGACTCAGGACGATGTGGAACACGCATTCTTTCGACTGCATACTCACCTTTATTAAGCAATTGAATCTGAGCCTGATCAGCCGCTTCATCAACCAGCAACTCCCCATCACCCAGCAACACCCCATTATCATCAACAGCATAATGAACAACAATATAATGAACACTGCTGACCTTTCTATCGTCCGTAACCAGTGCATTGATGCTAAATGCTTCTCCTTCCACCAGGCGAGAGCCTGCAGCAGGAGTACGAATACTGATAACCGGTGGCTGGTCAGTTTCCACCTGATAGCGCCAGTTACTGCTGGAAGTCTTACCAAATTCATCTGTCGCTTCGACGGTCACCAGTAATTCACTGCCATTGGCAGTAACTACAAAATCTTGACTTCCTTTGACCGAAGTAGATAAATCATTCGCGGTAAAATTTTTATCAACAATGGCCTGGCCGTTCGCAGTTATACCTATGTGGGTAATACGGGATTCATCGACCACACGATAGTTAAAGGTATAGTTTTTACCGACATACAGAATGGTATTAAGTGTCGGAGATGTAATAGCAGCATTCGGTCCTGTAGTGTCAGCAACAACTGACAAAGGTTTTTCAAATATCGTCGAAATAAGACCGTGATTATCTGTCGCACTAGCTTTAAGTGTCAGTATCTGAGCAGAATTAGGCAAATTTAATTCGCTTAAACTAAAGCTGAACCTATCTACAAGATCAGGCGCAGGAACCAGATTAGTAGACGCATCATGAGTCATCGTAACAAGCCTGGTTCCGTCATCAGAAAAGACCTCTAGCGTGACCGCAGAAACACCAACATCATCCCTCGCAATCACCTCAACATCAACACTATCCCGTGGAAGATATTCACGCTTATCGAGACCCAGTTTTACAATTTCAGGTGCCTGATCCTTGCTGACACCGATAATGACTGATACCTCAGAGCTATTTCCAATATCGTCATAAGCTATCGCTTTAACTGGATATCGGTCATAGCTGACACCAGACGAATCTTTAAATGCAGGAGTAGACACCAGCCTGAGGGAGGAGTAAGCATTAAGCACTCCCGGAATCTGTTGTACGGGAAAATCTTCACCGCTCAGGATATCGGGGTTATCCCCGTCTACGTTGCCGGTAAGCTCATAGCCTTTCCCGTCAACCTTTCGCACACCAAACAGATCAACCTTGACAACACCCACATTATCAAAGCCAGCCACTTTTATTACCAAATCACTATTTTCAACAACTGCCGCAATATCATCACCAGCATCCGTTTGATTAACCACTGGTGACACCAGGTTAATTACAGGAGGCTCTTCATCTTTGCCAAGGGTTGCATTCACTAGCACGCTTCGGCTTATATGACCTGCAGCATCCTCTGCTTCTGCATATATACCTAGTGGCTGCTCATTGATAATTCCGTCAGGCAACTCATAAGTAACTGCATACGGAGCACGCTGATCAGAACCGACCAGTTTGTCATTTACATAAAAATTGACCCGAGTAATGCCCAGATCATCCACTGCATTTGCTCGAATCTCTAATAACGTTCCTGAAACCAGATGTTGACCTTCTACCGGATGAGAAAGTGCAACAGTGGGTGGTTGATCACCTTTTACGGGTAACCTGAGTACACTTGAAGTAATTGCTTTTTGATGATAATCGATGGCTCGGACATTCAAATTCAGAGTCTCACCCAACAGATCTTTTCCAATAGGAAGGTCAAATGATCTACTCACCGTCTGCTGAGTAATAGCGTTACTAAAACGGGTTTCACTATCTTCATACCTGAGACTTGAAACCACCTCATCATTAACCAATAACTCGACTTCAGTACCCATTGCTAATGTATCATCAGCTATCTGCGCAGAAACCCTGACGGTCTGACCCACCGTAGCAATGCTGCCATTCACCGGTGATAAAATCACCACCGAAGGGGCCGTGTTTTCAAGTATTTTAATTAGCTTTGCAGGCGCATCCTTTTGCCCGCCATTTGAACTATGGATTTTTGCAGAAATAGCCAGCGACGTCTGTGCGGTCGAGATTTCTGGTGCTTCAGCCTCCAAAGCCCAGACTTCAAACAGTACCTTTTCATCTGGATTAGTTTCATTTGGGCGCTCTTCCATAGACGGGAAAAATGATTCACCTATTTTTCTACCATCAGCAAAAAACTCAACTAGTGAAATCCCACTTGAATAGACATCAGGAGGCATGACGCCCAGGCGATGTGAAACCGCTAACCTGTACGGTGTTTTTTCTATCACACGCTGATTGTCTATTGGTAACTCAAAATCAAATTCTGGCACTCGGGGTACAAAACTAGCCGATACAGATATTTCTTGATCGACTGTTTCAGTAACCTGACCCGCAGTATCCACGGTAACCGCCTTAAAGCTTAATGTTCTTCCTTCAAGCTCTTCTGTAAGCGGCAGGGTTAATTCATAAGGAGGCGACAGTCGTCTGCCAATGACAATACCATCCATCCAGAACGCAACATTTTCGACCCCAACATCATCCGTGGCTTTTGCCACTAAGGTCAATGTATTACCAACCTTCGCGACACCGTCAATTTCAAAAGAAATTTCAGGAGCGGCATCAATCGCAACCACATTCAATGTAGTGCCAATTGAAGGGTACTGGAGCAATGAAATCGACAATGCCAGGGGCGTGCTGTCTGGAATAGACAGGGTAGCCTTAAGCCCCTGTTTATCATCGACAATGAGTAAAGATTCCGCGCCTGCAGGAACAACTTTCTGGATTTTATGTAACGGAGTTAAAGGGGCTGTACTACCATCATCAAACACCCCTAATAAAGGCGGCAAAGGGATGAAAGTATTCAATGCCGGCAATTGAAAATTATCTGCATCTGATATGCCATCAACCTTCAAATCAACCAGTTTTTTACTGTAATCAACAGACACCGGTATTTCAACAACAGGTTGTCCGCTAAAGGTTACTGAAATAATTACATCCGTTGAACCTGTTTCTGCAAGTGGAATGACTCTACCATCTGCGGTTACTCGGACTTTTGCAGGATCAGAAGAAACGTAGCTAATCCCCCGGCCAGCACCGGGTGTTGGTACCAGCCCTCTAAACTGATACTGAAGACTGGGTATAATCTGCACCTGTTCAAGCGCATTCGAGAAAATAATATTCTGTGGGGAAGCGATCAGCCCCTGAACATCTTCCCTGACATCATCACCAGTAAATCTTATTTCAGAACGAGATGCCTGGTTACCACTAGCATCAACTACATACATATCCAGCAACACTAACGCATCACTGGCAATTACCTCCGCAGAGAGAGGAGCGGTAATTTCAATTGACGTATTATATAGGGTCTGATCTTCACTATCGGGAAAGATACGGATATAGCCTTTTGAATCTGCAAAAGAATTCGACCTGGCTTCATCGATGACCCCTCCAGCAGATCTTAGAGTCGACGCACGAATCCCCATCGCCTGAACGGATACATAACTTATGTCGAGATCATCAGAAGCCTCGATTGTCACATCAAGGAACTGCCTGTTTCCCTCAGCTCTAATACCTATACCACTGAGTTTTATTTTTGGGGAAACCCGTTCGAAGTAAAACTGTTCTGTATGAGTTTGTTGTACGCCATCCAGCAATTCAAGCTGTACCAATGGGGAAGCCGCGCTGTTATCATTAAGTTGAAAATCAACTTCACAAGCAGTAGGAGAAGACAGGTTGCGATTAGCTTCAGCCGGAGAAAAAGGAGTGAGCTGACTACTATCACCTACCTGAATGGATACAAGATCACGACAATCAGAGATATGTGCAATGAAATTAGAAGTATTACCGGAACCTAACGGGGTTTCTGTACGAATATCGACATCAGTAATAGCTCTAACATTCCCTACAAACGCGGTAAATATTATCGCAAGCAGAATCGTGTTGCGAAAAATCCTTTTTAATTCCTTATACAACTTACACCCCTTGTCTGCCCAGCCCATACAGAAGCCAACTTTAGCAGTAGAAAAAACAAAATGCGACAATTTATCTTTCCATAACTCATACAAAATCCACTTTATTTTTTATCGCGAAAAAATTACGCCCTCTAATCTCAAGCCTTCATGCCGCGACATTATTCACGTACAACTATTGCAATATCCATCGAAGAATTTTCTATTCGCTTAATATTTTATAACTTCTTCGACTAAACATTTAAGACTTAAGCTTAGCTATAGCTAAAATTTATACGATGGACAGCCGTCTTACAATTAGCTAAATAGCGTACGCTATTTAGCGTACGACACTCTTGATCATCTCTACCATACTCCAAAGAAAACCATAGCTATTCATTTTGAATCTAAAAACCAACATCCTGGCCAGCCTAATCCCCCCCTTCTAAAGCACTTTCAGGATTCTAACTCCTGATTAATGTAGAGCTCATTTGCCTCAAACAAAAATTTACCCAACGCAACTGTCTGTTAACCCTACACACATCTCCTTAATTAAAGTGTCGTTAATCGGAGGAAATTCAGTGCACCCTCAATTATCAGAGATCAAAGCCGGGTTGTTGTTTACCTGTAGACCAGGGTTCTTAAAGCATGTCAGCCAGTACATGACCGGAGCTATACCGGATCGGACCTAAGTAAGTAGTTGCTTATACTTAGTTTTCATCCCAAAAAAACAGGATATTCGAACTTATACCTCTCATTTGAGCATCAAAATCAACCCCATAAACTCTGACATTTCTTGAAGCACATGCTTTTCATCGATACTGTTTTTTTACCTGGCCATGATATTTTCATTCTGTCCTTTACTTTTAAGAACTATTCTTGAGATTCTGCCATTAAAAAATAAACCACTGAGGTCACCGCGCACACTGAGAAGAGCATCTATTAATCTTCGTATTTTTCGTGGTTAAATACATCTACAGGGCGATCCAGATAAGCTAATAGGCACTTTTTCGAAAACGTTATAAAAAAAGAATAAGGCAGCTCAATCGAATTAATCTATAGTCTTTATTATCAAGAAACATCTTGTCTCTATCAGCAGGAGGTTATGTTTGCCCCAGTCAAAACCATACCTGATCTGGCTGTTTTTCATGTTAGCGCTTCAGGTTGTACCCGTTTATGCCACGGGACAAGACCAGGTCATATCGATTACCCATGCAGACTTCTCCGAGCGTCTTGCTTTTGGCGTTGAATATCTGGAGGATGCGGAAGGAAATTTGACTCTGGATGACATTCAAAGGCTTGACCAGTCAGGTCAGTTCATAAGCTTCCCACACGATACCCTGCAAATGGGCTACAGCAATAGTGCTTACTGGTTCAAACTGGTCATATCCAATCAATTGCCTTATCGGGTCGGACAAAATATAAATAATCGTTTCTTTCTGTCGATTCTCTATCCATTGCTGGATGATGTTCGCTTCTATCATCTCAGGGAAACGGAAAGCGACCACTATGAGACGGGCGATAACTACCCTTTCCAGCACCGTTTCCTGAAACTGAATCATTTTACTTACCCCTTCACCCTGAACCCCGGCGAGCAAAGCCAGATATTTATTCGAGTACTAACAACCAGTTCGGTTTCTATTCCACTCTATCTGGCGACAGAAAAGTCTTTCATCGAGCAGCAGCATCAATTCAACTCATTTAACGGCATATACTTTGGGATTTCGCTGGGTCTGGGAATCTACAACCTGTTTTTATGGATTGGGGTGCGTAAAAAGGTTTATGGCCTGTATGTACTGGTCATCATCAACATGGTGTTATTCAATGCCACCATGCAGGGCTACAGCTTCCGTTTCTGGCCTGACGGGGTAGCGTTTCAGCAATTTAGCATTTATCTTTTTAGTACAACCGCTTCGATGGCTGTATGCCTGTTCGGTATCGCGTTTTTAAGAACGCGTGAAAATCAACCGAAACTGCACAAGTTCATCAAGGCCGCCATATACGCTTACGCGATGGCAATCCCCGTTATTATTTTTGCACCGACTCAGACCGCCGCCCACCTCAATGTAGTGATAACGCTCAGCGGTGTTTTTATTGTATTTGTCGCTGCAATTCGCAGCGTACTTCAGGGTTACGCTCCAGCTCGATATTATCTGATCGGACAGGGAGCGGTTTTATTCAGCGTGTTTTTTACAGTACTGACTTCTCAGGGCATCTTACCTCTATATTACCTGGCCCCTGAGATCATGAAATGGGCATCTGCCTTCGAACTGATTTTCTTTTCTATTGGGGTGACCGATCTTATTAATAACGAGCGCAAACTACGTGAAATTGCACAGAAAGAATTAACCCATGCACATCAGAGGCTGTATGAATCGCAAATTAAACAAACCGAGAAACTGGACGATCTGGTCCGGCTGCGTACCGAAGAGTTGGAGGATGCCAATAAACGCCTGCGGGAACTGAACACGAAGGATGAATTAACCGGGTTGCGCAATCGTCGCTATTTGAACGAAATCCTGCCGCTGGAATACCGACGAGCCTATCGTGATAAAAAGCCACTTTCTTTACTCATCTTCGATATCGATTTTTTTAAAAAGATCAACGACAGCTATGGGCATCAATTCGGTGATCTGTGCCTGGTTGAGGCCGGTCGTATAATACTGGAAAACCTCAGGCGCCCTGCCGATATCGCATTTCGCTACGGAGGCGAAGAGTTTATGGCGATACTCCCCCAAACCGACCTGGCTGGCGCGGCTTTAGTTGCGGAAAATATACGCCGGATATTTGCCAATCAGGTCGTTTCAGACGATGAGCATTCAACCACCATGACCATCAGTATTGGAATCTCGAGCGAAATCCCGGCAGAACGCGCGGAATATGAACATCTGCTCAAACTCGCCGACCAACGGCTATACAAAGCGAAAGAGAATGGCCGCAATCAGATCGTCGCATCCGATGAGATCTCTAGCAAACCTGCTAGCTAAGCGATGATGGCGGTTTGACGAATATGCTGTGTCCAGAGTCAGCTCTATACTTGCTATCAGTTATATTGATCTCAAATAAGTATAAAAAGTAGAATCAATCCTGCTCTCTGCATACAAGCGCTCCTTATATTCCTCATCCAGGCCCACTGTTGAAACGTAAGAACCACGCGCCCGGAAATACTCCCCTATTCACTTTTGGGATGCTGAGCAAAAAACTGCCAGATTTTTTCTGAAATATTCGGCCCGTCAGGAAAACTGAATTCACCCGGATGACCGCCATACCATCCATGACCCGGCCCATTCAGCAACAGGGTTTCAATAACTGACACCCTCTTGTTATTTCCATACAGCGTATGCTCCCAGGCGGTACTGCCATCTTTACCCTGTAAAAATCGTTTCGCATGTTGAGTATCTATACCAAAACAGGCTCCCCAGCTATCGCGCAGATTTAAAGCCGACTGGATATCTACCGATGCATCCTGATATGAATGAATGATCTGGATGGGTACCGCATGTGATGAACCCCCCATTTCTTTCTGCATCGCTGCTACAATCTTGTCTACAGGTTTGTTACGTGAGGTTTTATTAAACACGTGTTTTACGACTTCTGCTCTATCCGCATAGGGCATGCCTGCGACAGAGGCACCAGAGGCGATTTTATCGGCGTGAGCCACCATCATGGCAACCGCCATACCCGCGCCGGATGATAATCCAGCAACATGAATATGCTTGGGATCAACGGCATAGTTAAGTTTAATTTCCTCAACTATTTGCCACAGGTCTTCCACTTCGCCCTGCCCTGCATGAATCTCCCGATCCAGCCACCAGCCCCAGCAGTTTTCAAAACGTAGACCGCCATAGCTGGTGATAAAGGGGTAAGCCACCAGAAAGCCATACTTATCGGCAATCTGGTTAAAGCCTGAAATCTGTTGAATATCTCGATTGTCCTGCTGGCAACCGTGTAACACGACTACCAGTGGGCGTGGTTGATGTGCAACATTTCCGGAGGGTTCATACACCAGGTACTGTCGCTTTCTGGAACCAATATATGAACGTGGCTGAAACAGATATGACTGCTCGTTAGATTCCTGACTTTGCCTGTGGTGATGCGCTTTCACCTGTTGTTCGGTTAAATGACTAAAAAGTGCAGCCACATCCTCCAGCTTTGCCCCAAGTTTGTGCGCACCAGCTCGCAGCTTTTTCAGCAGATCGCCCGGGATTTTAAATTCTTTCATGGTTTTCTCTTGTGAAAGATGTAGCAGTCAACAGCTACCAGAATCTGAATGAATAAATCAGAACTGGAATCTGTTTACTCGACAAAGTGGAATCTCGGTGACAACTGACTAGCCAGGCCCTAATGACTACGCGACTTAAACAATCGACATAAATTTAGATACTTCTCGGTACTTTTAGGCATAGCCGTTCTCGCTCGTGTAATGTGAGCAATCAGTTTAACCCCCTGATCTAACAGATATCTGGTATCCAGCTCATCCAGTAAGATATCATCAGGGTTTTGTTGATTTGAGGCAGATTTAAAGTTCACAATGTCTTCTCCGGCAACCACAAATTCAGCCCAGACATCCAGTAGTGCATCGTCAGTTCGTAAAATTTCACATTTCCTTTTAGCAACATCTGCGTATCTATGAATAAGGAATTCTATGCCCTTAAAACGCTCATCATCACCGAGACAGGCAGACATATAATCGGCCACCTGATCAATATTTCGCATAGTGATAGCAATCTTGACATAGCGACTCTGATAAAAGTCTTCAATAGACATGATAAAGGCCTTGAACGGCTCGCCCCACAATTCATCAATCCCTTCATCACCGTTACGATGCTTGACCATTTTCCCGTATACAAGGGCTTCCTGCAGGCAAAGTCCGCATGAATGCATCAGATCATTACCCTGTTCTATCTTTACACCGCAATCTTCCAGCTCAACCAGTTGATTAAAAATATCGGCTGCACGATTAAATAATGCACCTGCTAACATGGCGCCTTTAACACGCTTTCTTTTCGGTTCGGATTCAGCTTCGTAGGCAGCTCTTACTTTTTCCAGCATTCTTCCCGGGATATTGATGCCGTGTTCCATATGATTAAACAGGCGTCGGGTGAGTGACTGAATCAGCAATTTTTTGTCCGCCAGACTGTCTTTGGGCGGTTTATAGCGTTTAATCCAGTATCCATCATGGAAAACCTTTTCTTCACCATCGATTAATTTTATCGTGCCATTTTCAAGTGTTTCGTTCATATTTCACTATACCTGACATGTCTATCAAGTCTGGATACTGCCAATTCTGTAGGTATTATCTAAATTTAGCTGGATTATTGCTGGGCATGCCGGTTTCAAGTTAAAGATTGTCATCAGCGAGCCAATACAATGGATTGATTTAACCGATAAGTCACGTAAAAAACTATTAAAAAAGAGCATCTTTCTCAATAATCGATATGAGGAAATATGACTGCGCTAGCAAAACCATACCCATGAATATTGGTTCAAGGGCACCTCTGGATTTTCCAGAGGCTGCACAAATATGATGAAAGCTAACCCTTTTTAAACAGGAAGGATTTCAGGAGAGGTTTTTAGCAAAGAAATCTAGAGTTCTTGACCAGGCCAGTTCTGCTGCTTCTTTGTTATAGCGGCCAGTAGAATCATTATGGAAGCCATGATTCACATTTGGATATATAAAAGCCTGATAATTGACAGCCAGTTGTTGCAGGATTGCTTCATATCTGGGCCAGGTTGCACCAACACGTTTATCCAGTTCAGCGAAATGCAGCATCAAGGGGCCCTTGATGTTACGCACTATGCCATCATTCGGAGGGGTTCCGTAAAAAGCTACTGCTGCGTTGACAAATTTTGGAAGCTCGGCCGCCAGCATATTGCTGATATAACCACCAAAACAGAATCCAACCACACCCAGTTTCCCATTACTCATGGGATGAGATTTAAGGTATCTCGCTGCTGCAATAAAATCCTGTTCTATCTTTGGTCTTGCCAATGATTTCTGCATAGCTTTTCCATCATCATCATTCCCTGGATAGCCACCCAAGCTGTGTAATGCATCCGGGGCAAAGGCCACATAACCCTGTTTAGCCAGTCGACGAGCCACATCCTTGATATAAGGATTCAGTCCGCGATTTTCATGCACAACCAGAATCATGCTGGTTTTGCCGGTTAGTTTACTGGGCTTGACCAGATAGCCACGACCTTCATTATGACCTTCTGGAGATACGAAGTTTTCAAAGTAGGCTTTAATATCAGGATCGTTGAAGGAGACCTGTTCTGCCAGAGCATAATTAGGCATTAACACAGAGGTTAAAACCCCCATGCTTAAACCCGCACCTGTTAGCCCTGCTAATCGAGACACAAAGGTACGCCGATCGATAAAACCATGTGCATATTCGTCGTACCAGTCAAAAGCTTCCTGTGGAATTACAATTTTTTCTTCTTCACTCATTTCATTCTCCTCGGCTGTTGTGATTAACATCACTTGTTTTTGTAAAATGAAAATAGCTCTGCTAGTTAAAATCCGCTTTTGAAATATAATATGGATTTAAATCAACTACGTTTGTTGACGAATCGTTTTCTGAACTCTCTCGGGCTTAATCCTACAATACGTACAAAAATCTTGCGACAGGCGTTGATATCTTCATACCCCACTTTATTTGCTATGACCTCAAACGAATCCGAAACAGTTTCCAGTAGATCACAAGCTTTCTGGATTCTTAGCCTCTGTAAATATTCACTGGGGTTTAACCCTGTTGCTTTATAAAACCGACGTAAAAAGGTACGTTCCGTCAGGTGGCAAAAATCGGCTAAACCGGTAATTTTTATGGGTTGGGCATAATCAGTCTGCATTTTTTGCTGCACTGTTAAGATCAACTCGTCACCATGCGTAAACCCTGGCGAAAATTGCTGGTAATAGCGTTGTTCACGCTGACCGGTATCGACAACCAGTATCTTGCCAAGCTGTCGCATAATGTCGGGGCTGGAAAATTGCGCCACCAATTCCAGTCCCAGGTCTAACCATGACAGCATACCACCTGCCGTAATCACATCCTGATCATTCACCATGATTTTATTGGCATTCAAGCGAACCGCAGGATGCAATCGTTTAAACTCGCTAACCAGCCCCCAATGTGTTGTTGCTTCGCGTTTATCCAGTACTCCCGTTGCAGCAATAATGAAAGCGCCTGCGCAGGCCGAGCAAAGTATACTGCCCTGCTTATGCTTTTTGATCAGCCAGTTTTTTATTTCTCTGGAAGGCTCAGCATAGAAGATATTATCGATGCTGGGCGGCAGGATAATGGCTGTATAGCATTTTTTATTCGTGTCGATGTCGCCTGCAGGAGTTAATTCAATAATCTCGGTTTCGAAATTTCCTGACAGATCCTGCTCAGCGCAGAGCTGGTTAGCCAATGCAAACATTTCACTTAGTCCATACACAGCAGACTTCAGCGCGCCAGGGTAATCAATGATAGCCAGTTTCATATGCTTTTATTCAATTTGTCAGATTTGAAAGCTATTATGTCATTTTTGACACTGAAGTTCTGAGTTAAAAATCAACACAATACTGCCTGCTTAATTAGATTCGAGACAATACTCATGACACACAACTCAAAGGCAGCAGTCCTAGTAATCGATCCACAGAATGATTATTTTCCTGAGGGGAAGTATCCGCTGTGGAATACCGAACAAACCCTGAACAATATTGAAAAGGCTATTGCGAAGGCCAGACAGAACGAGTTACCGATTGTGCTGATACAGCATATTGCTGATGATAGTAGAGGTATTGCGCCATTTTTTAATAAGGGTAGCTCTGGCGCAGAAATACACCCGGTTATTGTGCAGGCCGCGCCTGAAGCGGATATCGTAATAAAACAGTTTGCCGATGGATTTGAGCAAACCAGCTTACAGCAAACTCTGGACAAATACGGTATTGATGAATTATTGATCTGTGGGATGATGACGCAGAACTGTGTCACGCATACAGCGAT
>JBNKUM010000026.1:0-58550 GCA_050298595.1 Gammaproteobacteria bacterium | reverse complement strand
GTTGCCCCGCCTGGAACGCCTGGCCTTGTCTCCGCCACCAGTCAGTGATCAACTCCTGGTCAGGCCATGGCAGGTCTTCATCTTCATCCATCGCAACATTGTCATCGTCGGGGGCTTCACTGGGGCCGGCTTCAAACCCATTAGGCCACTCACCCTCCAAATCATCATAGGCGATATCCACACCAGTGATACTGGTGAACGCTTCACCAGCAACCCGTGCGTGTTGCGGATCTTCCATTTGTTTGATTAACCACGGTATGTACTCAGGATCGCCGGTATTGCCAACACCTTGTATGGCGAGACGCAACGTATCAGGGTTACGAACCACCTCGCCCAATAGCAATTTAGACTGGGAAAGATCAAGCGAACGAATCAGGACTTTTAGCCCCACATTCAATCCCTTACCGCCGTGAAGGAGGAGATCACTCAAATATCGCACCGCACTCCCTCGATCCCCCAACAACACCGCCGACCAGGCCGACCATAACCGAACGGCTTCATTCTCATCGGTTAATGCTGGCAGAAGGTGGGTCTTGAGATCAGTACGACCTAACTCACCCGCAGTCCTCGCCGCCCTCGCCCTGACCTCACCAGAGTCATCCTCCAGCCCCATAATCAGGTTTTTACCAGGGTCGACCCGGTGTATTGAACAAGCCGCCAGGCCTATTCTGCGCCAAAGCGGATCTTTGGACTCAAACAGACCGCTGACCTTCCCGCCCAGATGACCTGGCTTCACCCAGCCCAGTGCAGAAATCATTCCGCGCGCGGTTTCCGGTTCAGATTCAACGACGCGATAAACAGTCTGCAATCTTTCAGCGCTATTGCCTTCCAAAGCCAGCACGGCAGCAGCAAATACCTCACCGGCTTCCTTGAATGCAAGATTCTTCTCGCAGATTTCCCAACCATAATCACCTGCAATGCGTAAGCCATCGATATGCGCATCTACACGATCATCCAGTTTGGCAAGATCCTTAAGAGAATAATGCGGCTCATGTACAGCGCTATCTCTCTGCAACCATAAAATGGCAGCTTCTTCAGCGTGCTGGTCGATGATGAGGGGGATGACCTTTGTCATCAGCCGCTCCACATATTTTGGTAAGCCGCATCAAGGGCAAGATCGAGATCAACCGTACCACCATCAGCCCCTCTCTCCCAGAATGCGCCGAAGCGGTATTGCCAAATAACAGTTCGTGTCAGCATTGAACCCACAGGTCCGACTGCACCGAAAGTGCTCGGAATGATTTCAGCATTCGATGGCGTATCGCGGGTTCGATCATAACGTCGAGGAGTATTTGACCAGATATAGATGGAGTAAGCATCTGAGCTTCGTCCAGATGCCAGGTCATCGAGAAGACTATCCATTTGTTGTTCCTCAATCCTGTCCTCAGCTGTTATAACTTGTCTGGACCAACCTCTGCTATAGGGTCGATGACTGTGATCCCGTAGATGGCTTCGGCTTCTATGACGTAGACGAGTTTCTGCACCCCGTCCGTAAAGCCCACCAGCACCTGCATATTGAGACGCGTGCATCACGGCCCACCAGCCTTCCAGAAAGTCGGGAGTTACAGTCCAGCCTTCGAGATCAAGATAGATGCGTACTCGTGAGGGAAACTGAATATTGTACTGGTTCGCCTGCAAAATGGCTCTCTCTGCAGCTGATACACCAGCCTGCCTGCTTCTCTCCGCCGCCGGTGGTTGAGTGCGAATGCCGTTAAAAACAAGCGCAAGTCGACAATCGCGATCAAAAAGATACTGTGGCTCATCGGGTCTGAGACGGGATTGAGGATGATTGTCATTAAGGTAGCGCCCCCAAAATTCAGGCGCACGCCCCGCTCGACGGGTTACATAATCGAATAGAGACTCTTCTACATGACCGGACTCATCAGGCCTTCGTAAATTGTCCGGCACGCGGACATTTGCATACACCGGATACCAGCTGCTGTCCACACCCCAATATGGCATTACCAATCCTCCTAATAGAAAATCTGCATCCTGTTAATCGAATAAAAGAAAAAGATGGGTGTTTATTCTCAGACCCGAATGGTGCTTACTTAAGCTCAAAGCTAAAAGAATTCGTCATTGCGAGGAGTGCGCGACGTGGCAATCTCAACGGCATGACGCCACTTTTAGTAGATTACCGCGTCGCAAGCTCGGTAACTGCTCCTGCGTTACCCTACCACCTGCGTCCATGCAGGCGTCCTCGTAATGACAGTGCATCAAGTCTTAAGTAAGTGCCATTCTTCTCAGACCCCAATTATTCCTGTCAGATTGTATCGATTAATCTGTATCTGACCCCAGTTATTTTGAAAAAAGGACTATTAAGATCATACGTTAAGAGTTACCATCCCCCCTTCGATTCCTAACACCTATTTTATATTTTATAATTTTGCTGCATACTCTAACAACTGATCACCAATACCAGCTAAAAACCTATTTGACTTATAATCTATCTTCATCAGCATTTCTTTAACCCGCTCATTTACTTGATCTGGCATGTAATCCAGATCTTGATTTAATATTTGCTGCACAACTGGATTGAAGTCTTCTTCTGAGCCGTCGCTAGGAGAGTATTTATTAAGCCTCTTTAACACTTCAGATTGCCATAATAAAAATGGCTCAGAGTCATACAACACATGCAACGCTACTTTGGCCGAAAAAGCTGCTTCTACTGGCGAGCCACCAAATTCGAATGTTTGAATTGTAGAATAAAACTTTCCTATCAATAAATTAATTGGCCCATCTAAGGGCCCTTCCCATCTGTCATCATCAGTTACTTCTTCAGGAATTGCATCTTCTATTCCTGCAACATAAACCCAAAATGCCTCGATATACTCAAAAGGTAAGGTGTATTCATTATCATATGAGCAGCGATAAGTTACCCATTCTAAGCACCCAATTACAAAACTTAGCATTCCAGAGAGAGATACAGAACTTAAAGCCTTTATAGTGTCTGCATCCGCATCTGGAATAAGCTCATATGGATCCCAATCACTCCATTCATGGTTTATTTTATCTTTATCGGTTAAACTCGCACTTACATAAGATGGAATCATTATTATACCTTCTGATTTTATTTATCTATCACTCGCAATCCTTTTTGCTAGTTTTCTTGCCCTCATTGTCATCACAATAAACAAACCTAATGCCTTGCTCCTCTGCACATTTAATGGCTTTCTGACAACTGCAACATATTTCTTTTCTTTTTACAGTTAAATATAGAGTTCCTTTGGGTTTATAGGCATTTTTAGTAAGCTTGCCAGGAACTCGACCAACTAAAATATCCTCAATCATCTTTACTTCAGCATGGCCTGCCTTTCGTACAGCAAATTTTTGACCAGGACAAGCTACACCACCACCTTGTCCACCAGACATGCCACCTCGTTTAGTGCCTTGTCTGCAATCGCGTGCTGGAACACTACTATGTGACATCATATTGAGCCCAGACTGAGACCTGCCTGGTAAGGCAGGAAAGCCTCCATCTGGAACAAATTGGCCACCGGCTGGTACAGTATCATACTCAATTTCATTTCCATCCTTGTCTTTCATCTTACCTTTTTTAGGGCCTAAATCGTCAGCCTTGTCTGCATTATTTGCAGCAGCTTCACACCCCTCAGCGCTACTTGGAGGAGACACTCCATCAGTATAAACCATTGGTGGTGTGTCACCTGGTGTGCTTGCGTGATTATTTGTAGTCATATCCATACTACGTACTGCATTCCTCCCCTCAATCTTTACATCCATCGACCACGACTCAAAAAAAACCTTGCCCTTGTTCTTACTAGTGATCACGCCTTTCTTAGCCGCTGCCCCAGCTTCATCACCCATGCTTTTCTTAAAACTTGATTTGTTTTTTAAGCCAACTTCTTCACCCGATATTTTTACTTTTTTACTACCATCTGTAGTATCAGAAGCCATGCCCGTATTTGGATAAGGAACAGGCACACCTGGTGGAGTTGCGGGATTCTCTGGAGGCGTAAAACAAACATCCGGCATGGCACAAATGGTTTTACCTGCAGCAGCTTTGCAGGAAATTTCTCGACCATTGGCAAAAACCGCATTAGCCATCAGTTACCCCCCACAGCTTGATAACTCAGCACCATAGCGGCACGTTTTCCCTCGTCGTTTGCAAAATGGGCGAGCACATTATTACCGGGGCTATAGCCTTTGTGCATGGCCGCAAGCAGTACACTCAATATTACTGGGCCAATAGCTGCACCGACTTCACCGACACAGTCTGCGGGGTGCCAGAGATCGTAAAACACTTTTCGTTGCCTCAGTACACGCAAAAGTGCCAGCGCTGCTTCTTTAAACGCATATTGTTCACCTGAGATATCGGTTATACGAAAGTCTGTCGCTCCCATATCACAACCAGCTTCCGATAACGCATTGCGTATTGCCTGAGACATTCCGTCCCCACGCAAGGGAATATCTTCGGCATAGACCGTGGATTGTTCGTTGCCGTAACCTATACCCAAACAAAGTAACTGTGAATTTGAGCTATTTCCAGAAGCTTGCACCAGCACTGCTCCCGCCGCCTCACCCGGAATAAATCCATTGGAGTTCTGACTGGTCAGCAGTCTTTCATGCTCTTCGTAATGAGCCAGAGTCGACCCCACCAGTAAGCTATCGACACCTGCGACCAGTACTTGCGCTGCCACTCCTTCCTGTATCAGACTGCGAGCGCGTAATAGTGCCGTAGCGAAACTCACGTGCCCCTGCGGGATCACACGGGATTTTGCGTGGAATTCAACCTCCAGCTCTGCGCACAACTCGTGGAAAAACCGGTCGTCATCGTCTATCACCCGCCCGGCGCGATCTGGTTCCGCTAAACAAAGCAACAGCGGTGTTGCCTCAGGCTTCACCTTTGCATCGCCTGCCAGACATTCTCTGACGGCGCTTGCAAGCATCTTGATCAGCTTGGTCTTGCCTCGCCAGGGTTGTTCCAGCGGTACTTCACTGGCTAGTATCCATTCACCGCCAGAATCCATAAAGCGGGTTTCCTGAAAGTTGTCAATGGCACAACGAATCGCCGCACAGCTTGAGGGAGCATCCAGTCCCACGCCGGTCACCAGACCATAGCTACCGATTGCGAGTGGCATGACATTCATGCATCTTCCTCCGAAGATTCCGCTTGTTTGGATTTAACTAATCTTGATAGAGAAGGGTAATATGTCTTACCCAGTTCACGCGCACGCCACCATGCACGTGACTGCTTACCGACCAGTACCTGCGGGATTTCGAAGATATTTTTGCGCAAATCAATCTGAGCGCGCCAGGTCAGCGTGAATATATTCTTCTCCGGTTCAAGCACGATGGTGTCGATAACTGCCGTGGTCTCAACTCTACCCCCTTTCTTTTTGAAAAACACAACGGGCACCTCAAGGGTGGGTAATCTGAAGTGACAACGTCCAGAAGGTGATAGATTAACCAGCATGATTTCTTCACCTCCGCAAGGATAGTCAATCTGCTGATCCGCCGGTGCAGCCTGGTAGTAACGTTCATCAAAATCGGCAGGCAAAAACGGAAAGGTATTGTCGACCCAGTCATCGTCATAGGTGCCTGCGTATTTCAGGCGCTCCTGCCACCCTCGCCCTAGCGGACCGAACGACATGGGCTGGTAATTGGCATAGGGTCTTGTGACAGGGTCTTTCAATGCCTCTGTATTGGGCATAGGTGTCTGGTCAACCAGATCATTGGCCAGCTCGCGATGATATCCTTTACCCACGGGGTTAGGCATATAGGCGCTATGTCTGGATTCATCCTTAAGAAAATTGTCGTTACCGCCATAGGCATTGTCGTAGGAAATGGGCATGCGCTCAAACAGTCCGGGATAGCCAGGGCCAATACCGGTTACACCCGCTTCCCAAAGGCGCTTGCCCAGCACATTGAAGCTCTTGGTCATTTGTGCCAGCTTGATACCCACCTGCACCTTGCTCGCGGGTTTTCCTTTCGGGGCATAGGCGTAACCGTTGAACAGCACGTCACAGCGGTGCTTAATCGGGGCATAGTCGACTTCGTAAACGGGCGCGGAAAAACCGGGTTCCCCGGTGAAGGTATCGGCCTCGATTAGCGGCCTTTGTTGCTCCGCCAACCTGGGTTCCTCACCGGGGTTGGAGGGAATATTGAAGGTACCCTTGACCGCAACCACCAGCATTTCACGGCCGCTGGGTTTCATACCCATGGTATAGCCAGCTATCATGTTGGTTGCGTTGAGCAATTCCATGCGCGCTTAGCCCTGGTAGCTCAATCTGGTCATACACAAAGGATATTTAACCGGGAAATACAATTGACGTAGCCACCCAACAAGCATTCGTTTAACAGTGGCTCGAAGATGAGACTGGTTGTAAATCTCGCTAAGCCAGGACTCAATGATGTTCCAGATATCGGTCATAACATTTCCTTTTAGATGGTCCGGATTCAGTTGATTTGCACGGAACCGCCCTTAATGCGATTAACGCCGGAGGAACGATTGAGCAGATAGGTACCACGTACCAGAACCTTACCAGCTTTGGTTAAGGTGATGCTTGCCTTGCCACATTTCAGGGTAATATTTTGTCTCGCGGATAACACGATAGATTCACCATCAAGTTCGGCAATATTTACTGGCTCGTCCTTATCTTGACCGGTGGTTTTACTGGTTTGCTGGATTTTGCCGATGACAAGTGGACGTTTTGGGTCACCACCTTCAAACAGCAGAGCCACTTCACAACCAGTATCTTTTGTTGTCAACTGAGCCGAACTACGAGCAATCCTGGCCGTTTCATCGGGATTACCCGAGTATGCTACCAGGGGCTGACCGAGCTCATTAATCCCTAGTAACAGACCAATAACTACATTATCAATTTTTTTATTTCTGGCCGCTTTTTTTATTGGTGGTTTTTTTTCACTCTGTAGTTTCATAGTTTTGCCTGATACAGTTTAATGAAGCTGTTAATTTTGCAAAATCTTCTTCCCTTTTATAATGACATCACCTGAACCTTTCATGGTGATTTTTTTACCATTGATGGTAATGTCGCCATTCTTTTTTAACACAATGGTCGCCTTACCACATTTGATGCTTAATTCATCGGCAATATCGATCACTCCTTTCTTGCTACCTTTGATCGCAAAATCATCACCGGCAGTGAGTGACATCTTCTTACCCGAAGAAATGCTCACATCCTTGCCCGCACTTTCCGCTATATTGCCACCGGCATCGACTGATTTATTGCCACCTACATTCTCACTACTATTTGCACCCACGTTAACCGATTTTACTGCACCTATTTCTTCAGCTTTTAAGCCACCTACGGTTTCGTTCATCGCCGCACCGACAGTGACCTGGTAAGCACCACCGATGGTTAGCTCTTTTGCGACGCCGATGGTTTCAGCTTTGTTGATGCTGATGGTTTCGGTTTTGCTACTGCCGATAGTGACGGATCGATTACTGCCGATGGTCACTGTCTCATCGGCGCCTACAGATTCAGTGCGATTACTGCCAATGCTAATAGTTTCATCAGTACCGACGGTCTCGGTTCGATTGTTGCCAATTGATATCGTTTGGTCGTTACCAATTGTTATGGACTCGTCGTTACCAACGTCTTCGGTTCGATTGTTGCCTATAGAAATGGTTTCGTCATTTCCTACGGTTTCTGAGCGATCATTGCCGACTGACGTAGTTTCATTATTTTCTACGACATTGTTCTGGTCTTTTTCGGCATGGATATAAACTTCTTCACTGCCTTTTTTATCTTCGAAACGTACTTCATTGAAATTGTCGGGACCACCTCCTTTAGAACTTCTGGTTTTAACGCCTGATTGTGTTGCATTCGCAGGTAATTCATAAGGAGGCATGTTGTCATCGTTATATACGCGGCCAGTAATAATGGGATTGTCAGGATCGCCTTCTCTAAACGAGACGATCACCTCCTGACCAATGCGAGGTATGGCCACTGCACCCCAGTTTTTACCAGCCCATGGCTGGGAAACGCGTACCCAGCATGAGCTGTTTTCATTCTCTTCACCGTAACGATCCCAGTGAAACTGCACTTTGACACGGCCATATTTATCGGTCCAGATTTCTTCACCCGCTTTACCAACCACAATGGCGGTTTGTGGACCCTGCACGATTGGTTTTGGTGTAATGCGCAGCGCGCGGTATGCCTGTTGTTTATCGATAGCAGTTATACCGCAGGAAAAATTTGATCCACTACCACCGCTAAAAGCCGACTCGTATTCCTGTGGCCCCAGATTGTAATTGGCGGCGGTCACCAGGTATTCCCGATTCTGGTCTTCACGTGGATAATTGGTAAGTTTGAATAAACACCCCGCACTCAGCCCAGCAACATTACCCTGCCCCTGCACTTCTTCATACTGGGCCTGCAACTCTTCTAAACGTGCACGTACATATGCATCACCCTCGCTACTCTCACGGTATTCGCCGGGATAGTCATAGATTTCAAAATCAGCCTTGTCATGTTCACGGGGGTTAGATGATTTAACTTCGAGATTAGCTTTTGGTTTTTTAAAATCAAAATCATTGAGTGCATAAACACCCGGCTGAATGCTTTGATTTAACGACCAGTCGGAAATATGATCGCGCTCACGCCGTTCGCTCTCTTCCGGCGGATAATACGGTACTTCTTCATAACCTGGCACGGTTTCATGCGCGCTTGTAGAATCCGATAATACCAGCGTATGTTTACCGTCTTCGTGTTTGAAAAAGTAGTACATGCCTTCCTGTTCCATCAGTCGGCTGACAAAATTAAAATCCGTTTCTCTATATTGAACACAATTTTCCCACTCGCGGTAGCTGCCGCTTAAGGCATCTTCAAAATCACTGAAGCCTTTATCGCGAAATACCTCTTTGATGATGTCAGGAACGGTTTTATTCTGAAAAATGCGGCAGTCTGCAGTGCGCGTGAGAAACCAGAACCAGGGCCGTAGTGTAGCCCGATAGACAAATAAGTTACCGTGTGTACCAGCCTGGCTAAACTGATTTACAAAACCATTGAAATAGCGGTATTCGCCATCAGGACGTAAATAACGTACGGTAACGTTTTGCGCAAGAATATCCTGCAGCTTGATCTCGGGGTCGTTACTGAGTAAATCCAGGTCAAACTGAAACAAACGCCCTAATTTCTCGTTGACGTTCATGCTGTGGAATAGCAATACATCCTCACCCAGTGGGGATGTCACCACAATCGATCGGTTCGCTTGTGTTGCTTCCAGTTTAGGCATAGTAATCCTTCATTACCTTTGGTCCACTCCTGAAAATCATTTCATAGAAAGTGTTTGCGAACGCAAAGAAACATTCGCTCCTGCCACTTTGCGCAATCCCTTCATGTGGCATCCATAGCCTCTACATATATCCCGGACTCGACCCTAAGTCTATAACAGAGACTGTAAATATCAAAGCTTAATATGACCCCATTAAAGCGGATATATCATTCACCTGTTTAAGTTATAAAATCAGATAATAAAGTGCGTGTAAATCAATGATTTCCTGATGAAATTGGTATAAGCTCTTCATTTTCTTACAATAACTTGTGTTTTAAATAATTGGCTAAGGGATTATTATGATTCAACCGCGCATCATCGAAATTGAGTATCATGATTTTTTAAAAATGCTTCAGCATGCGGCAGATTCTAAAACCAAGATAGATATCGCCGACAAAGTCCGCTGGAAAAAATACGTACGAGAACACAAGGTACCCGAAGCTGGCATGGGTGTTAAGGCTAAGGCGGGCGCAATGTCTGGCAATACCAAAGCGGTTATAATCGATGGCGATGGTGCAGCTGATGGTTATTACATTTACTCCTCTGACGACCTGTTTTGTTTAAAGTTTGAGCCTGGCAAGGGTTAAAAACCTTAATTTTCACCATTCTCAACACCTGACCTCCCCCAAAACTCTAGCCCGCGCTATCTGTTCTGGCCATCCCTATACCCCATTTTATAACCTGCTTTGTGCGCTTCATTCAATAAAGACGCATAGTGAGCAGCGCTACTCTCATCGTTACAAACCATAATGACTCGACCCGAAGCGGCACATACTTCATAGCGACCATCGTGTTCATGCACGGTATAGGCTGATTGCGGGTCGTCATTGTTTGCAGGCATGATTTTTCCTGTAGAGTGCGTTTTACGCGCCCATTGCACTCATCTCATTTATTCACTAAATACCTCATCCATAACCAGGACTTCATCAGCGCCCCAGTTTTCATCGTATACACCATTACGATGATACCGATGATATGTCGAATACCGCCAATCCTTCACGTTTTTTACCAGGCCATGTTTAACCGGATTGTAATGCAGGTAATCGATATGTTTTTCATAATCTCGATCATCGCGAATTTGATGTCCCCAAAAACGTCGTTGCCAAAGTGTCGATTCATTTCGTTTGCGCTTTGATGCACTCATCCAGTCATTACGTTGTAAATCGGCAGCGCATTGTTTGGTAACTTAGACATAGTTAAAAATCATCCATAATTCATTATCCGTAGGGTGCGTTCTACGCACCATGACATTTCAGCATGTCCAACCAAGTTAATCCAAACATCATGTTCAGCCATTCTCCAATGTTGATTTTGGTACATGGAATGCACCCTGGCTGGCTATATTCATATATTCAGCTCAATGGTTCCCAGCTTCAGCTTACCTCCTTTTGCAATTGGCGTTTGTTTTTCCATGGCATCTTGCCATGCACCACTCATCTTGCGCCGAATAACTGTTTCGCTCTCGTCACTCGACGCATGTATCAGATACCCCCCCTCACGAACCAGGACAGAACTGGTATCATTACCGACAGATGCTGAACACAGCAAATGAATACTTGGTAGCACACCCGTGCCTGAAGGGGTGCTCTTCAGGACACCGTTTGCATGATCAAAGCAGATCTCAATCCCAAAGTTGATTGCACCTACCGTTGCACGTCCAGGCTTGATTCCAGGTATGAAGATGGTATTGGCCGGCGCATCAGGAAGTCTTTCATGAAAATCAGCTCGCTTGGTGTAACTGGCAATGATTCTGCCTCTATTGAACAGATACATAGCGTTGTCAGCAAGATAATAGGTTCCGGTGGTATCCGTCCCTGCTTTATGCAATTGCTGTAGCTTTTCTCTGGGCGTTTGAGGAGCATGCCCCGCTAAATCACTTGCTAACGTTTTGTCGAGGTAGGCATCACCAGTCAAACTTGGGTATTGCCTTTTTTGTAGATGTGTCGCTGCTGTCTCTATATGTGTTTTGGCCAGTGAGACCTTTTCCAGTCTGTCTATCGCAATGGATGAGAGCTTCTGTCTGAATGCAATAGACCCAGGAGCAAACACCAACTGTGATCCGTAGCGTGAGCTTATCTTTTGTAGCGCTG
Source organism: Gammaproteobacteria bacterium (assembly GCA_050298595.1). Classification (GTDB taxonomy): domain Bacteria; phylum Pseudomonadota; class Gammaproteobacteria; genus JACNJF01. Next base: position 47,202 of record JBNKUM010000026.1, on the reverse strand, counting down.
CAACAACATTATCCCTTTCATCCTTTTCAAGGAACCGATTACTTTTTAAATCTGAGATAAAACATAGCTGAAAGTTTTTTGCTGTAAACATGTACTCTGGAGCAACAAGTATCATGCTCGCGCGCCCGCTATAATCTTGCCATCGCCATTCCTCGTCCTTCTGCATCCTTTCTGTACGATATTGTTCCAGCTTAGTAAGACATTCAGTCAATACTGATATGCGTTGATTTATAGACCAATTAGCAATATCTAGCGTCTGTACAGAGTAAGTCCCTACAACCAAGTTTACCCATGTCATTTATATGTCCTCAAGTTCTGCTAATGCAATCAATGGGGCAGACTCGACTAAAATTCGTCCAACCCTCCAAAATAATTATCTAATCACTCAAACCCATATCTAAATTCTCCATCTTCAATACTCACCTGCACCCGCTCAATCTTCTCCCCTTGCATCATTCGGATGAGAAATTCCTGACTGATTTTAGGCAATACGGTATTGGTCAATATCGCGTCCACTACCCGTGCACCGCTCTCGACTTCACCACAGCGTTCAGCAATGACATTGATGACTTCATCATCATAGCCAAACGGAATATCGTGATTCTCGGCGATGCGTTTCTCGATACGTCCCAGTTGCAATTTGATGATCAGGTGCATCACTTCATCACTAAGTGGGTAATAGGGAATAACGACCAGACGTCCCAGTAAGGCGGCGGGGAAAACTTTTAATAGCGGCTCATGCAACGCTTTGGTTATCCCTTCCGGTTCGGGCATCAACTCTGGATCCTTACACATGCTCATGATGAGATCGGTACCGACATTGGAGGTAAGCAATATCAATGTATTCTTGAAGTCAATATAGCGGCCTTCGGCGTCTTCCATCCAGCCCTTGTCGAAGATCTGGAAAAAGATTTCGTGCACATCGGGATGCGCCTTTTCTATCTCATCCAGCAGCACCACACTATAGGGTTTACGCCGCACGGCTTCGGTAAGAATGCCCCCCTCACCGTAACCCACATATCCCGGAGGTGAACCTTTGAGTGTGGAGACGGAGTGTGCTTCCTGGAATTCGCTCATGTTGATGGTAATTACATTCTGTTCACCGCCATACAGCGACTCGGCCAGTGCGAGTCCGGTTTCCGTTTTACCGACACCTGAAGGGCCACACAACAGGAAAACACCAATGGGTTTGTTGGGATTATCGAGACGTGCTCTGGAAGTCTGAACGCGCCGGGCGATGATATCCAGAGCATGGCGCTGACCAATAACTCGCTGGTTCAGGGTTTCACCAAGTTTGAGCACTGCCTCAGCCTCGTTCTTGACCATGCGTCCAACCGGAATACCGGTCCAGTCGGCCACCACCGAGGCCACGGCCTGTCCGTCTACGCTGGCCAGGATTAACGGCAGTTCCCCCTGCAATTCTGAGAGCTGTTCCTGCAGACCCTGAAGTGTTTGCAACAGGTCTTTACGCTGTTCAGGTGACAGCTCTTCAACTTGCTCAACAGGATCATCTGCACTACCGCCAGTGTCTACCGATACAGTTTCGGCAACCGTGTCTGCGGCCTTCTCCAGCTCGCTCTCGGTACCTTCTACCTTACCCAGCTGTCCGCGCAACTGACTGCGAATATCCAGAATCTGCTGCACCAGTTCCTTCTCCGAATTCCAGCGCTGATCCAGCAGCTCGAGACGGGCATTCTCTTCCTCAAGTTTATTATTCACCAATTCTTCCCGTGCGACAGTGTCTACACCCACGGTTTTTTCACGCTCGATAATCTCGAGTTCCGTTTGCAAGGCCTCGATTCTACGTCGTGTATCATCGACTTCAGCGGGCACGGCATGCTGGCTTACAGCCACACGGGCGCAGGCAGTATCCAGTAAGCTGACCGATTTATCCGGCAACTGACGAGCAGGGATATAGCGATGGGATAAACGAACTGAAGCTTCCAGTGCCTCATCCAGAACCTGAACCCGGTGATGGTTTTCCATGGTTGATGCCATACCTCGCATCATCAATATGGCTTTTTCTTCGCTGGGTTCGTCCACCTGAATCACCTGAAAACGCCGCGTAAGCGCCGGATCTTTTTCGAAATATTTCTTGTACTCCGCCCAGGTGGTGGCGGCAACTGTGCGCAGAGTGCCACGTGCCAGTGCAGGTTTAAGCAGGTTCGCCGCGTCACCGGTACCTGCCGCCCCGCCAGCTCCGATCAAGGTATGGGCCTCATCGATAAACAGGATGATGGGTTTAGCTGATGCCTGAACTTCTTCGATAACCTGCCGCAAACGTTGTTCAAATTCGCCTTTCATGCTGGCACCAGCCTGTAACAGTCCGATGTCGAGGTTACGCAGGGTAACATCCTTGAGCGCTGGTGGCACATCGCCAGATGCAATGCGTAGTGCGAAACCTTCTACCACGGCGGTTTTACCCACACCCGCCTCACCGGTGAGTATCGGATTGTTTTGCCTTCTACGCATCAGGATATCGACAATCTGACGAATTTCGCCATCACGTCCAACGATAGGATCGAGCTCTCCTTTGCGAGCCTTGTCAGTTAAATCTACCGAAAACTGCTGCAATGCTTCCTGCTTACCCATTTGCGCCGGAGGCATTGCTCCACTGGCCTCACCCGGAGCCGCCCCACCGCCGATCTGAAAACCATCGGTAGCACTCATCCGGTCTTCTGGCGACCCGCCGACCACCTCATCAAACCGTTCGGTAAGGGTGTCAATCTTAACTTTTTCAAATTCCTTTGAGATTGCCGGCAAGGCGTTGCGTAGTCCTGGTGTTTTCAGGATGCCGACAATCAGGTGTCCGGTACGTACCTGTGACTCACCAAACATTAACGTACTGTAGACCCAGCCTCGTTCCACGGCTTCTTCGACATGAGAGGACAGATCAGAAATGGAAGTGGAGCCGCGCGGCAATTTATCCAGCGCAGCGGTAAAGTCCCTGGCCAGGTGTGACGGATCCAGATTGAACTGTTTGATGATGCGGTGTAAATCCGAGTCCTGTAATTGCAGAATCTGATTTAGCCAGTGCACCAGTTCAACATAGGGATTGCCGCGCATTTTACAGAACACGGTGGCACTCTCAATTCCCTTATATGCTATTTCGTTGAGCTTACCAAATAATGAAACACGATTAATTTCTGACATTGACTAACTCCCTATAACATTTTTTTAAAATTATCTAAGTGATATACGTTAGATCATGGCACTCATTGGTTCCAGTAACAGATCGTTGGCATCATCATTACTGATTCGATCACCTAGCCAGGTGTTCCAGCCGAGCAAATCGTTTTCACCTAACTTAGCGGGTGTCACTTTTTCATGTTTTAAAACCAGATTTACATCCCAGTTCATACTATCGCCAACATAATTTCGAACCATCGCTCGCAGCCGTTTACCACTTTCTCGTCCGGGTAAAAATCGTTCATATTCATCAATATTTAAGGGCCCAAGAATAAGACGAAATTTCTGCTGGCATTCCCAAACCTGGTCACCGATGACAATGCTTTCCCCTAAGGTCCCCATTTCCGGTGATTCACCAAGGTAGCAGTAACAGTCATCAGGAATCTGCATCCACTCACCTACAAACTGTTCAATCTCAACCGGTATGTTAAAGAAACTTCTGATCATCACTACAAGGCCTTCGACGTTCCGATTTTGTGATGACAATCTGCCGGCAAAATGCAGCTTTACTCGATCAGGAACTTCATCCCGGTCACAAAAAGAGGGCATTCCAAGACCAAACAGAGCGCCAGTATAGGTACGAAACCTGTCCTCTTGCGGTCGATCAAAATTAACTGTCGGTTGTGCACTCGCCCAGGATCGATAAAACAAAGACAACATACGGTGATTAAATATATTGAGAAATTCACTGAAGGTCGGATCTTCATCATTACGTAAACGGTCTCGCGCAAACTCAGTGAGGTGGAGCGGCAGCGGTCCATTTGGCCCCAACAGGCCAAAAAAGTTAACCGCCAGTTTTGACGGTTGCTTCTCTTTGCCAGGCCCCTTCCTGGAAATTTTAAAAGAGTTCAGTGTAGCTGGAGAAAATGCCATTGAGGGCTCTTGAACAAGCCGTAATACATCATTAACAGGTCGTAATGATGTACCAATTTTTGGTTGATCAGGATAGAGACATTCAAAACGCCGAAGCACCTGATAAAAACCAAATTTATAAGGTTGCTGTTGCAGAAGTTTTTCCAACGCAGCAATTTCAGCAACATGACTGTCAGACGTTTTAGTGCCTGTTAGCTTAACATCAGCTGTTTTTGTTCGCGGCGCTATAACACCTGCTTGCGGCCGATTCTTACGGGCCATCGCATTATCTCCCCACGCCTGTCTGTCTTAATAACCGTTTCCGTAAACGAATTGATAGAAACAGATTTTGCAAAAAAGTTTTCTAGTATTGCGCCTAATAAAAAGCAACCCGTGCCCTCAAAAGCGGCCTCATCCATCGTCACTGTTACTTCCAGTCCTCGGCCAAATGTGATGGGGCCGTCGAGTGGCATGCGCCTTGTGACAGGAATAGTTGTAATCGATAACACGCCTTCAATTTGTTTTTCGATATGCGCTTCAGTGATATAACCGTATAACTTAAGTATTTCTCGTAATGCAGCAGCGCCTTTTTGTTCGTCAGAATCAACCAGAGAAAGATAATTCAGTGATAAATGGCTGATTAATCGCCAGGCAGTATCACCTTCTGCATAGGAAGGCTTGGGTTTACTCGGCGCACAAATGCATCGAATGGATTCTACTGGTGCGCCAGACTCCAGTGTAAAGTCAGTCTTGCCTGTACCTACCGGCATATGCAAGGGTAAATCCCGATTGGTACATAATGTTGTAACAGCAAGCTGGCGCAGTTCTGTGGAATAAGGCGCTTCAGCTGCATCGACAATGGAGACAAAGACCTCACTGCCGACATAATTTGAACGAGGTCCATAACGTTTCTGGCGTACAGATAACAACCGTGATTCACGACGTATAGTGTAATAAGCACTACTTTCTGCGCGAAAACTGGTTTCATCAGAAGAGTAAAACGGCAGAAATTCCTGTTGCCTGTTTTCCCCTGTACCATGACCAACCACAGCGCTTACCTGATAGACCTCAAAATCCATAGGACGGGTAAGATCGGGAACCACATGATACTCATTTTCTCTGCTATTAAGATGTATGCGGTCGGCTCGCTTGGGAAACAGATTGATGGCGGTTGTACAAAACATGTCAAACGCCGAGACATCAATTTTATGTTCCAGCACTGGATTAATTTGATTCATTAAAATGAAGAGTTCCAGCTCATTGTCAGTGCATTGACTCACGGCTTCACCCAGACCGGATAAATCAACAAACAGAAAACCCTCAGGATATGCAAAATATTCATGCAGCAGACGATACCCACTAAAAGATTGTGCACCGTACGGTAACATTGCCTCGTTTTCATTGAAGCCTGCACGTTTTATGTGACTTCGATCTATAACCTTTTGCCAGGGGTTTGAGTCAGAAGTTGAACGCAGAACCAACGCAACACTATTTGCCAGTATCTGTTCATACATATGCATTGGAATTTCATCACTTCCATGCAAATACAGCGGAAGATGATCAAGTGATAAATTTTCAAACCTTAGCCCCGCCGTTGTACACAGCCGTAAACGAAAGCCTGCTTTGGGTGTCGGTAAATGTGGCTCGTTTATGTTAGGTAAAGCCTGCGTATTGGTAACGTATTCCGCTTCAGTTATCTCCAGCGGCCATAAGGTAACCTCATGCGAGGTTCGGAATTCACAGGGGGTTTGTTCGCCTTTTCCAATCAGGCTACGCAAAGCACTCTGTCGTGGTACCGTAAAACCCTCAGCCAATGCACCTTCGCTTAAATCCGGTTGTAACTTTACTACGGTCATGGAAGGCGTTGGTGCTAAATAATGTGGATACACCATCTCCAGTAGATGCTGGGTAAAGGAGGGGAATTCTGCATCAAGTTTAAGTTGAATGCGCGCCGCTAAAAACCCGAAACCTTCCAGCAGGCGTTCTACATAGGGGTCACTACACTCGAACCCATCAAGCCCTAACCTGCCTGCAATTTTAGGAAACTGTTTGGCGAACTCTCCGCCCATTTCACGCATAAAATGCAGTTCAGAGTTATAATACTTGAGCAATCTAGGGTCCATTAAATGCTTCCATTATATTTCTCATTTATATAGAGCCGGAGTAATCTAAAACTTTTATTTCACCAACATCTAAATCAAGTTCGGTTTTCAAAAAAACTTGCAGTGGTAGCGGGTGTGCCCACAACTCGCCTTCAATATCAAAAGACATAGCATTATGATTCATCAGCTGTTCATTCACGTTGAGCTTAATTCTGATGCTGCGACGAAGAATGCGTGGCTCAAAGTCAGATATCACCTGGCGTAACAGACGTTCGATTTCAGGCACATCGACACCAGAAATTGTATGCCCGGTAAAATCGGGCATGCCATAATTGAGAACCGAATTAGCCACCTCTGGATAGTTTTCAAGATCCTGAACTGTGCTCAAATTGCTGGTGTTAAATAACCAGTTCAAATCACGCAACACCGATTCGCGCAGTTTTGCCTGTGATATTCCGCGTTTATCTTTAGGCTCTGTTTTTTTATCGGGCTCATCATCAACGAGCCGATCAAGCAAAGACGAATGTAATTGGTCCTGATTGCGTAGTTTGGCCATTACGTACAGCCATTAGTGTCAGCCATTAGGGTTCTATCTCTTCTGAAACGCTGAAATCTGTTGTTTCGTCTGCCTCTGAATTTAATGTGATCATACGCAAGTCCATTAACGGGTACTCACCCACATCCGTTGTTAACATACGCTGTCCCATGCCCTGATAAACACCGTTATCCAGCTCCTGCCATATGGTTTTGCGTGCAATGCGAATCAGCTTATCTTCACTCACCTCAGAACCGGGATAACGGGTGGGTATCAAACCTACTGTTTCTCCCCCATTAGCCCAGGTGAAATAGGCAGGCATCCACACCATATCCCGCACATCTTCAGGCGCTTCTATATTTATGGACTGTATACGATTAAATGGAACCCAGTAATATCTGCCATTTATGATGGCTTCGAGCACTGGCCCCATTCGAGTATCAGCATCAGCAATCCACTCAAACGCTTCGCTATCCGGGCTCGCAGGGTCTCCAATGACGCCAGAGGTTGCTGGTGCCAGCTCGAAAGCCTGGTTTCTGACGTCCTGCGATTTAGCATATTGCCCGTCAGCCATTAAGCTCAGTGACTCTAGTAATAGTGCTATCCATTGTTCAGGCTTACCAAAAACAACTGGCGAACGCTTACCGGCAAAGACATCTGCCCTCAAACCTTCACAGAGTAAGGCCTCCCGATAGGTCTGTACCATCGCTAAAGTACTGGCATCCAGTTCACCCGCAACATTAAGCTGAGTCAAAGCACGATCCCACTGCCCCATTACTGTGAGCAGTTGAAACAAAAATACTCTATGTTTAACATTGGAAGGATCGCTGCGCACTGTTGCCTGTAACTGAAGTAGCGTTTCTTCCAGTTCGCCTTGTGATAGGCTCTCCTGCGCATCCATAACATCCCCATTATTTCACCGTGGATTTTGCTGACGTGGAAATAATTCGACAGCATTCTGATAACAAATATTCAAATACACTCTGCCTCACTTTCAAATCCCCGCATAAGCCTATGGAATTTGAGCTTTAGCCAGGGCACTTCTGATGAGGCGCCCTGGAGTTAACAGGCATAAAAAAATGTGTCAGGATGCATCCACGTTATTTGCAATGTTCCAGCCAACAATGACTGAGGCATCACCAGAACCATCGGCCATCTGTGGTACATACTCAGTCTTGAATTCAGAGAAATTTAAAGTGACATTCTCCGTTATCCGATCCTCACCACCAGAGCCTCCGGTGGACACCGAAGAAATCAGACCGCCCTTCATTGTGATAATCATGTATTCAAGGGGTGTTTCCCCAGCCTTACGCACCACTAATGTGGCCTCTTCAAAATGCTTGCCATTACAGCACATCTTCATTAGATTGGCTGAAGCCTTATCAACATAGTGGGTAAATGAGAGGTCCTGTACGTTGACCTTGCCAGCACCACCACCTGGCCCACTATGTGTAGTACCTGATTGCGACATCCCCCAACTCCACGACAATACATCTATCTCACCTGCATGCACATCATCTACAGACTCACCTTCTATATCATCGATTTTTATAAACATATCTACAGCCATGATAATCTCCTTTCTCAAAAATTGATTACTTACCACTCGTTTCACTGAGCATTGCTGTTAAACATCACGATAACACTCAGCCCCATTTTTATGTACAACCGTGGTTACATGACTGCTTTAAGACTCAATTTCTTCACCGTCTTCATGTTTAACGACAATGCACACATCCTGAAACACTTCTTTAACTGCCCTTTACTGACGGCAGCTTGGACACCAGCCTCAACGACACGGTAAGTCCTTCCAGCTGATAATGCGGTCGTAGAAAAAACTTTGAGGTATAGTACCCCGGATTGCCCTCTACCTCCTCTACAACAACTTCAGCAGCGGCCAGCGGTTTACGCGCTTTAACATCTTCACTGGAGTGCTGCGGATCGCCATCGACGTAATTCATAATCCAGGCCTGTAGCCACTTTTGCATATCCTCACGTTCCTTAAATGAGCCAATCTTGTCACGCACAATACACTTCAGGTAATGCGCAAATCGGCAAGTAGCAAACAGGTATGGCAAACGCGCTGACAGATTGGCATTAGCTGTCGCATCTGGATCGTCGTATTCGGCTGGTTTCTGCAGTGACTGAGCACCAATGAAGGCGGCGACATCTGCATTTTTTTTGTGCAGCAGCGGCATAAATCCATTCTTTGCCAGCTCCGCCTCACGGCGATCACTTATGGCAATCTCTGTTGGGCATTTCATATCAACACCACCATCATCGGTGGGGAAGGTATGTGTCGGCAGTTCTTCAACTAAACCACCAGACTCAATACCGCGAATACGCGAACACCAGCCATACATTTTAAAAGAGCGGTTGATATTGACTGCCATTGCATAAGCCGAATTAGCCCATGTATATTTACTACTATCAGCCCCCTCGGTTTCTTCCTCAAAATTAAACTCTTCAACCGGATTCGTTTTGGCCCCATATGGCAGGCGAGAAAGAAAACGGGGCATTGCCAGACCAAGGTAGCGCGCATCTTCCGATTCGCGCAATGAACGCCATGCCGCATATTCAGGCGTAGTAAAGATCTTGGTTAAATCACGTGGATTACTCAACTCCTGCCAGCTATCCATTTGCATTAGAGTAGGTGCTGCTGCAGCTATAAATGGCGCATGCGCAGCGGATGAAATTTGTGCAATCTGCCCAAGCAACTCAACATCTGGTGGGCTGTGATCAAAGTAATAATCACCCACCAGACAGCCATAAGGCTCTCCACCAAACTGGCCATATTCTTCCTCGTAAAGTTTTTTGAAGATCGGACTTTGGTCCCAGGCTGTACCCTTATAACTTTTCAGGGTTTTGTGCAGATCTTTTTTTGAAATATTCAACACACGAATTTTCAGCATCTCATCCGTTTCAGTGTTATTGACCAGGTGATGCAACCCTCTCCAGGCACCCTCGAGTTTCTGGAATTCTTCATTATGCATGATGAGGTTAATTTGATCGCTCAGTTGTTTATCGATCTCAGCAATCATTGACTCGATCGACTCCATCACGTCCGTTGAAATCAGGCTGGTATATTGCAACGCCTGCTCGGCAAGTGTCCTGACTGCTTCTTCAACCGCTTTTTTCGAACGATCTGACTTGGGCTTGAACTCTTTATCAAGTAGCGCGCTAAAATCGCTCGCTTCCAGAGTTTCAGATTCAGGTGCGACCTGTGCTTCAGTTTCAGTTTCAGCCATCTCTTATTTCTCCTCTTCCTTCTGTGTCTCGGCTGCGTCTTCCCCATTAGCGTTTGGCGCGGACACGAGTGCCTCTAATAGTGCTGGATCAGCAATCGCTTTTGCAATTAACTCCTCTGCACCGGTTTTACCATCCATATAAGTAACCAGATTGGAAAGTTGCGTGCGTGCCTGTAACAACTTATTTAGCACATCGACTTTGCGTGCAATGGCAGCGGGCGAAAAATCATCCATGCTTTCGAAGGTGATATCAACGCTGATATTGCCCTCGCCTGTCAATGTATTGGGCACCTGAAATCCAGCTCGCGGTTTCATTGCCTTCATACGCTCATCGAAATTATCAACATCAATTTCCAGATATTTGCGATCAGCGACTGGTGGTAGCGGGTTGTCCGGATCCTGTTTACCAGAAAGATCCGACATTACCCCCATAACGAAAGGTAACTGCACCTTCTTTTCCGCACCATAGACTTCTACGTCATATTCTATTTGCACGCGAGGAGCACGGTTTCGTGCTATAAATTTTTGACTACTTGCTTTTGCCACAATTCATCTCCTTAAATTTTATAAACCCGTAAATGATGCAGTCCATTCATTACAACACTACAGTATGGTACTCCATCCCTCGTTGCTGAATTATTTTCTATTTCTGATGGGGCACTCCACTAATCTCCTCAGCCTGTGTTACACCGGCAGGTGTCAGATCTCTCAGGATTTCCATAAAGTCCTTAGCTACCAGACGTTTGGCACGCTGTAGTAACAGTGGTACGGGACTCGATGGTTCATGACGTTTAAAGTATTCACATGCCATGTCTAATACCCTGATCACATCTTCCTGGGTATTTATCGCGTTAGGGAACGACTGAACGGATGCCTGGGTACCGGGTGCTTCATTAACCACTTCAGATGAAGCTTTAGCTTCACCAGTACTGGCACCTCGCTGAGTTAAATGTTCAGTCATAATATGCTGCGCCTCCCTTAACAAATTCAACAGTGTACTGAAATCACCCATCTGCTTGGAACCAACCTTATCCATGAGTTGTGATTCGATCGCTGAAACACACTCAATAGACTGATGGATAGCGTCAGCAGTGTTTTGTAGATCATCCAGTGGGGCATCCATAAATGCAGCATTTATGGTGGAAATCTCAACGGCTTTTTCATCAGAACTGGCCGGGAGGGTCAGCTTGCCCAAAGTAATTAAAATATCACGAAGACTGAATCGACCAAGCAGTGGTGAATTAACCAGTATTGCTTCGCGTAAACTGTGTAATACAGTCTCTGGGTCGTAAAGCGTGGTTAGCGTGTTTATACGTAAGGTTGGATCGTTATTGTCGGCGGGGTCGAGTTGTGGATGCACACTGTCCCAATAGTTTTCCAATAAGCCTTGAATCAGTCTTAGGCCATCCCTTAAACCGGGCAGGCCTTCTGTATGTAATAATGAACGAGTCAGGTAAACGGCGACACGAAGATCTTTAGTGCGTTTGAACAGAGAAGTTGCCCTGGCTTTAACAGCAAGCCAATCCGCCTCTTCTGTTGGAATTAAGGTATCACCAATCTGTTGTTCAGGTTTGCCCTGAGCCGACCTTTCCATTTCGCCAAATTCAGGATCATACTCAAGATCTTCCCCGCACGGCGATTCTGTTGAGATCTCCTCAAGAAACTGTCCAGGATCCAGGTTCGTCACAATACAACTCCAATTTGGTTACGCCAACCATTCTGCTCTCTTAGGTTGACTGTAAATAGTTGTAATTCTGGGTCGATCAGCTAAATCGAATACACCCTCACTAGTGCTAAATATTTAGTAAAATACCAATTTCCTATTGATCTAGTTTTTCCATTAAAGCAAGTATACGGACTGGCAGGCAATGCTCATAACCCAGTCGAGATACCATAAAATTGAAGATATAAACCATAATTCCAGGCCTTTATCTAACAGTGTGGCGCCTTTTTCAAAACCAGCCTTTTTATACTACATATCCCCTGTGGCGGCAATACTAATTTCTCTGTTGATTGACGCCACCCTACGCCACTGATGCTCAGCCTTACAGATTGTAAGGCCTAACTTCATCTTTTCCCTGATTAAAGAGCCAAAGCCGCTCTATCCAGCAATTAAATCATCAGGCAATATTTATTGTATTAATTGTTAACAGTCCTGAATTTTTCTAGTATTCTAAGCTGACCATGGAAAACCTACTAGAATAATGGAGCTGAAAAAAGTGCATTTATACCTGGTGATAAGGCCTTTGACATGCTTTTAACTCTAACCGTTACATCTTACAAAGGGGCCCCACCGCCTATACCAGCCTCTATTAGTGTCGGGCATGAGCGTATTTCTATCGGCCGCCGAAAAGGCAACTCACTGGTTTTAATTGATCCCGAAAATGTCGTATCAGGCAAACATGCAGAAGTCGAATATCGCGCTGATGGTTATTACATCACAGACACCAGCACCAATGGTATCGCTATAAACCATACCAATAAGATGCTGGTTAACGGTCAAAGCACCAAACTTAATAACAACGACTTACTGATATTAGGAGACTACGAGATCAAAGTATCGATCACTAATCAGAGTGAGCATGCTGCCTCACAGGATCTCAGCTACACAGAGGGCTATGAAAACCCGAATTCTCTGCTCAAGGATATCGATAAACTCGACTCTGCATTAGAGGATCCATTTGCCAATATTGTTGCAGAGAAGGAAGATCTGCTGGAGCAGAAAGAACAAAACTATCATGACACCGAAGATCTCAGCTTTCTCAAATCTATTCGGAACTCGGGCCCAATATCACCCGACAAAGACCTGACAAACCTTGATAACACTGATCTTTTTGCCGATATCGAGCCCACAAAAGAAGATAAAGAAGATCGGCTAGACCAGAAAGCAAAAAACTATAACGACGCCGATGACTTCAGCTTTCTCGACTCTTTTGTGAAATCTGATGAAATGGGGGCCGACAATTATATAGCAAACACTAATACCAAAGATCCCTTTGCTGAAATCGAGCCCACCAGCGAAGATAAAAAACATTTATTAAATCAACATGAAACACCGGCCACGCTACCCCGGAAACCTGAGCAACAACCACCCTCAACTTCCAGCACAGAAGTTGAACTGGAACATATCCATAACTTTCTAAAAGGGGCCGGTATTGAAAATAGTAGTCTCGCCAGCACCCTTAATGCGAACAGCTTTTATCTCATTGGCCAACTATTGAGCTGTTCATTGCAAGGAGCCATCCAGGTACTATGGGCAAGGTCGAGAATCAAAAATGAGCTAGGACTGGATGTTACTATTGTCCATGGGCGTAGAAACAACCCCCTTAAGTTTTCTCCGTCGGCACAAGAATCACTCATAAAAATGCTCTCCCCTATAGGCGAAGCCTATATGCCGGCTAAAGAAGCGATAGACGAGGCCTTCAGTGACATTGGCGCTCATGAAATAGCGGTTATGGCCGGAATGCGCTCGGCACTTCACGACGTGCTAAAGAGGTTTAATCCAGAGCATCTTGAGCAGCGCCTGCAAACAAAAAGCCCTATCAGCGTCAAGATACCGATACACAAACAGGCCATGCTGTGGGATCTATTCCAGGATCTTTACAGTGAGATTGAAAAAGAGGCCCATGACGACTTCAACCACCTGTTTGGTCGTGCCTTCGCCAGGGCTTATGATGATCAATTGCGAAAAACAAAAAAATAACCGATGAGCACAAAGTGAACAAACAACTATCCCGACCAATCACACTTTTTACCTTTCTATTGATGACGTTACTTATTAGCGCCTGTTTTAGTAAGGATCCGCCGGCAGCACCTGCAACCATCATCAACGCTCAAATTCTCGCCACCGATGTTATCAACCCGGATGGTGAAGGCCGATCTTCACCCATAGTTGTGCGCTTATACGAACTTAAAAACCTCGGTGCCTTCAATACTACCGATTTTTTCCCTCTCTACAATGAAGAAGCTGCCACTTTTGGGGATGATCTGATTTACCGCGAAGAATTCAGTATGATGCCGGGGGGCAAAAAACTTTACACCCGAACACCGACAGCGGATACTCAGTACCTGGCAGTCATCGCCGCGTTCCGTAACATTGATCAAGCGACCTGGAAGGCGGCCGTCCCTATCCCCGTGGAGCGCGTTACCAATTTGATTATTCAACTGGATAGGTTGTCGGTATCAATTCGAGCTGAGTAACAAAATAACATCCATTAAATTTCACCCAAAAGGAGTAGGAGTAAGATGTCATGGCGTAATCCGGTTATCTGGACTCAAGGAATGTTTCTTCGTCCACAGCATTTCCAGCAGCAGGGAAGACATTTTCGTGGCTGGATTGAGGATCGCTGTGGCGGACTTCACCCCTACTCCTGGGGGATCACACGACTCGAAATCGATACCCAGAAACTCTCACTTGGTAAATTTGCCATCAAAAGCTGTAGTGGTGTTTTTCCTGACGGCACACCTTTCAATATGCCCGATAATCATCCGCTACCTCCACCCCTCGAAATTCAACCGCAACATAAAAATGAAACGCTTGAGCTCGCCCTGCTGCTCGAAACGAGTACTGGCATTGATGTCAGCAATGCCGAATCTGACCAGGGTTTAAGCCGTTATATACGCCAGGAGCTCTCCATTCATGACCAGCACACCGAATCTAACTCCGCTGAAGCAGTGATCGAAACTGGTTCTCTGGCCACCCGTATTCGTCTCGACAGCCAGGACAAGGGGGCTTTCGCCACAATCCCTGTCGCCCGCTTGGTCGAACGCCGCGCTGATGACATGGTGGTACTAGACGAACAGTTTATTCCCACCTGTTTGCATTGCATTGGCTCCCAACGGTTAACCGATAGCATAAGAGATATTCAGGGATTGTTGCACCACCGTGGAGAAGAACTGGCCAGCAGCCTGGGCTCACCTGGTGCTGGCGGTGTTGGTGAATTTGTTGGTTTCCTGCTGCTGCAGTGTGTCAATCAATACGAACCGCTATTCAAGCATCTGATGCAAACCACAACACTACATCCTGAAACACTCTACAGCATACTGGTGCAAATGGCTGGTGAGCTGGCCACGATCACCAGCGAACGGAGACGTCCTGACGATTATCCCGCCTATAACCACCAGGATCTGAGTCGCAGCTTTAGCGATCTGATACGCTCAATTCGGATCTCGCTCGATTGGGCACTGGATAAACCAGCTGTTGCTATCGAACTTGTCAAACATCCTCGAGGTGTGTACACCGCCATTGTGTTCGAAAAGCAATTAATCAAATCTGCACAATTTGTGCTAGCAATTAAAGCACAGATTTCAGTAGATAAATTACAAAGCCAGATTACACGCCAAACCACAATTGCCAGTAAGGATCAACTGTCTCAGTTAGTTAAATCTCACTTGCCCGGCATTCCCATTCGACCATTGCCGGTCGCGCCACGGCAGATTCCGTTTCATTCTGAATTCACTTATTTTGAACTGGATAAACACAATGAAATCTGGAAAGGTGTGGAAGAAACTGGCTCTTTTGCCATGTTCTTTTCTGGTGATTATCCTGAAATGGAGCTGGAGTTTTGGGCGATCAAGGGAATGTCGGTATGACTATGCTTCATCTATTCCTTCATCGAATCAGAGGTGGGCAGCTTTTCGCCATATCGACCCCCTCCCTTCAGGCAGTCGATTCACTGCTAAGTCAAAACTATCCAATATCAGGTCACCTCACTCAAAGAATCACCCTGGACAATAGCCATGGACCCAGATGATCCCTTCTCAGCTCCTGAATTCAATGACCACACGGTCGTTAAACCCATACCCGGCGGCCGCCGTACGGATTTGCACAAGCCTCCTGATCGACCTAAACCACGGCCATCTGATGGCCCCGTAAGACTTCATCATCTGGGCCATCTCAACCCTCTGGAGCACGCTGCTTCCGGACTGTTGGCACTGCTGACTCGTCTCAGCACTTTTCCTGACCAGGTCGACACAGCTAGTCTTAGCGAATTGATCACCAATGAGATTCATCAGTTTCAAAAACAGGCATTGACTGACGGGATCGACCAGCAAACGGTTCATACTGCCCGCTATATACTCTGCACCGCAATAGATGAGGCGGTTTTAAACACCCCATGGGGTAGCGACAGCGGTTGGGCACAAAAGAGTTTGTTGAGCAGTTTTCACCAGGAGATTTCCGGTGGTGAACGATTCTTTACCATGCTCAAATCCCTTGCCGAAACCCCTACCCGCAATCGCGAATTGTTAGAATTGATGTATCTTTGCCTGTCTCTGGGTTTCGAAGGACGCTATCGGATTGCCAGAGACGGTAAAGACAAATTGCAGGCAATTCGTGAATGGCTCTATCAACAACTGGATAAAGTTCGGGAACCCGTTGAGCATACTCTCTCTCCCCATTGGCAGGGAGTGAGGGATATTCAAAATCCGGTTATTCGGGCAATCCCACTCTGGGTTCTAGGTACCGTCGCAAGCGCACTGCTAACACTGTTATTTTTGCTGTTGCTCAACAGTCTCAACCAAAAGTCGGATCCGGTATATGCCGCTATATTCACGATGGAAGCGCCAACTTATCGCAACGATACTCCTGCTTCTCCAGTAACGATCAGCGCACCTCTCAAGCAACCATCCCTGAGCCTGTTACTCGCCGCCGAGATCGAGCAAAACAAGGTTCAGGTCACGGGACAATCCGGTCTCAGCAAGGTGGTGATTCCAGGTGACAGCCTTTTCAGATCCGGCAGCGCCACCATTCAAAGCAGCGTGATACCGTTACTGCAGCAGATTACCAAACAACTCAATAAGCTACCCGGTGCGATCCGGGTCATTGGTCACTCCGATAGCGATCCCATTCACACTGCCCGTTTCCCTTCCAATTGGGCGCTGTCCAAATCCCGTGCGGACGCTGTTGCCACAATCATCCGTCAGAACCTGATCAATCCCAGGCAGATTTCTACCGAAGGCCGGGCTGACCTGGAGCCAGTCTCATCCAACGAAACCCGTGCAGGTAAAGCGAAAAACCGCCGGGTTGAAGTCATACTGATCCAGTAGCCATGAAAAAAATTATTACATTAATAAAACAAAGATGGTTGATCACGCTGTTAGGCGTCATAGCTATAGCATTGTTCATCTGGTACCTGGGACCACTATTTGGCTTCGGCCAGAGCCAGCCACTGGAAGAGGAATCACACAGACTCATAGCCATCGGCATCTTATTTCTGATCTGGGCAATAAGTCGCATTGTTCTGTTTTGGCGCGCCAGGCGGCGCAACAGCGAGATGATAGCCAGCATTTCCGCCCAAACGAAAGAAATGCCAGCCCTCAGCCCTGATGAACAACTCTCCCAGGAAGAATTAGAGACCCTCAAGGAGAAAATGGAACAGGCCATGGCCGGGTTGAAAAAGGCTAGACTGGGTGGTGGAAACCACCAGTTTCTTTATCAATTACCCTGGTACATCATCATTGGCCCTCCAGGCTGTGGCAAAACCACCCTGCTGAAAAACTCCAATCTTAAGTTTGCGCTGGAGGAGGAATTTGGCAAGTCGGCGATCAAGGGAATAGGCGGCACCCGCAATTGTGACTGGTGGTTTGCTGAAGACGCGGTGCTTCTGGATACTGCCGGTCGATACGCCACTCAGGACAGTCATCAGGAACTTGATCGCCAGGGCTGGCTGGGATTTCTCAGCCTGCTAAAAAAGTACCGTCGACGGCGGCCTGTCAACGGCGCGATGGTAGCGATCAGCATCTCAGATCTGATGGCACAAACCAGCGAGGAGCACCTCGCCCATGCGCAGGCTATCCGTAGCCGAATTCAGGAGCTATACGAGCAACTGGGTGTAAGGATACCGATCTATATTCTGTTTACAAAATTCGATCTAGTGCATGGTTTCATGGAGTTTTTCGATGAACTGAACCAGAACGACAGGGCTCAGGTGTGGGGCGCCACCTTCGATCTGGAAACATCTCTGTCGGATAACTCGGAGTGGCTTGACGACGAATTCTCCATGTTAGAGCAACGACTTCACAGCCAGATACTGCAGAAACTGGAAGGTCAACGCAATCGTCAACGACGCGAGGCAATCTACACCTTTCCACAGCAGTTCAGCGCGTTAAAGGGAACCATATCCCACTTTGTCAAACAGATCTTCGACCTCAGCAAGTTTCATCAACCGGTACTCTTACGCGGTCTATATTTCACCAGTGCCACCCAGGAAGGCTCACCCATCGATCGAATCATGGGTTCTCTGGCCTCCAATTTTGGTGTTGACCGACAGCTCGTTGCACCTCCGGCTGGAAGTGGTAAAAGTTTCTTCATCAACAAGCTTCTTAGTGACGTGATATTCACTGAATCTGGATTAGTGGGTAGCGACCCGAAGATAGAGCAGCGAATAAAACTCATGCGCTATGGTGCATTTGGTGGAATATTCATCCTGTTTCTTTTGATATCTGTCCTGTTGATTAATGCCTATGTCAATAACAGTAGTTACATCGACCTGGTTCAGCAACAGGCGGCAGAGTTAAAGCAGCAACTACAGGCGTTACCTTCGGGCCAATGGGACCCTGTTGCAGTCCTGCCGATTCTTGACAAGGCACGATCACTTACAGGTATAGACGAGACCGACTCTAGCACCATTAATTGGGACTTCAACCTGTCTCAACATGACAAACTGGGTCAGGCAACTTCCTCACTTTATGAGAAGCTACTGCGTGAGATGCTCCTGCCCAGCGTGATGACACAAATGGAACAACATATTAGTCGGAGTGGTCACGACTCGGACACACTTTTTACAGCGCTCAAATTTTATCTGATGCTGAAACCTGAATACGACGAGCATTATAACAGTGATAGCTTTAAGAGTTGGGTAGCAAAAGACTTATTCGGAAAGACCAGTATTTCAATCAACCCTGCGCAGCGGAAGTCTTTCGACCGGCACCTGGCGAGCCTGTTCCAGGCTCGCCCCGCCCCCTTACCTCGCGCTCTGGATGAAGCACTGATCAAGCGTGCTCGCACCACACTGGCTAGTACTCCACTGGATCAAAGAGTATATGCTGAACTTAAAAAAATACTGATGCTAAACGATCCATCTCCCTTTCGAATCAGTGATGCAGCAGGCCGCAGCGCCCCCCTGGTATTTAAGCGCAAAAGCGGCAAACCACTCAACGAGGGACTCAACACGCTATATACCTACTCGGGTTATCACCAGCTGTTTCTGCCTAAAAGCGAAGAATTAATCCAGCAATTGGCAAATACCAGTTGGGTACTGGGTGAAAATATCCAGATCCTCACCTCGGACAATGAATTTCAGCAATTACGTCATCTTGTGCATCGGCGTTATCTGGATGACTTTGTCCTGCATTGGCGCCAGCTTTTGGCGGATTTGACTATCCAGCCCTTCACCAGCGTTGAGCATTCTGTCGAGGTTCTGGGTATCCTGTCCTCTGAACAGTCACCCTTACTGCAACTGCTTGCTGCGATTGAGAAGGAGACCAACCTCTACCCGAGCACCGAACAAATGGCTCCTGGTGGGCCGATTGGAGGAACCTGGGATGCGGTGAAAAAGCGTTGGCGCAACCTTACCTCCTCGCTAACGGATAAATCACCAGAAGAATTAAGCCGCTTCGACACAGCCCGGGTATCGACCGCTTTCAATGATTTAAATAAACTGGTCCATCAATCCGGTGAGGCGCCAGCGCCTGTAGAGGGACTTATCTCACTGCTCAATGAACTTTACCTGGAGCTAACCTCTCTGACACTGACCAGTAGCGAAGAACTGGTGCAGGTCAAGCGCAGGCAAATCGGTCAGGTGCTGAGCAAAGTGCAAAATACCGCCAAACAATATCCTTACCCTCTGGACTCGATGCTAACGACAATTACTCGTGATAGCTCCAGCTTGATCCAGGGTAATGTTTGTCAACATATCCAGAACAGTTGGCAAAGCAGTGTACTGGAATTTTATAAGCTCGCCATCGCTGATCGTTATCCGATTAACCGTAAGCAAGTTCAGGAAATAACGCCTGAGGATTTTGGTCGATTTTTTGGACCGAATGGTACGATAGATCAATTTTTTGATAAATATTTAGCGGCCAATGTGGATCGTTCTCAACCAACATGGCGCTGGGTTCAGCAAGACGACTCAGAAGCCTGTGTATCCGAAAACACCCTGCGTCAGTTTAAACGCGCCCAGAACATCAAAAATAGTTTTTTTAGTTTGGGCAGTCAGACCCCCTCACTGGGCTTTAGCCTGAAACCCAGGAGTATGAGCCCGGAGATTACTCATCTCAATCTCACCATCGACGGTCAGCAGCTTAGCTATGCCCATGGTCCAGTGGTTGCCACGCCCATGACGTGGCCGGGGCCCGCCAAAACGGGTCAAATCAATTTGCAATTACTTCCCCGGCTACCGGGAAGGACTTCCAGCCTGAGCTTTGAAAGTCCCTGGGCACTGTTTAGACTATTCGACAAGGCAACCATGACACGTGGTGCCCGATCAGAACAATTCCTGCTCGACTTCTCGATCGGCAAACGCAATGTCAAGTTTGAGTTGCGCGCAAACAGCGCAATCAACCCCTTCAAACTCAATGATTTAACCTATTTCAGATGTCCACAGAAACTGTAACTCATAACACCGGTTATTACGGCAAAGTTCCTGTTCTGGGGGATTTTATTAAGCATAATCTCCCACGTAGTTTTATTGAACCCTGGGATGACTGGTTACAGCAAGCGGTCAATGCCAGCAAAAATCAATTAGGGGAAAACTGGCTGGACATCTACCTCACAAGCCCGATCTATCGATTCGCACTTTCATCTGGAATCTGCAATGGTCATTGTTGGCAAGGCGTAATCATGCCGAGTGTGGATCGCGTAGGGCGCTATTTCCCCATGACCCTGTGTCGCAAAAAAGAACCTGGCACTAATCCCCTGAAACTTGCGCTAGACGATAAAGCCTGGTTCGATCACGCCGAGCAACTCATTCAGTGGACGCTCGAGAATGACTTCAACATACTAGAATTCAAAGAGCAACTAAACAAACTGGAAACAAATGACTTGATCGTAGACACAAAACAGGAGGCAGGAAATAGTGACAGCCAGCATCTGGCATTACGTTGGGGCATCAGCCCAGAAGTGAACCTGCTTATGCAGATGCCGGAAATGCTGCATAAAGTACTGCTCGAATGCAGTTTTGCTTACAGCGTCTGGTGGACTGATGGCTCCGAAGAAGTAGAACCATCGATCTTGATCTGCCAGGGTCTACCCCCTATAGATAGCACCACCGCTTTGCTCGACGGCAACTGGGAGCAATGGGGTTGGTGTGACAGCGACTCCGACCCGTTTGGGCAGTAAGGCTTAAAGCTATGCACATACCCACCTCGTCATCGCACCCCTGGACTTCCTTCGGCATTACCCACATGGGGCATATACGCGATCATAACGAAGACGCTTTTCTGGCCCTTCCCGAACAACGGCTCTGGATCGCCGCCGACGGCATGGGCGGGCATACTGCAGGTGATTTCGCCAGTCGCCTGATCATTGATCATTTTAGCAATTTCAAGGCCTTACCGCTGACCGGCCGTAGTATCGAAAAAATCCGGCAAATTCTGGAGAAGATTAATCAGGAATTGTGGAGCAAAGGGCAACTAATGGGCAATACCATTATCGGCAGCACTGTCGCCATCCTGCTATCCTCAGAACACCACATTGCCTCTATATGGTCCGGTGACAGCCGCATCTATCGCCTGCGTGACGGCATTTTTAAACAAATCAGCCGTGATCACAGCGACGAGGAAGAAATAGAATCTGGAATGGATGATTCCGCCAGATCAATATTCACCAACGCCGTCACTCAGGCTATAGGAGCAGCTGAAGATTTACAGGTAGAGATGGAAATCCGTGAAAACCGACCGGGTGACACTTATCTGTTGTGTTCTGATGGTCTTAACAAGGAGCTGAGCGATCAACAGATTGCCACGATCCTCCAGGAAAACGATGTCGAGACCGCTGGCCAAATCCTGCTACGCGAGGCTCTGGACAATTATGGCAGGGACAATATCACCGTAGTGCTAGCTCACTACCCGATTGCTGATTGATAGTGATTCACAGAGCACTCAGGGTGATACCTAAATCCGCAATGAACTCTTGCCAGATCAGTCCGAATAATGCTCTACACTTACCTTATCGGGCACTTACTGAAGTTTAAAATATTATGACTACATCACTGCATAAAATCGTTGTCGTTGGTGGCGGAGCTGCCGGTCTTGAGCTGGCAACCAGCCTGGGTAACAAACTGGGTAAGCGGGGTCACGCTGAAGTGACACTCATCGATGCCAATCGCACCCATATATGGAAACCTCTGCTGCATCAGGTGGCTTCTGGCAGTACCGATCCGAGTGAAATAGCACTGGAATACATGGCGCAGGCGCGTTGGCATGGATTCAGGTTTCGTCTGGGAACCGTTAGCGCAATTGATCGAGTAGAGCGTACAGTTTTACTCGGGGCCGAGGTTGATGAAGATGGCGAAGAGGTAATTGCCGAACGTAGTTTCAGCTATGACACGCTGGTGATCTCAGTGGGCAGCCTGGGTAATGATTTTGGCATAGAGGGCGTTATGCAACATTGTTTGATGCTGGACAATAAACATCAGGCGGTTAAATTCCAGCGCATCTTACTTAACAAGTTGATTCGTGCTCATGCTCAACAGGGACCTATCAAAGAGGGTGAACTTGATGTAGCCATTGTGGGTGCTGGTGCGACCGGGGTAGAACTGGCTGCGCAACTACACCAGGCCAGTCGTCAGCTTGCGCAATATGGCCTCGATGAAATCGAACCGGACAAGCATATGCGTATACATGTGATTGACGCATCGCCTCGTATTTTGCCCGCATTGCCAGAGAAACTATCTCTGGCAGTTACAGCTGAACTGGAAAGCCTTGGCGTCACCGTGATGACGTCAGCACAGGTAAACAAGGTAACCCAGGATGGTATTTATACCGGCGATGAGAAGTTCATACCCGCCTCCATAAAAGTATGGGCAGCAGGCATTAAGGCACCGGCATTTTTATCCGAGATTGGTCTGGAAACTAACCGTATCAATCAAATTAGAGTCAAACCGAATCTGGTTTCTACCATGGATGACAGAATCTTTGTAATCGGTGATTGTGCTGACTGCCCAATGGGTAATGGCTCGGTTCCACCCAGAGCACAGGCTGCGCATCAACAGGCCTCCTTTGTTTCTAAACAGATCAGGAAGCGGCTAAAAGGAAAACCCACCGAAGGCGATAAGTATATTTACCGAGATTACGGAGCACTGGTCACGCTGGGCAAATACAGTACGGTTGGCAGTCTGATGGGCAGTATTACGGGTAGCGTTCGAGTATCAGGGTGGATTGCGAAAACGGTTTACCTGTCATTGTATAAGATGCATCAGATCGCCCTGCATGGCTATTTCCGCACGATCCTGATGACTCTGGCACAATGGTTAAGACGAACCGTAGATCCTTCAATCAAACTGCACTAGGTAACCTGATCTAAAAACACTGAACCACAGAGGACACAGAGAGAAACAGGATAGCTTGTAGTAGCCATCCTAAAGATCAATAGACTGTTTTTGAAACACTAGTGTACTGTCCTAAACTGTATGTAGATTATAGAAGCCCCCAAATTTCCCAAGACAAGACGCAGTTCGCAGGCAATGGCGCCTCCCTTGTCAAGAACTGCAACGCCGGATTGGGGGATTTGGGGGCTTCCCTTCGGGCGAGACGGGAAACAGCCATCTGCTGCGTTTTCATCCTTGAAAAGGGCATGCCATTCCCTGCGGATGACGCCTTGCATATGACTATTTCCCGTCTCGCTATAATCTACATACAGTTTAGGACAGTACACTAATAACTTTCTAAATTCTAAAAAACAACCTCCGTGCTCTCTGCGTCCTCTGTAGTGGTCTAATTGCTCTTAGCCTTTCAACATTGAGCAGATCTTTGACCGTCAATTGATGACTATTGGGAAATGACCCGGCAAGTCGGTCAATTCTCTTTTTGGCTCTTGAAATCGATACCGTGGAAATATTTATAGCGAAAAATCGAATCCAGGTCGTGACAATCCGCACATAATATTCCTTCAGAAGAATCTGTTCGAAGAAAGCTGCTAAAGACGTCTCCTTCCTCGTTTTTACCACTTCCTGCCTCGTTTGTATCGGGACGCCATTGATGCACATTATGACAGGTCGGGCAGCTAATATACCCCGTCAGAGCCTGACGGCCACTTTCGGAGAAGACCGGTAGATGGGTTATTCCCTTTTTATCAACATCTCGCAGACTTCCGTCCCAGGCCATTACGTAACCAGGATGAGATGCCTTCTTAGGTACCTTTGCCTCTGCGATTTCACCTGCATCATGGCAACTTCGACAGAGCATTTCCGGAGCATTGTCTGCCTGTCCAGGCAGTCGCCCCCATAGCGCAAGGTCCTGCACAGCATTGTGGATGGCGTGGCATTGACCACATATACCCGATTGATGCAGTTCTTCACCTAAGGCATTCTTCGCTTTTGGCACAGTGACGGAAAGATCATGATCCGTAGCACGAATCGGGGCTTTTGCTGTATGGCAGGTGACGCACAATTCACCATCAGGTGCTGTGGGAATACGTAAAAAACTGTTTGTCGCATCACCCTCATCCGTCTTTTTGCCGCTCATTTTTTTATCTGTCTTTTTGCTTGTCCATCGATGAGGATCATGGCAAGTAGGACAGGAAACAGCGCCATTTTTATTATGCGATACACCCTCTTTTTCATCATACAATGGCAGCACAGCTGCATTGGTGGTTTTTTCTCCCCCTTCGATGGAAACCCATCCCTCGGGAGTTACATCTATACCTGCTTTTTCAATTGAAACACCGATTGGATGTGAATGGGATCCCGTTGTTTTCTTTTCTGCCAGGCCACCTTTTTTATGACAACTTTTACACAGCGCACCATAATCATTCTTTTTAAGACCATCATCTCTTGCCCACATACGTGGCCCATTACCGTTGTGAACCTGATGACAGTTGCCGCAGATACCCAGAGGCATGGGGTCACCCTTTTTAATATCCAAATCATGTTTTGTTTCGGCTATAGACCATTTATCAGCATGGCATGTCTCACACAGCAACAAAAGATTATCCTCTCCTTTACGTAAATATTTACCACCTCCAGGCTGTTTGCTTCCTGCTGATGATGAATGATTAATGTGACTGACGGAGCCATGCACATCATGGCATGTTGGGCAGGTAACCCGTCCGTATTTGGTGGAATGGGTTTTTACCCCGGACGAGGTGAAGAGCGGGAGAACACCTGGGTCGATTGCCGAACTGAGCGATTTCCCCACCGGATGGCTATATTCACCAACTGTGAATTTTTCAGCAGGTGCACCGTCGCTGTGGCAACTGAGGCATAATGAAGCCACTCTGTCTCCACCGGGCTGTAATTCGCGCGCCCACATCTTTGGCCCCTTTCCTGAGTGGATGTTATGGCAAACACCGCAGACCCCTAAATTGCTACTGGGTAATTCAGAATCTGACATTACTTTCGTATCGCCACTGAGCAGGTTATGCCCCGTGTTAAGCAAGCTGCGTTGCTTCTCGTGGCAGTTGACACAAATCCCCTCTTTAAGGTGTTCGCTATCCAGAACCAACAATTTATTTTCCGGTGGTGCAAAATGTGGCGTATGGCAGGATTGACAGATAACCTCTTTGTCAGGTCCGAATTTTGATCCGGATTCAGTAAATATACTGGGTACTTTTACTTCCTTTGGAATAACGTCAACTGGGTGACTATAGTGTTGGCCAGAGCCCGTAGTATCTACATTTTTAATATCCTGATGACAAATCTCACACAACTGCGATTTTTCATTCTTCTCCACTAATAGCTTTTCTTCTTTGGCTCCATGAACCTTATGACAACTCTGGCAAATAACTTGATCTGTGTCTTTAAATTTTGAACCCATCTGTTCCAGCTTCTTGTTATTATTTTTTACTTTACGGTTCAGAGGATGATTAGCGTGCTGATCTTTTCTATCAACATGACAGGTCATACAAAGGGATGAATTGATATTCTCTGCACGCAGGAAGACTGGCGACAGTTTACTTCCCCATTCGACGCCGTGCGCCGAGTGACAGGTTCCACAGTACACTTTGCCATCATCGTTGAGTGGGAAGATTGTTTTGTCTTCATCCTTAGGTATGTCGACCCTATCTGAGGGGATCACACCTACAGGATGGGTATGTCCTCCATCCTGCCATAGAAAACGTGAATCCATGACGTATCCATCATGGCAGGAGAAACACATCGCCTCCGTACTGACGACATCCTGACGTCCTGTTGCAACCTTTGGACGTGGATTATAAGGAACCAGAGTTGTGACCTCTTTTTTTTTGAAATCGGCTATCCATGCGATATGGCAGGTAGCGCACTCTCGCTTTTCTTCTACCACGCGTGCTGCCTGTGCATTTGGCGTTAGTAAAAATAAAATCGAAACAACAAAAGTAAGCTTTAACAACAAGCTCAGTAATATTGAAATACGTCGTTTGTTAGTCATTTTATAATGGGGACAACTGACAAACAGTTACTCTATCAGCCATGGTCTCTACAATATAAACTCTATTACGATCATCCACTTGCAGGCCTGTTGGAGTATTGAAACGAGCAATTTTACCATCAACTCCCAGCACTGCCCGAAAACGTGTATCACTATCATATAACTGTACAACACCAAGATAACTATCACTTACCAGTATGCTATTATCTTTCATAACAGCTACGCCCTTAGGTCGAAATAACTTTCCGGGGGTAACTCCCCACGAACCAACGGTAACTAAAAAGCTTCCGTTCATATCAAATGCCTGAACTCGAGTATTTAGAACATCGACCAGATAAATCTCATCATCTTCAGGGCTTACAGCTATAGTTGCCGGAAAGCGAAATTCACCTTTATTACTTCCCGCCTGACCCCATCGCGATATCAGATTTCCATTCGCATCCAGCACCATAATCTGGTGAAACGGTTTTGAAGCTGTAACAAATATTCGCTTTCCTTCGCTGTCAACCGCCACATCGACAGGCGTATATCTTCCCTCCTCAATCTTTGTATCAAAAGTTTTCTGCAAGCTACCATCTGAATTAAAAATCCTGATCTTTTGATTACCACGATCAGCCACCAGCACAAGCCCATCCGAAGTTGTTGTAATCCCTACTGGATAACTTAATACCTCGCCAGGCTTCCCCTGTGAACCAAAAGCCATTAAATACTTTCCATCCGCTGCAAAAACCAGTATCTGATGATTAGCGCTATCAACAACATAGATCTTCCCTTCATCATCCACTGCAACATCGGTTGGCATTTTCATATGACCAGTTGGAGAGCCGTCTAAAACCATAACCTTCTGGCAGTTTACGAGCGGTACCTCTGGCTCTGCCGCCTGTATGTGACCTGACAATATAAACAGCAGAAAAAGGTACTTATTAAGTACCTTCCTTACACCTGTTACTTCATACATTAAAGACTTCACTCTGACAGTCATAAGTTCTGATCTTTATTACTCTCTTTTCTGCTTTCACCACCATGTAATATATTGGGAATATAAAATTGTTGATATTTTTTAATCATACCTACAACCTCTGTACTGGTAAGTTCGTACAGTCGTCGTTTGGGATACCCCAATAGCTCAAATGGTAAATATGGCTGATTTTCAGTGGTATGACACCCATCGCAAAGCAGTGGTTGTTCATTGACTTTCCTGTGAATTATCTTTTTCATTTTTGATTTCTGAGTATCATTCAATCTAGACTCATCACTTTGATATCTTTTTGCAAATTCAAGCTCTTTAGTCCCATTGATTAATTTGAATTTCCCATTTTCATCCATTCTTCCCGGTGCTATTTTTGCTGAGTAGTTTCCATACATGGATTCATCCTGCGCATTCAACCCCGCAGGATTTTCTATGGTTATTCCCGTTGCCTGATCATACCAACGAAATTCCATATTGGGTTCACCATCAATCGGACGTACATGACAGGTTTCACAGGCCATGTAAAATGCGTGCATATTCAGAAAAGCACGAATTGACTTTGCCATATCATGAGGGACGGCACCATGGCATCTGATACATACACTGAATGAATCGGTTTCAACTTTCATCCCCACATGATGGAAATGTCCTTTCACATATTGCTCTTCTACAACCATATAGCCGAGATCGGTTGTTTCGGTATTTTGCTGTTGTTTTAGTGATTTTAGAAACTCCTTCTCTTCTTCGGTTGTTCCCTGACCAAAAAATACATCCACGTCATCATCCTCGACTTCGGCACTAGACTGATCAGCAGAATGTTCAAATATAATCGGATACAGAATATAACCATACCAGAGGGTAAATATCATCAGGACGATAACATATAGATTCCTGATTATTTTTCTTATGACATGTAACATTTATTAGCTACGCCTCGTTTTTATGTTGAGGATGAATTTCATTTTCAAGGCCTTCTTCTTTCATGATGCGTGTATATTCGTCATAGTGTTCATGAATCATCTCACTTTCACTAAGATAGCCAGTTAAAAATACCGTAGCCATAGGAAATTTTTCTGGTGAATAGTGGACGTTGTACCAGTGCACAAAGAATATAAATATGACAGCCAGCAGTGCTTCGTCAGTATGCATAATGTAAAATGCATTCAAAACAATACCTGGTACGTACTGTGTAAACTCATCCCTGTACCACAGAGCTAATCCCGCAGGCCCAAGAATTGGAATACCCCAGTAGGGCGCGAAATAGTCAAACTTTTCCTTCCACGACATACGGTCGTACTGAGGGCGCTCGCTGCTTATGAACAACAGGTATTTCCACATGGCAATAAAATCAAAAAAATCCTTTTTGTTGGGCACCATCTCCATAGAGAAAAACTCTCGAATAAAATTAATTACTGACAGTCTCTTTTCGAGCATCAGTCTTCCAACCCTGTATTTGAAGAACAGATAGAGCCAGTACCCAGTGTGAAACAAAAACAAACCAAGTAAAATCAATCCAGTTATACGGTGTATCCATGGAGCTATATGTATCCCACCAAAAAATTCATACAGTGGTTTTGCCCAGGGCTGATCGAAGTAGCGTAACGGGAATCCTGTAAGTGATAGTATTATTACCGTTGTAAACAGAACTACATGCTGTACTCTTTGCATTAATGAAAATCGATAGAAATAGCGTTTTTCATTTCGATATACGATTTTTTTATATTTTCTCATGCCTTAGCTCTTTCTCGGGATCTAATGTAAGTCGGATAACTTGTTTTTAAAAATTGAATAGCTGGGGAACAGGCGTCTAAGTAATTCAAGAAATATCACTGTGATAAAGAAATACATCACCCCTGCCATCAGGTACTTAAAGAATTTCAATAGATAATATTGCATAGGATATTTATCTGGATCTTCATAATCCGTGTGAACCTGATAACTGGAGATATAATCACCCGCATTTGAGTGACATTCAGAAGCTTTACATGTGGCGGCCACATTATTTTTATTAACAGCCGATGTATCAGATTTCTTTCCTTCTATTGAATGTACATTTTCACCACTCACTACATGGCAATCAATACAGTCAGGTGTGGCATCTGATCCAAAATAGGTGGCTTTACCATGGAAGGTGTCCCAATATGAAGAAACCACATTGATTTGAAGTCCATGTCTTTGCTGAAATTTTTTGTCTGCATGACATTTTGCACACACCCCTACTATTTCCTTGCCTACACGTAGCTTCTGTAATCTGGAGGTCACATGAGCATAGAAATCTTCCGCGAAATCACCGGTTCTATGACAGGTCTTGCATCGACTTAAACCTCGCTCCGTTACACCCGCCTCATGCCCTTTAAAAAACGACAACGGTCTATACAATGGTTGATCATGACAATCTGTGCAGTATGGATAATCCTCTAGATGTTCTACACTGGATGACTCTTTAATTTTTTCTCCGTGGATACTTTTCTCGAGTATTTCAGCAACCGGTTTGTGTGAAAACTTCTCGTTACCAGAAGGTTCAGTAAGATGACATTGAACTGTGCAATCTACTTTGCTGGCTGGATCGTGTGGAATTTTATCAATATCCTGATGACAATCTTTGCAATGGATGCGTTTATGCGGCCCCTTTTTATACAATTTTTGATTGATATAGAACAACCTGAAGTTTCCGTCTTCATCAATTCTGCTCAAGCCTTTGAATTTGTGACACAGGACGCAATTAAGCTCATCAGCAGCCAATGCACTTGTTGTTATAAGTAACAGCACCAGCAGTATACTGGCATGAACGGTTTTAATTTTATTCATCATCGATATGAATTACCTTTCCAGGATCTCTTAAATTGGTATAAATAGTCAATATTTCTGTCACATCATTGCTACTGGAAGTTGATCAACATTTCCGCATACATACAGAATTAATCAATTTATTTTCTTTGCAGTTCTTCCCCATATAAAATGGCCTTCGTCGCGATTCCACGACCAGAATATCTTTGTCGCTATTCCTGTGATTTGCGCTCTTGGAACAAACCCAAACACTCGACTATCAAAACTGTATTGCCTTGCGTCAGACAATACAAAGAAGGTATTTTCGGGTACATCTATCGGGCCATAGTGATATTCATTTGTTACATAATAGTTGGGGCTAAGCTGTTCACCGTAACTGGCAAATGAACTTTCGAATATTTCCCCATTGATATATATTTTCTTTCCTAGAATTTCGAGTTCATCCCCTTGAATAGCAATAATTCTTCTTAAAATCTGCTTATCAATAACTGTTGACATCGAACCTTTTGTATTCTCCTGGCTCATTTCTATTAATACGATATCATTCCTTTCTGGTTCAGATAGTTTGTTTATAACAATGACATCATGTTTTAATACAGTTGGTGCCATACTATTCGTATAGACAAGGTATGCTCGAACAATGTGTTTCCCTATCAGAGTATCCATCAATGGATTTATTGTGGAAAATAAAACAATGATGACTGCTATGTAAATCCAATTTTTGTTATACCACTTTAATACGTATATTTCTTTCTGGTTCAGTGAACAATAAACAGCATCTATTCCTATTAATACATACACAACTACAGGAATAGACAGCAGGATCACACTGATGATCGTAGATGTCGTATACATAAAAATAATTGCCGCAACCCACGAAATAATTATCAGAAAGATAAATAATGAGATGCCTCGAATAAGATGACCCGAGTAGTGCTGACCCAAACCGGGAAATATTGAAAGTATTAGCGCGTAATACGTCTTGCGTACACTTGACCTGCTTTCGCCTGTAGCATTAATATTTTCGACCTGATCTAAACGGAAATTCATCGCACGATAATTTCCTTTGTTTTCATATATATCCTCTCCATAAGATCCTTTCTATACTTAATAATTTGATTAAACTAACTATACTAGTCGACTTGATATAACCAACTCTGAGAATAAGGAAGCATTATAGCTTTAGCAGTTTTTCTGCTCTGCGGTTAGCCATCATTTTTAAGCTGAGGCAAAGTTTGATATATCCTTTCTTTCTCAGCCGGAATACCATTTAAATTTATTTTTATTGGCTCAATCTCCCTGTTCATTAAATTCGGCATATAGAACTCTTTATACTTCTCTACCAACCCGATAATGTTCAAATTGGTAAGGTCGTAAATTCTCTCTTCCGAGAAACCCAGCTGTTCAAATGGAACGAAACTTTTCGCTCTTTCGGTGTGACAACGCGTACAGAACCGTCCTTTTGGGCGCACCATACGATGAAGACTCTTTTTAACCGCTTCTCTATTCTGTCCCTGTAAGGTTGACTGTACCTTGACGAAATCTATCGCAATGGGATCATCTTCAGTAATCTCAAGCAATTGTTCATTACCATCATTGTTTAGATAAGGTACTATCTTTGAGAAAAAGTCATCGGTATCGACGAGGTAACCACTATCCTTATCATAATCAACACCGAAATGCCCGCCTTCAACCTCTATCCCTGAAAAGTTTAACCACTTTAGGGTTATCAAGTTTTCATCCGCCTTATCCGGATTAGCATGACAGGTCATACATCCAATGAATTGAGTATGCATGTTAAGTAAGGTACGAATCATACGTTTCTGAAAGTGGGGAAAGTCACCATGGCAGTAATAACAAACACTCTTTTTTCCTTCCAAAGCCAGTGTATTTGCTGGATTATGAAAATGCCTCGCATCTTCTAATACGCTTTTCTTTTTTAGCGAAGCAAGTAGCTCAGAAGGTTTATTATTTTCGTTCACAGGAATATAATTCAAAACGGTAGCTATCAGCTGGATGGCCACACCTAATATTACGATCAATAAAAATGACCCAATAAGATACGACCAGATAGGGTGATTTCGTTTTACTCCTGATATATGAAAGATATCATCACGTTTTTTTTCTTTAAGTCTCGCCTTGTGATCAATTACAACAACAAGCATGATCATAAACAGAACGATCACCACCACTGCTGTTGCAATAATAATATTTCCGTAAGATGTTACTTCATGCATAAAATAACTACTCCAACCCCTTTAATATTTGTACTTCTTTTCGGTGTAATAACAAAGACTCGCATTGCCTTGCATCAAAACAGAATCATTACGTACACATAGATAAAATAAATTGTCCAGCTCAACACAAAAAGTAGAGATGCATAAGACAGAACTTGACGCCAAAGATATTTTTTTTTGACCAAAGGAATTTACCCTTCCGTTAAAGCAACTGGTGTTTGTCGATACTGCCCCATCCCCCCATCCGTATACTTTTCCATCTCAGCTAATTGTTCCAAAAGGATCGATCTTTCCTCAGGAAGCTCTACCAGGTTTCGTATATATTCAAGAAAGTGTTCCTCAATTTGATGTTCACGTGTAATTTTCCCCGATAGAAATGTCCATTGCATTGGAAAACGACCAGGTGCAAGGTGAACGTTATACCAATGCCAGAAGGCAATGACGACCAGTGCCAATAAGGCCTCATGCGAATGTGCGAGACGCATGATATTTTGCATATAAAGCGCCCACCCATAAGGAAGATAGCTTGCCCAGATATCTGGATAAAGAAAGGAAGACCCACTCGCAACCATCACACAACTTCCAAATACTGCAGCGAAATAGTGTATTTTTTGCTTATACATAAATTTATCCATTTCGGGTCTCATTTGAGACCTCCCAGAAAAATACAGAATGTCTTCGCGCATATCCTTAAGATCTTTCCATCTTGGAAGTATTGTTCGTCTGATATCGAAAGTACCCTTTAAGAGTTTTAACGTCGTTCCTAGAACAAGTGTGATTACATGGTAAACCATCCCTACAATCATGATTGCAGCCAATGTTCTGTGTATCACTCGGGTAACATCTATTCCCCCAAGTAATTGACTGAATGGTTTAGCCCAAACCGCATCGAAAAAATGAACGGGAAGACCTGTAAAAGCCAATAACAGGAAAGTAGTAAATGTAAGTAGATGTTGAACTCTGATATGGATTGAATACCGTGGCAGATCCCCAATAGGATTGGACATTACATTCTTGTAGAGAAACACCCTGTCATCAGGGATAAGGCCGATTAGCCTTTCTATTTCAGTCCTGTCAAACTCTTTAATGTTCTGTTGCCTCATGGACAACTGCAATACCTTTTCTGCTTCTTCTGATAACTTCATTTAGCTTCCTACCTTCTTATTGCCAGGCAACATTTAAAATCTTTGCCTGGTTGTTTGAGTTAAATTCTTATTTACTTCGGTATATTTCTATCCCTTTTTCTGCGACTTTTATTCCACCATGTTGAACCCATACGAAGCCGCCATCCGGCTCCATCTCGACGCCTTCCAAAAGTCTCAAACAAGGATAATCCAATCAAACAAAAGACTATGATATTTCCAAATACGCTATAGATCTTTTCACCCGCATGTAAGATTGGGTTACGTTCTTCTTCAAACGAAGGATGTGGATCGACCACATCAAATTTCTGATCGGCACCTGTATGGCACTTCTGGCATGTATTTAATCTATTTTCTTTACTTATTGGAGAATCAGGATTCCTTGATGGCAGTATTTTATGTACACTCTTGTAATATTGATCACTGTCTGCATGACAATCCAGGCAAGTAGCTGCACCGACCATACCGTACTTTGTCACCTTTCCATGAAAGCTATTCTTATAAGACGTTGCAGCTATTGGAAACTTATCACCCATCGGGTCTCCTGCAGCATCATGTGCTTTTTTGTGTCGCTCTATTAATTCCTGGTTTGCATGACAGCGAGTACAAATTTCTACAATTTCCTGACCAGATCGTTTAACATCCAGAACTCTTCTACTGGTGTGAAAATACCACTGTTTAACGAACTCCCTCTTCTCATGACACAGCGCACAGCGATCCAGTATCTCCTTTGGAGGGACCTCTTCTGAAGGGTTATAGACAGGGTTTGTATGACAGGTTATACAATAGGGCTTATCAGCATCAAGGCCGGTTGCATTCTTGACTCTTGCATGAACACTCTCAGAGTAAAGATCGGATATAGCCTTATGACTAAATGGTTTTCCGGTTGCAGGGTTATTCTTAGAGTGGCACTCCTTGTCACACTTTACTCCCTCCTCTACTTTTTCATGGGGAAGTTGCGTAATATAGCTATGACAATCTCTACATGGGACGTTTCTGTGAACCGTCTTGGCAAATGTGCTCGGAGGCACATAATATGAACGAAAAACCCCCTCTTCCGTAATGCGTGCCATACGAATGTATTTGTGGCACATCAAACAGGCTTCATCATCCGCAAAATCTGCTGTGTATCCTTCTAAATA
The DNA here is from genome assembly GCA_050298595.1 of Gammaproteobacteria bacterium. Classification (GTDB taxonomy): domain Bacteria; phylum Pseudomonadota; class Gammaproteobacteria; genus JACNJF01. The sequence goes on along the minus strand of JBNKUM010000026.1, from coordinate 12,435 downwards.
GTAGACAGAAAGAATCAGCAACAAAGATATACCCGTTATTTTTTTAATTGTGATAGTCGTTTTTGAGTTATTCATACCTTTCTATACACGCCTATACGCCAGTATTATTTTTCATGACATTGATCACAAATATTAGCTACCCTCATTCTCTTTGGGGAAAGTATGTCCCTACTCTGTGCGCCTTGCTCAAATACTCCCGGCTGATGTGGCTGATGGCAAGTAGCACAGTTAATTCTGTCAGTATCCGGTTCCAGCGGTAAAACGATGCCTGTTTTTTTAATCATCCGCTCTAGTGTTGCCTTTTTTTCTTCAGTGATTTTTATGAAATGCCTATACTTGTTGCTTGATGTGAATTTGAACGCACTTGTTGGATGATCAATTTTTTTGTGGCAACGCAAACAAAGTAGATTGCGATCATTTTCCAGTTTTTTCAGTAATGGATATTTACTCAGATCACGCCTGATACCTTTTTTAACTGACCCTTCGTCTTTAACAATATGGCATAAACGACATTTATTCAGCTTCAGATTCCCGCTCTCATCTATCTGCTCATGTGAATTCATCTTTCTATATTTTGATGAATCATGACACTTATAACAAATATCATAACGCTTAGCATATGGCGCACCTTTTAGAAATTTTGGATTAGCTCTGGACATGTATGATCGACCAGAAAGGCATTGATCCAGCACATCATGGCAGGTATAGCATGTTATTTCCCCCTCTCTCCTAAGATTCAATTTTTCAGGCCAATTTTTTTCAATACGTTTCTCGAACTCTTCTGGTACCGATATTCCAGTTGGATGTATATATTTATGAACCACATCTTCAGCATGACAGCTGTAACATAACTCCTCTTTATTCTTAATACTCATCTCAGCATCCTGAATTGTTTTTCCGTTTTCATGACAGGAATTACACCGAGTCTTATCCCAATGAGGATTAACCCGACCCCTATTTTCCAAACCTCCTACGAGGGAGTAAAAATTCTCATACTCACTCTCTGCCCTGCTTTTCTCTTGCTGCAAATCTCCACTCATTTTTGTTGCTGCTGCGTACGATGATGAACAAAGTATTTTTATTGTGATCGATATACCAAATGCAAAGAATATTAATATTTTTTTTATTTTTGTATTTAATCCACATACGTTCATATTATCGTTTTGCATTCATCGGCCTTTTCATAGCCACATTACTCAGTTTTCGATTCGCATTTTCCACAATCTAATTCATAAAATCGTCACTATATAATTCATCCCAAACAACCTTTGCTGGCAAATATTCATACTACCTATTGTGTCCTAATATATTATTAATACGCTTTGGGAGAATGATCACTTCCATGGCAACTTAAGTAACATACACCGCTAAATCGACCTGTCGATTCGTAACGTAAATCTTTCATAGCATTCTCTTTTACTATCGTAATATCGAAATTAATCAGACTGCTGTTATTCGTCGAGTTACCCTGTGTATAACTCACGCCATGGGGATCATGACATGTGTTACAGCTGGTTTTTTCATCTACGATATGTAGCCGATGCGACTTAAAGCTTTGATCACTGAGAATACTACTCCGCTCATGACACTTATAACAAAGCGCATAAGTGGCTGAGCTTTCCACAGTATTGTCCAGGGTCTCATATCTTTTCTGTAATATGGGGACATAGCGAGAACCATGCGGCCCATTCGCACCGCTGCCACCTGATGCCACACTATCGTCACTATCATGGCAATCACCACAGTCCATGATGCTGTTTATGTTATACGGCGAAATCAGGCTTGGTACATTCTGATTTTTCCCCACAGCTGCTATCGGGTGGAACGAAGGATTCCCTGAAAAAAACTCCTCGCGCACATTGAGTTGTTCAATTTGCCTTGGCGTTCTGGATGGAGGCTTATTGTAGCCATCACTATGACAGCGAAAACATAATTCATACTCATGATTAATCGATGAGAGCTCCACCCCGTCGATGGAAACACCTCGAACACCGACTAGCGAACCACTCAGTAAACCACTGCTGTTACTTACAGCATGTGGATTATGGCAATCACTGCACTCTACATGACGCGAAGATACAATGGCCCCTTCTTTAGGATCATGCACCCCTGTTGTTTTCTGAACCGGATGTATAGAAAACTTTCTTAATGTATTTGATATATCGGTCTTAGCAAGCTGACCGTTATGACATACCAGACAGTTCTCTTCTTCCTGAGAATAATTCAGTAATCGTTCCGCTTTGCCAGCGTTATGCGTTTTATGACAATTTCCACAGGCATTGTCTGCCACAGATGTCCATTGACTATCGGGCCATGGATTTACTCCTTGTCCTGCCCACCTGGAAACTGATGTACTATGCGAGGACTGAATCCAGTTTTTAAGATTTCTGTGGCAAGTCAGGCAAAGTGATCCGGCACGATTAGACATCGTGAGAAATTTTCCATTATTATCGTTATGTGGATCGTGGCAGGAAGTACATTGCATACGCCCCATCCTGTCGAGTTTAACCGCAGCCGTCAGTTCTGACGGATGAACCAGATCATCCCTCCTGTTTGCAATGCTTGAGGTATAGGCGAAGGAAATTGGATGATCATCAGATAGATCTGTACCGAGAACCGATGGCCCCTGAGGCATAGTAGTTATGCCTCCCAGCATTGGAATCGTCATTTCTTCGCTAATAACATTGCCCAGCGCAATCGTCCCATCATGACAGCTCAGACATAGAACAGATGTGCCATTAGGCTGTCCGATAAATGATATTGCCGTCGAACTTGAATAGGGGGTGTAATAGCCTCCGGTCTTTTCATGATTCCATATCGATTGTCTTGGATTGAAATTATGCGGTAAGTGGCAAAAGATACATATATCACTCTCACCCGAAGCTCTTATGGGGCCACTGCCACTGACCGACAAATTATGCTTGCTAGCCGCTATACCCGAATATGCATCAGACAATGTAAATAAAAATACAATTATCAGATAAAATATTTGCCATCTGGTATTCATAAGTCTTTACCAATATATCGAAACATCTGAATACGATGATTATAAGAGTCCGCGACATATATCTTATCGTCCTGACTAATAAAAATCCCCACAGGAAGCCAGAATTCACCAGGACTGGTTCCTTGCACACCAAAATCCAACAGGAATGCTCCAGATTCGTCGAATACCTGTATATTATGGAATAGAGAATCTGTGACATACACATGCCCATGGCTATCTTCTGCTACACCTTTAGGTCTGGCGAGGTCACCGGTGGCATTTCCAGCACTGCCAAACTGCGAAAGGTATCGACCATAGCGATCAAATATTTGAATACGAAAATTTAGACTGTCGGTGACGAGATACCTGCCTTCAAGGTTTTGCCATATATAGGTAGGGAAATTAAATTCGCCATCTCCTGTGCCGCGAGTACCGAACTTTTTTACTAAAGAATTATCCTTATTAAAGATGTATACAGCATGTATTCCGGTATCTACAACATAGATCTGTCCACTATCTTTATCTATAGCGATTCCAGTGGGTCTGATAAAGTTGCCATCCAGCGCTAATTGACCGGCGTAGTCTGCATTAACCGCTACCACAAAAACCCTTGCGAGATCAGAATCCACTACGTAAACATTTCCGGCTTTATCAGTTGCCATAGCTACCGGTGAAGCAAACTTCTTATCACCCTCTCTTTTTATCGGGGTATATTTTTCGTTTAGCTTGTCAAACCTGTGTATTATTTTTTTTCCGCTATCTGCCACAAACAGTTGTCCAAACTGATTCGAAATCGCCGCCATCGGGAGGACCATACCGTTATCCTCCTCACCAAACGCCAGATCCTTTAGAAATCCCATAAATCCGCTTTTTATCTCTAGATCCTGTGGGCTTGATACCGTGCCCAAATACTCTATACGAGGTTTAGATGGTGGCGGCGGCCATATTATGCTGACATTTTTATTGTTAATTTCATTGGGTTGAGTGCTTCCTGCACAGGAACAAAGTAGTATCGAAACAGCAAACAGCATATAACAAGTCAACAGAGAATTAATTTTTCTCTGGCTCATCTAAAATCCCTTCTTAGAGCTGCTTCGACGATTGAGTTTTCGCGTGATGCAATACCTTGCTCTTCTTTCGTATGCCTGGCGGATAATGAAAAATCCAGGCGCCCTCTCTTCCATTCGTAACGTAACTTGGCGTCGCTTGAGTTCTTTGGTGTATCTCTCCCCTTGTCTATTTTATAGATCCACTCAAAACTTGCTCTCCCCCCCAGACTAGTCCTGGCAGAAACATTGGTCGATAAATAGGTTTCACGAATGTCATTGGGTGATAATTCATTGTCTACCTGTTGATACCCTGTATTCACGCTCAAAAATGCCGCGTTAAACGGTAACGATGAATTTAGATTAAGATCAAAAGAGCTGCGAGTAAATGGATTTAGGTCTTCATTACGTCTCTCGAATTCCAACCTCCAACCAAAATCTGCAGTTTTATTAATAGGAACCTGTGCATCCATACCCACGCGGTAATTCTGCACAGATTTCATTGAGTGCACTGGTATACCTGATTGGTATATCTGTTTATTGGTCGAGTAAAATAGCGAAAAATTATAGCGCCGGTCTAAAGAATAGCGGATATTAAAAGATTGATAAATTTCATCAAAGTCAAACGTACCACCTGCTTCATATTCATAGCTGATTAATACGGTCTGTCCATCAGCAATATTTCCAGAGATCAATCTCTCCAGTCTGGTCTCCGAGCCCACGGTAATGACAATATAGTCAATATTTTCTACATAATCCTGTGAGTGAGTTTCATTGCTTACGCTTACACTACCGGAGATAACATATTCATGTGTCAGTGTAATGGAAGAGATACCGCTAAACGTATGAGCTTCATCAAAAGCGCTGATAGTCAACTCATTAGTTGACTGACTATTGGATCTGAAAAATGCTGAATAACCAAGTGAAGATGCCCAGCGGTCAGTTACCTGTATTTGTGCTATAGCGCTACCATTCAAACTGGAACTTGATCTTTTAAAGCCGTCATTTACCTCATTTTCTGTATCAACAGATGCACTAAAAGTCATCCATTCTCCATATCGATGGACTGAGCCGATAACAAGATTCTGGTTTTTAGACTCCACCTTGTCATATTCATTTTTTGAAAAATTGTAAGTATTGTAAGTCTCAGTGGCATCATCAATTTTCCAGTCTATATGGTTATAAAATGTAAGCCGATCTCTACTGGGAGCGACATTTTGCTCGCTGCTACTTAGAAGAAGGTGATTGCTTATGCTGAGGTTTCGCTCGCTACCTAATGCGACTTTACCATTCCAATCTATAGACTCAGTGTCATTTGTGGACACCTGCAAAGGCAGGTTATGACTGCCACTGCCCGACGTTTTCGATATTTTATTCACGCCAATACTCCCGTTACCAACATTTCCTATGTTTGTAGCTATACCCAAAAACAGGGAATCACTGCTGTCATCGACAACCGATAACGAGCTTTCCCCCTTACTCTGGGTATGATCAAATCTTAATGTGACAGGGCTGTTTACTAGAGGTGACCTAAGATACGATGACAGCCCATATAATTCTGATTTAATATTTAGACTATCTGCCACACCTACTGCCTGCTTCGGACTACTTTTGACATAATATAAACTTACTGGATACGGTTTGTTCTTCAAAAAATTAAAGCGCCCGCTGAAATCATAATACTCACTCTCGCTATCATAGGTGCCAGAGTTGCTTTCATGTTTATCCTGGCCAGCCAGAAAGCCCGCACCCAGTTCCATTTCTAATAGATTCGGATGAAACACGTAAGCTTGCGCGTTGATATTGAATTCCTGCTCCATGCCACTTCTCTTTTCTTTGATATCAGTACCTCCGACCTGAGTAAGATCTGTTTCGGTAAATGAATATCCCAGCCTGATTGAACCCTCTACACCCGTTAATTTAAATGCATCAAGGGTTGCACAATGACTTTTAGACGGAACAATGATAAAAAAAACAATGACCATCCAAACACAACCAATTTCAGATATCTGGTATGCACCAAATTTGTTTTCCATTAGCACCTTTACACTATCTCTGTGATTCCCCCATGGAACTGATGCCATTTGAGAATTGACCGTTATCAATATCATCGTTTGCATATAGCTAGAACCAATCATCTAAACGGCTGCTTTTATATCCGATTTTTCTTTCAATTCAGTTTCTCCCCAGTGATGAATAATCCACTCCCTCCATCTTTCCAAATCCGTAGGCATTTACCTTGTTACTACCAAACTGGCTGGCCACCAGAATCACATACTCAAGATGAAATTTCGGTGCCGCATAGCGCTGAAAATATTGCACATTGTCATAGTCAACTGCCACTGTCGTTGGTAAATTAATGTTATCCTTCTCCACCCCCGGTGCCCCAAAAAATAACAATAGTTTTCCTTCATCGTTGAAGATCTGAATGTTTTCAAATGCAGCATCTACAACATAAATTCGGTTTTCATTATCAACTGCCACTCCTTTTGGTCTTGCGAATTCGCCCAGGTTTACCCCCATTTTTCCGATACTTGCAACGTACTCACCAGTCAGAGTAAATTTCTGGATACGAGCATTTGAGGTGTCTGCCACGTAGAGATAATCACCCTTGATATCGATATTGGTCGGGTGGAAGAGTTGGTCTATATCAGAACCGACAGATGAGATTGTTGTTATTTCCCTGCCGCTTTGTTTGTCGAGCACATGAATGTTGTGATGCAGCAGGTCTGATACGAATAACTGGTTGCCGGATAACGCAACATCCGATGGCTTGAATTCACCATCAACCCCATATGCACGCAGATACTCGTCGTTAACATCAAACACAACGATCTGATCACGCCCTGTATCAGTAATATATTTATTACCTGCCTTATCTATGGCGATATTGATAGGCTTTCTGAGAACCCCGCCTCCCGACCCGATCACAAAGCTAAATACCTGTTGCTTTACATCAAATATTGCATAACCGCCGCCTCTGGTATCGACGACATAGATCTTTCCATCATGGATGGCCGTTCCATATGGCTTGTTGATAGTCGTCATGCCCTCCTCGTCGCCGATTATAAATTTTGCGAAACCGCCCATTTCTTCACCCACATCGTTTTGGCTAGAAAATGTATGCAAATATTGTATTAACGGTGGATTTGGTAGCGGTGGGTAGAATATAAATCCAACATCTTCCTCCTTTGGTGTTGTCGCACATCCGACTAACAGAATCATTAATGTGCTCAAAGCAAACAGGTCAGTAACAAATTGCCAGTTGCGGTTTTTTATTATCGTCATAAATCAGTTACTTCAAAAGGGAGAAAATAAATGAAAGCAGAAAACCCATTCGCGCAGAATGGAAAAGCATCTGTACGCCATTGCTACTCCGTGAACTAGATCCCCCCCGCAGAAGCAGATTGGCTCCTACGAGGGACTGCCTGGATTTTCTACTTGGTGTGACAAGTCAAACACAGGGCGCTATCTGCATTGCTTATTCGCAACAACGGAGTGCCTGTAATCGTTTTCTTGTTATGCACATCATGACATGAATTGCACTGAAGCTCGCCGGTTGGTACCAGCATTTCCGCAAGAGTGCCACTATCCGCATCAGTACCTTCACCCACATTGATCATTGTCGCTGCTGATGGCATAGCCAATGCGCCATCAGCAATGGCGAGGGCATCATCATAGGTGAACGAGATGGGGTGATCATTGGTCAAGTCAGTGCCAAAAATGGCCCTGCTGTTTTGAAGCGCAGCATTACCAACTGCGCCTCCAAACGAATCAGGAGCCACCGTCCCATCATGACATGATAAACACAGCTTACTAGCCCCTGTGGGACCGTCAGCTCTTGTTGCTAATCCGTCGAATGACGGGCTGGTATACATCGTGTGCACTGCGGTTGTGACAGTATGGTTCCACAAAGGCACAACACCATCTTGCGCGTTATGCGGGGTATGACAAACTTTACAGATTTCGCCTCCAGACCAACCTTGCGCCGACATATCATGTGGTGAACCCACAATGGTACCGCCAAATGTGGTACCAGAAACTGCCAGACTAATTGATGCAAAACCCAGTTTCAGTATTAACCCTTTTTGCTTAATGTGTTTACTCAATAGCTGCTTCATAACTCCTTCCTCATCTTTTGTACTAAAATGAGGCATTTTTAGTCCATTACCAATCAACTTCCGATTAAAAATGATCAATTCCTAAACGATTCACGATCCCAATTCACAAGTTTTCAATCCTTTCAGATTCCTGGAACAATCGAATCAAATAGTGATCGATCAATTCCTGGTCTTCCATTAAGAAGTTATCCAGAAACCAAATCCATCATGGTTACATTACCGACATTTGTGCCCCTAGTGTTATAGTTGTAACGGCTAATTGGAAATATTTATACATGTACTCTTTACTTCTATTTCCTGCATAAAAAGTAAGGTATTATAAAATTTATCACCAATAGATTGATTTAATGAATACTGATTATTGGATATTTGAATAATTATATATTCACACGAAACATTTCTCTAAGCGGTTATTTACACGATAAATTAGTTTTAAACCGAGAGGTATTCATTTTATATTTTTCCCTTTAATTACAATTAGTTAAGAAGCTACCATTGTCTATATTCCTCAATATTCACAGGTGATAAACAATGGCTCGATGATTAACATGGGTTATTTAAAAGTTTAATCACTAAACCCTATTCCGAAAACACCCGCGTACAAGGAAGACCTATAAAAGATTATTGCTATAAATATTTCTTATTCCGGTTTGATTTGAGACGCATGGGCGGACTACCTCCCAGTACTAGCACGACATATTTCAGCAACAAAAATGTGGAGGAATCTATAGTGTTCGAACCCATACAAGCGACCTGGTCGACGCTGAAAAATAAATGGGACCTTAGCCACCATTTAAGAGCTCAGGTTAACGTTAAAGGTAAATATCAGAGACCAGGAGCCTGTCGTGTTTAGGTGATGCCAGCAAACCGGAGCTCAAAGGCTGGCGACTCGCTGGTTGAATAGATTGGCTTAACTATTCTTTTATTTTTGCAATGTGGCTTCTTCTATGATCACTTTATAGGTATAGCCAGAGCCAAAATCCTTGTCAGTGTGAATAGTGCCTTTTACCACCACAATATCTCCCACATTGGTTTCATCCTCAGTTGTCACCAGAATATCGTTTGTTTTTTCTGCCTCTGAACCCGTGCCATCGCGTAGATGAAGCCAATTCTTACCCATAATTGCTGAATTGAACTTGACGACTTTTCCGCGCACCAGGACAGGTTTATCCTTAAGCTCAGCGCTATGAGTAATGATTTCAACCACTGTTTTCGCGATCGCACCACTGGCCCTGGTGACGGTAGTATCTCCAATATTGGTAGGCGTGGTTGATGCAACCGGCGCTTTTGCCGCTGCACTGGTGGCCAATGTACCGAACAGAATTGTCGGAAAAGTCCTGTTCAGCGTCTTGCTCTCGAAGTTACTCATGACTGACGGGTTTATAATGGTGACTTCGGCATCTTTCTTAACCTGAGCCGCCGTAACTGCCGCCCAGGTCTCGCCGTCTTTAGTCTTGAGACGCAGGTAGGTATAACCCGGTACATCCATGGTCTCAAGTACTATGCCCTTTACGGCGCTGGATGCATGGCTATCACCGGCCCAAACGAAGGTAGAAATAACAAATAAACAGATCGATAACATAGCTTTCATAGACTGAGTACTCCCGATTTTATAAAGGTTATTTTGGCATGAAGTGTAACAGGGTGGTGGCAATTGGCAATCGTAGTGGATACGGTAAGGTCGTTCTTTCTCTCCTTTGCGAACCTGAGAAAAGCCGCTATGCAACTATGGAAGCACATAATTATTTCTAAAATGACTGCTATTTGGAAAGGAGACAGGTACATTTACCGCGCTTACGGAGCACTAGTCACGCATGGCAAGTACAGCACGGTTGGCAGCCTGATGTGCAGCATTACCGGTAGTGTTCAAGTATCCGGATGGATTTACGAAAATGGTTTATCTTTCATCGTATAAGATGCATCAGATCGCCCTGCATAGCTATTTCCGCATGACCCAGCAACTCTGGCACAATAGTTGAGAAGAACCGTAGATCCTTCGATCGAGTTGCTCTAGGTAACCAGATCGAAAAAAGACTGAACTACGACGAACAAAGATTAGGGCAAAGCAGGATGCCAGAGCCGACGAAGCTAGAGCCGAGTAGTTACCGAGAACACGAAGGCTATTTATTTTAAATTTCAAATAATAATTCAGTTACAAAACTGGTTGTTGATTTTGAATTGCATAAGTTTGGATAAAATCTGGCAGTTTCAGAAAGTAGTTCTGATTTAGTCTGAAAGCAGACATTCGTTTGTGCGGTGAAATAGGCAAGCAGGTACCAGGAGCGATTATTGATTAATTTACCTATGAATGAGAACATAATACAACATAAGTCAATATTTGTGCGTTTCACACATTCGAGCTATTAGGCTAAGGAGAAGCAATGAAAAGCAATATACTCGTCATTCTTGGACACCCCGACACAAATAGTTTCTGTGGTTCATTATCCAAGGCGTATATAGATAGTGCAAAGGCAGGCGGTTCAGAAGTTCGTGAGCTTCAACTTGGTGAGTTAGAGTTCGACCCAATACTCTGGAATGGTTACAATAAAATCCAGGAGCTTGAGCCTGACTTAGCAAAAGCCCAAGAACTTATCCTATGGTCAAATCATATAGTTTTTGTTTATCCTAATTGGTGGGGAGCTATGCCAGCTTTATTGAAAGGTTTTTTCGATCGGGTTTTCCTGCCAGGTTTTGCGTTTAAGTATCGAGTGAATTCTCAATTTTGGGATAAATTACTTTTAGGACGCACCGCGCACCTTATGGTAACTATGGATACTCCACCTTGGTATTATCGTTGGATATATCACAGACCTGGACATAACGAAATGAAAAGAACAATTCTTGGGTTTTGTGGCATAAAAGTCGTGAAAATATCAGAGTTCGCTCCAATCAGAGGTTCGAGCCAACAGCAAAGAGAGAAATGGATTGCTATAGCAAAAGGACTTGGGTCAAAAGCCTGACTAGTCAATCAAGGTCGCAAGTAGAAAACGCTTGCTGGGACCGCCAAACTACAGCGGCCCCTTATTCCATCGTTAGTGAAATTCCGTTTTGGGTCCAGGCTGAGTGAAAACTCGCTTCAATTTGATGACACCAAAAACATTTCCCACTACGGGATAATTTTTCAGGATTATTTAGAACTCAATTACCACAAATCACACGAAATTGATCCTAATATAAGCCCGCATATTCCACTTGAAAAATTTAAAAAATAGTTTTCACACAGCCTGGACCGTCAGTAGTCATTTAAGGTCAGCAAGTGAATGACTCTTTCCTGGAAGCGGTCATTCAAAACCAGAAGTTGTAGGTCGCTTAGGTGCCAGAAACGGTCATCCAGAAATAAGCTAGAATCAATAAGCCTCAAGTTATTAACAGGGAATATTTCTATTAACATGTTAGAAAGGATATTTAGAGTGGAACAGATAAGACTCACTAGATATGTAATTGCATTTGTCGCATGTGCGGCTGTTATGTCTGACGCAGTAGGAGCTACAGTGTATAAATGTATTGGTAAAATGGGAAGTGTTGCTTACCAGCCTGAACCCTGTGGGAATGCCTCTAAAACTGACCGAATAGAAATAAAGGAATTCATAAAGCCAAAGACTGAAAAAAATGTGTTATCACAAAAGAAATGGCCCGTTGGTATGAATGCGGATGCCAGGTCTAGACAAGAGGAAAAAGATCGCAAAGCTTGTAGAAAATTGATGGTGGATTATTCACATAATATACGAGATGCGAAGGCTAAAGACAGGATGTTAAGGGAGGAAAAGAAAAAACAGGATCAGAACAGAAAAGAAAGAGACAATAGAGCACTTAATAAATTTAGAAAAAGCTTAAGCGGCGGGGCAAAAAGTAAAAGGGAATACAAGAGATATATGAAAAAGAACTATTACCAGTCTAATTATCGAGAGTTTAGTGATACCTATAATCAGGATATGGTTGAAAGAAAAGATAGAGAAGCTCGGAAAAAACTCGATTGCGATAGGTTTAGATGAAACATAAAGGAAAATGTAAATTTAAATATCGTGATGTTTTGAATGACTTTGCCGTCAGAGTTCGCATTGACGGTTAGGATGTGAACGGCTCCTTCCTTGAAGCTGTCGTTCCCGGTAAATGTATGTATGTCGCTGGTGTGCCAGGAGCGGTCATTGGCCTTCCTTGGCCGCTGATCAGATTTACGTCATATTAATCACTTTTAAGTCTATCTAATGGACTACTCACGTTCTTATGATCAGGTTTTACATGGGTATAAATCATGGTTGTTTGTAAGTGACTGTGCCCGAGA
>JBNKUM010000025.1:0-28864 GCA_050298595.1 Gammaproteobacteria bacterium | reverse complement strand
GGTCGAGCCAGTCGGATCATTGTCAGAGTTGAGGGATTCAAGGGTGCTAAAATTTTCATTGTACTGGATATAATCCCAGCCATAGGCATTGAATTCGTCGTAGTTGTCGGTGTGGCACAGTGAACAATCTTCAGACAGATTATCATCAGTCATTGAATTAGGGTAGGCAGACTGAAATGCTCTGAGATCTGATCTGAATGCCTGTGCCGGAGTGGTTGTGGTAAATGCACCGATGGAAACGAGAGATACTAATAAACCAGCCAAAACTGAACGCCTTGGCTGCATACCTGGACTATGGGAAAACATATTCATTTAAGCTCCTAATTTTATTTACTCTTAGCAATTCAAGTGCCTGGAAGGCTGATTGCTGCATTCTCAATATTGATTGCATTTTTTGGCTGAGAACATTAAGCGTCGACCAAGCTTCCCTTAAAGAACGTTCAGGATGTTAATTCCTGCTTTGTGGAGAGCTGCTTTTGCCGCATTCTAAAAGTTACTCAATGCAACTGTGACATCAAATGCTACACAGCCTATCTCCTTTCTTCAAACGTAGTTAATTTGATCAGAATTTAATGAGCTAAAAACATATTTGGTAGAAACATAAGCGGGCTCAACACTGCCTCCTATAAAAATTTTACTCAACCACTCTGTTTACTATTTATATACCGGGGTTCTTTTGAGCAGATAAATCCACGGATAACACCAACTCATTTTTTGTATTTATGACGCATAACTTACTCTGCCCCATTAAATTTACAGCTGATCCAGTTTTATTAATCAGATGTTAAACTGAGACTCTTTCTTCAGTCTATAAAACGCGCTTTAACTCCTCATTCAGTGAAGGAAGAGCTTTAATCATAAAGAGCTATCAAATACTTGACATTTAAAATATCAATTCTTTCTTTCATAAAGTTTTCCTGTTTGCTTGGTAAGTTAGAATTAATATGTGACTTTTCACACAAATTTTATGCAGTACTTTTAATATGGCTACCCCTTTAAGTTTGGTCTGTTATGATTTTTTTCGGAGACAATTCAGCCCGCACGCTATTATCAGAGATCGAAACAATGTTGTATTTTTCTTGCCAAGAATAGGCGGCTTATAGAGTGTCAAATCGTGCTTTAGAATGACAGCCAGAGCATGATAATTTCATAAGACAAAAAGCTATAACTATATATTGCTAACATCATATTCACTCACGCTCCATCAGAAATGACTAAGCTAAAACAGGGTTATAAATGACTTAAAAATGCCATCAATATCTGCTTTATAGTTATCCAAAAAAACTTACTGACACAGCTTTTTTTCGACATATTTAACAACTTTTTGCAGGTTTAAGGGTTGTCTGCCCAGGCCAGGCTACATTGAGAGGGTGGCGGGGTGTGTACTGGCCAAGTCCAACCGGACACTTTTTTTAGAGAATTCTCATAGTTAATTGGTGACTTGTCACTATTCGCAGTATGCAGCCTCTGAAGGTTGTAATTATGAATTAGTTCAGACTTAATCTGACAGACTCCCAGGATCAAACTTAAATTTTGTTTTTTTGCGCTTAATTAAACGACTTACTTCTTAGCATTTATACAAAGTGCGCAGCACGATGCATAAATGTCTGTTGGACTACGCCGCATTATGTTCTCATTCATAGGTAAACTAATCAGTTACTGCAAATGACACATACCTGCCTGCTGCAATGCAAAATACAAATGTCGGCTGTCCTCCTAATTCAGCACCAGTTTCTATGTACCTTAGACTATCGAGCCACATCTTTACTCTACTGACATCCGCCAAACCTGTAGATTAACGAATGTACAGCTCACAAAACAACCTGAAATTCAGCCTGTCCCCTGGTAGCGCTATCGGCCACAAAAATACAGCCATCATGCGGCCCCGGATTATCCATTGCTTCACTGGCGGACGTGACATACAGCTGATCCAGACCAACCCCGCCAAACGCGGGACAGGTGACCTGGCGGGCCTCAAATTCAATGGACCTTACAAACTCACCCGTCGCTGAATAACAGGCTATTCGACCAGCACCCCACTGTGCATTCCACAGGTTTCCATCAACATCCACCACACTGCCATCGGGAGCCAGGCCTTCTGCGGTCAAATCGATAAAAGCCTGTGGACTGCCCGTTAGCCAACCGGTTTCAGCATCCAGACACTGGCGCCAAATTATTCCGCTAGGGGTATCGGTAAAATAGACAAAGCGGCGATCGGGTGAAAAACAGATCGAGTTTGATATGGTAATCGGCGCTACCAGCTTACGTAACTCCCCCCGGTAATAACGATAAATCGCCCCAGCATTCGGTTCTGCCGATTTACCCATAGTGCCAATCCAGAATCCACCCCAGGGGTCGGCGCGCCCATCGTTTGAGCGTGTTAGTGGATTATCACTTTCCAGTTCACACACAAGCTGTTGCGCTGACGTGTCCAGATCAAAACGGTATAGCCCCGTTTCAGAAGCGATCAGCAGGGTGTTTTTATCAATCCAGCCGGCGGCGGATACACACTCATCAAACTGCCAGCTAAGCTCCTTACCATCCACCTGTGAACACAGCCTGTGAGAGAGGATATCGAACCAGAATAACTGCTGGCGTAATGGATGCCACAGAGGTCCTTCGCCCAGGTGATGAATGCGCCTGTCAAACAGCTGTGTTGTCATGGGCGTAACTCATCATAGGTTGACACCAGCTGCTCGGCGCGCTCAGACAGCAGCTTCACATCATCACCCGCACGGTATAACTCTGAGCCGATACCAAACCCGGTGATGCCTGCAGCTATCCACTCTGAAAAATCGGCAGCGCCAACGCCACCGACCGCATACACCGGCAACTCAGGGGGCAAAACGGCCTTATAAGCCTTGAATCCCGCAACCCCGACCTGACTGGCTGGAAACAGCTTTAACGCATCTGCACCTGCGCGCCAGGCACTAAAAGCTTCAGTTGCTGTCATAACGCCGGGATAGGATAAAAGCCCCAAACGCCGCGTCGTTGCTATCACCTCAAGGTTACAGTCGGGTGATACCACCAGGCGTCCGCCTACCTCGGCAACAGCTTCAACCTGTTGTGGCATCAGCACCGTACCGGCACCGATTAAGGCTACATCGGAAAAGGCATCCGCCAATATGCCGATACTTTTAATCGCATCAGGAGAATTGAGTGGGACCTCAATCACCGTGATACCCTTATCAACCAACACCTGTCCAATCTCGCGTACTTCTTCGGGGCGGATACCTCTCAGTATCGCGACCAGTTTACGTGTCATGCTGTAACCTCTCTTAATCTCTGGTAAGCCGTTGTTAAACCGGACAGGGTCATTTGCTCGCTGTCAGTATAGATGACTTCTTTACCCTGCGTGGCAAGTGCACGTTGATAAAGAGCTGTTAATTTTGGCGCGCCGATGAGCGCGACTTTTTTATCCTGCCAACAGGATCTGCTAACCGATAATTCATCACCGATCAACAGACCTGACAAACGCGACCCCGCACTTTGTGTAGCGGCATCAGTGACCAGAGATCGCGCACGCAGAGCAAAGAGTTTTGCGCTAAAGCTACTGTTAGCTTCCAGCATTTCTATCACCGACCGATCAAATTCATCAGGGTCGAATTCACTGCTATCAATCGAGTGTCGGAGAATCGACTGCTGACTTAACAAAGCGAATAACTCCCCAGTCATTTGCGTTCTGAATCCGGTCAAAAGACCCGACTCAACGCTTACCCATTTACTATGCGTGCCCGGCAGGCAGATCGTGCCAGAAAAATTCGCATGCTGATGCAGAAATCCGGCGATCTGGGTTTCTTCTCCGCGCATCACATCGGGGGGATCGAGTTGTTTGACACCCGGCAATATATGTACTGAGAGTCTCTGGTCATCCAGTGTTAGCGCTACCGCCTGAGAAATATCTGATGGACTACAGGGTATAGAAACATAGTCGACTTCTTTCCAGCCCTGACGCGCACCCACCATGCCACAGCAAATGACAGGCAGTTTATACTGCTTGTTTAACCAGGGTTTCAGTAGCTCGATAAGTGTCGGCTCAAATTGTTCTTTGCTTAATTGGCTCATTCCTCGGTCTGACTCCAGGTGCCGCAAAACCTGCCCATCTCCGCCCATGATCCAGAGACGTAAATTACTGGTACCCCAGTCTACAGCAACCCATGCAATCGGGTTTTGGGACTCAGCGGTCATCCACTCACCACTACGCCGCCATCGACCACCATAGCCTGTCCAGTCATCATACGGCTGGATTGAGATGCCAGAAAAAGTACCGAGTCAACAATGTCTTCGGGTTTCAGGTGCTGTTTAAGGCATTGCCTGTCCATGTGCGCGGCAAGCGCTTCGGGTGTCACCCATAGTTTGAGTTGTTTATCAGTTAACACCCAGCCAGGCGCAATAGCATTGACCCGAATATTGTCCGGCCCAAACTCACGCGCGAGACTTCGAGTCATGCCATTAATGCCAGAATTGGCGGTGGTATAGGAAACATAGCCGCTATTCCCCATCATATAGCTGATGGATGAAAAATTGATGATCGAGCCTCCGCCCGCCGCACGCATGCCAGCGATTACCGCCTGACAGGCAAAGAAATAAGCTTTCAGGTTTATCGATTGCGACCAGTCCCAGAAGCGCTCATCCACCTCTTCAGTGCTATGACGCTGATCATTCGCAGCATTATTAACCAGCACCTCGATAGGACCATTAGTCTCAGCAGCCTGTTTGATCGCCTGCTTCAGTGCATCCACATCGGTAATATCGCAGGGTATAAACAAGGGCTTCTGGGCGTACTTTTTTTGCATCTCGGCACAGAAATCCGTTGCGTCGGAGCGTTGCACAAAACTGACTTTAGCCCCCTGCTGTAGAAAACCTTCGGTTAAAGCCGCACCGATACCCGAACCACCACCAGTGATAAACACGCTCTTTCCCTTCAGGTCATGAAAGGTTGCATTGGTATTCATAGATCCCCCTCGATTAGAGATTTCGTAAGTCTGTTATGTGCCAGAGCGAGCTGTAGCAGCCGACAGGCATCAACCTTAATATACAGCAACAGATTTCATGGTTTCATTATTTGAAACCATGTTTCATATATTGACAAGTTTGGATAAAACCGTTAAACCTGTCAACCTTGCAATCATACAAATTGTGTTGAATGTGTAACTGGTCTAGATGAATAAATCTCCTACAACAGGCGGTACAGTCGGTAAGGCGCTGGATATTCTCGACCAGATCGCTGCACTGGGTCGACCCGTGCGTTTTTCAGAACTACTGGAAAATAGCCCTCACCCCAAAGCAACGCTATACCGTTTTCTGCAAACCCTGAGCGGCCAGGGCATGCTGTCCTATGATGCGGACCGGCAGACCTATTCGTTAGGCATACGCCTGTTGCGACTTGCACACGCAGCCTGGAAACAGTCTTCGCTCGCACCACTCGCCCGTTGCTATATCGACCAATTGGCACAAGCCGTTACGCTGACCGTGCATCTGGCTCAAATGGATAAAGGCCAGGTTTTATATATTGATAAACGCAATGCAGCTGACCCAGTAGACATGTTTAGTCAGGCGGGAAAGGTTGGCCCTGCTTACTGCACAGGAATTGGTAAAGCGATGATGGCTTTTTTGCCCGCATCACAACAGCAATTAGCCATTCAGCAGCAATCATTTTTTACGTACACGCCTAACACAATTAATAGTGCCAAAGCACTAAAGAATGAGCTGGATGCAATAAAAGCGACAGCAATCGCCTATGATAGAGAAGAACACGAAACAGGTATTATCTGCATCGCCACTGCGATACTGGCCTCTGGCAAGGTTATTGGAGGAGTATCTATCACCAGCTCCACCAATCGACACAGCCTGAGTGATCTGGAAGAATATCGATCTTTACTTTTGGCCACTGCTGCTGACATAGGAAAAGAAGCAGTGAACTGGCAATTTCCGAGTGATATTTGACTAGCTACGTCACACTCATCACACCTACAATAAAAGAGCATAAGTTTTGAGTATTATAAAACAGGCATTTGGAAAGACCTCCGATGGGCACAACATTGATGTGTTTATTCTGGAATACGGCAGTGTGAAAACCCACATCATCAACTATGGTGCAACTATAGTTTCAATTGAAGTACCAGACAGGGATGGCATCATCTCCGATGTTGTTTGCGGCTTCGATGACATGGCTGGTTACCAGAGCGCCGATAACACCTACTTCGGGGCCTGCTGCGGTCGTTATGCGAACCGTATTGCCCATGGCAAATTCACACTTGACGGAAATGAGTACTCACTGGCTTTAAACGATGGCCCGAATGCACTGCATGGCGGACTGCTCGGTTTTGACAAAAAGGTCTGGAATGCCAGGATCATAGGCGATGCGCTCAAAATGACACTGGTCAGCCCGCATGGCGAAGAAGGTTACCCTGGAACATTGACGGTTGATCTCACCTGCAGCCTTAATTCCGCTGGGGAGCTACGGCTGGATTACTGCGCGACCTGCGACAGGAAAACCGTTTTGAATCTAACCAATCACAGTTATTTCAATCTTGCAGGGCATGATAGCGGCTCTATCCATGAGCAGATCATCCAGATCAATGCTGACCACTATACCGAAGTGGATGAGTATTCCATTCCGACCGGCAAGCTTGTTGCGGTGACTGGAACAGAGATGGATCTGACAGCTCCGACGCCTATCGGCAAACGCATCAATGAGGTACAGGGACTGGGTTACGACCACAATTACTGCATCAATCAGTCTACTCCCGGTGCACTCACACTGGCCGCAACAGTGCTCGATCCGAAGAGCGGACGGACGCTGGAATGCTGGAGCACCGAGCCCGGGGTTCAGTTCTACTCCGGCAACTACCTGGAGCATACCAGGGGTAAAGCTGGTGCAGTTTACAAAAAGCAGCAAGGCTTCTGTCTGGAAACCCAGCATTATCCTGACAGCCCCAACCACCCCAACTTCCCGTCTACCGAACTAAGCCCTGGTGAAACCTACACGCATACCTGCATCTATAAATTCGGCGCAGCATAATCCTGGAACAATTGACGGCTTTGTGACTATGATCCTGGAATCCGCAGCTGGACGAGTTGTAGTGCGTTTGTGGTGGTGTAGATCAAGGAGTTACTAGGCTTCCGCGTCCTGCTCACGCCCCTTACCTATGTCCCTATAGGCAAAGCTTCCGCGTCCTGCTCACACCCCTTACCTATGTCCCTATAGGCAACGCAGAGATACGCCGCCTCAAACCTTCAATTCAGCTCCTAGTGGGGTTCACCTTTTGGGTTTTCAGCATGGATGCTGTTATTTCGCGAATGCATGGAAGATAGGATCGTGAAAATACAAACTGACTAAGATCGTTTACGAAAATGAAGGTTACCCATTAATATGAGCGGTCAACTGCGGAATCTAGGATAATTAACCTTCTGAGGACGGTAAAAAAAAATTTTTGATACAAACGCTGATTTTGTATCGTATGTTGTTATTATTTTTGTAGCTTAATCTTTATGATACCAGCTTAGTTGCTACATCGATAATGATAGGAGTTATCATAACTATCAAATACCAAAATTAACTTAAGTTATATAGAAACTGGTATCACGATAAAAAAGCACGTTCCTCATATTCGTTTCTTACCAGTGATTTTAGACGGGATGATATTGGCGATAACTTTCGCCCTTTGACTTGAATAAAATAGTAGGGAGACATTTCTATTTTTTCAGCCACTGGCAGCACAGTAAATTTCGCCCCCACGTTTTCACCTAGAAGCAAGTCAGAAACCTCACGTGATAATGGGGCTATTGCTGATGAAGAGGCTAGTGCAGCGATTATAAGCAGAAATGAGGCTGTATTGATAACGACTGAAGGAAGCTTTGCTCCTGCGTTTAAAAATGTCGCTTCTACAGCCTCCCGTATAGGTGATCGTAGAGGTTGCATGACCCACTCATAATCCGATAACTCTTTGACGGATATTTTTTCAGTGCGCATTACCAGAGGATGATCCTGGCGTACATGCAACTTAACGGTTTCGTTTTGCGCTGGTTCGATATCAAAATCATTAGGATCAACACCTGCGGGAATTCTCGCTAACACAAAATCACTTTTTCCAGCGACTAAGTCATGCACCAACTCTTCGCTAGAGCCCACTTTTACATGTATTTCGGCATGTGGAGACAGCAGTTTCAGCTGTTTGATAGCAGGGATAACATAGCCTACTGCCGCACCGGTTACAGCACCTACTGAAGCCAAGCCTCCAGCACCATGCTTTAACTCTTCAACCTCACGTGATAAATCTCGTAGTTCTACAAGTAAGTTATGCGCTCGTTGTGCCAATGCCTGGCCAACAACAGTAAGCACCATGCCTTTTGCGTGTCGCTCAAATAACCTTGCCCCCATTTTCACCTCTATCTCTGCCAGCATACGTGAAGCCGCAGGTTGAGTAATAGCTACAGAATCCGCTGCTAGGCTCAATTGTCCATATTCGGCAATAGCCGCAATCAGTTGCAACTGCCGAATCTTCAAGCATCTCGATAAGCCAATATCCATAAGCGCACCTCATATGAGATTTGGGGAATAATCAACAAACAGTAGCATTTTATTGATACGACATGAAGATATTATTTTAAGGGGCTTCTGATCGCATGTTATATCTCTGCGAGTCTTGGCGTAAAGCCACAAGGCTAGCTCCACAAATAAAGATTTCCATTTTTAAGAAGTGCAACGCCGAAGCTCTGCGCTCCAGGTCTCTTCATTTGCGAAGTCTAGCATTTCCTGTTGAATATCGAGTAATACTAACCCCCCATTTTCAACTTCTTTTCGATATGTGTACTGAAATTCCCGGGCTCTAGACCTATTTCCAGTACTTGATGATCTTCTTGTAAATATATATTTGAATTAACTTGTTAGAAGAGGGAAAGATGTTTCTAATAGGAATAAATAATATAAAGGCATACATGAGCGGAAAAATGCCTTTTCCTGAAAACTATTTTTATATGAGTAGGCCATTGTTTTATATCAGGTAGCAATGAGACGCCTACTTTTAATAGCAAACCTGGAGCGATATTTGAAAGTTATTTCGTTGAAACTTTTTATGTGCTGGTTGGTGCTTTGTGTCCATATTTCTCAGCAAGCTTCCTTTGACTAGGGGCTAAAGCCGGCCAGATTGCCTGAACACTACTTTCTTCCATTAGCCGCAAATCGTTTTTATACCTGTCTTTTTTCAGGTTGACTTTAAAAAATGAGGGGTGGTAATCAATATTGTGTTTTTCCAGGCGCGATAAAACTACAAAGGCCTGTTTTGGTGATAAGTATTTATTCTTCTTATAGTATGCGAGAGAATTATTCAATATGACATTATTTTCAGCCTCAGCCACTCTATCCAATGCCTTAATACATGACTCTAGTCTCATTTGCTTCATTATAGAATCGAGCTTCTTCTTTGTTCCAACTTCGTCCAGCAACTTCCCATTATCGAAAACTTGAAGTTTAAACTTCAATATACATTGGGGCCCCACCATTAAAGTGTGGCCTGTATGAACATTCTTTATTTCGAAGCAATACCTTAAGTGCTCTTGCTTGCATAGCTGGCAATCTTTAATTTGAGCTCCATGATCTATTGTATGCTCAGTGAAAAACCATTCCTTGAATGCCTCTGGCAAAGTTCTGGATATAGATAGAGGTAGCATGCTCACCCTTACTTGTAATGAATAGCTATCAAGCACAATCAGTCTCCTGATAAACAGTCCTAACGCCTAAATATGGAGCACGCAGAAAAGCGTCACAACCGACGGATTTTATGAGCGACATGAAATAATTGTTAGCGCATTTTTTATCAAAACAAGTTGCCTGAATTTGGATAAATTTATATTAGTCTTTGAATAATAAATTTGATAGGTTTTCTCTCTTTTCATAATATTCACCGTAAGACTCTTGAGTTCTTTGAATGCATTCCTCTAGCTGTATGAGTTATACATTTTTCTATACTGCTCTCTAGCTGATTTCTGCATACCTTTATATAAATTGGTTTTAAATTGATCTGCGGATTTAAGACGAACACCGGAGCACCCGATATTCACTAACGGAATTGCTAAGTCGCAGATATATTGCTTGTAACCTTATATTATTTTTATTCATTCCCTGGGTCTATGAATAATTATATAGAAAGATGAATTAGTAAATTATTTCCTCTATCCAGACTACAGAAAATTCAAGCTTTGAACACAGACAATCCTTAACCGCATGATGCTCTCGGCAAACAGCTAAATCCCAATCATATCATCAGTAAAAGCAAACAAGCCTCTATCAAGCCTTGTATTAGCCACCAGGGTTATAAGGTCATCCATATTGGACTGTACGATCCTTTGCAGTACTAGACACTCCATCTCCGTATCGCCAGAGCTTTTCAATATTGCGTATGATCCGTGATGCAACATATCGCTCACCGACTAGTCGATTTCGCTTTGCTCTTAAGTCAGTTCCATTTGGTATTAAGCATAGTTTACCGGCAGCAAGAAATAACCTGGGAGAAGTCATTTTCTACAGCCTGAGCGCAGACAATTTAGTAAGCTGTATGATAGCGGTATTTTGACTGGCCTTTCAAAAGGTAACTGCCCATGGGGTTTCGCAAGATGGTCTGAAATTATGCCCTAACCGTAATCACCAACCACAATCCTGCATTCTAAAACTGAATTCCCATCTTTGGTTAACAAATTAGTTGTAGTTTCTTTAAAATTTATAGCGTAAATATTTAATGTTTTTTTATTGCTGTTTCAACACCAGGATCAACAGAATAAATGAGAACAGAGAGATTTAAATTTATCCACTTTCGATACCGAGAGCATCGATTTTCTTTGTCATCACCTAATTTCAAATACTATTCATGGGACAGGGTCCAACCTCTATCACTCAAGGCATTCACACCATAACTTGTCCATTTATATTCCTCCGCTGATTCCATCATACCAGTCCTAACCGGGTGTAGCTCGATATACTGGTAACACGTCAGCAAATATTTCTCAGACTGAAACAGACTTGAGCAGTGCCGCCCCTCTCAGAGGTACCCGTTCGCTTATACTTCTTGTTCATATACTGTGCATACCGACTCCCGACCACTTTGGACGCATTCGATATTGAATCTTTCTTCTCCGGTATCACTAGAATTGTACATGGTTCGTCATCAGGCAATATGCATGTACTCTGGTACAATACCGTATCTAACACTCCTGCCAAAGCTCCAGGTAAAACTGGTAATTCTCAGGCTCTAAAAAACAGGCTTCTTGATGATTGTCTCTTTGAACAATGTGATACGGATAACCCGTTAAATAAAGCCTGCTTTCCATGGTATTTCTTTCTCCTTTTGCTTCTCATTCAAACAATCTAGAAAACTCCACATTCGGAATTGTTTATTTTTTTAATCCCACCGTCCCTTTTATTTTCCGTGGGGCTTTACAAGTACAATTGCCTTTGTCTCCCTTCAGAAAACGTGGTCTGCCCCTATTATTATTCTTTTATTCAATATATTTAATAATTCTTTAGGAATTGCAAGGCCTGCCCCCAAAATCATTTAATTGATATATCGTCCCCTTTAAGGCATTCGTCAATACCATTCCTACCAATTGAATAAAGCTCATAATCACCTACACTACAAACTGATGGTGATCGATAAATAATCTGCTGCCCCCACGCATCAACAATCTCTGCTTTTCTAAGCAAATACGGACCATTCCACTTCATATCTCCATCCAAATTTCCGTAAATCACTTTGAATCCATCTGATGTATTTGGGTAATAACCAAAATCCTCTTTAATTTTCTCCATAGTTGCTGAGAACGTCATCAAAGTAAATTTAGTTCTCTCCTCCTCTTTCAGGGGATGGTCAACGCTAACCTTTGGATCAGAAAAATAAATACTAATAATAATTAAAACAGTTACTAATAAGAGCTTCATAATTCTATCTATGTTGTAGCCGCATAAATTCTTCATATACTTTCCTCTCCCTAGTTCCCGGTAAAGCCCCCCAACTTAACTGATCCTCTAGCCGATAGATCTCTGTGTGGCGATAAGAACTTAAATTATCAATAGTGTAGTTTGTGATTAGAAGATCATTGAAATGAAGTGTTTCATGATAAGCAGTTAACAAAATTACACTTGGATCCCTTTCTGTCTGCAAATATTGTTTTGAAACATATACTCCAGGATCACACTCAAACAGAGCACACTTTACACCCGCCAAATTTCCATCATTATCAGAGGCATCAACAGTTATCACTCTGCATGGAATATTAAGATCAGTAGTATTTCTAATCGCATCCAATCCTTCATTAATAGCTTTTAAATCCCTTTTGTATTTCGCTGATTTTTCCGCTTCGCTCAACCCTTCTTGCTCTTCAGTTTCGTTCCATGCTCTACCGCCCCCTGACGGAGTGATTAAATAAGCAAATGCCCCATTAAATGCTCCATTCTTAAACTTACCACCACCAGCAACAGAAGCCACACCCCCTGCGGATCTTTCGGAGCCTGCACAATCGTATCTGGACTAAAGAACCGTCCTTCAATCGGGTCATAAACCCGTCTATTCATATGGATCAATTCCATCTCATCGATATGCTCATGTCCGGTAAAACAAATCTCAATGATATCTTCACTGAAGTAGGCATATATCGTGAGTAAGACATAGTCACTTAACACATTAAGCTCAGTCAAATCAGGTCGTTTACCAAATGGCACTTAATTGTGACATCCATTTATAGTATTTTAAACTTTAGCCTGCCCCTTTCAGATTTCTATATTTCACATTCTTGTTTGCCTTGCTGGAATACCCATATTTTGTTGAGCACAAAAGTCAGTACGGGAATCGTCATTACTACGACAAGCAGAAATATACGATTGGGCAGCGCAAGTAAGATTTCCAAAAAAACAGTAATAATTCACTTAGCAATAAGGTAGCTAGTGAAACTGTAACAAACCTTATAAAGACCTTACGGCTTAGAGATGTTTTAAAAGTAAGTTTGCTATGGCCAAACAATGAAATCGCAACAGCAAAACAATAACCGACTAACTGAGCAATGTAGAGGCTGAAATAAAAATACTCGTGAAAGACTACGGCAGTGACATAATTTGTGATTGTCGCAGCAACGCCGACAACAGCAAAGTAAAAAAGCTGCCAAAGCAGATTTTTTGTGGTCATCTGTTAGACCCGCGTTATTATTGAGAATTTTGTTGAAGATAAAGTAAAACCAGAGCGCTGTTTTTCGTTTAAAAAAACTATCTGAATTCCGTGTGGATCTTGCCGCATAAACCACATCATAACCCTCCCGCCATTTCGCCAGCATCTCGATAATCAGTTCAGGAGGATCTTGAAGATCCACATCCATTGGGATGACTGCGTCTCCAGTGGCGAAATCCAGTGCGGCTGTCATCGCGGTTTCCTTACAAAATTAAGCGAGAAAGATACTACTTTAATCCCAGGTTCTTTTGCCGCATATTCGCGAAGTAGATGCAACGTTGTATCTGAGGAGCCATCATTCACGCAGATAAATTCAAACTTAATGCCTGCGCCATTTAAAACATTAAGTGTTCGTTTAAATATACAGAGGGATCACGTCTGCTTCATTATTGCAGTTGAATCTAACATAGTGTCAGACGTACCAATAATTGAGTCGTCCACAACAGTAGTGCGATTTTCATCGCTTTTATTATTCATTGATAAACTCGATTGCTGAGGTTCGAAGCAGTAGATATTTTCACCCAGATACCGGTATGACGATGCCGTGAATGATTATATTCCTGCCAGGAATACATGGATTTTATTTGATTATTGATTATGTCAAAATTCGAATTGTTGTCGCTTGGTCCAAATACTATATATTCAACGTTATGGCTCATCAGCCATACCAGAGAACCATCCATTTCACCTCTGTAGAAACTCTCGATTTCATCTTTTAAAATCCAGATGCGTGGAACATCTCCATGCCAGGTGTTAAGGTGCAAAGGCCAGCCCAATAACACAGGCTTATTATTAAAAATACTATATATGCTGGTATTACTGAAAGAGTTATCTAAAATTCTTTCAAGTACTACACCCTTTGGTGCTTCTTTCAAGAACTCAAACATCATCCGGTTTGTGGCGGTTTGTGTATACCAATGGTGTCCTGCTAACTTGCCCTGGTATTGCTTGCCAGAGTAATACCAATATTTAGCGAGATCTATCGCTGCGATGTTGATAATGATAAAAACCACCACTGTGGCCCAGCGAATCCATTTTCTTGAAGAGCCTAAACAGACTGCTCCAAGCGTTGCAATGACGCCTGTTTGAATCCACCCCCACCATTTCATGACAGAATTCGTACGTTCATATTGCGCTCCCGTCGGGTCGTCGATATAGACAAACTCTGAAATAAACAAAAGTGAAAGCCAAGTTATCGAAAGTGTTAAGCTAAAGCGTCGGTATTTTTTCTCAAAAAAACCAAAACTAAGCAAAAGTAATACGGGCCAATGCAAACCAATGAACCGAGAGATAGGTGTATGCAAGTTTTCAGAAACGAATTTAATTGGCGTCGGCAGTGAATTAGAAGTAAAACCAATCAAAAATGGATAAATTAGAAATGTTCCCGCGACCCCTCCAGCAAATAGAGCAAGCCAGTCAACAGGAAGTTTGTACATCAACCTGAATGCTAACCAGCCTAAGATTAATAAAACGAGTAAAGGAAATGTCCAGGTATTGGTGATCAACATCACCGGTACACACAGGGCAAGCAAGGCCTGGCTTGCACGCGATTGCCTGCTGTTCTCTGCACTTGCAATCAGGGCTATTGCCAGAAAAAGGATTAAAAAACCTCCAGTTGGAGGGTGGTAATCACCCAGAAAAAACTGATATCCATAATTTTCAGAGGGAAGAACTAGCGGTGTTTTGCTTTCAGGCGTTACTCCTTTATTTGTTGATTTACTGACTGGCCTGTCCTTTTGAGAAGTTGAATCAAGCTCGCCGCCAATATATCTAGCGCTGGAAATGATATTTTGACGCGATATGTTTTCAATATCGCGGCCATGCTGTACCCATTCGTTTTTGTTTTGTGTACTGGGTGTATCAGACGCCTGGTTAGTAAAATATAATATTGGAGAAAACCCAGTACCACCAAAGGCAAGAGTGCAGACAAGCAAAAAACGTAGCGCCTTTTTTTGAATGTAGTATCCACTCATCGACCAGGCCAGTGTCAGCGGTAAAGCCGCAATTAATGCAAAAGCAAGGTTATAACAGGTACCAATTTCTAAATTGAACACCCTCCCAAGCAGAGCTGCCGCATAATGTTGAAATGCGTAGTAGTAATCAAATAAATGCGGCGGGTTCCAGTTATCCAGCGGTGGTAAAGTATCGCCGGGATAATAGTTGCTGATGAAAAAAAGATCTGTGATTTTTTCGGAGGAAGGCGATATTGAAGGGAATGAGTAGCGCCAGAATAATCCATATAAAAACGCAAATACAAATACCAGCTCTGATTGCCAAAATATTTTACCCTGTTCTTTAGTATTGACATTCCAAATCATCCATAGGCCTAAAATCACTGTTATGGGTAACATCCAGAAGATTTTTCCCAGGCCAATTAAATGTTCGATAAAAAACAGAACAAGAACCACAATTAACAAGCCGGCAGAGCGCGCTACTGCGATATCAGAAAGATAGCGGTTGCTGATCACAGTAACCCCTGCAACAGTTATCCAGATAAACAGTAGAGTAGAAGCAAGATATATAAAATACACGATATAATCTCTATAGATAAGTGGTCAAATTGATGGTCGCTGCCAGGCAGGTTTCATAAAATATTTATACGAGAAGCATGATAAGACACATAGCCAGAAATGCCTATGTAATAGGTTAGGGTCAGTGATCTTTGCTAACACTAGCCGCAGCTTAATAGCTCAGTACCATTCATACCATGGCAAAATAGTTCAATATATGCAACAAAACTATGTCACAGGAATAATAAATTATAAAATAGTGGCGATAAAACGAAAGTTGTTTGCTGTTGTATTTTTGGGGCGTTCAACTGCGCAATCCAGATTTAAATATTATGACGAGAAAGCCGAATGACAGGCTTAACCCGCTCAAGATTCAGCGTAACTGTGTTGTAGTGCCAGTTTTATCACCTGCCTGAAGCGGGATGCTGGAGGCTGATTTTGCTTCCAGCCTGAGCCTTCATGATATGCATTTTTTACTACCTGAATCCGTGGCTTTTGGGCAAGATTATTACGTAAGAGATTAATTTAACACCAAAGCAAAAACTTTTGACTTCACTGAAGGTATTAGGTTAAGCGCGCACTTATTAAACATCTGCGGGATCAATAGCTTGCGTCAAGCGAAAAGATTGCCACGTCTCGAGCTCGGCTCTGGCTTCCTGCATCACCCTAACACCTGCGCCCATGTAGGCGTCCTTGCAATGACGAATTCTTTTGGTTTTCGGCTCAAGTAAGTACCATTTAGCTCTGACTCTAAACAGTTTTTGATTAGGTACTGATTTTTTTCCACGGTGATATAACTATCGTCTAGGGCAATATTGGAATAAGAATACTGTCTTGATCCATATGCGTATTCGGTATAGATAAGTGTTTGGCGCTTTTGCTTGAGCGAAAACTATGATTTGTGGGTTAATACTGAGTCCTTTACAGAAATATATTAGATGCGCAACCATTGTTTACAGGATGGTTAACGTCAAGGACGCTTATAACTGGGGAAGTTGAAATAATATACTTTTTTAACTAACCATTCTTTTTCGGCATATCGCGGGACTCTTGCAATGAATGAAAATAGATTTGTTGTAAGCGAATCTGTTACTAATCAAGTCTTTGTTTATCAAAAAACAGGAAGCATTTGGAACTTTCTAAATAGTTATTTAGGCTCAGCGTCAGAGTTTGGTAAATCTGTTGAAATAACTGGTAATCGAATTATTGTGTCATCGGCTTCATCCGTAGAGTTTTTAAAGATTTCAGGTTCCACCATTCAGAAAGTGTCTCAGGATAATACCTACGGCATGGATCTGGTAGCGATATCCGCATCTAAGGCAATAGCTGGTAATTCGTCTGAATCCAATACCTTTAAAATGTATCAATCTAATTCAGCGTCTTCGTGGGTATCTGCTGGTCAGTTTGATGATCCTCTATCGCAGAAAATCGCGGTATCTAATAGGTTCTTTGTTCCATCGAGTATAGATATCGAAAGAGATAATATTTTGGTGGGATGGAAGGGCTATAGCCCTGCTGTTGGCGGTAGCCTAGTTAGTGCAATGGTATATGATAGATTTTCATTTAATGGAAATCATCGTTTACAGAACTATTGGGTTGCTGACAGGTATTTGAATAATGAGTCAGGACAACTTCAGGCCAGCAAGATTCTACCCAACTGGTACAGTGCGAGATGGGGGTTTGAGGAATTAGACGTAAATGGAGAAACCTATTATCGTATAAAAAACTACTGGAAGCCTTCTGAGTATCTTAATGTTGTAAATGGATACCTGGAGTCGAGCCAAATATCTAGCGCCTGGTGGAGTGCACAATGGAAATTGATTCCGGTTATTCTGGATAAAAACGACCCCTATTATGGTAAAACCTATAAAATTCAAAACCGCTGGACAGGTGCATATATAAATTATGAAGGACTGGAGTTAAAGGCAGGTCCTATCAAGGATGGTTGGTGGAGCGCCAGATGGGTTATCGACAGATCTGAATGGTAACAGCCCATCAAGCGAATGGGGTCAGTGCTAGCTAACTCTGACCCTATATAGACCTAAAGACAAGTCGAAGCAAGCCTACCCACAGCCCGTGTATCAAAACCAACTGTAGGTAGGTTCTCATTTGCAAAGCGCACTTTGGTTAGAGGATTAATAACAACCCATTAATTGCAGGTAATATTGCCTACAATATCCGATGAATCACTTAAGTTGCCCAAAAGCTCTGGCCATACCTGAGCGCTCAGTTTGTAAGTACCCTGACCAAACTCTTTACAAATATCACCCCTATGATAGTACTGATAAAGAGAATCATGACCACTCCATACAGCACCTGAGTTAAAAACATTGAGCCAGCGACGGCCATTACTGAAATCACCAATTACGAACTGAGAGTAATTACTCGCATAACTCACCGGTGTCCATTCGGTGAAAAACCAGGTACCATCAAACCATGAATTCAATATTTCTATGCCATTGTGAATTTTCAAATTGTCAATGGCAATGTCGCCGAGATCGCCGCCAGCAGCCGTTGCGCGGATTCGTAACCTAATATTGCCGCTATAGTTGTCGAGCCGAACGACTTGAGATGACCAGGCAGCAGTAATTGAATATTGCTGTTGACCGCTTTTAGACCATATCGTCTCCCAATTCAGTCCGTCGCTCGACACATCAATGGAGAGAGTGCCGATATCCGCTCCATACATATGATACTGGAAACTGATTTTTGCATCTTGCGCAGCAAACACATCGCTTTCTAGCACTGCCTCATCGCCAGCCTGGTATGCAAAACCATAGGAGGTTTCAAAAAACAGATACGAATAACCATGTGCGGCCTGGCTTGGGCCTGTATATGCAGTGCTCGAATGATTAGACTGAACAATCCACTTAAACTTACCGACATCGTACCAGGTGATATCATTTTCAAAGCTTTCCTCAATTGGAAAGCCCCTGGGATTCTTATAATATGGACTAAAGAAACCGCTGTTCATAAGCGTTGCTTTGTCAACAAGACTAAAGTGTGCAGTAGTATAATCTTCATATCCCAACGACATGATCGATTTCAAGTCACACTCAACACCACGTGGTACGTCATCGCAACCTGGAGGATGTGGCAAGGTTAGAGCATGGCCCAGCTCGTGAGCCAAACCGCCGATCCAGCGCTTCTCACCTCTATTGTCAAATTTACCTTTGCAATTAGGCAGTGTCTGTTGACCAGCCAGACCTCTTAAATCGTTCTCTGGCAAAACAGCGATACCACTGGTGCCTCCCACGGCGCTGTCCTCCGGGCATGATTGCATCGCATCGATGAAAATCACATGAATATTATTCGGGT
This sequence comes from Gammaproteobacteria bacterium, assembly GCA_050298595.1. Classification (GTDB taxonomy): domain Bacteria; phylum Pseudomonadota; class Gammaproteobacteria; genus JACNJF01. Next base: position 9,825 of record JBNKUM010000025.1, on the reverse strand, counting down.
CATTAAACTTTGCACCTATCGTATCAATTGCCCTGAACCACATTCTATCCGCATGCCATGAAGTGTTTCTGGTACTATGTACAACCTGGACAATGGGGTTGGTTGTAGCAAAAACTGAGCCCCCAAGTTGTTCAGAATAAAAGGATTGAACAGTTAAAACAGCTTTTTCAATTCCATCCAGATAAGCCTGGTTAAAATCACGATCAGAAGGAATCAAGTAGTAAAAATTTATTTTGGGGAAATCTGCTTGCTGAGCATAACTTAGATTGGCAGCTACCAGGAGAGCAATACCTGCAAGAAAACGTAAAGCTAAACGGACCATATCTTTTTTCCAATAAAATTTGTAAGTATAAGATTATAAAGTAGGTATAGGGCATATAAAAAGTAATTTCCTCACGTTTAATACGGGTTTAGAGTGTGCCAACGCAACCTTCACCTACAAGACGAGACACACCGAAACTAGAGATTATAAGACAGGAAATTTATTTGAAATTAAAATAGATTATCCTGCTTGAATACTAAGCCATAGCCGCGCTCAAGCAGGCATAGATAATAGACGAAATCTTTCCACGTAATCACAGAACAATACTTGACAGCATGTCAGTAGAATTTATTGGAGCCATAGTAAAAACAAGGTCAGATCTTGAAACCATGCTTTCTATTCTTCAAATTTTCTTATGGCTCAGCTTACTATTGAATAGTGAACTATAGTCTACTCAGTGATCTATTCATGTTTGATAAATGCATGATTGCAAGACTTGATTACGCACTTTTTAAATCGATATAAAAAACTCAGATGGGATATTTCGCCAAACCGGTCTTTTCATACACGCACAGGAATATAGGTGTATTGAGCTTTCCAATCTTCACCATCTTCTGGTTGCAAAAGTACTACTCATTGCGGTGAAGAACTCGATATCTGTGTAACCCGCGTAAACGACTTTCCAATACCAATGGATTTTAGGAAATGTATCGATTATTCTCCATATGCATTACTGAGAGTATGGGTTCTAAAAGGTGAAATCGTTACATTTTATCGCGTAGACAAAGCCGATGCACTAGAATGGCTAACAAGCAATAAATGCAAAATATTATTTTTAATTCCAGGGTGTATTAATGAGTACAGCAGTAGAAACAAGTGTAAATAATTCACTTCTTTCAGTAGTGATTCCCTGTTATAACGAAGAAGAAGTCATAGAAGAAACTATCAAGCGGTTAAAGATATTTTGTCAGGAGCTTGATAATCTAGAAGTTGAATTGATATTTATCGACGATGGAAGTCACGACCGTACCCGCCATCATCTGAAAGTTTTTGCGGCAGAAGACAATCGAGTCAGAATTATTGGATTCGCACGAAATTTTGGCCACCAAATTGCCGTAACTGCTGGAATTGATGCTGCTAATGGTGACGCAGTTGTATTGATCGATGCTGATCTTCAAGATCCTCCAGAAGTCATTCACAAAATGGTAGCAAAGTGGCGGGAAGGATTTGATGTCATCTATGGAACTCGTACTGAACGACCAGGGGAGTCAGCTTTCAAGTTAGCGACTGCTCGCGGGTTCTACAGGCTACTTAATAGGCTTTCTGATGTCCAGATGCCATTGGATACAGGCGACTTCCGCTTGATGGGTCGCGCAGTAGTTGACACTTTGCGTGCTATGCCTGAACGTGATCGTTTTGTACGCGGCATGGTTAGTTGGGTAGGTTTTAAGCAAACAGCTTTGCCATATAGGAGAGCTGAACGTTTTGCCGGGGAGACCAAATACCCCTTAAGAAAAATGCTCCGCTTTGCGACAGACGGCATACTCTCCTTTTCGACAAAACCTCTTCAGTTGTCCGTTGGACTTGGGATGGTGTCCGCAGCCCTTTCACTCATCGGTATTGTTTACGCGCTCTATCTGCGCATCTTTACGAGTATCTGGGTTGAAGGTTGGACTGCTTTAATGATCGCCATTCTGTTTATCGGTGGTATTCAGCTTATCAGTGTCGGGATACTTGGTGAATACGTAGGCCGCATCTACAACGAAATCAAAAAAAGACCGCTGTATGTAGTCCAGGAATATATTGGATTTGTCGATGAAGCTCCGGCCCTTTCCCGTAGCCCTGTCGTTAACAGAACGAAAGTATGAAAAGAATAATTCGCCTTACATTTGGCTTCATACTGGCAGGAATATTTCTCTGGCTTATTTTCAGGCAACTCAGCCTTGATGAAATAAAGCATGCATTTAGTGAAGCCAACATAGCTTTACTAGGGCTTGCCATTATTGTTTTTTTTGTGGGCTATTCATGCAGGATTGAGCGTTGGCGCCTCATGTTGACCCATGAAAATCCAGACTTGCGTTTTAAAAACTGCGTAGGCCCACTAATGGCAAGTGTTGCAGTTAATAATGTTTTGCCATTTAGAGCAGGTGACATCTTACGTGCTTTTGGCTTTAATCGAAGACTCGGAATCAGCGCCGCAACTTCCGTCACCTCGCTTTTTGTTGAAAGACTACTCGATCTACTGATGGTAGTATCCTTCCTGGGGCTTGCGCTCACTTACTTCGGCATGGAGTCCTCCAGGTTTGTTGGCGTCGGTGGCGGCTTTCTTATCGTGGCGGGCCTGGCCATCCTTTTCCTCCTTCTATTTCCATCTATTTTTAAGCCCATGGCATTTTGGTTGGGCCAATTTTTCGTAAGGTTTTTGCCAAAATTCGGGAATAAAACCCTCGCTGAATTTCACAAAATCTTTGCGGCCCTGGAGCATACGTCGAAGGGTCACACAATGCTTAGATTGATTCTCTGGTCAATGCTCGCCTGGATAGCAGAAGGATTTGTATTTTGGCTAGTAGCTCTTTCTCTTCCTTCGATTTCCAATCATCTTGCAGCGTGGCTTGCCCTGTCTGTTGGGACGCTCGCGACAGTGATACCCAGCACTCCAGGATATGTTGGAACTTTCGACTACTTTACAGCCCAGGCGATGACTGGGCTTGGAAATGCTGCTGCTGGTTCAGCTGCATTCGCGTTTCTGGTACATGCCGTACTGTGGCTCCCCCCATCGATTGCGGGAGGGCTTTACCTTATGTTCAATCCTATCAAACAGAAGCAGAAGCTTAAGGCGATTTATAATGAAACAAGCACATAAATCACAGGTCACGATTGTAGGTGGTGGCTTTACTGGCTTGACGGCTGCTTACGAATTACTAAAAAAGAATATCACCGTTACTGTTCTCGAAGCCGAGTCTGAAATCGGTGGACTTGCAGCTGCGTTCGATGTTGGCGGCGAGAAACTCGACCGTTTCTATCATCACTGGTTTACCAATGACCTTGAGGTCATGGGGCTGATAGATGAGCTGGGCCTGAGTCACCATGTTAAAGTGCATTCTACAAATACTGGAGTTTATTACGCTAATAATTTTTTTAAGCTTTCCACCCCCTGGGATTTGCTGAATTTTACCCCGCTAAGTTTTTTTGATCGCATACGTCTTGGCCTTTTGGCTTTACGAGCGAGGCGCGTGAAAGACTGGAAGCTGCTCGAAAACAAGACTGCCCACGAGTGGTTAAAAGAGTTGGGCGGAGAAAATGTTTATCGTGTTGTATGGCAACCATTACTAAAAGGAAAGTTTGGTCCCTATGCTGAAGAAGTTTCCGCTGTCTGGTTCTGGAACAAGCTAAAGTTACGAGGCGGTAGTCGCGGAAAAGGTGGAGAAGAACGCCTGGCATACTTCAATGGAGGCTTTGTAGCCCTTGCGGAATCGCTTGCAAATAAGATTCGTGAATTGGGGGGGCGTATCGAACTGAATACACCGGTAACGAAGGTACAAAATATCGACGATAGCTGGATGGTGGAGACTGAGAAAGGTGCCTTTTCCTCAAGCCGTGTTGTCATCACCACGGCGCTGCCTCTGATAGCTGACTTGATTGAGGGCTGGGCACCTGAGCAGTACCTGACTGACCTGAGGCGCATTCAATACATCGGTAATGTCTGCCTGGTGCTGGAGCTTGACCGCTCTCTTTCCAAAACCTACTGGCTGAACGTTAATGATCCTAGCTTCCCTTTTGTCGGTGTCATTGAGCACACCAATTTTGAACGACCTGAGACGTATGGAGGCCGTCACATCGTCTATCTTTCAAAATATCTGCCCCACACAGATCGACTTTACTCGATGAATGCGGATGATTTTCTCGATTTTGCATTTCCATTTTTAAAGAAAATGTTCCCCGAGTTCGATAGAAAATGGATACAAAAATATCACCTGTGGCGAGCTCGTTGGTCACAGCCTGTAGTCGAAAAACATTACAGCAAACTCATTCCTCAAGAAGATGGCCCTTTAGAAGGCTTTCATATTTGCTCAATGGCGCAAATTTATCCAGAGGACCGAGGGACTAACTATGCTATTCGAGAGGGAAGACGCATTGGAAAAAATATTGCGAAGATGATTACTGGAGTTCATGGTGTGTAAATTAAGGCATCCTAAATCACTTGTAGCATAGTGCACTTCCTTTTGATTAACATTTTTGTTTGGTGGGCTTTGATCAGTATTTTTGGCGTTATCGCTTTACCAATTAGCATAAAAGTTTTTAATTTTTTACCAGATAGAGGATATGGCTTTTCTAAACCACTGGGATTGCTTCTCGTCGGCTTATTGACATGGTTAACTGGATTTTTACATTTTTCTAATCTAACTATACTTATCTCGATCACCCTGGTTTTTTGGTTCTCACTTTGGCTGTGGATGAAAGCTAAAGAAGAAATCATCTGTCTGCTCGTAAAACAAAAAAGATATATCCTGATTATTGAATTATTTTTTGTTTTCCTATTTATACTGTTTGCTTTTTTCCGTATGTACAACCCGGATATTGCAGGATCAGAAAAGTTTATGGAGATGGCATTTTTAAATGCAATCTCCCGCGCAACTTCACTGCCGCCTTATGATCCCTGGATGTCAGGCGATTTTTCAATCAGCTATTATTATTTTGGCTATTTTTTGATGGCCATACTACTAAAGCTTTCGCAGATAGCGCCTGCAGTTGGATTTAACTTATCTCTTGCTATGCTTTTTGCGCTTTCCGGGATTGGCGTTTTTACCATGCTGTATAACCTGACACGGCGTTTGAAATATGCATTTGGAGGCTGGGTAGCCATCTTTATGCTGGGCAATCTGGATGGGTTCAAGCAGCTTTTAAACATCAAGTCGATCTGGGATTTAAATTGGTGGGCCTCTTCTCGCATTGTGCCAGATACAATTAATGAATTTCCATTCTTCTCTTTCTTATTAGGTGATATGCATCCGCATATGATGGCGGTGCCTTTTATTATGATTGGTCTGGGTATGGGGTTAAATCATCTCTTGATTACGACTCATGATATTTCGATCAAAACGCCAGAAAAATTGGCTCGATTTTCGTTATGGGGTCTCGTCATCGGATCGCTAGGTTTTATAAACAGCTGGGACCTGCCCTCTGTTTTTTTTATTGCAATACTAAGTATATTTCTCCAACAATATCGACAGCGCACAGGTTGGAAAACATATCCCTGGAAGAATATGGGTCAGGTACTGGTAGTGATGCTGATATTTATGATTGTTCCCTATTTGCCTTTTTACATGAACTTTCATAGTCAAGCCAGGGGGATTGCCTGGACAACGCAGAATACTCGCCTGAGTGATTTTTTGTTGATTTTCGGATTATTCACTTTTATGGTTATGACGTTTGTAATGGCACGTTACCACGCCTGGTTTGTTGCGATTTTATCTGTATCTCAAAAGCAATCCGCACAAACAAAATCGTCGGCCACAGTCGAGCTACTCACACAGCGGGCTAGCCAACTGCCTGTCTGGATTTTGGAACTTTTCAAGTTTTTTCTTCAGCCAATAACATCAATAAAAAAAGGAATTGGGCGGCTACTTGCTGTGATTACTCTGGGGATTTTAAGCTCGATTATTTTACTGGTAATTTTAAAAATCTATTTTTTGGGTTCTGAAACAAATCCGCTGCCAGTTTTATTTGCGCTCTCGCTACTATTTGTGGTTTGTATTTTTTTCTTATTGGCAGCAAAAATAGATAAACCAGAAACTGTATTTATTTTAATCTTGTTGCTTACCGCTGGGCTTTTAGTTTTCGGATGTGAGTTTCTGCATGTAAAGGATTCATTTAATCCTCCTCTTGATCGCATGAATACGGTGTTTAAGTTTTTCTACATCACATGGTTTTTAATGGGGATTGCTGGGATTTATGGTATGTACTGGGTATTTCATTACTCGATGTTCCATCGCAATTTAAAGCTTGCGTGTTTACTGCAGCTGATACTATTGATTGCAGCTTCAGTGGTTTATCCCTCTGTGTCTGTGATGATAAAAACCAGTCATTTCTCCAATCAGCCCACCTTGGATGGTTCAGCATATTTGCGCCATAGATATTCAGCGGATAGGGAAGGGATTGAATGGTTGCGTAATAATGCGAAGGGAAATCCTGTAGTACTCGAAGCTACCGGTGGACAATATTCAGATTTTGCACGGGTTTCCACTTTTACCGGGCTTACTACAGTGCTTGGATGGGCCGGTCATGAGTTACAATGGCGCGGTAATTATGATGAACCCAGTAAACGGATTCCGGACATTGATGCTTTGTATGGGTCAGGCGATATTGAACTGACACGTACCTTGATTGAAAAATACAACATTACTTTTGTATTTGTAGGAACATTGGAGCGTCAAAAATACGCGAGTAATAATTTAAAAAAATTCAGCAACTTTATGGATACTGTATTTCAACACCCAGACGGGGTTTTTATTTATCGTCTAAAAAAACCAGCATAATCAAGGACCAAAGTATTGCCCCTTTCTAAGGCACCCTGCTACAAGATAGCCCTGTAAGATATATGGCACCATGTAAGCGTGGGAATAATTTTTTCACCTTATTGTTGATAGAGTATTCCCATTCCAGGATTAGGTTTCTAATTTAGCAACGTCATATTCGGAGATATACATCGGCAGACCCAGTGTAACCAGTTTATCTAACTTCGATTTAAGCTCTGGGACACTCCGCCCCTCAAGCCCGTGCACCTGCAATCCAATACCATCAACAACAGCTGCGTTTATCACCGGCCTGGCCAGGACCATGGATTTATCGATATCCCAGCTCAGTACGTTGCAATCAAATAATATCAATGTTGCATAAGGACAATATTTACGTGCTAATTGAAAGGATTTGATTATCCAGTCATTTACAAATGCACTTTTTTCAAAATTTACTGGCGCATGACCTGGAGTCGTTTCGTTAACCACATCAATGAAATCGATATCAGGGTAGAGAGCGCAAAAATCACTAATCCATTCTTCAATTTCTGCCGCCTGTTCGGAAGCGCTCAAGGAGCTTATCCAGCTCGGGTACTGACTACCCCAAACAAATGTGTTTTGCTTAAACCTGGATTCAGCAGTTGACCGCTTCCACTGACCATTATATTCATCAAAAAAAACCCGCCAAAGGGCGGGCTAAATGGGGTGGGTTTTAAACTAATTTAATCAAAATCACTTTCCCCAAGTGGGGGGTAAGCGTTTTTAATCAACATCAAGAATTGATTATGGAACCATGCGCCGGCATGTGGGGCCATTGCAGGTACAACATCGACGGTAACATTTTCGCGATTTTCACCCGGAATACACATGGTATCCAATGACTTACCCGCGTAAACAGGATCATTCGCCTGGTCAACAATGGCTTTGTCAATCGGATTCAGGTTGTTATACGCGGCACTACCAGGCAGATAATCACTAACTTTGAAAGAGATACCATCAGACTCACCAGGTGGTTTCATCCAGAAGAATGCATCCAGGTAGGGGTGTGCTGATGATGGTTTTGCCTTGGGAGGCTCGCCAACACCGGCCTTATTTATATTACACCAATGGCCACGATGCACTCGTTTATCAACGCGATTAGCATCAGAAGCATCCGTACTTTTAGTGCTATTAGCAGGTGTTGGACGATTAGGAGCTCCCCATCCATTTCTCGCGGTATCAATGATGAAACCAAGTTTATTTGAATCAAAAGCGGTATCGCCAATCAATGGGCCAGTTGAGGTGAAGTAACCTTGCAGCATTTTTATATAGGTTAATTCATCAACCGCTGGATTCCATGCATAGAATTTTTCACCACCACTTTGCATCAAGGCAGGCAGATTATCGAGGCCACCGGAAATCTTTGGCTCATCTACCGGAGTGTAACCAGAGGTATTGGAAGCAAAGCCGCGAATCATATCGAGGCCTTTACCATCCACGGCGCCATCAGCCCCATCGACCAGTTGCTTGAAAAATTTAACACCATTCTTCATGTTTGATTCACTGTTTTGCTCGGTCTTATCCCAACCCAACCAGCCTGCATGACCTATATCCATATAGGTATAAACATTTGGAATTTTAGCAAAAGCGTTAATAGCATGACGAAGCCCGGCAGCATAAAGGCCTAATGACGGCTTGCCGGTCGAACCTCCTTCACCGCTTACAGTAGAATCTTCCCCATCGTAGTTCAAAATACGGTCGCAGTAACCACCGCTTGCCAGGGATGCGTTATTATCCGGATTCAGGCTGGTATTCGCAGTCTCACTGGTGCCCGACTCAGCTGTATTGGTAATCATATTAGGAAACGAGTCGGGTTCCAACAGGGCTACGATACGTAAATTGCGATATTTAGGATCGTCAAAAATTTCCGCAATAGGTCCAATATACTCCTGTTTATATTTTGCTAATCCGTCGCCATTTGCATTGATTTTGTAATCTTTTGGGTTACCAACCTGGATCAACTTTCCGTTTGAAGCAAAAGCTGCACAATCACGATCAGGCAGATTATAGACAATAACCACAACCGTCATAGGCGCTATTTTACCGCCGTTTTTATCGGCATAGTATTGCTGCTGAGCCAGTGCTGCATCAAGGTGGCCAACTAAGGAGGTACGGCCTGTACCAGGGACTCCATAAATGGTCTCTGTTGAATCCATCCAGATGGCGCTTGGCTGGCGCTGCACGTATTTAATTTTATTTACCATCTCTGTATCGTTATCTGCTTCAACGATATTTAGAGAGTAGTTCATCATCGTTTTAACGTCTGGGCTTAGGTAAAAGTATGCATTCTCAAAAGGATTAGCGTTGGTTTGCAAACTGGCAGACGTGTCACCGATAACCTTCTGTGACAATGGAATATCGCCGTCATAGGTACTGTCATCAATTACGTTTATTGCCTCCTCAGTACCAGGATTAAGTGTTGGAGTCGAAGTAGGTACTTGAGTTGGGACCTGTGTTGGGACCTGTGTTGGGACCTGTGTTGGGACCTGTGTTGGGACCTGTGTTGGGACCTGTGTTGGGACCTGTGTTGGGACCTGTGTTGGTACCTGTGTTGGTACCTGAGTTGGTACCTGTGTTGGAACCGGATTGGGATTCGGTACAGGAGTCGGTGCAGTGCCCGATGAGCCACTCTCAACCATAACCCATACCACCTGAGAGAGGATTACACTCGAATCAGCATCCGTCACTTTGACCCAGTAATAATAGGTCTCACCAGCTATCACGTTTTTATCGATGAATTCGACCTTATCTTTATCCACTGAACTGATGCTAATGCTACCCGTCGGATCAGGATCGCTGTCACGCAATATCTCCTGTGAACTGGGATTAATGCTAGTCAGGGACCAGCTTAGCGTCACCGAATCACTATTGGCATCGGCCTGTAGACTGACCGCTTTAGAAACATCCTCAGTGGGCGTTGGCGTCGAATTAGAACTTCCATCATTGCTACTTTTACCACAGGCGGAAAGTGAAAGGACAATGGTCAGGATCAACAGAAAATTAACACCT